>DASVYC010000067.1:0-51817 GCA_036392375.1 Phycisphaerales bacterium
GATCGTGATCCCCGGTGGCGTGGCGTCGTTCTTTGCCTCCACGAACAACCCATACCCGGGCGGCGAGTGCAGCGCCGGCCCCAACTTCGACATGTACTTCAAGACCTACTTCGGCGCCACCACGGGCGACGTGACGCTGCGCTCGCGGTACTTCGGCGTGAACGAGGGCCTGCCCAGTGCGCCGCTGCACGTCACCGGCGGCAGCGGGGCCAACCCGTATCCGCAGATGCGCGTCAGCGCCGACGCCGCGGCTCCGTTCGGCTCGTTCCTTTCTCTCGACGCGACCCGCATCGCGGGTGGACACGATTGGGCCATGTTCTCGACCGGAGGGTCGGCGACTGAGGGAACCGGAAAGCTCGTCTTCCGCAACCTCACCTCGACGAACTACGGGCTCACGATGGCGAGCACGGGCTTCATCGGCGTGCGGAACTTTAACCCCGAGTATGCGCTCGACGTGCTTGCCTCGGCCCGGACCGCGCAGCGCATCCAGAGCACCAACCCCGCGGGAACGTGGCTCGCACTGGGCAACCTCAGCACGGACGGACGCTTCTGGAACCTCATCTCCACCGGCAGCGGCAACGGCGAGGGTCCGGGCAAGCTGCTCATCGGCAGCAGCGCCTCGTCGCCGACCGCGATCGACCTCTCCACGCTCGCGTTGACACCAACCGGGCTGCTGGGTGTCAACAACTCCAACCCGCAATTCACCGTCGACGCCGCTCGCAGCGGCGACGGCAATGTGTTCCGCGCTGTGTCGGACGCCTCGTTCACCGCCCTGTCGCTCTCGAACATCTCGGCCGGAGGCCGCGTTTACTCGCTGCTCTCCAACGGCAACAACGCGGGCACGTTCTCGGTGCGCGACACCACCGCGAGCGCGGACCGCCTGACGGTCTATTCGAACGGCCGCATAGGAGTGGGCAACACCACCAATCCCGCCGGGCTGATCGATGTCACGGCCAACGCGAACAACACCGTCGCGGTCATCGGCCGCGCCGGTCCCGGCGCGAGCGCGGTGGGCATCTACGGCACAGGCAGCGGGCCGGGTGTGCGGGCCGGTCTCTTCGACGGCAACGTCACCATCAACGGCAACCTCACCGTCAACGGCACGGTCGGCAAACTGGGCGGCTCGTTCCGCATCCCTCACCCGCTCGATCCCGAGAAGAAGTGGCTCTACCACTCCTTCGTCGAGTCGCCCGACATGATGAACATCTACAACGGCATCGCCCGCCTCGACGAGCGCGGTGAGGCGACGATCACGCTTCCCAACTACTTCGAGGCCCTCAACCGCGAGTTCCGCTACCAGCTCACGCCCGTCGGCGCGTCGATGCCGAACCTGTACGTCGCCGAGGAGATCAGCGCCAACACCTTCAAGGTCGCGGGCGGCAAGCCCGGAGCCAAGGTGAGCTGGCAGGTCACCGGCATCCGCCAGGACAAGGACGCCCGGGAGCGGCCGATCGTACCCGAGGTGGAGCGGACGGACCTGGACAACTAGCACGGACAATCCGCCGGAGGCGGTTCTGATTGGTATCGCCACCTCCACGGGAAAGTCGAGATATTCGCAGGATCGTTGAGGGTCCAAGGGGCGTCGCCCCGCTGGTGCCAAGTGCCCCGCCCGAAGAGGCCGCGTCGGGGCACGAGGGGACTCACCATGGTGCAGGCTCGGCAGTCGTTGCGTGGTTGGTTGGCGGCGATCGCGATCAGCGGCCTGGCCGCGGGAGCGGCGGCCCAGTCGGGCTCGGCGTTCACGTATCAGGGTCAGCTGCGTCAGAACGGCGCGCCCAAGACTGGGCTCTTCGACATGCGGTTCACGGTGTTTGATGCCGCCAGCGGGGGCTCGCCCGTCGCGCCGGCGGTGGTCAAGACCGGCGTCGATGTGAAGGGCGGCGTCTTCTCCGCGGCGCTCGACTTTGGAACCTCCGCGGCCCCGGGAGGCCCGGGCATCTTCAGCGGCCCGCGCTTCGTGCAGGTCGAGGTCTCTCCCGCGGGTGCGAACACTTTCACGACGTTGTCGCCTCGCCAGGCGATCGGCAGCGTGCCCAGCGCGTTGTCAGTGGGACCGCTGGGCGTGATCGGCGTCAGCGGCGCACCCGCGAGCATCAACATCCCCGGCGGCGGCGGGACGTTCCTGTACCCGGGCTCGGTGGTGGAGCAGACCCTTACGCTCACCGCCGACGGCTGGCTCAACGACGCCAACAACCCCAATGGCTCGGGCTTGATCGGGCTGCTGCACTCGTTGCCCGGAAGCTCGGAGAGCGTCACCTTCGATCTCTTGGATGATCAGGGAACCGTGATTGCCACCAACGGCGGAACGACGTTCCTGTTCCCGGGCCCTTCCGGAGTGAACTACCCGGGCTTCGGCTGGACGGCACCGGTGCGGCTGGAGGCCGGGCGTGTCTATCGCGTGCGGGCCACCCTGCCGCCGAATGTGCGGGCGTTGATCGCGGGGAACATTTATCCGGGAGGGAGCCTGTTCGTCGACGGCGTCGAGGTGCCGGACCGAGACCTGGCCGTCAACATCGGGATCAGCCAGAGCGGGCAGCAGCTCCGCACCGATGCGCCGCTGGGCATCGGCACCAACCCCAGCGCCTTGCTGCACGTCGCCGGCAACACGCTGATTCAGGGCAGCCTCGGCCTGGGCACCACGCAGCCGAGCGCCCAGCTCGACGTGCTCGGCAACACACTGCTCAACGGCAACGTGCGGATCGCGACCGGTGAGGCCGACGCGCGGCTCAACGTCGGCGGCGACGGAACGCTCGCGGCCCTCTCGGGCGGCGGGACGGCGCTGCTGCGCATCCGCGCCGGCACCGCGGCCCAGAGCCCGCGCGACGCGTACCTGGGCTTCGACAACAACCAAACCGCGGTGCTCACGCTCGCGAACCGCTTCGGCGTCGGTGACATCAACATCCGGCCCGCGGTCGGCGGTCGCGTGGGCATCGGGCCCGGCGTCCCGTCGGTGCCGAACTCCGGACTCGAGGTCGCCAACGACATCTACACCAGCACCGCTCTGATCCGCGGCACCGGCGTCTCGGGCGCGTGGGTGCACCTGGGTGGCACGACCCGCCAGTACGCGCTGATGAGCATGGGTTCGATTGGGGCCCAGATCGCCGAGGGCAGCTTCGCGATCCGCGACGTCACCGGGGCCGCCACACGCCTCACGATCTCGCCCACCGGCAAGGTCGCGATCGGCGGCGAGTCGCCCTCGACCACGTCGCTCTTCAATGTCAACGCCAACGGGCCCACCGAGCTCACCGTCGGTGCCAACAACACGTTCAGCGGCAACGGCACCGCGCTGGTGCTGCGCACCACGGCGCAGCAGAACGGCGTCTGCCAGATCCAGGGCGTCAGCCGCGCCGGCTTTGAGTACGGCACGCTGGTCCTCAACCCCGACGGCGGCACCGTCGCCAAGCCCGGCGGCGGCTCGTTCGCCAACTACTCCGATCGCACGCTCAAGCAGGACATCGAACCTTTGCACGGCACGCTCGATCGCCTGCTCGCATTGCGGGGCTACTCGTTCCGCTACACCGATGAGGCGCTTCAGCGCAAGCCGGTGATGAAGGGAACGCAGATCGGCCTGATGGCCCAGGACGTGCAGCGCGTCTTCCCGGACTGGGTGGACACCGACGGCGAGGGGAAGCTCATGGTCACGGAGCGATCGACGACGGCGCTCCTGGTCGAGGCGCTGCGCGATCTGCGAACGGAGAAGGACGAACAGATCAAGCAGCGTGACGAGCGGCTCGCGACGCTCGAGCGCGAGGCCGCGGCTCGAAGCGCGGAGCTGACCGAGCTGCGGGCGCGGCTGGACCGGCTTGAGGCCGCGGGGCGGCAGAAGGAATGACTGGATAACGGCACTGAGGAGAATCAGATGTTGAAGAACACGATGGCATTGGTCTGGGTCGCCACTCTGTACGGATCGGCGTTCGGCCAGTTGGCGTATGTGGAGCAAACCCGTTCCGTGAGCGCGACCGGTCCGGGCGGGGGCACAACCAACGCGCAGGCGGCCCCGGACTTCAACTTCTTCAGCGGGTCGGTGGGATCGCCAGGCCCCAATGGCGGGGCGTCTCTCGCCTCGCAGGTCTCGGAGTTGCTTCCGCTGCGGATCACCGCGTCGGGCACGGCCCAGCGCGGGAGGAACGTGGCGAATCAGTTCGGCCAGGCGTCGAGCGAGTTCTACACGAAATTCACCGCACAGAACAACCAGGCGTTCAGTTACTTGCTGGAAACGACGTTGGCTTCGGGCAGCATCACGGGCCCGGGCGTAAACATCTCCCTTTCCGGAGACGGCAGCGGACAAGGCGTGTTCCAGGCTGGCGCGACGTACGAGGTGCAGATCTCGACGACGGGAGGCATTCAGTCCGGTCAATCGATCCAGGGGAGCTACGAACTCGTTCTCAACGTCACCGGCATCAACGCCGCGGATCAAGGCACCGCGTTCACCTATCAGGGCGTGCTGAAGGGCGACGCCGGAACGGTGCACGGTGCCGCAGACGTGCGTTACGCGCTGTATCCGGCCGCGACCGGGCCGTTCCAGATCGGGGGGACGCTCGACTTCCCGGGGACCGTCGTTCAGAACGGCGTGTTCACGAACCGTCTTGACTTCGGCGACGCGTTCGCGGGGAAAGAGCGATGGTTGGAGGTCGCGGTGCGGATGCCGCCGGGCGCTGGCGAGTACACCGTCATCGGGCCGCGGACGCGGATCGAATCCACGCCGCACGCGGCGTACGCGCTCAAGTCCGGCGGCGCACCTTGGTCGGGGATCACCGATGTGCCGGCGAACGTGGCGAACGCCTTCTCGCCTTGGCAGAGCGTGGCCGGTGGCATCGTCTACCCGAACTCCGTGGCGATCGGAACCAACGCGGTGTCGAGCTCGGACAATCTGGTCATCAGCGACACGGCACCACGTCTGCTGATTCAATCCACCCTCGGTCTGTACGCGGGAGTGCGAGCGAAGAACACGCAGGCTGAGTACTTCATGGGACTCAACAGCGGCAGCGAGTGGCAGGTATTCGACAACTTGGCCGCTCTGCCCCGCGTGCGTCTGCGTTCGAATGGCAATGTGGGCATCGGCAACATCGCCGCCGAGCAGAAGCTGAGCGTGGACGGATCGATCCAGATGGTCACCGGCACCAGCAGCGCCCCCCACTTCCTGGCCTTTGGCGGCGTGGGCAACACGCTGGGTACAGCGGAGAACTCCGATCTCTTCGCTTTCCAGCGCGTCAACATTTCGTCATCGCCCGGGAACGCCTCGGAGCTGCGGCTCATTCTCGGCGACGACAACGTCACCGGCCCCAGCGCGGACTTCTTCACCATCGGCACCATCCCCGGCGGCAACTGGAACCCGACCTTCGGCTTCCGCTCCGACGGCCTCGCGAGCAAGCCCGGCGGCGGCTCTTGGGCCAACATCTCCGACCCGCGCACCAAGCACGACGTGTCGCCGCTGAAGGGCACACTGGAGCGACTGCTCACGCTCCGCGGCTATCAGTACTACTACAACGAGAAAGAGATCAAGAACGGCCGGGCGCTGCCGGGGCTGCAGATCGGCCTCATGGCCGATGAAGTTGAACGGGTCTTCCCCGACTGGGTGAGCCGCGACAAGGACGGCATGCGCATGGTCACCGAGCGGAGCACGACGGCACTCATGGTCGAGGCGCTGCGCGATCTGCGGGCGGAGAAGGATGAACAGATCCGGCAGCGGGACGAGAAGATCGAATCCCAGGGCCGCGAGATCGAGGATCTCAAGGCACGGCTGCAGCGGATCGAGGAGATGCTGCAGTCTCGCTAAACCACACCGTTTCCGTCGCTGACGCGACCGGGACGGCTTTCGAACATCGCGCTCTTGCGTCCGGAGGTTGCATGCATCGTTTCGCCTCGTTCGTGTTGTCGGCCGCGTTGGCATGTGACTTTGCGGGCGGCGTCTCTCCCGCAACAGCCCAGATCGCGCTGCCGGCGTCGTTCACCTATCAGGGCTTCGTCGCAGACAACGGCACGCCCGTGAACAGCAGCGCGGACATGAGCTTCTCGTTGTGGTCCGATCCGATCTCGACGCTTGCGGCCAGCCGTCTGGGCAACCCTCAGGACATCCAAGGCGTGGCGATCGATCACGGGCGCTTCACGGTGGAGCTCAATGCCAGCGGGCAGTTCTCCGCGAACGCGTTCACGGGCGATGCACGCTGGCTGGAGGTGAGCATCAACGGCGTGCCGCAGCTGCCGCGGACGATGATCCTCGCGACGCCCTATGCCCAGCGGGCTCTGACTAGCAACAGCCTGCGGCTTCCCTTCTCGGCTTCAATGTCGACCGCCTCGGGTCACGCGCTGAGAATCACCAACGATTCCGCAAGCGGCAACGGGGTCATCATGGGTGCCGCGGGCTCCCCGATCTCTACGAACTCGAGCCCATTCGAGCCCACGGGAGTTCGGGGCGACAGCTTCTTCGGCACCGGCGTGCTCGGTGTCTCGGCCGGCCCGAGCAGCTCCGGCGTCGCCGGCATCAACGATGCTCCGAGCGGCGTCGGCGCTCTCGGCTCTGCAAAAGGCCCGACGGGCATCGGCGTTGTAGGCGAGGCGGGCAGCGCGTTCGGCATCGGGGTCCGCGGACGAACCACCGGCGTCGGCGGCGCGGGCGTGCTGGCGCTGTCGTCGGATGCCAACACCTTCGCGCTCATCGCGCAGAACACCGGCAACGGCGTGACCTTCCTCAGCAAGGGCGAGAGCATCTTCGCCGGGGATGTCTCGCTGGGTAGTTCATCGTTCTCCGCAGCGGCGGGCAAGCTCATCCTCCGCAACAAGAACACCGACAGCATCATTCTCCGACCCGATGCGTTGACCGCCAACGAGTTCGTGCAGATCACCTTCGCCGATCCGGACGGCGGCACTCCGACCGTCGGCCTGCGCTACACCGACTTTGGCCCGCCGGGACGCATCGACGTCATTGGAGGCCGCCTCCGCGGCGTGCTCGAGAACACCTCCACCGTCCGCGCCAAGCACGAGGTCACCACCGTCGGAAGCGCGCTGAGCGATCTCCTCAAGCTCCGACCCGTTGAGTTCACGTGGAACGCCGAGTACGGCGGCGGGCGCGACGTGGGCCTGATCGCCGAGGAAGTGGCGGCGATCTTCCCGAGCGTCACCAGCGCTCGCGATGGCCAGGTGGACAGCATCCGCTACAGCGGTGTGACCGCGCTCCTCGTTCGCGGCATGCAGGAGCAGCAGGAGCAACTGGAGTCGCAGCGACGCGAAGCCGCCGCGTTGCGGGATCAGAACGCCCATCTGGAAGAACGCCTCCGCCGGCTGGAAGCGGCCCTGGAGCGGGCTTTGGGTGCTGAGACCAAGTGATCTGATCGGGGCGTGTTCGGACGGATGTTGGGATTGCCGATCTCGATCTTGCCGTCGTGCCGGATTCTCTTGCATGAAACTCGACGGTCTGCGACATTGTCGCGGGAGGACTGTGTCATGCAGCACCGTTCGAATCTGATTACTTGCGTTCTTGCTTGTGCGGCCGCGGCTTGCGGGTTTGGCTCGTCCGCCCAGGCCGCGATGTTCTCCAACCCTGCGGCGATCACCATCAACGACAACGCCAACGCCTCGCTGTACCCGAGCACGGTGAACGTGCCGAGCAGCCTGGTGATCCAGAGCATCGCGGTGTCGCTCCATCAGTTCAGCCATCCGCGGATGAGCGACCTGACCGTGCTGCTTGTATCCCCTTCGGGCAAGGCGGTGCAGCTGCTCGCAAACGCGCCGGGCTCGGTCACCTCGGCGTTCTCACTGGTCATCGCAGACTCGGGAAGACCTCTCAATGGCGACCCGATGGTGAAGGTGGCGTACCGCCCCACGGTTGTTCCCGGGCCGGTAGTGATGCCCGCGCCGGCACCGAGTCTGCCCTACCTCGCGTCCTTCGAGTCGCTGATCGGCGACGACGCGGTCGGGACGTGGGCCTTGTATGTCCGCGACAATGTCACCGGCGAAGTCGGCTCGATCAGCGACGGATGGTCGCTCTCGATCAACGGGCCCGTTTCGTCGTTCCTCTCGACGGAGTACGCGTATCAAGGCGTGCTACGCAACGCCGGCGGGCCCTTGAACGGCGTCTACGACGTCCGCGCCGACCTGTGGCGGAGCCCGAACAGCACGGTGCCGCAGGACAAGGTCGCCTCGTCCACGGCGTTCGCGGTGCCGATCGAGAACGGCGTGTTTACGACGAAGTTCGCGCCGCCATCCTCGAGCTTCGACGGGCGTGCATTGTGGGTGGATATCGCGGTGAAGGGTCCGGGCGATCCGGACTTCGTCGTGCTCGACGACCGCACCCCGCTGACGGCCGTGCCGTACGCGTCCTACGCGCTCCGCGCCGGCGAAGCGGAAGTCGCGCAAGATGTTGCGTCGGTCTCCTGGGGCGCGATCACGAACGTCCCGAGCAACGTGCTCAACGCGTTCAGCCCTTGGGCCGCGGCCGGGGCAACGGGCATCAGCAACACGAACACGGGCAACGTGCTGATCGGCACAACCACCGGAACGTCCAAGCTCACCGTGAACGGCGCGATCGAGTCCACAAACGGCGGGATCAAGTTCCCCGATGACACGGTCCAAACGACGGCCGCCGTAGCACCGCCCGTGATTGTGGTCGCGAGCGGCACTGCCACCGTTGACTTCGGTTCCGTGTCTGCCGGCGGGGAGACGGCTTTGAGTATCGGCATCGCGGGCGGCGGATTGCTCCTGACCGACGTCGTCATCGTCTCGCCGCAGACCGACTTTCCCGGTGATATCGGCTTCGAGTTCGCCCGTGTCACTTCCCCGACGCAGATCCGGTTCCGCATCCGCAACCACGGCACGGTGGCGGTGGACCCGCCGTCAACCGTTTACAGTTACAAGGTCATTCGCTGATTAGTTGTTCAGCGCGAAGGCGTGGCAGACTTGGTCGGGGACGTACACTGCCCCCATGGTCGAGATCAAGGTTCGCTACAGCGGCGGCAAGAAGTGTGACCTCCAGCACCCCGAGGGCGCGACGCTCCGCACCGATGCCCCCAAGGACATCGGCGGCGACGCCAGCGCGTTCTCACCGACCGACCTCGTCGCCAGCGGGCTCGCCTCGTGCATCCTCACCACCATGGCGATGTTCGGCGAGCGCCACGGGCTCGACCTTACCGGCGCGACGGCAACCGTCGAGAAGCACATGAGCCAGCCGCCCGCGCCCCGCCGCATCGCGCGGCTGCCGGTCGTCGTCACGCTGCCCGCCAGCGTGCCCGTCGAGATGCGCGAGCGACTGGAACGCGTGGGGCACACCTGCCCGGTGCACGCGAGCTTGCATCCGGAAGTCGATTCGCCGATTGCTTTCAGCTACGTCTGAACCAAGATCGCCCCGATCGATTCGCGCCATAGCACGGACGAAGACGTCCCAGAACTCGCCAGGGAAAGCTCGGGCTGTGTGTGTGTGTGTGTGTGTGTGTGTGTGTACGTGGGCTTCGCGCCGGCCGAGCGATTCGCGCTCTCTTCACACGATCGCACGATGACATGGTGTTGGCGCATCGATCCCGATTCGGTAGGATGATTGGATCTGACACGCCGCAATAGGGAACACGACGATGCCTCGTTTCGCTTCTATGGTTTTGGGAGCTCTTATCGCCCTCGCCGCGACGCTGCACGCCGACGCGCAAACGTACGTCAGTACGGATCAGTTGGTCATCCCATCCAACGCCACCAGCGTCGGGGGCCGGGCATCGGTCTATCCCAGCACGATCACCGTGACCGACGGTCCTGCGAAGATCCAGGACATCACCGTGACCCTCTTCAACGTGGGGCACTGGTTCCCGTCGGAACTCCATGCGCTGCTCGTAGGGCCGCAGGGGCAAAAGGTCCTGTTGATGGGTGGGTGCGGCAGGACCAGGTCCATTGCATTTACTACCGTGAGCTTTAACCAACTCGCGGCCGGCTTCCTGCCTCAATCCACGCAGATCCTGCCGGGCACATATAAGCCGACGCAGTTTAGCAGCGCCCAGCTCCCGTCCCCCGCACCGACGAAGCCGTACGGCGACTCGCTCAATACGTTCCTGGGCACCGACGCCAACGGGGCGTGGAGCCTGTACGTCTGGGACAGCGTTGATGATCCGGGCAGTGGTGAGGTCAACGGGTGGTCGATCAGCTTCACCTTGCAAACCCAGACTTCGTTCACCTATCAGGGCGTGCTCATGGACGGCAACGCTCCGATCAATGGCGATGCAAATGTTCGTTTCACGCTCCACGGCGGGGCGGTCAGCTCCGTTGCCGATCAACCGCTGGCCGGCCCGATCACCAGGTCGCTCTCCGGGATCGAGCGTGGGCTGTTCACGACCGACCTGAACTTCGGTGCCGTGGTTCTTGAACACCGGGAGTTGTGGCTGGAGATGCAGGTGGAATCGCCTCCGGGCTCGGGTTACTCCACGATCGCGCCGCGTACGCGCCTCGCCATCGTGCCGGTCGCTGGTCGGGCCCTGATCGCTGACACGGCGACCATCGCCACGACCGCGACCACTGCGCTGAGCGCAACGAACGCGACCGCCGCGACCACGGCGACGACCGCAACCACGGCAACCACCGCCGGAACGGCGAACGCCGTGCCGTGGACTGGAATCACGAACGTTCCGATCACTGTCTCCACCCCGCCCCGTGTGTTTTCGTTCGCGGATTCGTCGACATCCGTTGTCTATCCGTTCAGCTCGGACAACTCCAGGTTCATCAATCACACCGCGCAGGTTTTCGACTTTCAAGAGGGCATCGCGGTCGTGCACTTCTCGCTCAGCGGCTACACCGATTCGGTGCCGAGCATCTTCGAGATCAAGTGCTCTATCGGCGGCTTTGCTCCGGTTTCCGGCCCGCCGATCCGATTCACCTTCAATGAGTTCGAGGAGCACAAGACGGTTTCCGGCAAGTTCGTGATTCCGGTTCCGGCGGGAGTGTGGGAGATGTACTTCTCGGCCAAACGCACGCTCGGTTCCGGGTCACTCGGCTTCAACACCGGCGACACCATCACCTACACCGTCGTGAACTACCGCCAGTAGCATCCGCCCGCGGTGTCAATTCGCCACTCGCTCTCTCGGCCCCCGCGCCATCGCACACGACCTTGTCCCGCTGCCTGTTGCTCGCGCTTTGTTGGCTTGTTGATCCGAACTGATCTGTTCATGCGTCCGCGGCTCGGACCGCCGCACACTCGAAGGAATGCTCGATGCGTCACTTCTCCTTGCTTGCCGTTGGGATCGTCGTGTTGCTCTCGGCTGTTCAACCGGTCCGTGCCCAGACGTACTTCGGGTCCGATCAGATGATCATCCCAACCAACGCGGCCGCGGCGGGCGGCAGAGCGACGGTGTACCCCAGCACCATCGCCGTGACGGGCGGGCCCGCGAAGATCCAGGACATCACCGTCACGCTCACGAACATGCAGCACTTGGTACCGTCCGACTTCAACGTGCTGCTGGTCGGGCCGCAGGGGCAGAAGGTACTCCTGATGCGCGGCTGCGGCGGCAATCAGGCGATCTCGCTCACCACGATCAACTTCAACCAGAGCGCTACAGCGTCGCTCACGTCTGGCGGCAAGATCCTCCCCGGCACGTACAAGCCCACCCAGTTCGGCCCGGCCGCGCTTCCGTCGCCGGCGCCCGGACTGCCCTACGACACGTCGCTGGCTGTCTTCACCGGCACCAACGCGAACGGCGCGTGGACCCTGTACGTGTGGGACAGCAACAACGACGCCGCGGGCGGGGCCATCAATGGATGGCAGCTCAGCTTCACCGGACAAACGCAGACGTCGTTTACCTATCAGGGCGTGCTCGAGCAGGACGGCGCCCCTGTGGCCGGCGACGCGAACGTCCGGTTCACGCTCCACGGCGGAGCCGTGAGCTCGGTCGTCGATCAGCCGCTCGCCGGTCCGATCGTCGAGTCGTTCACGGGGATCGCGAACGGCGTGTTCACCACCGAAATCGATTTCGGTGCCGCGATTCTCCTCCCGCGGGAACTGTGGCTCGGGATCGAGGTCGAATCGCCGCCCGGCTCGGGGTACTCGACGGTTTCGCCCCGCACCCGCCTCGCAATCGTGCCCGTCGCCGGTCGCGCCCTGACCGCGGACACCGCGATCAACGCTACAACCGCAACGACCGCGCTGTCCGCGAATACCGCCAACACCGCCAATAGCGCCACGACCGCAACCACCGCCACGACGGCGGCAACAGCCAACTCCGCGCCGTGGAGCGGCATCACCAATGTACCTCTCGGCGTCGCCAATCCGCCCCGCGTGTTCTCATTCAACAACTCGAGCGCGGCCGCCTCGTACGCGGGTTTCTTTGAGACCTCGCTCGATCACACCTTCCAGGCCTTCAATTTCCAGGCGGGCCTCGCCGTGGTGGACTTCAGCCTGAGCGCGTACACCAATATCGGGCCGAGCATCTACCGCTTCCGCTTCAGGATCGGCAACACGCTCAGCGCCCCGGTCATGTTCACTTTCAACGAGTCGCTCGAGCACAGCACCATCTCTGGTTCGGTGGTGATCCCCGTACCGGCGGGTGTGCAGCAATGCAGCATCTACATCACACGCACGTTCGGCCCCGGAGACTTCTTCGTCGATACCGGCGACACGGCTTCCTACACCATTCTCAACATTCGGCAGTAACGTCGGATCCGAGAATATTGACCCGAATCGCAACGGCTTGTGCGCGGCCTGAGGGTTGGTGTGCCGTGAGGTCTGATCCTGTCTTTGCTTCGCGTGCCACACTGTTTGAGTTGGCGCTTGATCTTCACCCCAGTAAAATCCATCACGAACTCACCAGCATTCAAAGGAACATTCCATGACTCGATTCGTTCTGGCAACCATTGGTCTTCTCGCCGCGTGCGCTGTCGCTCCCGGCGTGCGCGCTCAGACATACTTCGGCCCCGATCAGATGATCATCCCGATCAACGCCGCCGCGACGGGGGGACGGGCGGGGGTCTATCCCAGCACTATCAACGTCAGCGGCGGGCCGGCGAAGATCCAGGACATCACGGTCACGCTCTACAACCTGCAGCACTTGGTACCGAACGACTTCAACGTGCTGCTGGTCGGGCCGCAGGGGCAGAAGGTGCTCCTGATGCGCGGCTGCGGCGGCAATCAGGCGATCTCGCTCACCACCATCAACTTCAATCAGAACGCCGCGGCGTCGCTCACGCCCGGCGGCAAGATCCTCGAAGGGACCTACAAGCCCACCCAGTTCGGTATTGTGCAGCTGCCGTCTCCGGCGCCCGCTACGCCGTACGACACCTCGCTCGGCGTCTTCACCGGCACGAACGCCAACGGCCAGTGGCGCCTGTACGTGTGGGACAGCAACAACGACGCCGCGGGTGGGGCCATCAATGGATGGCAGATCAGCTTCACCGGACAAACGCAGACGTCGTTTACCTATCAGGGCGTGCTCGAGAAGGACGGCACGCCGATCAGCGGCGACGCGAACGTCCGCTTCACCCTCCACGGCGGCGCAGTGAGCTCGATCCTCGATCAGCCGCTCGCTGGCCCGATCGTCCGGTCGTTGACGGGGCTGGAGAGCGGGCTGTTCACGACCGATCTGGACTTCGGCCCGGCCGTGTTCACGCCGCGGGAACTGTGGCTCGGGATCGAGGTCGAGTCACCCCCGGGTTCGGGCTACACGCCGATCTCGCCCCGGACGCGCCTGGCCATCGTGCCGATTGCGGGTCGGGCGCTGAATGCCGACAAGGCAACGACAGCCGATCGGGCGACGACGGCCGACAGCGCAACGACGGCCGGCAGCGCACCCTGGAACGGGATCACGGGTACACCGCTCGCGGTCGCGAATCCGCCGCGGGTGTTCTCATTCGTGACCACGCCCGCGTCGAACATCATCAACCCCGTCAGCGAGTCGCAGTTGCCCTACACGGTCCTGAGCTCGAGCGATTTCCAGGCGGGCATCGCGGTCGTTGACTTCTCGATCAGCGGCTTCACCAACATCCCTCAGACCGGCTTCCAGTTCCGCTTCCGGATCGGCAACACGTTCAGCTCGCCGGTGAATTTCTTCTTCAATGAGGCGGGCGTGCACCAGTCGTTCTCCGGCAAGTTGGTGATCCCGGTCTCCCCCGGCCCACAGGCCTGCAGTCTGTGGGTCACCCGCAACTTCGGGTCGGGCAGTTTCCAGGTTGATGCGGGCGACAGCGTGACGTACACGATCCTGAACTTCCGGCAGTAACCCGCCAGCGTCTTTCGGCGCGTCCGAGATGAACGCTCCGGAGAAGGACTGGCAGGATCCGGCGCGGTCACGCGCGCGTCAACGCAAGGCACGCGTCCGCCAGATCACGCGGATTCGCCCTTGAACCTAGGCTTTCCCCCTAGGAGATCGTCCATGCGCGTCATCGTCACCGGCCAGATCGGGATGGACAAGAAGCCGTACCTCGACAACGTGGCGAAGTTCGCCGGCCAGCAGGGCGAAGCGCTCTCGGTCTTCCACGTCGGCGACATGATGTACAAGGAAGCCCCGGACGTGAAGGGCGGGCGGATCCTCGATCTGCCGCTGTCGCGTCTCAACTCGCTGCGGCGTGCCGCGTTCAAGGACATCATCGCCGAGTCGCGCGATCAGAAGAACGTGATCGTGAACACCCACGCGACCTTTCGCTGGCGCCACGGACTGTTCAGCGCGTTCGACTTCGATCAGATCGCCAAGTTCCAGCCCGACTTGTTCATCTGCCTTGTGGACAACATCGAGGTGGTGCACGATCGGTTGCACAAGGAGCACGAGATCGACGCGACGCTCAAGGACTGCATGGTCTGGCGCGAGGAGGAGATCCTCGCCACCGAGCTGATGTCCAAGGCGATCCCGGGCTCGCAGTTCGCGATCATGGCCCGCGGGCGTCACGCGAGCACGACGCGGACAATGTTCCGCCTGGCGTGCAGGCCGCAGATGAAGAAGGTGTACCCCTCGTTCCCGATGAGCCACGTGGTCGACATGCCCGAGGTACTCGCCGAGATCGACGCGTTCCGTGCCGCGCTCGCCGAGCACTTCATCACGTTCGATCCGGGTGATGTGGACGAGAAGCTGCTGCTCGAGCGTTCCATCGCCGCGGCACGCGAGGGCAAGGAGTTCCTCGACGTCACCCCCCACTCCTACGGCGGGTCCAAGAACGCCGAGGGCACGCCCCTGCGGGTCCGCATCCGCGAAGTGCTCGACATCGCCGGCGACATCGACGGCCAGATCTACATGCGCGACTTCAAGCTCATCGATCAGTCCGACATGATCGTCAGCCTCATCCCCGAGATCCCCACCGCCAAGGGCACCGAGTTCCCCGGCCTCTCCAGCGGCGTCGAGCGCGAGTTGCACCACGCCTTCGAGCACACCAAGGAAGTCTTCGTGGTGTGGAAACCCAAGAAGGCCCCCAGCCCTTTCATCACCGAGACCGCGACCAAGATCTTCACCAGCGTGCCCGAGGCGCTGAAGTACTTTGAACAGAACGGGTACTTCGCGGAGAAGAACTTGTTTGGGAACTGATGCCGCACCGGCAACGAATCGGCCCGAGTGTCCGCGTCGTGGGACGGCGTGAAGCGCGGACTTTTCGCGGGTTCGACATCGGGGTAATGCTGCATGTTCCCTTCCATTCGGACGGTTGCTGTGTGTGCCGCCGCTGGTTTGTGCGCGCTCCCGGTGCACGCTCAGGATTGCGGGCCGGCGTGGTTGGCCGGGCTGCGGGTTCCGGGCGTTGATGCCACGGTGCACGCTTCCGCTATGTGGGATCCGGACGGTTCCGGCCCGCGTCCTTCGGTGCTGGTGGTAGCGGGCGAGTTCATCGCCGCGGGCGCTGTTCCGGCATCACGGATCGCGGCGTGGGATCCGCAGACGGGTGCGTTCGAGGCGCTGGGTGAGGGCACAGACAACACGGTGCGGGCGCTGGCGGCGTTGCCCGACGGACGCCTGATCGCGGCCGGAGATTTCCGGCAGGCTGGGGGCGTGGCAGCGGATCGCATCGCGGAATGGAACGGCACGGAGTGGCGCCAGTTGGGCTCGGGTTTGAGTGGCCCGGGGCGTGCACTCATCGTTGACGGTGATGGCGGCGTTGTGGTTGGCGGCGATTTCGACATCGCCGGCGGGGTTCTCGCGGCCCGGATCGCTCGGTGGGATGGCACAAGCTGGTCGGCGCTCGGCGCGGGCGTCAGCGGCGGCATCAATTCGCCGAGCGTGCGTGCGTTGACAGTTCTTCCCGCTGGCGCACTGGTCGCCGCGGGTTCGTTCGGCACGGCGGGAACAACGCCCGCGCAGAACATCGCCATATGGAACGGCAGTGCATGGTCCGCGCTCGGGGCCGGCGTGAGCTCAACCGTGCATGCGCTCGCCGCGGACCCGGATGGATCCGTGTTCGTCGGCGGCGACTTCTCTTCCGCGGGGGGTACGCCGGCGTCCCGGATCGCTCGCTGGAAGTCTGGAACGTGGTCGAAGCTCTCGAACGGCATCACGGGCATGGTCCGATCGCTCGCCATTGCACCCGGTGGCGAACTTCTGGCCGGCGGCGAGTTCGGTTCCGCGAGCGGCCAGCAAGCAGACGGCGTCGCCCGCTGGAACGGCGTCTCGTGGGCTGCCGTCGCCAACGGGTTGGAGTCCGATCAGTCGTTCTTCCCGCGATCGGTGAACGCGATCACAATTCTGCCAACAGGCGAGACGATCATCGGCGGAAGTGTTGTCACCACGGATGGCTCGGCCGCGCGCGTGATGAGGCTTTCCCAAGGCACTTGGAAGCCGCTCTCGACCGGGTTCTTCGGGACGATCCGGGCGTTGCTCGAGCTTCCCGACGGCTCGTTCGTCATCGGCGGCGACTTCAAGTCCGTGAACGGCGTACCGATCCGCAGCATCGCCACATGGAACGGCGGTCAATGGAAGCCATTGGGCAGCGGCATCGAAGGCATCGTCCTCTCATTGGCACAGATGCTCAACGGCGACATCGTCGCGGGCGGCATCTTCAACTCCGCGGGCGGCCAACCGATCCAGAGCATCGCACAGTGGAACGGCACGCAGTGGTCGCCCTTGGGCTCGGGCACATCGGTCGGGGGCGTGAACGTGCTCCAGACGATGCCAAACGGTGATCTGATCGCGGCCGGAACCTTCTTCTCCATAGGCGGCGTCGCAGTGAATCTCGTCGCTTTATGGAATGGCACAACGTGGCAGCCGCTCGGTTCCGGAATCCAAGGTTCCAGTGTTCGAGCCATGACCATTCTGTCGGACGGGCGGTTGGTCATCGGCGGCGAGATCACGCAAGCCGGTGGTCAAAGCGTCAAGGATCTCGCGATCTGGGACGGAGCGGCGTGGTCCACGCTGCCCGGCGGTCCCTTCGGTGGCGTCAACGCGCTGGGGAAACTGGCAAACGGAGACCTCGTCGCCGCGGGATCGTTCTTCCTCGCGTCTGATCCGACGGTTCGTTCACTGGCTCGCTGGGATGGGGCGTCATGGCTGAAGCTGGGCGCCGTCCCGAACGACGATGTCGCTGCGATGAGCGTTCAAGGAAACCGGGTGATCATCGCCGGCGACTTCACCGCGCTCGACGGGTTGCCGGCGCGCGGGATCGCCCGTTGGGATGGCGTGGCCTGGGAAGCGCTTGGTGCGGGCGTTCCGCCGCGGACGCCGTTCGAGGTGTTACAAACGTCCGATGACCGCGTGCTGCTCGGCGGCGATTTCCGTCAGGTGGGCTCGGTCATCGCCGCGGGCCTGGCCGTCTACGCGCCGACAGGCGCCGCGACGGTCGCGACATCCGCCGATGACGTCGTCGCTCGCTCGGGCGAAACGGTGGTGCTGCGAGCGTCGCCGGGCGCAGGCTATCGCGATGTATCCGTCCAGTGGCTCCGCAACGGAGTTCCCCTCTCCAATGGGCCGGGAGGTGCCAGCATCGGCGGGGGCGTGGTGAGCCAGGCGTCGGCGTTTCTTGAGTCTCCCACAACCGACACGATCGCCACGCTCACCATCATCAACGCGCAAGCGTCAGACGCCGGTGAGTTCGTCGCCACCTTCTCGAACGCATGCGGCGACACGCTGAGCCAGCCGGCGACGCTGGCGTTCAGCGGCTGCATCACCGATCTGCAAGGCGATGGGGTGGTCGATGACGCTGACTTCCAGATCTTTGTCGTCGCCTACGACATCCTCGACTGCGCGGACGCCGTCATGCCTTCGGCGTGCCCGAGCGATTTCAACACCGACGGCGTCGTCGATGATGCGGATTTCCAGATCTTCTCTGTCGCGTACGACCAACTGATCTGCCCGTGATCGCCGCGCCGTTCCACGCCCGTGTGGTTCCCGGGCGGCACGACGCGCTTCCAGCGCCGCAGCGACCGTCGGCCTGCGTCGGCGGGATGGCGTGAGTGGATTGCATGGATGACACGTTGCACGCTCACACTAACCAAACGGAGCCGTGACAACGTGGCGGGTGTGGACAGCGGCATCCTTGACAGCGTCGATACAGTTTGGCGCCATGGTGGAGTACGGGGTTGGGATCGAGGAGAGAGTGCTTTGTACAACGCGATTTCGTGGATGCTTGCCTTGTGCTTAGCCGCGCCGCTCGGGAGCGCCGGCACGGTTGTGTTCTCGGATACGTTTGACGGCGGCATGCCGCCAGCGGTGACGCCCGGGCAAGCCGCCATCACGCCGGTTCAGTTCTTTGCCGGTCTGGGCCCCAGCGGTTACACGTTCGGTGGCTCGTTCCTGCGTAGCCCGACGGGGAACACGGTCACGGTCACGCTCAGCGGCTTGCCGCCGCACAGCACGCTCGATCTCGACTTCCTTTTCGCCGCGATCGATTCGCTCGACGGCACGGGCACCTTTCCCGAGGGCGATTTTTTCAACGTGAAGCTCGACGGCGTCTCGATCTTCCGCGAGTCGTTCGCGAACGCGACGGCGGCTCAGGACCAGACGTATGTCGCGCCTCCGGGCGGTGTGCTGGCACGGCGATGGGATCTCGGCTTCTCGGGGCCCGGCAGCTACTACACGGACAGCGCGTACGACATGAGCCTCGAGCCGCGGTTTCACAACCTGGCGCACTCCGCGTCCACGGCCACCATCACCTTCACGATGGAGGGTCCGGGCATCCAGGACCTCAACGACGAGTCGTGGGCGATCGATAATCTCCGCATCAGCGTGGACGCCGCGACGTGCGTCGGTGATCTGAACGCCGACACGCTGGTAGACGACGCGGACTTTCAGCTCTTTGTCGGGGCGTACAACATCCTCGATTGCGCCGATCCGGCGATGCCCGCGGGCTGCCCGGCCGACTTCAACACCGACGCCATCGTCGATGATCTGGACTTCCAGCTCTTTGCCGTCGCGTACGACCAGTTGATCTGCCCTTAAGGAGGCGATCCGGTCGTACAACGCCGCTTGCCATCGTTGGTAGCCTCTTCCGGGAGGCTCTCATGCCGCGCACAGCTCGTCACACGTCGATCCGTGGCCTATCGCTCGTCGGCGCTCTCGTGATCGGCGCCTCGGTTCCGCTCGCCCACGCCGAGGTCTGGTCCACGGCCTCCTTCTCGTTCTTCGTCCAGTCCGAAGTCTCCGGCGAAAGCCCGTTTGACGACTTCATCGCACGCTCCGGCGGCGTTTCCTCGGGCGTCGGCCTCGCCGACTCGCGCGATCACCCGCTCAGCCGTTCGCTGAGCGGCGGCGACGGCTCCAGCACCGCGAGCGCGTCCGCGTCGTACGCCGCCGTCGGCAATGTTCTCAGCCTCAGCGGCAATGCCGGGGCTGATGTCGACCCCGGCGACTTCATGATCGCCGGGCTTGCTCTCGGCACGGCGTCGATCACCGTGGACTTCACTCTCCCGGCCGGAGGCCGCTACCGCGTGATCGACGGCAACTTCGGCGGCACGCACGCCGACTCCACCGGCTCGTTCGGGCCCATCGGCGGCGACCCCATCCTCTCGTACTCCATGGGCACCCAGCCCGATGGTGAGCAGGGCACGCTGGGAGCGGGAACGTACCGCCTCGTCGTGGAAGCTACTGCCGCCAGCAACTTCAATTTCTTCAACGGCCTGTTCGCAGGCTCGTCGTGCACACTAGACATCGAGATCATCGCCAACGCCGCGTGCGTCGGCGATCTCAACAACGACAATCAGGTTGACGATCTCGACTTTCAGATCTTCGCCGTCGCGTACAACATCCTTGATTGCGCAGACGCGGCGATGCCTACGGGCTGCCCGGCCGATTTCAACACCGACGCCGTCGTCGATGATCTGGACTTCCAGCTCTTCGCCGTGGCGTACGACCAGTTGCTGTGCCCGTGAGCGACGCGTCCTGATGCGAAGCAACCCCGCGGCATCCGTTCGGGTCACGACTGATCTGCGGCGAGTCGCACCTGCCTCACGTGATGCACGCCGGGGGGCGTGGAGCGCCGAGGCTCTTTGCCGTCGCGTCGTTGCGTGAACGGCCGGCGCCCCGCTGCACCCGTGGCGATCCTGCGATCATGCGTGCCGCACGCGTCGCCTCATCATGAGTCCACTCAAGGCAATCGTGAGGCCCACCGATCCGGGGGCCGGCACCACCGGTCGCTCCGCGGTGTAGTACAACTCAACACCGTTGTAGCTGGCGAGCACGTCGGAATCCGCGGCCTCGAAGACGAGCGTGAGTTCGCCGAAGGAGTTCAGCGATCCCAGCAGCGAACTCGACGGAGCAAGGGGCACGTACGCATAGGCACTCAGAGGGTCGGTCGGGTACGCGAAGGTTGCCAGCGCTGCCGGATCGTGCGGCACGCCCTGCGGCGACACCTGCGAGTTGCCCCCGACGTGCGCGCCGTCGAACACCAGTCCGGCGCTTGACACCACATGATTTGCCCAGTACACGCTGACCCCGCCGGGTGCCCATGGCGGCGTGGCGACGGACTGCTGAAAGGTCAGGTACGCGCCGGTGATCGTCCAGTTGTTGACGCCGTACAGAACATCAAGGGCCAACCGGTACCCTCCAAGGCCGAAGCTCGCGACCGCAAACCCGGGGTTGGAGGACAATCGGCCGCCCACGCGGAAGCTCACGCTCTGTGCGGAGGGACCGGCAAGCCCCACCGTTGTCACGTCTCCGTAGACGGAGTGCTCGGCACGCACACCCTGGGCGCTCGCGGCCGCGATGGCGCCCGCCACAAAGACGATGTTTCTGGTCAGCATGTTGCCCGCCTTTCCGGCCGAGCATCTGGTGCCCGGGACAACTCACATCGACAGGACGTGCATGTCCCGCCGGATTGTCTCGGCCAACGATTCCATTGTACCGCGCGGCGTTCCGACGATGGACGAAACACGCGTGTGACACAGCCGCGATCGCGATGGCGGCCCGAATAGGGACGCGATCCCAACCGCGAGACGAACCGGTGACGCGATGCCAAGCGTGTGACACACGGAGGGGGCCGTAACGCCAGCCGCGCGACGGATTCGTCGATAAATCACTTGGATCGAGCGACGCCGCAAGATATCGTGGTTTCCAGCCCGGACAGCGCATCGCAGAGCGAACGCCAAGGACTCCGGGCACGGCCCCTTGGAACTTGAACATGCGCACCGCTATCGCCATCGTTGTTGCTTCGACCGTGTTCCCCGCGTTGTCACCGGCCGGGCGCATCATCGTGCACCACGACGAGTGGCCGCTGAGCACGACCGGGTTCTCGCAGGCGCCGACGATGACGCAGTACGCCCGCAACGTAGCGGCGTTCTTTGCAGGCGGCGGGGCCGGTCGCTTCTTGGTGCGGACCTCCAACTTCGGCCTTAACAACACCGCCGTCAGCACCGCGATGACGGGCGCTGGTCATCAGTGGATCGTCGATCCCAACTCCCCAGTCACAGTCGCCAACTTCCTGACATACGACGCGGTCTTCCTCGCTGGCACGCCCGTCGATACGCAGGTGCTCACGGACTACGTCAACGCCGGCGGCAACGTCTACATCGCGGGCGGCACCGGCAGCATCAACGAGCCCTTGGTCTTCAACCCGTTCCTGAACAACTTTGGCCTCAGCTACGGACCCAACTACAACGGCATCTCGGGCGAGTTCAGCATCGGCGTGCCGCACCCGCTCTTCGTCGGCGTCGCGTCGATGTACCACAACAACGGCAATACCGTCACCGATCTCGCCCCCGGCGACTCGCGGCAGTCCATCATCCTCACCAAGGACGGCGCCGGGCTCATCGGCGTGTACGTCAGCGAATCCTGCGTCGGCGACATCAACACCGATGGACTGGTAGACGACACCGATTTCACCATCTTCGCCGTCGCGTACAACATCCTGGATTGCGCCGATCCGGCGATGCCCGCCACGTGCCCCGCCGACCTCAACCGCGATGGCGTGGTGGACGATGCCGATTTCAGCATCTTCGCGGTGGCGTACGACCGGCTGGTCTGTCCGTAGCGGGCGCTCGTACCAGCTAGTACCACGAGAGGCGGATGCCGCCGTTCTGTCCGGACATCGGCGTCGCGGCCGACTTGGAACCATCACCCCCGGCGCCGCGCGTGGGCGGAAGGTCGAGCATCAGGCCGTTGAACACTTCCACGCCCCCGTCGCCGGCGCAGGTGTCGGACGTACACGGACCGGTCGTGTAGCGTGGCCCGCGACCGGCTTGTCCGACGTTGCCCTCGGCGGTGAACAGGACTTTCCCCGGAGCGCTGAGCGTGCCCGCCGCGCCACCCGCGCCTCCAGCGCTGGCCTCGGGCAGCAGACCGCAGGAATTGGCGCTGGCCGGCACCTTGTTGGTGCCGCCGCCCCCACCTTTGCCGCCGGGGGCCGCGAGCAGCACGGTGTTGCCGCGGCGGATGCTGGTGACTCCGCCGTCGCCGCCGGCGGAGCCGCGCGACAGACCCGGAAGACCGAACACACCGGCGAACAGGGTGAGCGTTTCCCCGGGCGTGACTTCGAGCGACGCGCGAATGAACGCGCCACTGCCACCTCCTCCGCCGCCACCGGCGCGAAGGGAGAGGGTGCCGCAGTCGACACTGCTGGCGAAGGCCGCGGTGCCTGCGTGCCCGCCGCCCCCGCCGCCGCCCCAGAGCTCAACGAAGAGGGTGGTGACGCCGTCGGGAACCGTGAAATTCGTCTGAACGACCGACGAGGTGACGAAGACGTTCTCGGGCAGGATCGGATCGCTGGTTGTGAACTCGCGCCACCACTGACCGTCGAAGCCCTCGAACGTGCGGGTGGCCGCGTTGAAGCGGACCGCGCCGGGGATGGTCGGGACGTCCTGGGCCAGCGCGAGCGCGTACACGGCCTGCGGCGTGGGCTGCAGTCGCTGCCGCGGCTGGACCGCGGTCCATCCGGAGTTGTCCGAACAGCCCAGCCCGGTGTCCTTGCGGAACTCGACGTTCAGCCACGCCTCGCCCGAGGCCGGGCTGAAGAGGGGCACAACGACGGTGAAGACACCGGCGTTGACCTGGACGTTGTCGGCGCACACCGATGCGCCGGCGGGCGAGCCGCCGAACGCCTCGGGATAGAACGTGAAACGCAGGTCGTAGGTCCCGTTGGCGGCGGCCCCGGCGTCGCTGAGCGCGCCCTGGTAGGTGAACGCGTGGCGAGGCAGGACCGAGGCCCGGGCCGTCACGGCGAAACCGATGAGCACGGCAACCATGTACAGGAGACGCATGGATAGACCCTCGTGAGAGTCTGCAGTTTACCTGAACGTGCAACTCCCAAGACCCTGACCGACGGACCGACACGCCGCATGTTCGACCCGTGTCGAGACGCGCCGCCGATCCCGAGCACGACCGGCGGTCACGGCTGCTCGTTGTCCCCGCCCGCGGCGACACGCACGGTCTCCATCAGCGTGCGCAGATCTTCGATAGTGGTCCGAGGGTTCAGCAGCGTTGTCCGCAGAAAGAGCCCGCTGCGCAGGCGGGTCTTGACGAAGTAGAACTTTCCCGATCGCAGCACACGCTCGCGCAGCCGCGCCTGCAGATTGTCGAGCTTCGCTCCCTCCGGCATTCCCGCGGGGCGATAGCGGAAGCACACGATATTCAGCGGCGGGTCGAGCGCCAGCTCGAAGTCGCCGCTGGCTTGCACCTCCGCGGCGAACTGTCGCGCGAGAGCGACGGTGTGGTCGATGTGATCCGCGAACGTGCGCACGCCGTAGGCCCGCAGCGAAACATACAGGGGCACGGCCATGTTGCGGCGCGTGCACTCGATGGTCATGTGCGCGGGGTTGAACCACTCTTCCTTAGGCGATCTGTCCAAGAGATACGACGATCGCTGCGCGTACGTCTCGCACGCCGCGTCGCCGCGCTTGAAGAGCACGCCGGTCACGAGCGAGGGCATCATGAGCATCTTGTGGGCGTCCCACGTGACGGAGTCGGCTCGCTCGATGCCGCGGACGAGGTGCCGATGCCGCTCCGAAAGCACCACGCTCGCGCCGTGGGCGCCATCGGCGTGCAGCCACAGGCCCTTCTTCTGGCACATGTCGGCGATCGGTTCGAGCGGATCGAACGAGCCTGTGGGCGTGTTGCACACGCTGGCGGCGACCGCGAAAACGCGGACGCCCTCGCGCGCGACCCGGTCGAGCTCGCCCTCAAGCGCCGCAATGTCCATGCGGTACGCGGCATCGCTGGCCACAGGAACAAACTCGCAGCCCATCACCTGAGCCGCACGCCCGATGCAGTAGTGGGCCTGATCCGACGCGAGCACGGCGAGCCGTGGTTGATGGCTGACCTCGCCAGCGCGGCTCCCCACCACCGCTTCGCGAGCCGCGACGAGCGCGGTGAGATTGCCGATCGATCCGCCGTCGCAGAGGACGCCGCCGCTCTCGGCTCCGAAACCCAGGGTGCCGCACATCCAGCGGACCACCGCGATCTCCACCGGCACACCCGCGGGGCTCATCTCGAAGATCGTCATGCTGTTGTTGAGCAGTGACACCGCCGCGTCGGCCAGCGCCGCCAGCGGCAATCCCGGCGGCACCTGATGCCCGACGTACCCCGGGTGGTGCAGGTGATTCGATGCCTCGATCCACCGCGCGAGCGTGGCGAGTCCCTCGTCCAACCCGCCGCCCTCGCTGGGAGGCAGCCCCCAGTCGTGCACGGCCGCGACGGGATCACGCCACGGCAGGACGGGGACCTCCCGCGAGCCCGTCTGCCGCAGATGATCCGCCAGAGCGTCGATGACCCGGTGACCCGCCGCCCGGAACTGCTCGCTGTCGAACGCCTCGCGCATGTCTGCCTTTCTTCGCGGTGTTTCGATGCCGCGGCCGCGGTTTTCACCCGGCCGGATTGAATCCCTGTCGGTACCGGCGCACCAGCCCGGGGTTTTGCATAGCCTTGCGGCTCTGCACGGACTCTTCGATGTCGACCGACGCTCACCATCCCGCTTCCAATCTGCCCAGCCCGGCCCATCGTCTCCCCACCGACACCGACGACGGCATGGTGGTCATCATCTCCGGCCCCTCGGGCGTCGGGAAGACCACCATCACCCGCGGCATCGAACGGTCCATCCCCGATTCAGTCTTCTCTGTCTCGTGGACCACCCGCAAGTCCACCGGCATCGATGTCGAGGGCGTTGATTACCACTTCTGTGAGGACGCCGAGTTCGAGGCGATGAAGGCCCAGGGCGGCTTCCTCGAGACCGCGGGCGTCTACGGCAAGAAGTACGGCACGCCCAAGGCGTGGGTCCTTGAACAACTCAAACGCGGCCGCCTCGTCATCCTCGAGATCGACGTCGTCGGCGCGATCACGGTCAAGAAGCAGATTCCCGAGGCCTACGCGATCTTCGTCCTACCGCCGAGCGAGGAGGTGCTGCTGGGACGCCTGCGCAGCCGCAAGCGCGAGGACGAGGCCGCGATCCAGAAGCGCTTCGCCCAAGCCAAGGCCGAGATCGAGCACGCGCACAACTGCGGCGTGTACAACCTCTTCCTCGTGAACGAGAACCTCGACGAATCGCTCGGCAAGGCAATCAAGGCGATCAGCGTCGAACGCGAGCGTCGCAAAGGGAGCGGGGCCTTCTAGGCCCCGCCGTCCCAGTTCCCGATCTCCGATGGATGAAGAAGCCTTCCGCGGGGCCTCGAAGGCCCCGCACCCGCGCGACGGCGGCACCACGTCTCACCCGCCGAAGTACATGAACTCTTCCTGCACGATCTTGCCGTTCTTGACGGTGTAGACGCCGATCTCGATCATTTTGTCGCGCTTGCCGGTGCTCTTGGTCTCGACGTCCATCTCGAACTTCACACCAAAGCCCGTCGCGCCCACGTACGGCCCCTCGGCCCGAGCGCCGTGGACGACGTGATCGGACATCCACCACGCGTTCTTGGCGTCCACGCCCTTGCGGCCGTGCCACGCCATCGAGGTGCCCAAGCCTTCGATCGACACGATGTCCTTGGACCACGCGTCGGTCATCTGCATCTTGCCGCTGTTGAAGTCGGCCACGAGCTTGGCGCCCAGCTCCATGGGCGACGGACCAGGCCCGGTCTTCACCGTGACCGGCGCGAGCGGGTCACGCTTGGGGGCGCTCTTTGCGGCCTTCTTTACCGCCTTCTTGGCGGGCTTCGACGCGGGCTTCTTTGCTGCTTGGACCGACTTCTTGGACTTCTTCGCCATTGCAGAGCTCCTCGGTGCCACGAGAGCACCAGCATATCACTCGCGAGCCGCTCGATGCCTGGTGCCTCGATGCCTTGATGCCTTCTTCATACCATCCACCCGTGAAACACCCGATGCCGCTCGTGCTGATGATCTGTCCGCTGGCGATGCTGAATTCACCGGTGGCGCTCGGGCAGGCCGCGCCCGCTCCCGGTGCGCGGCCCGAGCCGCCCGCCGCGGCGAAGGCCGCCGTCGCGCTCGGGCAGCGCGTGCGTGAACTGCAGAAGAAGTCCACAGTCCTGTCAACCGTGGTGATCGTGCGGGACGGCGCGAGCTACTGCGAGGCGATCAAGCAGTGGACCCCCACGACCCGGTTCCCGGTGCTGATCGACGACAACTCGATCCAGTCGCAGGAGAACATCGCGCGTTTCGTGCGAGCGTTCGCGCCCGAGTCGGTGGTGCGGTTCGCCGCCGCCGGGGCTGCCAAGTCATGGGACGCCGACCGCGACGGGGTGTTCAACGCCCTGGCGGCGTCGTGGTCCGCGGCCGGGGCCGACCCGGAGGGGATGAAGGCCGCGTGGCGTGCCGCCGGTCACACGCCGCCGGGCGTGGTCGTCGCCAACGAGAAGGACCCCGCGTGGACCGCCGCCCTCGCGCTCGCGGCCGGGCGGGGGCAGCTCCTCACGTTCCTCGGCGATGATCTCGCGCCGCGAGACCTGCACAAGTGGTGGACCGCCGAGGGCCCCGCGGCTCTGGATAAGCACCTGCAAGACCTCGTCTCCCGTGCCGGCTTGGCGTGGAGCGACCTGGGCGACAGCATCGACGCCATCACCATCTGCTCGTCGCTGCCGAACATCTTCGAGATCGCGCCCAAGGAAGCCCGCGCCACGATGGACCGCCTAGGGCGCCTGCGGCCGGACGCACCAACCCGCTGGGCGTGGGCGGGGCAGATCTTCGGCAACCCGCAGGAGGCCGCGTACCGCGCGATGTGCGCGATCTTTCTCGACGCCGACAGCGCCTGGCTCTTTGACAGCTATCCCAAGAGCTCGCCTTGGAGCTTGTTCAGCCTCACGCAGAGCAAGGCCGCGTTCGAACAGATCCAGCTCAAGACCACCGTGTTCGAGACGCCTGGCGCGTCGCCCTCGCTCTGGCGTGCCGAGGCCCGCAAGCCACTCGACACCGGGCTGGTCTTCGTGAACACCAAGGGGAACGCGGACTTTTTCGAGCTGGAGGGCGGATTGGCGTACTGCGGGGATCTGCCGTGGCTGGTGCGGCCGGCCGCGGTGCACTTCGTCCACTCATGGTCCATGCAGTCTCCGATGTCGCGCGACACGCTGGGCGGGCGGTGGCTGGAGCGCGGGGCATATCTCTACTACGGCAGCACCAACGAGCCGATGCTGCAGGGATTCACGCCCTGTCCGCGGGTCGCGGGGTTGATGGCGCTGGGCGCCAGCTTCGCCGCCGCATGCAGGAATGACGTCGGCCCGACGTGGAAATTGACCGTTGTCGGGGACCCCTTGGCGACGGTGGCGCCGGGCGCCGTGGGCGTTCGCGGCAAGGACGCACCGAAGCTCGCGGATCTTTCCGCGGTCGAGGCCGAGGCCGCCGCAGCGGTGAAGAGCGGCGATTTCGCCGCCGCGCTCCGCGGCCTGGTGCTCGACGGCAACTCCGAGGCCGCCGCCAAGCTCGCGGCGGCGTTGCTCAAGGACCGCAAGAGCGCGCTCACGCCCGCCGCCGCCCGCGTCGCGATCGCGCCGCTCTTCCGCACCGGGCGCACCCAGGACGCCGTCGCGTGCTTCCGCCTCGCCGAGGTGAAGAGCGACGATCGCTCCACCGACAGCAACATCCTGCGCGACCTGCTCTGGCTCTCGGCCAGCCTCCCGCTCCAGAACCGCACGGCTCCTCCCGACAAGGACGTGCTCAACACGCTCCGGGACAACCTGCGTCCCGAGCAGCTCGATCAGGACCTGATCGAGCTGTCGATCGCGTGGTCGCGGGCGATCGATTACGCATCGGCGATCACGATGCTCGAGAGCGTCGCGGCACGCCAGACCGAGCCGCACCTGAAGAAGAAGGCCGCACGTGCGATCGAGGAGTTCAAGAAAACCCGCAGATGAATGGGGCGTGTCACACGGGGGCGGGCCCTTTCAGGCCTCGGCGACGCATGTGAAAATCACTTTCCGACGTGCCGTCGCGTCTCATTCAAAAACAAAAGGACCGGCTTGAGGCCGGTCCCACTGGTGATCGCAAGATGTCGTGCGCCGGGGCCTGGAAAGCCCCGCCCCCAACTTATTCACCTCGCACCGCTCACCCTTCCCACTTCCTCAGAACATCGCCCCCGACACGTTGCTCACCATCCCCGCCCCGGTGTTGTCCACCGCGGCCGAGTAGTTCAACATCTCCACCCGCTGCGGGTTGATGGTCTTGAGGGCCGCGACCAGGTTGCCGGTGCTGCACCAGCGGGTCGGGTTCTGCTGCCACGCCATCGACGCGATGAGGTCGTCGGGCTTGTTGCTGCGGACCAGCTCGAGCAGCTCCTTGTCGTGGCCGAAGGTCTTGTTGCGGAAGTCCGCGGCTTCCTTGGTGTCGCCGCCGGGGTTCTGCTGATCGCCGAACGCCGGGCCGACGTGCGACAGGTCCGCGCTGCTGACGATCAGCGTCTTGCCCGGCAGGTCCGCCAGGGTCGCACGCAGCGCGTCCACGAACGGCTGGAGCGCCAGGCCCTTGCCGTCGTAGCTCTCGCCGTTGTTCACGGCCGGATCGTGGATCAGCGCACCGAAGACCTTGGGGAAGTGGCCCTGATCGTCGGGGCCGAAGCAGTGCTGGAGCCACGGGATCTGGAGCTCAACGGAGTGCTCGCGCTCGTGATCGAAGCGGTGCTGGAAGAGCAGGTCAGCGTTGGTCGCGCCCAGCTTGGCCTTGAGCGTCTGGACCAGGCGGTCATCGAGCTCGCAGGTGCCGAGCACGGTGCGGTAGCCCTTGTCGCAGCCGCAGACGCCGGTGGCGTCGCCGAAGTGATTGGTGCCGAGGATGACGATGCGGTCGGGGCGATCCACGACCCGCAGACGGCCCCACACGCTGGCGTAGTTGAGCCAGCCGCGGGCGTAATCGATGTGCGGAGCGATGACGGCCTTGGGCAGGCTGTCGAAGCTCGGCTTCTCGGCGTTCTCCAGGGCCTTGGCGATCCACGCCTCCATCAGCTCGCGGAGCTTGGTGGCGCCGATCTCGTCCTTGCGGCTGTCGGGCAGAGACGCCGCCTTCTCCTGCACCTGACGCTGGAGCTTCTGCAGCTCGGCCTGATCCTCGGGCGGGTTCTCCGGGAAGTTGAGCTCGCGGGCTACTTCCTGCATCACCAGCGAGTCCACGAAGTTCGCCGTGGTCGCGGGGGGCAGCACGGGCGACGAATCGAAGTCGGCGTGCATCTGCTTGATGATGGCGTCGAAGCGCGGGCCGAAGAGCAGCCCGGCGTCGTCGAGCTGGGCGACGAACTGGCCGAGGATCTCCTTGTTCAGGCCGCGGCCGACCTCGGCGCAGATCTGATCGACGGTCCGCTCGCCGTTCATCAGCGGCAGCACGAGCTGCATCGCTGGGGCGGCGACCACGATGCGGTCGGTGACCTGCTTGGCGTCCGCGAGACCCATCGCCTGCTGGTTGCCGACCTGAGCGGCGAACCCGCGAAGGGCGCGGATCTTGGGCTTGGCGTGGTGGGCCCACTCGGGGTGGAAGGGCGGAAGCTGCGGGGCGGTCGGGTTCTGGCCGGGATTCTCGTTGGACATCGGGTGCTCGCTAAAGGAAGGGAAGTCTAGGGGGAGCGAAGAGGTTGGAGGGCGGAGGTTTGAGGAAGATCGGAGCGTGGTGTGGGGCGGGTGCCACGGTGTGGCCGCTTTGGTCCAAACTGCGATGGGACATGCGTTTGCAACTGGGCCACGGCGTGGCCCAGGGCGACCATGCCGTGGCACCCGGAGCGCGGGCACTCGAAACGCTGCGGGTTCCCGCCTATCATCTCGACCCAATGGTGGGGTCCGGCGATGCCGGGCGTTTGCAAGGATCGATCCATGAGCAGCCTGAAGCCCGGCCAGAACGTCATCTGCACCGTCAACGCCGTCCCCCGCGCGACCGGCAAGATCTCGACCATCGAGCGCCTCATGCGCCGCGACCCGGACAACCGCCGCGCCCTCGGCCGCGCCCAGACCAAGCGTCGCCAGCGCATCACGATCTACAACCGCGGCAACCGCCAGTGGGTGAGCCGCGAGACCCCGGCCAAGGTCGTCCGCGTCGCCAAGGGCGCCGAGTGGAAGATGACTTACACCCTCGATGTCGCCCCCGACATCGCGTCGGTCAGCAACTTCATCGAGATCCGCCCGGCCTAAGTCTCGAACAGCCGTCCATGACAAACACCGGAGCCTTGGGCTCCGGTGTTTTCGTTTTGGATGTCGGTGTGACGTGCCACCACTCCGCAGCGATTCGGAGCCGCGCGGCTGGTGCAGCTTGCAACACACGCTCCGGTCGGCATCCGTCGCGCCGTGCAAAGCCGCGGCGGCCTGATGGCACCATGCTCGTTCAGACGCACGTCCGCGCGAACCGCATCGCCAGCACTTCCAGCGTCCGCTGCGGGTCGCCCAGGCCGGTCTTCTGCTTGATGTCCGCCTTCACGCACGCGTCGAGCAGGCTGGCCGCCGCGTCGGGGTTGATCTTGCGGGCGATGTTCAGGATCGCGTCGCGGCTGGGGCCCCACAGTTTCAGGGCCTTGGCGAGCTCGAACGGGTTCACGCCCGCCTTGGCACCCCGCGACGCCGCGTGCACCTTGCGGGCCAGGTCGGTCATCGCCCAGGAGATCATGATGGTCGGCTGTTTAGAGACCTCGATCAGGTCGCGCACGTGCGCCACCGCCCGCGGCACGGACCCGCCGAGGAGCGTGGACTGGATGTCCCACACCTCCTCTTCGCGCGAGCGGCCCACGAACTGCTGCACCAACGCGGGCGTGATCACGCCCGGGTTGTCGCCCGCGACGGCGAGCTTGGCCAGTTCGCTGTCGATGCGGCCGAGCTCCGCGCCCACGCGCTGCACGAGCTGGGCCGCCGCCGTGGAATCGAGCTTGGCCTGGTACCGCTTCTGCGCCCGCTTCATCGCCCAGGTGGCGGCGGTGGCGTCGTCGACCTCGTCGCACTTCACCATCGTGCCGACCTCGCAGATCATCTCGTCGAGCTTGCCGGCGTTCCACTTGGTCGATCGCAGCACCAGCGTCGCACCCGCGCTGGGGTCCTGCGCGTACCGCTCCACCAGCGTGCGGCTCTCGCCCTTCACGAACTGGTCCGCGTTGTCCACCACCACCATTTTGTGCTGCTGCATCAGCCCGAAGCTGCGGCACTCGTCCAGCACCTCCGCCACCGACGCCGACACGCCGTCGAACGTCAGCGTGTCCACCGCGCCGTGGGCGGCCTCCAGCTTGTCGAGCAGCGCGGCGGTGTGCTCGCCGGCGATGAACTGATCCGAGCCCGTCAAAAGCACAACCCGACAGGTCGCGTCCGGAGCCTTGGATGGAGCGGCTTTCTTGGCCATTGCGCAAGGGTACGTGCATCAATGCCGGCCCGTTTCCGCGAGGCAGCGACACAAACGCGGCCGGGTGTCAGGGCGGCTCGCACGCGAAACGAACCCGCCGAACAATCATCCCACTCCCGACCCCGCCCGAACGAAAGAGCCACCATCAGCACTATCACGCCATCCGCTCCGGAGCGATTGCCCTCCGACGCCGTCCCCGCCGCCCCCGAACTCGGTCGGGCCGCCGGTGTCCGCACCCGCTTGGGTGCCATCGCCTTCTCCCACGGCGTGGTCGATTTCTTCTCCGCCCTCGTCATCCCGCTCCTGAGCGTGCTCGAGGAGCAAGCGTCCATGAGCCCGGCTCAGGGTGCGGCGTTGGTCGCCGCCGGGTCGCTCTCCAGCGGCATCATCCAACCCGTTGTCGCGCTCGTCGGCGATAAGCGCGACACCCGCTCCCTCGGCACCATCGGCCTGCTGGTCGCGGCCCTGGCGATCGGCTGCATCGGCTTCGCCGACTCGTTCTGGAAGCTGCTGATCCTGCAGGTCCTCGGCTCGGCCGGTATCGGCGCGTTCCATCCTCCCGCGGCGGCGGTCATGGGGCACCTCTCCGGTCGCCGGCGTTCGATGGGCGTCTCGATCTTCTTTGCCGCAGGGATCCTGGGCGGCGCCGGCGGCGCGTTCACCGCGCCGATCTGGGCCGAGGCCTTGGGCATCAAGTCCTTCCTTGTCGGCCTGCTCCCCGCGGGTCTGACGGCGGTGCTGCTCGCTTGGGCGACGCACGATTCGGCCCACCGCCACGCCCACGCGGCGCATTCCCACCGGGCTCTGCCCGAGAAAGAGCGTGCGGCCCGGTGGGCCGCGGTGTGGGTGCTTTACGCCAGCAACGCCCTGCGCTTCATCGTCAACATGGCGATGGTGCAGATCCTGGTCCGTTGGAGCGAGCTGCACGTGCTGGCGAAGCAGGGCATCGTCGACGTCTCGGCGTCCACGCTTCCCACGCTGCTCACCACCGAGCTCCGCCACGACGCCACGCGTGTCAACGGTCCGCTGCAGGCGGCGATGGCCATCGGTATGGGCGTCTTCGGGCTGCTGATCGGCGGGCTGGTGCCCGCGTCTCGATCCCGGCTCGCGATGATCGTGACGCCAACGCTGGGGGCCTTTGCCGTGCTCGCGATGCCCGCCAGCACGAGCTTCGGCGTCGCGTTCGCGGTCAGCGTCCTCGTGGGCGGGGCCTACGCCGGGACCGTCCCGCTCTCGATCGCGGCGGCGCAGCGTCTCTTGCCGCACCGCACCACCATGGCGTCGGGCCTCATGATGGGCGGGGCCTGGTCGCTCGCCTTGGTCGGGCCGCCCGTGGCTCAGTGGATCTTCGGAATCACCAGCAGCCTCACCACCACCGCCACGGTCTTCGCGGGGGTGCTGCTGATCAGCGGCGTCATGATCGCTTTCATCCCCCGACGTTTGATCGATCAGGGCGAGCACGGGCTCTGATGACACGCGCGATCCGTCTCTGATCTGAAACGCGCACGCCGCGATGAGACGTTTCTCATCTTGGGGCCCACGCGTTTACGGATCGGTTGCTTCGGGCATACGTACACGAACGTTTCGGCGTCCCTCATCGTCCACTTGTCCCGGACGGAAGCGCGTAGGATCGCCCCGCCACCACAGCTTCAGCCGCAGCCACAGCCGCAGCACAATCAGGACGAACGCGCCCGCAATCAACAACGGGATGGCGAGCGCGATGAACAAGATCGCCGCCACCAGCGCGACGGAGATCAGGAGAAGTCTGGAGAAGAGGCCCATGGACGACGTGCGGGCGTTGAAGCCCGCCGCTCGGGCGGCAATGTGCTCGCGCATGTCCATGTGCTCCAATGTATTCCGATTCTCGCCGCAACGGATTCACGGACGACGAGCAACGCCGAGCAACGAAGCGGGCACGTTCGATGCGGTGAGAATGCCGAGCGCGCACGAAATCCACAACACAATCTTCGTGAGAATCTGCAGTTGAGACGCCGCGCGCTTCGATCGATTGAATCCGTGCGGGTGGGTTGGTAGATTTGCTCGCCTTCATCTCATGACGCCGCTGGTGCGGCGTCGCGATCGATCGACCGCGGCCCGGCCGCTCGACACTGCTCGCTGGACATCCATGGATCACTTCGTTCGTTCAGTTCGCTTCGCGGGAGTCGGCGCGGTCGGGGGGTTCACGCTCCTGGCCGGCGCGGCGTTGGTGTGGTACTTCGTCCAGCCCGAGACGCTCCCCCTACTCTCCACCTGGCAGCTCGGCGCGATCATGGGGACCTTCATCCTGCCGCTGCTGTGCTTTGCGGTGTGGCAAGCCGATCGCAAGGTGGCGGCCGCCGCCCCCGTGCGTCGCCGCCGGCCCGCGGCGACCGCCCCCAGCCACAGGCACGAGGGCGCGGAGAAGCTGGACAACCCGTTGGCCAACCCATTGGCCAACCCGCTGGCCAACTCGCTGGCCGGACCGCCGTCCTGCCTTCCGGCCCGAGAGGCGCCACTGCGCCAGCCGATGGCCGCACCCACGCCCTTGGTTCTGACCAGCGCCCGGGTCGAAACCGACGCGCTACCCGCCAAGGGGAGCGGCCGCCTGAGTCACCGCCCGCGCCGCACCCGCCGCTTTACCCATGCCCCGGCCCACAGGCATCGTCGCTTCGCGGATGTGTGAGCACGCGGCCGGGCGCTGGCAAACACCGAACCTCGTGACGATCCCGTCAAACCGCCGAACCGGAACGCCCGGCGGACCGATATCGTTCTCGGGCGATGCCGGACGACGGCGGGCCCAAGGGACCTGCCGACGGCCATGACCCAACTCCTGGGCGTTTTTGCCATCTTCGCGCTCTTGGTGATCTCGGTCTACTCGATCGCGAGGCCGGCATGGGCGTTCGCGCTCATCAATCTCATGTTCCCGTTCAAGCAGGTGCTGCAGGGCTACTTCCCGGCCCTGGTGGTCTACGGCCCGCACCTGTCGGCGGCGATCGCGGCCATCGGCGCCATGGCCGTGCTGTACAAGTCCACCCGCAAGGACCTGTCGATCAAGACCGCGTTCCATCCCATCATGTGGGCCACCATCGGCCTGTACGCGATGGTCACCTTCGGACTCATCTACACACCCAGCCCGGAAACCGCCAAGCGGATGTACATCGACGCCATCCCGTACCTGGTGGTGTTCCTGTGCGTCTATCCCTTCCTGCTCTCCTCGCTCGACGAGCTGCGCCAGGGCTTGTTCCTGACCGTGCTCCTGGGCGCCATCGTCACCCTGCTGTTCCTATTCAACCCCTCGGCCGAGTGGTCGGGCGGCCGCTTCATCATCAACCTCGGCAAGACCTACGGCGTCACGGACTTCACATCCAACCCGCTCGCCCTCGCCGACACCGGCGGCATGATGATGATCTGTGCCGCCTTTATGAACTTCCGCGACAAGGGGCGGCTCGGCTTTGTGTTCACGATCGCCGGCCTGGTGCTGGGGCTGGCACTGGCGGTCGTTTCCGGCTCCCGCGGCCAGATCATCTTCGCGGTGTTCATCGCGGTGACGATGTACCCCATCGCCCGCCAGGTGAAGAACGCGGGGCAGTTCATCGGCGTCGCCGCCGGCATCGGCTTCCTGATGCTGCTGATGTACCTCACCTTCACCTTTGCTCTGAGCGAGGAAGCGACCCGGCGCTGGTCGGGCAACCTGGTCGGCGAGGCTACCGAGGACCGCGGCAAGCGCCTCAGCATGGCCCTCAGCATCTTCCTCAGCGACCCCGCCTCGTGGATCGTCGGCAAAGGCTCCAACAGCTTCCCCTTCTACACCGGCTCGCTCGTCGATTACCCCCACAACATCGTGGCCGAGATCCTGCTCGACTACGGCATCTTCGGCTTCACGTTGTTCTCGATCGCGTTCTATTACACCTACCGCTACGGCCGCGACATGATCCGCATCTGGGGCGACGACCCGGTCGCCCGCGGCACGGTAGCGGCGTGGGTGGGCACCTGCGTCTTCGCGATGATGACCGCCCTCAAGCAGGGCTCGATCATCGGTCAGCCCACGCCGTTCTACTACTGGATCATCCTGGGCAAGATCCTCTTTGATGAGCAGGCCCGAGCCCGCCAGCGCGCGTTCGAGCGCGAGCTCGCCGGCGAACCGCTGCCCGTCGCCGCCGAGGTCCCCGATATCGAGCTGGCCGACGGCTACACCCAGCCCGACGCACAATACGGTCAGTGACATCTCCCCTCTTCTCCACTGCCCTCCACTCACACGCTGCCCCACTTTTTCTTCCATGCCCCCCTCACTCGACCACAACGGGCGGCTTGCGTGGCGCACGACCAAATCGGTCGAGGTGCTGGGCGTCCACATCCCCGTGAGCGAATCGCTCGCCGTCAACCGCACCGATGAGGCGGGCTGGAATTCCTTCGTCGCCGGGATTCGTCCCAACTCGGGGATCAAGAGCGCGATCAAGGGGCTGCTCTGGCCCCTGCGGCGTGCCAGCGAGAACATCCTCGGGCACCAATTCCTGCAGTACCGCCTGGCCCGATGGATCCGCCGCTACGCGGACTCCAAGACGGTGTTCCTGGAGTGTGGCCCGGGCGACATGTCGCTGCGGCGGTTTCTGCCCAGCGACCTGGCGTACAACGCCGTCGAGTTCGGGCTGAGCGAGTTCCAGGTCCGCCGCGTGATCAAGCGCGATCGGCGCGTCAACCTCTGCCTCGGCTCGATCGAGGACATCCCCCTGCCCGACAACTGTGTGACGATGGTGGCGTGCGTCGAGATGATGCAGCACGTGCCGGACGTGGACAAAGGCCTGCGGGAGCTGCACCGGGTGTGCGTCAACGGGGCCAAGGTCATGGTCACGGTCGCCAACGGGCACTGCAAGAAGGTCAAGACCAAGGGCCCGAACAAGCACTTCGTGCATCTTTTCACCGAGGCGTCATTCCGCGCTCGTGTCGAGGCCGCGGGGCTCAAGGTGCTGGAGCACGAGCAGGTGGGCGTGTGGGTGCCGGTGCCGAGCAAGCTGATCGGCGGGCACTCGATGCACCTGCCGATCAAGGGCAAAAGCGAATACGAGAACTGCTACTTCGTGTATCTCCTCGAAGTGGTCAAGTGAAGCGGCGATCGACTTGGTGGAGCCGGCGCCGGCCCTCCCTCATCCATCCCTCAATTCGGATAGCCTGACTCTGCCGAAGCGGCGGAGGTGCCTGTGCGTGCGTTGTGGGTCGCGATCGTGTCCGGGATGAGCCTGAGCGGGTGCGCGTCGTACGACGGGTTGGCCCCGCACGACGCACGCGGCGAGGCGATCCGCGCCAACGCCGTGGACGCGGATGGGCGCCTGACCCTCACCGAACTCGATCAGCTCACCTCGGTCTTCGCCGACAACTACGTCGCCCGGATGGCGACGGCGTGCGATCAGGTCATCGAGGGCACGCCCGAGGCACAGGACGTTGCGGACTCGGCGTACCTGAAGGTTGTCACCGCTGTCTCGGCGTACGACATCGCGTCGGAGCCTGACTCGCTCTCGCAGCTCTTTGACCTGGTCACGCTCGTCTCGCTGCAGCACCTGGTCTGGGTCGAGGAGGGCGGGGCGAAGGAGATCTTCGATCAGCACGCGGCTCCGATCGTGGCGGCGTTCGAGGCGTCGAACCGCGACATGCTGGAACTAGCCGCCCGCGCGATGAAGCCCGAGCAGATCGAGCAGATTGTCGCCGAGACGCGTGCGTGGCGAAAGATCAATCGGGACCTCAAGTTCGTCGCGATGATCCGCTTTGAGCAGGCCGCGGGAGAGCGGGCGCACGAGCTCGAAAACCAGGTCCGCAGCGGCGGCGGGCTGATGGCCCCGGTCGAGAACGCGGTGGACAGTTTGGAGAGGGCACGGCGACTCGCGGAGCGCTCGTTCTACGTCGGCAAGCGGCTGCCCATGCTCGTCGGCTGGCAGCTCGATCACGTCGTCAATCGCGCGATGCTGCGGAAGGAGCTGACCGGCGGGCTGCAGTCGTTGGAGCGCACGTCCACTCTGTCGGAGTCGATCCCGGGCGAATTGCGGGAACTCCGCAACCTGCTGCAGACCGAGCCGCGGAAGATCATCGACGAATTGGCGTCGCGGCAACAGGCGGCGGACAAGACGCTGGCGACACTGGGCGACACGATCGCCGCGGGAGCGAAGCTGGTGGACAGCACTCAGGGCGCGACCAAGGCCGCGGACCAGACCATCGCCCACGCCGAAAAGGTGTCGGCGGACCTGCGTGAGACGCTCGCCGCGGCGGACAAGCTGCTCGGGCGCCTTGAAGCCGCGGGCCTCAGCGGGCCAAACGCCCGGGTGTCGGAGTACGCGGCACTGGCGGACAAGGTGAGCGGGATGGCGAAGGAGATCACCGCCGCCGTGAAGAGCGGCGACCAACTGATGGTCTCGGCGGCGTGGCAGCAGCGGCTGGAAGAGGTGAACGCGGCGGCGAAGGAACGCGTGCTGCAGACCTCGGCGGCGGCGGAGTCGGTGACGAACCTGGCGTTCTGGCGGGTGCTGCTGGCGATCGGGGCGCTGTTGGTCGCGGGGATGGTGTACAAGACGTATGCGGTGTGGCTGACGAAGCGTTAAGAATCCTGGGCAAGCCGAGAGCGCAGGAATTTCGCGCAAACCTCTTTCACCGCCCCGACTTGCGAGCTATCTTTTTGGTGCCGCGATTCTTCGGCCGACGGCGGCGCTGGTGGCGCTCCTCGGGTCGTTGGGTTGTTCCGGGTTGGTGGCCAGGTCCCCCACCCATCCATCCCTCGATGCCGATGTCCACGCAGCGCCGACGGAATGGGCGTTGAGCTGCCGCGAGCGATCGCACCTGTTGGAGCTCGGACACTCGAACTCGTTCTGCGAAGACCGCGCGGGCTGAAGCCCGCGGATCCGGCCCTCGTCTCTGAGACGTCGTGTTCGCTCCTGCCAGCGCGCTCCCGCGCGCCATCTCTCCCCACTCTCCGATGGCCACTCTCACCAGCACCGGCTCGAACCTGAACCCCGCCAATGGCCCCTCCCATGGGCCCGCCAACGGCAGCAAGTCCGTTTCCATCCAGCAGCACGAGCCCGTCCCGGTCTCGGCGCCCTTCAACGTCAGCGACGCCGAGAAGCTCTACGGCATCCGCGAGTGGGGCGGCGGGTACTTCGGCGTCAACGCCGAAGGCCACCTGTTCGTCATGCCCGAGCGCGACCCCAAGCGCCAGATCGACCTGCACGAGGTGATCGAGGGCCTGCGCGAGCGCGAGATCGGCACCCCCGTCATCATCCGGCTCCGCGACCTGCTCAAGCACCGCCTCACCGAGATCCGCGAGGCCTTCGACAACGCCATCAAGGAGCACCAGTACACCGGCACCTACTGCTGCGTCTACCCCATCAAGGTCAACCAGCAGCGTCAGCTCTGCGAGGAAGTCCGCGACTACGGCGCCGCCCTGGGCTTCGGCCTCGAGGCCGGTTCCAAGCCCGAATTGCTCGCCGTCCTCGGCCTCACCGAGAACCTGCCCAACATGCCCGTGGTCTGCAACGGGTTCAAGGACAGCGAGTTCATTGAAACGGTCATCCTCGCCACCAAGCTCGGGCGGCACATCATCCCGGTCGTTGAACGCTTCACCGATCTCGAGCTCATCGTCCATCACGCCAAGCGCTACGGCGTGCGCCCGCGCATCGGTGTCCGCGCCAAGCCGTCGTCGCAGGGCTCCGGCCGCTGGGAATCCTCCGGCGGCATGCGCTCCAAGTTCGGCCTCACCGTCTCGGAGATGCTGCACGCTCTTGAGTTCCTCAAGAAGCACGACATGGCCGACTGTCTCAACATGATCCACTTCCACATCGGAAGCCAGGTCGGAGACATCCGCAACATCAAGGCCGCCGTCAACGAACTCGCCCACATCTACGTCGAGCTCAAGAAGCTCGGCGCCGGGCTCGACACCATCGACGTCGGCGGCGGCATGGGCATCGACTACGACGGCAGCCAGAGCGATTCGCCGTCGTCCGTCAACTACGGCGTCGCCGAGTACGCGGCCGACATCGTCTACCGCATCAAGTCCGTCTGCGACACCGCCGAGCTCCCCCACCCCCGCATCCTCAGCGAGTCGGGCCGCGCCATGGTGGCCCACTCGTCGCTGCTCATCGTCGATGTCCTGGGCAAGACCAACTTCCCCAGCGACCCCGACATGCCCGCGCTCAAGAAGCTCATGCGCGAGGAGAAGCAAAAGCCCCAGCCCATCATCGAGCTGGTGGACGCGTTTGAGATGCTGGACCAACCCAAGGTCAACCTGGTCGAGGTGTACCACGACGCCGTGCAGGCCCGCGACGAGGCGATGAGCCTGTTCAACCTGGGATACATGTCGCTCAAGATGCGTGCCGCGGCGGAGCGGCTGTTCTGGGCGATCGGGCGGAAGGTGCTTGCGCTGGCCCGCAGCAAGGGCGAGCTGCCCGATGACCTCTCCGACCTGCCGCAGGTCTTGAGCGATATCTACTACGTGAACTTCAGCGTCTTCCAGAGCCTGCCCGACCACTGGGCGATCGATCAGTTGTTCCCGATCTGCCCGATCCATCGCCTGAACGAAGAGCCCAGCCGCCGCGCGATCCTGGCCGACATCACCTGCGACTCCGACGGCCAGGTGGACAAGTTCTGCGACAAGAAGCTCATCAGCAAGCCCGTGCTCGAGCTGCACGAGCTGCACTACAAGCAGGGCGAGCACAAGCCCCAGCCCTACTACCTCGGCATGTTCCTGCTCGGGGCCTACCAGGAAGTCTTGGGCGACCTGCACAACCTCTACGGCGACACCCACGTCGTCCACGTCAGCTTCGACGATTCACCGGGCGTCGGCGACTGGGACCTCGACGAGGTCGTCGAGGGCGACACCGTAAAGGAAGTGCTGAGCTACGTGCAGTACGACCACGAGGACCTGATCAAGTCCATGCGCCGCGACATCGAGCGAGCCGTGAAGGCCGGCACCATGACCGTCTCCGACGGCCAGTCGCTGCTGAAGTTCTATGACCAGGGGATGGAGGGGTATACGTATCTGGAGTGAGCCTAGCGGACGCCGCAGTCGCGCCGGGCTCGGCGGATGGTGTCTCGCCCTTCCCAGAAGAACAACGGGCGAGAGAACACTGTCCAAGGGGACGACTTACCAAAGGTCCGGAGATGCTCCGCCGCCGCGTCTTTCTCGCCGGATCGCCACAGCGTGTACGCGAAGTACTGCCGCGCACGCGGGGTATCCATGGTGGGCTTGAAGGAACCAGCGCGGAATCCCCGTTCGTGTGCGGCTCGGAGTTCCGATCGAACGGTCGGCTGCTGCAGGTACTCGTCGATGAGAGCCATGTTCTTTGATTCTCGCGCCCGTGAGAAGGCCGCCTCAAGGTGCGCCTCGGCGATCGCAACATGAGCGCTCTTCCCGGGGGGCAGCGAACAGGTTCTCCTCGCAACCTCCATCATCATCGACTCTGTGCCTCCCCACTTCGAGGCGGCGCATTGAATCATGAACGAGTAGGCGGATCGATGCGACGTGTATCGCTTGATCGCGTCCTCGAATCGAGCGATGGCCTGGGCCTTTGGCAGTTGACGCCCCATGGCTGTGTAAACGAGCCAGGTTCGCGACACTGGGTCGCCGTCCGCCATCGCCGCCGCACGTTCAAGCTCGGCATCGGCAAGGTTCAGCGTTCTCTGAAACTCGGCGTAGTTTTTCGGCTGCCAGCCCATACCGCGCTTGTGCCATGCGACCTTGACGAGGTGAATCCCTTGCACCAATCTCGGCACAAAGGAGTCGGGACGCTCTTCGAGCCACTCCGACATCCCGGGCACCTCGATCTGATCCCAGTCCGCGATCGCCTCGCACACGTAGGCGAGGTCGTCGGGATGGCGTTGCATTCGAACCGCTTCTTCGGCGACGAGAAAGTCCCCTTCGCGCAGTCGCTGCCGAATCGCACGCGTGAAGTCGTTGTCGACGTAGCTGTCGCTCGCTCCGAGCCACTTTGCCCACCGATGATGCGAGGCGTGCTCCCCCTCGGGCTTTAGGGTGGCAACCAGTTTCGGATCGTCCGCGAGCGGTCGGTGTTGAACTCGGAGCGTGATAGTTGGGCGACGAGCGGCGATTGAAGGATCGATCCGTTCCGCCCAGTCGAAGAGTTCTCGCAACGAGCCCTTCGTCAGAACATCGCTCTCTCGCAGCGCCGTTCGGTCGACACTGTCCTTGGTCTTCTTGAGCGATGTGATCGCGAGAGCAGCGGTCGAAGCGCAACGACACCCCTTCACGGAGTATTCGACATTGATGTCGCCATCGCCGTGCATGCGAGGCAATGCCATTTGGAACGTCTCCGCACTCTGGATGGAGGAAATCGCGTCGCTGCGGACCCCCTTCACTATGAACTTCCAGAGATCACGATTCGCCCACGATTCACACATCTCGCAGTACACGCGTGTCGCCGCGGCGAAGCCCCCACCGAGAGCGGCGAGCAGCATGCACAAAGCCTCGACAACCCACAGCACCCCGAGCAGCCAACCCCGGATGCTGACGCTTGACGTCAACGAGATGCCCTTCGAAAGCCGGTCTCCGAAGTAGGTGAAGAAGCCGACTCCGGAAGCACTCCCCGTCGTCGAGATGAAGTAGAGGGCGAGATAGCCGGACACAAGAAACGTCAGACCGCACGCCATGCCCACAAGAAAACCGACGCCTTCGCTCCGGACATGAGCGAAGGTCAGCCCGCGATCGACGGCGATGCCGAGCCCCGCTGCGGCGAAAATCGGAAGCAAACCGATCAGCCACCGAATCGGAATCGCTTCAAAGCCCCAGGCGTACGCCGCTCCGCCGGCCGCCGAGACGGCCACAAGCGCTGGCCCAACGAGCCAGAACAGTCTTCCCACCCGACCGGACGGACGATACGTCGAACTCATTCAGGCCTCCGAAAAGGACGTGCGGAGTGTAACAGCAGCCGTCGTCGCTCCAGGTGTCGTCCGCGAGTGATGCGAGGCCGACGATCAGCCGCACATCGGTCACCCATACATGTTGCGACTCAGAATGCAACACCCCAATCATCACCCCACAGTGTCGCCATCCCGGCGGTTCCAACGCGGCTTTGGTGTTCTTCATTGGCTGATTGAAGAACTATCATTGATGCAGATTCGGGCTGTTCCGGATAGAAGGGGTGCCGATGCTCACTCGTCAGGGATTTGTCGACAGCGCGGAATCCTCAACGAACGGCCGGCACCCGATCTGGATGTTCATCGGCCTGATCATCGGCCTCGCCGCCGCCGTCGGCGGCATGGCGATCACGGAGTGGATCGTGCCGGGCGCGGCCGGGTCACAGTCTCTCTTGTTTCCCGTAATCACCGCAGTCATGGGTGCGGCGTTGTTCCGCCGCGGCGTGCAGGGCGTCCATCCGGCGTGGCCGTTGGTTGGGTTCCCGCTGCTGGTGGCGACCGTGGTCTTTCTCAGCGGGCTCGTACGGCCGACGGTGACATCGGGGAGCACCTCGCCGATTGTGATGCTGCTCGTGACCTTCGTGCTCGTGAGCATCTGGTATGTCAGGTCCAGGCAGCATCAAGCAACGCCGCAGACTGTTCGGCGTGAACTCTTACGGATGGTCGTGATCCTCGCGATCCTGCTTGCCGCGTGCGTCGCGTTGTCGATCGCTGCCTATTCGGTGCCGTGGCCGACCGTTCGGGCCGCGGTGCCTGCCGCCGCCGCGTCGGCGTTCGGCGTGTGGTTTGGCATGGCGCTCGTCGCCGTGGCGTGGGTGCTGCACGATCGCTTGTCACTCGCGAGCGAGCCGACGGCATCCTGATGCCGCCTACTACCACCCACTCGGCAGCGGCTTGCTCGTAAACGCTCCCGTCAACTCTCCCAGCCGCGACCGGATGTCGTCGATCAGGTCGCGCTCCAGCACCGAGTCGCCAAACGTTCCCACGCGGCAGGAGATCCGCAGCGGGATCGGGCCTTCCTGGCTCAGGCGCTGGGTCGGGTCCGGAGCGGCGTCGCGGGAGATGACCAAAGAGACGTCGTCCTGCTTGGCCGTGATGAGGCGGTAGTCGAAGACCTTGGGGTTCGAGTTGTCCACGCTCTCGACCACCACGCCCCGGTGACCGGCCGCGGCCATCACCGCGGCGTCGACGTCCGACCATTCCCCCGTCGCCCGCACGGTCGTGCCTTCAATCGTGAACAACCCACCGGCGGAACCCGTGGAACACCCGGTCAAATTGCCTACCCCGATCACCCCTAAACAGGCGATGGCACAAGCCGCGACGCGTCCGAGAGTGGTTGTATTCGATTTTTGTTTGGTCATAAGCACGTCCGGGAATATGTCGATGATAGTGACGGCCCCCGATCGTTGCCGGGGCGCATACTCAGGGGGTCTCGATTCGGGGTTTGGGGGAGACCTGTCCGATCCGTGCGGCGTGGGCCGCGGTTTCCGTACACTTGTTTCGCCGCACCGGTCGTCCGGGCGGATTTCGGGAGGGCGGCGCACGCCGTCCACAACGTGCCAGCGACCGACCGACTCGAAGTCTCCCTGCGTGTGCCCACCGGCCCCAAACGGGTCGCGGTGTTGGGCTCGGCGGAGCGCAACCTCAAGATCCTCCGCGAGGCCCTGGGCATCAGCGTCAGCGCCCGCGACACCGTCGTCCACCTGCGGGGCGAGCGGACGCCGGTGACCATCGGGCGCCGGGTGCTGGAGCGTCTCAACGAGGCCGCAGAAGACACCAAGACCCTCACCCGCCAGCAGGTCATGGACCTGATCAGCGAGGAGTCGATCAGCGAGGACAAGCGCGGGCGGGTGGGCGGCAGCGACGCCTTCGACGATCCGACCATGACAGCGGCGCCGCTGGAAGACTGGGACGGCCGGCTCGCCGTCTTCAGCGCGGGGCGCCCCGTCAAACCCAAGACCATCAACCAGCAGGCGTATATCGAGGCGATCCGCGATCACGATCTGGTGTTCTGCGTCGGCCCGGCGGGCACGGGCAAGACGTACCTCGCGGTGGCGGCGGCGGTGCACCTGCTCAAAACGGACCGCTGCCGCAAGCTGATCCTGGTCCGGCCCGCGGTCGAGGCGGGCGAGAAGCTGGGCTACCTGCCCGGCGACCTGCAGGCCAAGGTGAACCCGTACTTGCGCCCGCTGCTGGACGGGCTGCATGACATGATGGACTTCGGCACGATCCAGCGTTTCATGGCCAGCGACGTGATCGAGGTCGTGCCGCTGGCCTACATGCGCGGTCGCACGCTCAACCACGCGGTCATCATCCTCGACGAGGCCCAGAACACCACCAAGGGCCAGATGAAGATGTTCCTGACCCGCCTGGGCCACGGCAGCAAGATGATCGTGACCGGCGACACCACGCAGATCGACCTGCCCGATCCGCGCGAGAGCGGGCTGATCGACGCGGTCCGACGCCTCAACCGGACCAACGGCGTGGGCTTCTCGCAGCTCACCAAGATCGACGTCGTCCGCCACCCGATCGTGCAACGGATCATCGAGGCTTACGGCGACGAGGACGAGGCGCAAGACACCGAGCTCGAAGGCGGTGAGATCTGATGCCCGGCGAGTCTTCCAAGCCGCAGTCGCGGGCCGAGGCGATCCGGGCCAAGCACCGGGCCTCAACGCGGATCGCCGAGGCGGTCGCTGGCAAGCTCAGCCCCCTGTTCGCGACGCCCAACATCGCGATGGCGATCGTGGCGGCGTTGTGCTTCGTGCTGACGGCGACGGCGCTCTCGGTGTGGGCACGGCGTCAGCCCCTGGTGGCGGTCGGACGGGTGATGGTCGATACGCGGCTGGTGCGGGTGCCGATCAAGAGTGAAGATAAAGAAGCGACCGAGCGGGCCCGCGAGGCCGCGCGGCAGCGCACGCCCTGGGTCTTTGCGGCGGACCTGCCGGTGCTGCAGGAGCTTCGGGCCTCGCTGCTCAACCTGCCCCGCACACTCGCCCGCGTGGAGTCGGTCGATCAGGTGGAGGCGTCCATCAAGGAGCAGTTCAAGCTCACGCCTGAAGCGCTCGCCGCGATCAAGGCCGAGGCGACCAACGGGGAGCCGTCGAATCAGTGGCGCGGCACGGTCGAGGAATACATGGACGGCCTGCGGATCAGCCCTCTGCTCGATGCCGCCACGTGGCAGCGGGCGACGCAGGAGGGCCTGCACACCGAGATCACGCTGGCGTTTGAGGAGCCCGCCGCCGACGGCAAGCCCGCGAAGGTCACGCTGCAGCCGGGCGTCTCGCGCCGCGATGTACTGAATATCGGTGATGAGGCCAAGCTCCGCCAGGGGCTGCTCTCGATCGCACGCGAGGCGGGGTTCTCCGGCGTGCTCCGTCAGCTCGCGGTGGACCGCACCGTCAGGCTCGGCAAGCCCACGTTCAAGTTCGACGAGACGGGGACGGCGCTGGCGAAGGACGCGGCCGCGGCCGATGTGCAGACCGTGATCAGCGAGAGCCCCGCGGGCCAGATCATCTTCCGCCGCGGCGATGTGCTCACCGACGCGCAGCTCGCCCTGTACCGGGCCGAGATGGCCGCGTTCGACCGGGACGCCGACAAGTGGCGGGTGTGGCTGCGCGACGCGTCCTTGGCGGCGGTGATCACCGCGATCACGCTGGCGCTGATCGCGTACACCGCGCTCTTCGCCTCGGGCATCCGGCGCAACACCCGGCGGATCATCGGCGTGTGCGTGCTGCTGGCGTCTGCCCTGGGCGGAGCGGTGATCGGCACGGCGTTCAAGCCCGAGATGGCCGCGGCCACCGCGATCGTGCCCACTATCTTCGTCGCGATCCTGCTTTGCATCGCCTACGACCAGCGGGTGGCGCTGGCCTACGGCGTGCTCCACGGCCTGCTCGTGTCGCTCGCGCTGCAGCTCTCGACCGGCGAGTACGCGATCATGCTGCTGGGCATCTGCTCGGCGGTGCTCTTCCTGCACGATGTCCGCGACCGGGCGAGCGTGATCCGCATGTCTCTGGCGACGGGCGTCGCGGTCGCCGCCGCCACGGGGCTCATCGGGTCCATCGAGCGCCCGCTGACGCCGGTGAGCGCGGTGTGGGAGATCGCCGCGGACGCGGCGCTGGCCGGCGTCGCGGCGGTGATCCTGGGCGGGGCGATCCTGTTCATCCTCCCAAGCATCGAGCGTCTGTTTGACATCACCACAGGGATGACGCTGATCGAGCTGCGCGACCCCAAGCACCCGCTGCTCCGCGAGCTGCAGATGCGGGCCCCGGGCACGTATAACCACAGCGTCACGGTCGCCAACATCGCCGAGTCCGCCGCGGAGGCGATCGGCGCCAACAGCCTGCTCGCGTACGTCGGCGCCCTCTACCACGACATCGGAAAGATGAACAAGCCCGAGTACTTCGTGGAGAATCAGGGCGGCGGGCCCAACAAGCACGACAAGCTCACCCCCGCGATGAGCCTGCTCGTCGTGGTCGGGCACGTGAAAGACGGCGTCGAGATGGCCCGCGCCTACGCGCTCCCCCTCAGCATCCAGCACTTCATCGAGAGCCACCACGGCACCACGCTGGTCGAGTACTTCTACCACCGCGCCCGAAAGCGTGCCCTCGACGCCGCCGAGAGCCAGGGTCTCGCCGAGGACGACGTGCACGTGCCCGATGAGTACGAGTACCGCTACCCCGGCCCGCGGCCACAGACCCGCGAGGCCGCGATCCTGATGGTCGCCGACGCGGTCGAGAGCGCGGCCCGGGCGCTGGACGACCCGACGCCGGCGCGGCTGGAATCACTGGTGCAATCGATCGCCAACAAGCGGCTGCTCGACGGACAGTTCGAGGACTGCGACATCTCGCTCCGCGATCTGCACCGCATCACCGAGAGCGTCAGCCGCACGCTCGCGGGCATCCACCACTCGCGGATCGATTACCCCGAGCCGGCCCAGGTGGAGCCCAAGACCGCGACCATCCGCACCGAGCCGTGAGCGACATCAGGGAGCGGGAAGCGTCAGGCCGCCTCGCACGCCTCGCGGAGGTGGCGCTTGCTCTGCAGCACGCGTCGGCACACGGCGATGAAGGAGACGCGATCGACCGGCTTGGTGGCGTAGCCGTCGCACCCGGCGAGGAGGCACTTCTCGCGGTCGCCGCTCATCGCGTGAGCCGTGAGCGCCACGACGCCGGTCGTCCCGCCCGCGGCCCGGAAGCGTCGCACCGCTTCGAAGCCGTCCATCACGGGCATCTGGATGTCGGTGATGATGAGGTCGAAGCCGTGGTGCGGGCGCAGCGGCGAGGACGCGTCGCCGTCGACGGTGAGGGCCGCGAGCAACTCCTCGCCGTTGCCGACGGCGGTGACCGATGCGCCCGCGCGGCGGAGCACGTGGGTGATGAGCCGCACGTTGTCCACGCCGTCCTCGGCGAGGAGCACGCGGATGTCACGCAGCGAGGTCTCGTGCTCCACCACCGGAACAGCGATCGCCGCCAGGCTGTCGGCCCCCTCGGTGAGCGCGAAGGTTGCGACGAAGCGGCTGCCTCGTCCGGGTTCGCTCGAAACCTCGATGCCGCCGCCCAGGAGCTCGGTGAGCCGGCGGCTGATGCGCAGACCCAGCCCCGTGCCGCCGAAGCGGCGGGTGGTGGATGAGTCGGCCTGCTCGAAGGGACGGAACAGCCGCGCCACCTGCTCGGGGGTCATACCCACGCCCGTGTCGGTGATCTCGCAGCGAAGCAAGGGCGTGGTTCCTGTCACGACCGAGGCGCGGAGGGTCACCGAGCCGTGGTGCGTGAACTTGATGGCGTTGCCCAGCAGGTTCAGCAGGACCTGGCGCATGCGGAGCGGGTCGCTGCGGATGGACGCCGGGAGGTCGGGCGCGATCTCGGCCCGGAGGGCGATGCCCTTCTCCGCCGCCCGCCCGGCCAGCGTCTGCAGCGCGTCCTCGATGAGGTTGCGGGGCGAGAGGTCCACGCTCTCAACGGTCATCTTGCCGGCCTCGATCTTGGAGAGGTCCAGGATGTCGTTGATGAGCGCGAGCAAGTGCTGGCCGTTGCGGCGGATCGTGTCCACGTGATCGATCGCCTCGGCGTCGCCGCTGCGGGCGGCCGACTCGCTGAGGAGATCGGCGAAGCCCAGGATGGCGGTCATGGGGGTGCGGATCTCGTGGCTCATGTTGGCGAGGAACTCGCTCTTGGACTGGCTCGCGGCGCTGGCGGCCTCGCGGGCCTCGCGGAGCTCGGTGATGTCGTAATGAGCCCCGTCGAGGTACATGGGTTTGTCGCCGTCGAAAATCACGCTGGCGCGCTCGTTGACCCAGCGCACCGCCCCGGAGCGGTGGATGATGCGGTACTCGACGCTGTAGCCCGAACGCTTCTCGATCGCCTCGGTCACCGCGCTCTCGACGGTCCCGAGATCGTCGGGGTGCGTGATGCTGGCGCAATCGCGCACGGCGTTGTTGATGAAGTCCGAGGCCGGGTAGCCGGTGAGCTTCTCGATGGCGTCGCTGACGAACAGATTGGTCCAGTGCTCGTCGCACGCGACGCGGAACGCCACGCCGGGCAGGTTCTGCACCAGGGTGGCCATCCGCTCGCCCTGCTCGCGGATCTTGCGTTCGCTCTCGCGTTGGGCCGTCACGTCCGACTCGATCGCCATGAATCCGTTGAGCGAGCCGTCCTCGTTGCGCAGAGGCTCGATCTCGATGCGGATCATGTAGGTGCGGCCGTCCTTGTGATAGTTCAACAGCTCCGCGGTCACCGACTCGCCCCGCGCGACGGCGTCGCGGATCCTCTGGATCTCCTTCTGGTCCGACAGCGGCCCCTGCAGCACCTCGCCCGGCTTGCGACCCACGATCTCCTCGCTCGAGAACCCGGTCATGCGGGTGAAGCCCTCGTTCACCCATTCCACGCGGCCGGCGCGGTCGGTGATCACCACCGCGTTGGCGGTGCGGCGCGCGATCTCGGCGAGGCGGTTGGCTTCGCGGGTCCGCTGGCGGACCTCGGCCTCCAGCTCACGAGCTCGCGACTCGAGCGTCTCGCGGAGCTGCCGCTCCAAGCGGTCGGCGGAGAAGGCCTTCTTGAACCGCTCGATATCCCAGCAGAACGCCCAACTGCACGCGTTGAGCGCCAAAAGGAAGAACGCGAGCAGGCGGTAGGCCGGCCAGACGAACATGAGCAGCGACATCGCGTAGCCGCAGATCGCGCAGAAGAGGAAGACGCCCGCGAGCTGGACGAGCTTGGGGTTGCGATCCTGAGGACGCTCGCTGAAGTAGGACTTGATCCAGAACACGAAGATCCGCAGGTAGGTCACGATCACACCCGCGGTGAGGATGAGCAGCGCGACGATCCAGGGCCAGTCGCTCTTGCCGTCGGCGAGCGTGAGGCAGTGGGTGCGGGGCATGTAGTAGCCGCCCGCGGTGAAGAAATCGATCCACCCGATGCCCGTCGCCGAGATGGCGACGTGGTTCGTCTCTTGACAGACGTCGGAGGCTTGCGCCCCCCACGCGAGCAACAGGGTCGCGAACAGGGCGCACCACTTCCATGTTGCCTTTGGGCGGCTGCAATCGGTCGACATGCCCTGGAACCTCCCTGCGCGTGACGCGCCGGAGCGTCATCGGATGAAAGCAGCCGAAGGTCCGTCCGAACTCGGCAGAGTTGCCATCGTGCGGGGTGGCGCACGCCTCACGCCTTGCCGCGCGTGACCAGATCACCCAGTTTCCGCCGTGATATCACCCGATTCGGGAGGAGGGATTCTCACCACTTGCCCCGCACGCAGGGTGAAACTCTCAGAAGGGACACCACAGCGTCTCGTACGCCGAGGCGAAAAGCACGAAGTCCGCGTCGTCCACGAAGCGGTCGGCGTTCAAGTCCCCGGGACACTCCGCGGGCATGCCGGGCGCGGCGCACTCCAGAAGCTCGTACATCGCCGCGAACTGCACGAAGTCGGCGTCGTCCACGAAGCGGTCTGCGTTGAAGTCTCCTGCGCATTCGGGGGGCGGCAGCCGCAGGAACAGAACCTCGTTCAAGTAGATCGTTTCGTTGTCGATGGACACGGGCTCGCCGTTGCTGGTCGCCGAGACCGACATGAAGCTCAGCAGGTCCAGCGGCCCGTTGGTGGTGGTCGCGTACACAGCGTCCGCGGGAAGGGCGAAGAGAGTCGAGGGACCGAGCCCGCCGAAGCGGTTGTCCTTGGCCCAACCAAACTGCTTGAGCGTGGCCTTGAAGCCCGCGCGGCCGGCGCCCCACATCGGGGAGTTGAGCGGTGTGCCCGACAGGTTCAGGAGCAGCCACGCGGTGGTGTTGGAGACGTTGTACCGCAACGGCGGGAAATCGATGATCGTGAAAACGATCGCCCCGACTGCGTCGGGCGGGATCTCGATCCCCGCGAGCATGCCGGTGGCGCTCAGCCCGGGCACGACACCCGCGATCGCGGCGCCGCCGCTGAGGTTGGCGATGTACTGCGTGCGGGGCGCGCCGTCGAAGAAGGGGTTGGCGTCGGTCGGCGCTTCGAGGATCGCGACGCTGCCGTTGACGGCGCCGGGCGCGTAGGCGTCCGCGACGTGGGCACCGACCTGCAGACGCCCGCTCGCGGCCCGGGCATCGGCGGCGGAGTTCCTGCCGCCCTGCACGTTGACGCTGGCGGCGAAATCGAACTCGGTGGCGAGGACGCGAATCGTGCCGCCCGCGCCGCCGCCTGCCTTTCCCCCGGGCGCGCCGTCGCCACCGGCGCCGCCGCTGCCGCCGTTGCCCCCGAGCCCGCCGTTGCCCCCAGCGCCGGAGCCGCTCGTGCCAAAGCCGCCGAAGAGTCCGAAGTTGCCGCTGCCGCCTCCGAACTGCAGCCCGCCTCCCGCGGTTGGGCTGGAGGGCTGGGTGGCGTCGCTGCCGATGGCGGTGAGCGCGCCGCGCACGGTGCCGCGGCCGAGCACGGTGATGTCG
>DASVYC010000068.1:0-32833 GCA_036392375.1 Phycisphaerales bacterium
TTCCTCAACGGTGGCGTTGAGGGCGCGGAACTGGGACTGGTTGAGGACGCGGGCGACGGCGGCGGCGACGAAGGGGAGGAAGGAGACCTTCTCGCCGCTGGCGGCGGCGAGCTTCTTGCGGAGGGATTCGAGGGCGGTGACGTCGGCTTCATCCATGACGGTGAAGTGGACGGCCTGGTTGATGGACTGGCGGAGACGGTTGGCGATGGTGCGACGCACGCCGCGGAAGGGGATGCGGATGTCGGCGTCGGGGGCGGCGTAGTTGGAAGGGGTGAGGGGTGAGGGGTGAGAAGGACGTGGGGCTGGAGCGGGCGCGGCGGGGCGCGGAGCGGGGGCGGGAGGGATGAACGACGGGGCGGCGTTGCGGCCGGGGGCTGAGGGCGCCGCGGCGGTCAGGGCAGAAGGCGAACCCTTCCCCCTGCCCCCTCCCTCGGGGAGGGGGGGAGTGCTGGTGGCGTTGCGGACGTCTTTTTCGGTGACGCGGCCGCCGATGCCGGTGCCGGTGATGGAGTCGATGTCGAGGCCGAGGTCGCGGGCGAGGCGGCGGACGGCGGGGGTGGCGAGGGCCTTGCCGGGGGCGGCGGACATGCCGGCGAGCTCGCCGCCCATCTTGCCGACGACGGTGCCGGCGTCTTCGCGTTCAGCGGAGGGTTCGGGGGCGTCGATGACGGCGGTTGAAGAGTGGGAAGGGGTGAGGGGTGAGGGGTGAGAGGAGGATGCGTGGGCGTGGGCGGACCCCTCGCTCACGCTCGGGGCTCGTTGGGAGCCGCTGGCCTGGTAGGTGACGAGGACGTTGCCGACCTTCAGAATCTCGCCTTCGTTGCCGTTGAGCGAGGCAATGGTGCCGGCGCGGGGCGAGGGGACTTCGACGAGGGCCTTGTCGGTCTCCATCTCGGCGAGGATGTCGTGTTCGGCGACGGTGTCACCGACCTTGACCCGCCACTTGATGAGCTCGGCTTCGTGGACGCCCTCGCCGAGGTCGGGGAGGATGAATTCGTCGGGGTTGGTCGATTTGTGATGCGCCATGGGGGGAGGCTCTGAGAAAAGGGCCAAATGGCAAATAGCAAATGGCCAATCAAGGCAGGCGAAGACGGGAGCACACGGAGAAAGGCGAGACGTGCATTCTACTTGAGGTTCAGTACGCCAGCGTTTGCGTGACGCTTTCGCTGATCCGCTTCGAGTCGGGCAGGTATTCGAGTTCGAGCTTGTAGTACGGCATCACCGTGTCGAAGCCGGCGACGCGCTGGACGGGGGCTTTGAGGTGCAGGAAGCAGTGTTCCTGGATCTGGGCGGAGAGCTCGGCTCCGAAGCCGCAGGTCTTGGGGGCTTCGTGGACGATCACGCAGCGGCCGGTCTTCTGGACGGACTGGATGATGGTGTCGGTGTCGATGGGGTAGATGGTGCGGAGGTCGATGAGCTCGATCGAGACGTCCTCGGGCATCTTGTCGATGGCGGCGAGGCATTCGAAGACGCTGGCGCCCCAGGTGACGAGCGTGAGGTCGGTGCCTTCGCTGACGACCTTGGCCTGGCCGATCGGAATCGTGTAGTCGCCTTCGGGCACTTCCTCGCGGAAGGAGCGGTAGACGCGCTTGGGCTCGAAGAAGACGACGGGGTCGGGGTCGCGGATGGCGGAGAGGAGCAGGCCCTTGGCGTCGTGGGGCGTGCTGGGCATGACGACCTTGAGGCCGGGGGTGTGGGCGTAGATGGCCTCGGGTGAGTCGGAGTGAAGCTCGGGGGCGTGGATGCCGCCGCCGACGGGGACGCGGACGGTGAGCGGGATGGTCACGGCGCCGCGGGTGCGGCTGCGGTAGCGAGCGGCGTGGTTGGTGAGCTGGTCGTACGCCGGGCCGAGGAAGCCTTCGAACTGGATCTCGGGGATGGGACGCATGCCGGCCATGGCGAGGCCGATGGCGGTGCCCATGATGCCGGACTCGGCGAGGGGGGTGTCGATGACGCGGTCCTTGCCGAAGATCTTCTGGAGGCCTTCGGTGACGCGGAAGACGCCGCCGTTGTGCCCGACGTCCTCGCCGAGGAGGACAATGCGGGAGTCGCGGTGCATTTCCTGTTCGAGGCCTTCGTTGATGGCGTCAACGAGAGTGAGGCCTTTTTGCTTCATGACGTCGGTGCGGGGCATTTCGAGCTCCGGAAAGGGCTAAACAGCAAATGGCAAATGGCTAAATCAAGGCACTTCGGTTCGGGGGCGGGGTTTCAGACCGTTCTTTCGAGTACGGGACACGATCGCTCCGCAGATAGTCTTGAGTTCTGTCGCCTCGGCCAGAAGCTTCTGGCTGCGCTCGAGCTCCAGCCACTTGCGGGTTTGACACAATCGAAGCCAGAACCGGCACTCGTTCAATTCCTTGATCACGATGCAAAGAGTCTTGACGAAGTGGGCACGGCTCATCGCTTCGTCGGCTTCGAAACTGTTGGCACCGACTGAACTTCCCGCGGCCGCGATCTGATCCGCGATTCTGCTGAACCGACGCTCGCGAATCAGGTGCTCGGCAACGTCGACCATGGCGTTGCTGAACGCTTCGACACGCGGCAGAAATGTCGGTTGCAACCGACCCATCAACGGCTCCGTTCTCGAGCATTTGGCTCTTTGCCATTTGCTATTTGACCAATTCCGCCTCGGCCGCGAGCCCGGTCTGGCTCGGATCCTGCCCGAGGCTGCTCGTCCGCATCGTGCGCTTCTGCTTCTCGAGTTCGGCGTTGAGCGTCTCGAAGGTGTAGTCAAAGATGTCGTCGGTGCTGGGCTTGGCGATGCCCTCGGCGGTCTTGACGACGTCGGCGACCTTGACCTTGGAGCGTTCCTGCAGGGCCTGCTCCTTGGACTCGTCCCAGAGGTTCTTCTTCTCGAGGTACTTGCGGAGGCGGATGATCGGGTCCTTGGCGATCCAGGCTTCGACTTCCTTGGGGTCGCGGTAGCGGCGGGCGTCGTCGGCGGTAGTGTGATCGGCAAGGCGATACGTCACGGCCTCGATGAAGGAGGGGCCGCCGCCGCTGCGGGCGCGTTCGATGGCTTCCTTTGAGGCCTTGTAGACGGCGAGGAGGTCGTTGCCGTCGACGAGCACGCACGGCATGTCGTAGGCGAGGGCCTTCTGCGCGACGGTCTCGGAGTTCATCTGCGTCTCACGCGGCACGCTGATGGCCCACTGGTTGTTCTGGCAGATGAAGACGCACGGCACCTGGAAGACGCTGGCGAAGTTCATCGCCTCGTGGAAGTCGCCTTCGCTGGTCGCGCCGTCGCCGAAGTAGGTGAGCGCCACTCTCGGCTCCTTGCGCATCTTGAAGGCCCAGGCGATGCCGGTGGCGTGGAGCATCTGGGTGCCGATGGGGATGCAGAGCGGGAGCTGGCAGACGCCGGGCGGGATCTGGTTGCCGCGTTCGTCGCCCATCCAGTGGAGGAGGACGTAGTGCATGGGCAGGCCGTGCATGAAGAGGGCGGCGTTCTCGCGGTAGCAGGGGACGAGGAAGTCCTGTCCCTTCTTGGCGGCGTAGGCGGTGCCGATGGCGGCGGCTTCCTGGCCCTTGTTCTGCGGGTAGGTGCCCATGCGGCCGGAGCGCTGGAGCTTGAAGGCGATCTCGTCGAGCTGGCGGCACTCGACCATGAACTGGTAGAGGGCGAGGATCTCTTGATCGTCGAGCAAGCCGCGGGCGAGGGCGGGATCGACCTCGCCGTGCTCGTCCATGACTTGGATGTACTCGATCTGGGCGGAGTAAGCGGTCTTCTTGGGCATCGATGGGCTCCGGGCTCGTGAAGACAGGATAGCCGTGGGATTGAGTTTGGATGGGGGCGGGACCTTCTAGGTCCCGCGAAGCGAGAGAAGGGGAGAGACGCCGGGGCCTAGAAGGCCCCGCCCCCTTTGTGTTTGACGCCGGGGCCTAGAAGGCCCCGCTCCCGGGAAGCGAAAGGCCCCTCTTGCGAGGGGCCTTTGTGATCGAACTCAGCGCGTCCCCGCCCCCACCGTTGGGCTGCCGGGGAACTGCTTGATGCCGTCTTGCTTGAGCGTGCGGCCGGTGCCCTTAGCGATCGGCGATTTCTCAGGGATCGCGTACTCGCTGTTGGGCATGGTGTCGGCGTGCTTGATGGCGGCGGCGGCGGCCTTGAGCATGCTCTGGTCCGCGTTGTCGTAGAGCGAGCGGATGTTCTGGTAGAACTCTTGCTCGACCATGTCGAAGAAGTAGAACGCGGCGGCCTTGTCGCGGTCGAACTCGGCACCCTCGCCGCCGCGGCGGAGGTCCTGGTCGAGCTTGCTGAGGGTGCAGGCGAAGGCGTGGAGCCACATGGCGTTGTCGGCGAGACGGGCCTGCACGCACTGGCGGGTGATGATGGCTTCCTCGTAGTGCTTGCTGGCCCGCTTGAATTGGTGGCTGTGCTCGCGGATCAGCCAGGCGAGGCGCTCGGCCTGGGCACGGAGCGAGTCGTGCACGCGCGGGATGGCGGGGAGTTTGCGGCGGATGCCGAGGAAGATCTCGATGCCGAGCGGGACGGCGGCGCGCAGAAGGGTGAAATTGGTGGAGTTCTTGAGGATGCGCCCGATGTTGGCGCCGAGGCCTTCGTCCTTGTTCCAGCCCAGAGCGTTCTTGACGCTGAGCATGTTCTCGGCGAGCTGCTTGCCGCCGTAGGCGAAGATGAACGACTGCATGACCTCGTTGGCGCCTTCGACGATGAGGTTGATGCGGGAGTCGCGGAAGACGCGCTCGACCTCGTTCTCGGTCATGTAAGACTCGCCGCCCATGATCTGCATGCCGCAGTTGGTGACGCGCCAGCCCATTTCGGAACAGAAGACCTTGCAGATCGCCGTCTCGAGCATGATGTCCTCGTCATGCCGGTCGAGCATGCCGGTGGTCATGTAGAGCACGCTGTCCATGGCGTAATCGAGGGCGGCCATGGTGGCAAGGTTCTTCTGAACGAGCTCGAAATCGGAGAGCGGGCGCTGGAACTGGTAGCGAGTGCGAGACCACTTGGTGGCCTGATCGCGGACCTTGCGGGCGCCGCCGAGCATGCCGGCGGAAAGGGTGCAGCGGCCGTAGTTGAGGCAGGTGAGCGCGATGTTGAGGCCGCGACCTTCCTGGCCGAGGAGGTTCCACTTGGGGACCTTGACGTTGTGGAAGCGGATGCGGGCCTGCCAGGTGCCGCGGATGCCGCACTTGCTGCGGTTCTTCTGGAAGATCTCGACGCCTTCCATGTCGGGGTGACAGACGAGGGCGGTGACCTTCTCTTCTTCCTTACCGGTCTTGGGGTTGACGATCTTCTGCTTGGCCATCACGGTGAAGAGGCCGGAGATGGCGCCGCTGGTGGCCCACTTCTTTTCACCGTTGAGGATGTAGTGCTCGCCGTCGGGGGTCTTCTCGCAGCGGGTCTCCTGGCCGCCGGCGTCGCAGCCGACGTTGGGCTCGGAGAGGCAGAAGGCGGAGACCCAGTCCTTGGCGAGGTGCGGGAGCCACTTGGCCTTCTGCTCGGTGTTGCCGAAGAGCATGACGGCCTTGCAGCCGATCGACTGGTGCGCACTGACGAGCACCGCGGTCGAGCCGCAGGAGTGGCCGATGCGCTCGAGGACGCGGTTGTACGAGGTGATGCCGAGCCCGAGGCCGCCGAACTCCTTGGGGATGGTCATGCCCATCACGCCGAGTTCGAAGAGACGATCGATGACCCAGCGCGGGATCTCTTGGTCTTGATCAATGGTGATCGCGGGGTGCTCGTTGCGTAGGTAGTCGTCGAGGCGAGCGAGGAGCTGATCGCACTCGGCGGTCTCCTTCGCGTCCTGCACCGGATAGGGGAAGACGAGATCGGTGCGGAGGTTGCCCCAGAACATGTTCTTGACGAAGCCGAGCTTGGTGGGCTCGGGGCCGAGCAGTGCTTCTGCGTCCTCGATGAGCTTGCGGTCCTTGTCGGACATCTTCATCGATTTGAGGTCGGCCATGTGCTGGTGCTCCGAAGTGAGTTTCTGCCGCGAGCGCGGGACGGTGCTTCGATGCCGCGTATCGACAATGATCGCGCGGCCTCATCCCCCCACTCTTCGCGAATGAGGGACTCTGCCATTCTTTCCCTGTTCCTGTCGCGGGGAAACCCCCGACGGATGCGATTTCGGGATCGGGAGGGTGACCGAGCCGGCGGTGGTTGGATGGCTTGCGTCCGCTTACTTGGACTTGGCGAAGAACGCTGTAAGCGCGGCTTTGGCGGCCGGGGTGTGACGAAGCTGGACCAGATAGCGGCGTTCGACGGCGAGGGCGGCTTGATAGCCCTGGGTCAGCCCGGCGTGCAGGGCGTCGAAGACGGCGTGGGTCTGGTCGCTGACGGTCAGCTCGGCTCGAAGGGCGTTGAGAGCGGCGAGGGTCTTGTTGGCTTGGGCGGGATCCTGCTGCCAGGGCTCGACTTCTCCATTGTGCTTCGGGTAACCGCTTTTGGCGGCTTGGACGAGCCAGCGTTTGGCCGTGGGAAGGAGCTCGGACTGCGAGGGGGCGATGGCGGTGAAGAGGCCGGATGCCGCGGCTTCGTCGTACAGCATGGGCTTGCCGAGAATGGTGCGTTGTATGGCGGCCGCGGGGTCGGATTCCCACGCTGGCAGGAGGTTGGTGCCCCCCCAGCCCGGGCAGAGCCCGAGGCCGGCTTCGGGGAGGCCGACCGGATAGGGCTTGCCAGGATTGCCGTCGCGGGGTGCCGGGGGAGCGGCGACCATGGCGTCGCAGTGCATGGGAAGCTCAAGGCCGCCGCCGAGTGCGGCGCCGTTGATGGCGGCGATGGTCGGGCAGTGCAAGGTGCCGAGCATGCAGAAGACGCGCGACCCGTATTCGAGGTAGCGGTGGAGCTGATCGTCCGATGCCTCTGAAATGGTTTTCAGGTCGGCCCCGGCGACGAAGACGCGTTCGCTGGCGCTGGCGAGGACGAGGCCGCGGCAGTCGCGGGGGATGGACTTCAGGGTGGCTTCGAGACGCTGAATGAGCTCGAGGTCAAGGACGACCACGGGTTTGCCGGGTTGTTCGAGCTTGATGGTGATGATGCCGGCGAATTCGCCGTCGGCGTCGCGGTGGAGTGGGAAGGGTTGAGCGGTGGTCATGCTCCGCGAGCATACAGCGGCGGTGAAGATGACGCGCGGGCTAGCTCGCGAGCTTGCGCCCCCACTCTGCAGGCAGCGGAGCTTCGGGGCGGAGCACGAAGCGGTGGTCGTACCAACATTCGCGGGGGCGGCAGGCCTTGCGAGCGGCGATGAGATCGGGCTCGGGGGGGAGCATGACGCGGGGCACAGAGGAACCGACGGCGGACTTGTGGCGGCGCGATGCCTGGAAATGCTCGATGACGGGCTTGGCGGCGCCGCACGCTTCCAGCCGTGGTTCCCACGCCATGTCGTAAATCTTGACGTAGCTCTGGGGCAGCCACATGGTGCGGAGGGGGCGGGTTGCGGCGAGATGCTCCCACGCGCTGTCGAGGTGGATCTGATCCCAGATCTCGGGGTTGGCTTCGCAGCGCTGCACCCAGTTTTCGAGCAGCGACTGCGCGATCTCGGTGCGGTTGAAGTAGATCGTGCCGCTGGCGAACTGCCAGCCCGCGGCCTTGCCGATGGCGAAATCGGGCTCGGCGCCGGCGAGGAGCATCGGCAGCTCGTGGATCACCGCATCAGCGTCGCACCAAAGGACCGGGCGGTCGAGGCGGCGGTACTCATTGAGGATGAACCGGGCCTTGTAGGCGCAGGCGCGTTCCCAGTTCGCGAGGGCGGGTACGCCGCGGATCTCGTGCTCGAGGCCGAGCCGCTGGCAGGACTCTCGGAGGCGCTTGACTTCTTCTTCGTAGGGCGTGTTGACGGTGTAGAAGCAGAGGACGATGGGGAGCGCTCCCCTGGAGTACTTGGGGGCTTCCGGCGCAAGGCCGCCCCACCACATCGTGGGGCCGGGGTATTCGGGACAGGAGCCAATGGTGCCGTGCTCGATGAAGAGGGACTTGGCGTGGTCGTACCAGGCGCGATGGGCGTCGTGGAGATAAATGACGCCGCCGGGCTTCAGGAGTGAGCGGGCGTGGTCCATGCAAGCGCCACGGGCGACGCCGTCGACGAAGATGAGGTCGAACTGCTCGCCATCGACCGCGTGGATGTAGTCGTGGAGGTGGGTCGGGTCTTCTTCGTCGATGGTGGCGTTGGCACCCAGGGGTGCGGCTGGGGGCACGAGCAGGAGTCGGACGTTGTCGCGCGGGCCGATCTTGTCGCGGACGATGGTGTTCCACTTGGCATCGTGGTCGATGCTCGTGAGGGTGGCGCGTTCGGGCAGTCGGTCGGCGAGCCAGAGGGTGGAGCCGCCGGATCCCCACTCGAGGACGCGCATGCCCGGCTTGATCGCCTTCAGAAACGCCTCGCGATGGACCTGCCCGGTGATGATGCGCATGGGCTGGGTTATCGGCCTCGTGAGGGGTGGTGGTTGAGTCGTCGCGGGGGCGGAAATGTCGTGGCGGGCATTTTGGAGGCAGGCCCTATAAGCCGATGTTGATGGCATGACACGGGTTCTTCAGCGTTCAACTGCGGCTCCGAACACACTTGATCTCGCGTCTGCGATCGCGGGCACGCCGCAGGGCGATTTTCATTCGGACCGGTACCTGCGCAACACGGCGCGACGGCTGGAGCACCTGGCGAGCTTGGGGCTGAAACTGGAGAACCAGTCGGTGTTGGAGGTGGGCGCGGGGATCGGTGATCTGACGACCTTCTTTTTGGATCGCGGCTGCCGCGTGCACTCGACCGAGGGGAGGCCGGACAACTTCGAAGTATTGCGCCAGCGCTACGAGCACGAGTCGAGCGTAACGACGGAGCTGCTGGATCTGGATCCGCCGCCGAGCGCCGGACCGGGCACGGCCTACGACGTGGTGTTCGCGTACGGCGTGCTGTACCACGTGTCGCGTCCCGACCTGGCGTTGGACTACCTGGCGGAGGCGACGCGGGGCGTGTTGCTGCTGGAGACAATCGTCAAGCCGGGCGGCACGCCCGGACCAAACATGTGGGCGGAGGACGCGGAGCTCGCGGGCGCTGCGGTGTCGGGGATGGGATCGCGACCGACCCGGTCGTGGGTGTGGGAGCAGTTGAAGCAGCGGTTCGCGTATGTCGCGGTGCCGGTGACGCAGCCGCGGCACGCGGAGTTCCCGATCGACTGGACGCTGGAGTCGCATCCGGCGGCGACACGTTCGATCTTTGTGGCGTCGCGAACGGCGTTGGCGTCCGATCAGTTGTCGACGGTGTTGCTGGATCGCCAGCGACGACACTAGAAGACTTCGTCGAAGGCCGCAAGATTACGTAGGGTTCTTGCTCATCAGGTAACAGTGCCATCAGGTGCCCGCAGTGCCCTCACCTGCTTCGCCTGCGGCGAAGCGGTCCTCTCCCCGCAGGCGGGGAGAGAAGGCGCGGGGGTAACGAGGACGCATCGGCTTGTGAACTCGTGGATCAGCTCGAGAGCTTGGCTCGGAGCCGGGCTTGTGCGTCGGGCGTGCGGAGCACGTCGGCGGAGAGTTGAGCTGCGCGCAGCACAAGCGATTCGTTGAGCGAGTCGTCGAGCTCGTTGAGGAGTTTCTTGGTGGCGGCCTGGGCGAGGGGGCCGCCGGTCGCGAGGCGGGTGGTGATCTCGTCGGTCGTCTTGTCGAGGTCGGCGGCGGAGGGGCAGACGGCGTCGATCATGCCGATGTCGAAGGCTTGCTGACCGGACATGAGGCCGCCGGAGAGCAGGACCTTGCGGGCGCGGCCGGAGCCGACCTTGCGCACCAGCCACGGGGCGACGACGGCGGGGCAGACGCCGAGATCGACTTCGGGGAAGCCGACTTTGGCGCCGGCGTGGGTGATGGCGAGATCGCAAACGCAGGCGAGACCGCAGCCGCCGCCGATGGCGGCCCCGTTGACCTTGGCGACAACGACGGCGGGGAGCTTGCGGATCTTGATGGTCAGCTTGGCGAGGGTGGAGAGAAGCTGTAGCGCGAGGTCGTGGTTGTCGAGCACGGCCTTCAGGTCCATGCCGGCGCAGAAGGCCTTGCCCGCGCCGGTGACCACGACGACGTGCAAGTTGCGATCACGGGCGATGCGGACGTCGAGATCATCGACGGCGGCGTGCAGATCGCGGAGCAGATCGAGCGAGAGCGCGTTGCGGGCGTCGGCGCGGTTGAGCGTTAGCGTGGCGATGGGGCCGGCGGTGGTGACGGTGGCGAGGGACATGGGCGATTGTTGCTCTGCGATTCTGGCGAGAGGGAAAGCGGCTCACCGCCGAGGACGCGGAGAACGCGGAGGAATGACGTCGATCGGAAAGGCGGTTTACCACGGAGATCACAGAGAACACGGAGAGGAACACAAGAGATGATGTGAATGAGCCTTTGGCTTGGCTTCACTGACTTCCTCTGTGTTCTCCGTGATCTCTGTGGTAAATGGCCTCTCAATGCGTTCTGCCCAGCAATTTCCCCCACCGGGGACGGAAGTACGCGTCGCTACTTGAAGGATTAGGACCTCGACCAGGCCTGGGGCAGGAGGCGGCGTTCTTCTTCGCCGCCGGTGAGCAAGAGGGACGCTTGCAGGCCGCTGTCGGCGTTGAGGATTGGAGCGATCTCGGCGAGCCAGCGCTTGGTGGCGGCGAGTGCGGCGGCGGACTTAGATGCGAGCTCGGCAGAGATCGCCAGAGCGCGAGGGTGCACGGCGTCGGCGCTGTCGAGACACTCGTGTGCCAGGCCGAGGCGGAGGGCGGCGCGGCCGTCGATGAGGGTGTTCTCGACGAGGCGGGCACGGGCGTTGCCGTCGTGGGTGAGGTCGCGGAGAAACGGGGCGGAGACGGCGGGCGAGACGCCGAGACGCGGGACGGGGTACCCGATCTTGGCCTGGACGTTGGTGAGGATGATGTCGCCGCCGCCGAGGAGGGCGCAGCCTCCGGCGATCGCCGAGCCGTGCGCGGCGATGACGACGGGGATGTCGAGCGAGCGAAGGGCGGCGATGCAGTCGTGGAGGCCGGAGAGGAGGGCACGCATCACGCTGCCGTCGGGGTGGTCTTTGCAGAGAGAGAGATCGAAGCCGGCGCAGAAGGCGGGGCCTTGGCCGGAGAGGAGGAGGACTCGGGGAGGGAGGAGGTTGGCTGGAGATGCGAGCGTCGGTGAGTTTGGGAGTTCACTGCGCCGAGGCGAGGACGCCCCGGCTCGCTGGTGGAGTGCGTCGGGTGCGTCGGATACGGGTACCGCCGAAGTCCGTGCGGCGCCCGCCGCGATGTGGTCGCGGAGTGCGGTCAGCATCTCAGGGGTGAGAGCGTTGCGTTTGTCGGGGCGGGCGAGGGAGAGTTCGAGGATGTCGCCGTGGGGGGTGGTGTGGGTTGTGGAGGTAATCACGCCGGAGCTCCCCCACTGCTTGAGGTGGAGTTCGCAGCTCGCGACTTCGCAACGATTTCGCTTGCGAACGCGGCGGCTTCGCGGAGCTTGTCGAGGTTGACGTTGGTGCGGTAACCGGCGTCGTTGATGGTCTGGACGAGCAGTTCGGTCGAGATGTTGCCGGGAGCACGCTGGATGGTGCCGTCGGGGAGTTTCTTGCTGGCGTAGGGGCAGCCGCCGAGGCCGGCGACGGAGCCGTCGAAGGAACGGACGCCGAGATCGAGGGCGGCGAGGACGCACTCGGCGGCGCGGCCGAATGTGTCGTGGAGGTGGAGAGTGATTGGAACTCGACCGTGCGTGATCGGAGCGACGCGATCGACCGCATGAAGCATCGTCGTCGTTGACTCTCGGGTGCCAGCTCCGATGGTGTCGCCGAGATCGAGCTCGTCGACGCCGATATCAGTGAGCGCTTTCGACACTTCTGCGACCTTGCTTGGATCGATTGGACCCTCAAAGGGACAGGCGATGACACAGGAGACGTAACCGCGGACCGTGAGGCCTTGCATGTGTGCCGAATCGATCACCGGACGGAATCGTTCGATCGTTTCGGCGATCGACGCGTTGGTGTTCTTCTGCGAGAAGGTCTCGGAGGCGGCGGTGAAGACCGAGACCTTGTCTATGACACTCCGGCGTGACGCCTGGTTCGCGTCGAGAGCGGATTGCATGCCGCGCTCGTTCGGGACGAGAGCGGAGAAGATCGGCCGCGCACTCCCCCTCCCGGAGGGAGGGGGTAGGGGGAAGGGCGAAGTTCTGTCCGCAGCAATCGCATGGAGCACTTGCCGAGCAACCAGATCAGGATCGTGAAGAACCGCATCGTTCGAAACGCGCAAGACACGAAGTCCAAACGATTCAAGGTACGCCGTGCGTTCCGCATCGTGTCGTTTGGCTTCGACATGCTCGTGGGTGATTCCATCGATCTCTATGACAAGTCGCGCCGAAGGACAGAACACGTCAAGTATGTAAGGACCAAACGGATGCTGACGCCGAAACTTCAATCCGGCTAGTCGCTTGCCTGAGAGTTCAGCCCAGAGCGCCTTCTCCGGGCCTGTCATAGTCCGTCGAAGAGCCTGAGCGCGAGCGACGGTGAGCTGGTTCCTCGCAGGCGTCGGATCGCCCTTCCCCCTGCCCCCTCCCTCCGGGAGGGGGAGTTGGCTCACGAACCTCACGACGTCTCTTCCATCCCCCAACTGCGGCACCCACTTGGGGCTCACGAAGCTCGTCACCTCGATCTCGTCGACGCCCGTGTGGCAAAGCAGCTCGATGAGGCGGACCTTGTCGGGCGTGGGGATGATGCCGGACTCGTTCTGGAGGCCGTCGCGAGGGGAGACGTCGGTGATGCGGACGAGGTCGGGCATGACTGGCAGAGCGTACTCGGGCGGCGGGATGGGCGTGGGCCAATGAAAACGCCGCCTTTCGGCGGCGTGGTTCTGCATGGAGATCCGTCGTGCACTCAGCGACGCCGACGCGCGGCGGTGAGGCCGGCGAGGGCGAGGAGGGCGGCGGTGCCGGGGGTGGGGATGTAGCCGGCGAAGTTGGGGAGGTGGATCTCGCCGTCCTGCTGGAGGGTCTTGACGAAGACCGAGCCGTCGATGGCGGTGGTGTTGCGGAGGTGGGCGTTGGGGGCGAGGATGGCGCCGTTGAAGTTGCGGTCGAGGAAGATGTTGGTGGCTTCGTGGAAGTTCCAGATCACCTTGCTGCGAGCGAAGGCGCTGGTCCACGCACCGACCATGTTTCCGTTGGTGAAGTTGATGGTCGTGCCGCTCACGTTGATGACGATCGCGGTGGCGCTGTTGATGTTGAGGTTGAGCTGCTGGATGAGGTTGTTGTTGAAGACGTTGGCGGCGGAGACGTTGAAGACGGCCAGGCCGTTGACGGGATTGGCGTTGTAGCTGACGCCGCCGGGCTGGCCGCTGGGGAAGGTGGCGGTGCTGTTGGCGCTCAGACCCTTGTAGAAGTTGGAGAGGCCGACGAGCTCGCTGGTGTACGACGGGATCTGGGCGGCGATGGAGCCGTCCTGAGCGCGGTTGCCGCCGCCGTTGGCGTTGAAGTTGCCGGAGAACGTGCCGCCGTAGCGGAGGTTGCCGGCCTGCTGGTTGAGGTTGGAAACGCTGACGTTGCCGCCGACGGCGAGGGTGGTCTTGCCGAGGAAGCTGCTGGCGGGGGCGAGGTTCTTGGCGACGGTGGGCGAGCCGCTGCTGATGAAGTTGCCGCCGACCCAGGCGCGGCCCTCGATGTCCTGGCTGCTGTTGTTGGCGTTGCCGAGGACGATGAGATTCCAGTCGTTGACGATCGCCGCGCTGGCGATGGACGACACACCGGCCGCGACAAGGGCGGCACCCGAACGCATGACGTGATTCATTGTGGCCTCTCTCTCAAACCCTATGAAATCCCTCAACCCAAGACGAAGTCCGGGCGGAAACCGGACGGAGAAGAATACGCGGTGCGCGAGCGTGCGGCCGCACATCAGGCATGAAGTTCTGTGCAAAAGGCCCGAGAATGAGCCGATTTTGGAGTTGATGGCGGGAGCCAGCGTACGCGGCCGTGTGATTCGGTGATACTGCCGACGCTGCAATCGGGGGCTCAGGTCTGCAGCACGCCCGTCTTGAATTCGCGGGAGTAGTCCCAGCCCTGCTCGGCGATGGCGAGGGCTTCGATGAGTTCGTCGCGGGTCTGGTGGGGTTCGATGATGCGGTCGAGCCAGCCGCGGGCAGCGCCGTGGCGGATGTCGGCCTGCTCGGTGTAGCCGGCGTGGATGGCGCTGTAGATCTGCTTGTGGGTTTCGGGGTCGATGGTTTCGCCCTTGCGTTTGCGGCTGGCTTCTTCGATGGTCGTCAGCACGCCGGTGGCCTGATTCGCGCCCATAACGGCGCATTTGGCGCTGGGCCACGCGAAGGAAAGGAACGGGTCGAAGGCGCGGCCGCACATGGCGTAGTTGCCGGCGCCGTAGCTGCCGCCGGTGATCACGACGATCTTGGGGACGACGCAGTTGGACATCGCGTTCACCATCTTCGCGCCCGCGCGGATGATGCCGCCTTGTTCGCTGTCCCGGCCGACCATGAAGCCCGTCGTGTCGTGCAGGAACACGATCGGGATCTTGCGCTGGTTGCAGTCCATGATGAACCGGGCGGCCTTGTCGGCGCTGTCGTCGTAGATCACGCCGGGCATCTGCACGGCCTTGGTGGGGCCGGTCTTGCCGCCGGCGACGGTGCGCTGGACGAGTTTCTTCTGATTCGCGACGATGCCGCAGGGGCGGCCGCCGATGTGGGCGTAGCCGCAGACGATGGATTGGCCGTAGTCGGCTTTGTACTCGTCGAAGTCGGGGGCGAGCGCCTCGTGGCCGGAGTCCTTGCGGGTGCCGGCGTCGACGATGCAGTGGATGATCTCGCGGACGTCATACTGGCTGCCGGGCGCGTCGGTGAAGTGCTTGTAGAGATCGTCGGGCGAGTGGAAAGCGTGGCGGGTCTTGCCGGCTGCCTTCGCTTCGTCGCTGCGTCGCTTCGTCGCTGCGTCGCCCTCGCCGTACTTCGCTACGAGCGACCGCAGCCGCTCGATGCACGCGGGATCGTCCTTCTCCTTGAAGTCGATCGTGCCGCTGATGCTGGCGTGCATGGTCGCGCCGCCGAGCTCTTCGTCGGTCACTTCCTGTCCGATCGCAGCCTTCACGAGCGCGGGGCCGGCGAGGTACAGGCCCGAGCCCTCGGTCATCAGGAGTGTGTCGCATAGCACGGGGAGATAGCCACCGCCGGCGACGCAGTAGCCCATGATGGCGGCGATCTGGGGGATGCCTTCGGCGCTGATGACGGCGTTGTTGCGGAAGATGCGGCCGAAGTCGTCGGTGTCGGGGAAGACGTCTTCCTGCAGCGGCAGATACACGCCGGCGCTATCGACGAGGTAGATCAGCGGCAGGCGGGCCATCATGGCGATGGACTGGGCGCGGATGATCTTCTTGCAGGTCATCGGGAAGAACGCGCCGGCCTTCACGGTGGCGTCGTTGGCGACGATCATGCAGCGGCGGCCGTGGACCTGCCCCACTCCTGTCACCACGCCGGCGGCGGGGGCTCCGCCGTGCTCCTTGTACATCTCGAACGCGGACCAGAGGGCGTACTCCTGGAAGAAGGAGTTCTTGTCGATGAGGCGGTCGATGCGTTCGCGGGCGGTGAGGCGGCCCTTCTCGTGCTGGCGCTCGATGGCCTTCTCGCCGCCGCCGAGCTTGAGCGTGGCCTCGGTCTTGAGGTACGAGGCGGTGAGGTCTTGGAGGGAGGCGGGTTTGGCGGGGGTGGGCGCGGTGGGTTTCATGCGGGGCTCGCGATCCGGCGGGCGTTGAGTGGTTTCAACGATACGCGTTGGTCGGGCGGGCGTTGCCGGGACGGACATTGCCGGAGCGGGCGCGGATGGCGGCGTCGACGGCGACGCAGATCCATTTCTTGCGGTCGTCGGGCAGCATGCCGCCGAAGCGGATGGGCGAGAAGTAGCCGACTTCAATGCAGTAATAGGGACCATCGGTTGGATCAACGGTGAGATTCTTCAGATTGGCGCCTCCGGCGAATTGTGTTTCGACTGTTCGAGTCCAGCCAAGTCGCCCGACTCCGCGAAAAACAGAGGTCCACTCGTTGTCAACGACAACTTCCAACGATCCGAAAGCGTTCAGCGCACAGACATATGCAAACCCGATGCTCATGACCCACAACGGGCCAAACAAGAGGGTGTCGAAGATCAGATCAGGACCGACCGTTGCAGAGAACATTGCATCGAACCACGCTGGCCCCAGAGGCCACACAAGCAAAGCGACGCCTGCGTTCCAAAGCAACGCAAACGCAAAGAGTGCGAGTCCAACGCCGGTTCGAAGAGTCGAACCGATCTCCGTGGAACCGTCGAGCTGTCTGAGCCAGCACCCGGATGGAACCGAGTCGACGCGGATGCCTGATAGATCACAGTGCGGATCGATCTTGAGCGGCACGCGAGCGTAACACTCTCGACACGATGCCACACCCTCGGCGACTTCAAGATCGTTCGCTGCAAGCGGGCTTCCACAGCTTGGACAAGACCGCGTGCTCACTTTTCATTTCCGCGAGTACACGGTCTTCGCCACGCGGTTGAACTCCTGCGCGCCGGGCATCTTGAAGAGCACCTCGTGGGCCCAGGAGCCGTTGTCGCCCAGGCTGATCAGGAACTGGAACGGCACGCGGCCGATGCCGGGTTCGTCGCTCTCGCCTTCGAGGACCCATCGCTTCATGTCGGCGTCGTAGTCCCCCTGCGCGGTGACGGCATAGGTGCCGGCGGTGTCAAGGCCAATAGCGGTGAACTTCTTCTTGTTGGTATCAAAGCCGAAGTAGGCGATAGACTCGAACTTGAACTCCTCGCCGGGTGCGGACTCGGCGTGGATGCTGACGAAGCGTTTGCCGAGGACCCACTTGCCGCGGGCTTCGCCGGAGACGGCGACGGGGGCGCCGCCGCCGCCCGTGTACTCGATGGCCTGGGCGAAGGTGCCGACGAGCGGGTCGAGCAGCTTGTGCTCGGGCGCGGTGGCGGACATCTGATCGACGATCTGCTGGATCTGTTTCTTGTCGGGCTTGGCTTGCTGGGCGATGACAGCACCGGTGAAGCCGGCGGCGAGGGTGAGGGCGACAAGAAGGGCGGGCTTGGCGAGGCGCATTGGAAGCTCCGAATGCACGCTCTGACAGGCGTGCGAGCAGAGCGTATCACGAGGGCATCGCGTGTGCAGCGGAACTTGCCGCGGCGCGGATTGCAGTCGGGCCATCAAGGCGGGTGCCTCGAAAATCGAAGATGCCCAGCGCGGCGGGTGCTGCGACGGACACGGTGGCGGAGATGGCGGTGGCATCGGCTCGGCCTTCGCCGAACGCGACGCGGGCGCGGCCGTCCCAATCGGCGAGGCGGAGACAAGCGGGCTTGTGGGTCAAGATCGCGGCGGCGGGGTCTTCGTTGCGAGCCAGGATCGCGGCGATATCCAGGCCTCGAGCGAGCGGCGAGGTGTCGCTGGTGCAGTCGCAGAGGGTGACGCCGTGGTCACGGGCGTGGGAGACGAGGTCGCTGAGAAGGGAAGCAGAGTTGACGGTTGACTCCGTCGGCTTTGCGGCGGGCTCGGCGGTTTCGATGCACACGACCGCGGCCGTGGCGCCGAGCGTGCGAAGTTCGGCCGCGAAGACGATCGCTTGCCGCACGGCGTCGGCGGCCCGCTGCTGGTGCTGCGGGCTGGTGAAGTGTGTGGGTGGGATGAAAAGGTCGCAGCCGGTGAGCGAGACGTTGTGACGCTTCACAATCGCGACGAGGTCGCGGCGGGCGGAGCGATCGAGCTCGCGAGGGCGGATGCCGGGGAGCGTGGCATCGAGATGCAGGGCCGGAATCCCGGCGTGAGCGGCGGCCTCGGCGGCGCTCGTGAGGCGTTCGCGGGCGTCGGGGATCGGCAGACCGGTCAGAGCGAGGGAGAGGAGCACGTGTGTCTTCACCCGTGGGTGCGTTCGAACTCGCGCATGAGTTGGGCGAGGGCTTCGGCGCCTTCGCGGGGGAAGGCGTTGTACATGCTGGCACGCATGCCGCCGGTGGCGCGGTGGCCCTTGATCTGGTCCATGCCGTGCTTGAGGGCTTCGGCGATGAAGAGATCATCGAGCTTGGGGCTCGGGGTGCGGAACGTGATGTTCATCAGGCTGCGGCTGTCGGGGCGGGCGTGGCCGGTGTAGAACTTGGACTGATCGATGACGTCGTAGACGATCTTCGCGGTGTCGTAGTTCTTCTTGAGAAGGGCCGCGGTGCCACCTTGCTTGAGGATCCACTTGAACATCAGGCCGGCCATGTAGATCGGGAAGACCGGCGGCGTGTTGTGCCGGCTCTCGTCCTTGGCGAGGATGTCGTAGCGGAGCATGGTCGGCAGCTTGCGGACGGGCTTGAGCAGGTCCTCGCGGATGATGACGACGCTGGCGCCGGCGATGCCGACGTTCTTCTGGGCGCCGGCGTAGATGATGCCGAACTTGTTCACGTCCATCGGTCGGCTGAAGATGTCGCTGCACATGTCGGCGACGAGGAACGAGCCGTCAGGGATCTTGGGGGTGCGGAGCGAGCCGTCGGCGTTGCGCCACTGGGTGCCGTAGATGGTGTTGTTGCTGCAGATGTGGACGTAGACGGGCTTGTCCTTGTAGACGACCTCGCTGTCGCTGGGGATGTGGGTGAACTTGACCTTGCGGCCGTCCCACGCCTCGTAGGCGCGTTCGGTGTAGACGCTGACCTCATCCCAGGTGCGCTCGGCCCAATAGCCGGTGGTGAGGAACGCGGCGACGCCGTTGTCGGGCAGGACGTTGGCGGGGACCTGGAAGTTCTGGCTGGTGGCGCCCCCGGTGGTGAAGAGGACCTTGTAGTTGCTGGGGATGTTGCCGACCTTGCGGGCGTCTTCCTCGGCCTCGCGGAGGATGCGGTCGTAGATCGGTCCGCGGTGGCTGATCTCCATGATGCCCATGCCGCTGCCAGCGATGTTCCAGAGGTCGTCCTGGGCCTGGCGGAGGACGTCCTGGGGGAGCATGCTGGGGCCGGCGCAGAAGTTGTAGATGCGGCCGGTCCCGGCGCCGGGCTGGCCGAGGACGCGGGCGAGATCGGGGGTGGTGGCGGTCTTGGTCATGGCTCGAAAGAGTATGAAGGGGTGAGGGGTGAGGGGTGAGCCAGAAAAACAGCGAAGCCGCACGCTGGCGGCTTCGGCCTTGGTTCACTCACAGCTCGTTCCTCACCCCTTCCAGCTCCCAACTAGCCCTCGATGCTGAGCGGGCCGCGGCGGGCCGGGGCCGGGGTCTCTTTCGCGGGGTTCAGTGAGGCGGGCTCGGCGGGCGCGTCGCCTCGTTCGGCGGCGAGCTTGTTCATGAGCATGATCCAGGTCTCGCGCTCGTAGTCGAGGAGGCCGAGGACCTCGTCGAACTTGGCGAGGTCCTTCTCGAAGCTGGCCTCGGTGAGACGGACGTAGAGGAACGTGTAGAGGGCACGCACCTGGTCCGCGAGCTCGGGGTTGGGCTCGGAGCGGATCGTGGTGATGAGCTCCATCACGATGTTGCGGGCGTTGTCGGTGCCGTTGAAGACCTGCTCGAAGTTCCTGGCGATGAGGCCTTCGCGGGCCTGGCGGGTGAACTTGATCGCACCCTCGAGCAGGAGGAGCCGGAGCTCCTCGCGGGAAGCGGTCATCACGCGGGTGCGCAGGTAGGCGTTGGCGGTGCTGGCGGCGACTGACATCGGAGGTTCTATCGACGAGCCGGCGGGCGAACTTCAGGGCCGATGCCCTACGCGGGAACAGATCAGCGGCCGATCGACGAGAGCGACGAGGACTGGGTCTGGAGTTGGCCGATGGCGGTTTCCATGCGCCGGAACTGGGCCTCGAGCACGGTGCGGCGGTTGGCGAGCTGGTTGTCGATGGCGGTGATGCGGGTGTTCTGGGCGGTGATCTGGTCGTCGAGGGTCTTCTTGCGGCGGGTGAGGGCGCCGTCCACGCTGTCGAGCATGGTCTTGGCGAACTCCTCGATCTTGCCCATGAGGCCGAGCTGGGTGAACTTGACCTTGCCGCTGGTGTCCTTCACGGTGACACCCTCAAGGTTGCCGACCTGCTGATCCTTGCCGGAGGCGGGGTCGACGACGCGGGCGGAGACGAGGGCCTTGACGCCGTCGGGGTCGTCCGCGAGGGCGGCGCGGAACTTGTCGGCGTCGAACTCGATGCGGCCGCCGGTGCCGATCTTGAAGCCAACCTGGCTGAGGGACTGGTACTTGCCGGAAATGCCGTCGGGGCGGGCCTGGAAGACGGAGAAGAGCTGGGCCCGCAGCGAGAGCGTGGTGGAGTCGCCAAGGAGCGGGCCGGAGCGCTTGGAGTCGGCGTCGTAGCTGGTCTGGGTGGCGATGCGGTCGATGACGTTGTTGAAGGTCTTGGCGACGTCGGCGAGGGCGGCAGTGAGGCCGTCGTTGTCGCGGCTGACGCTCACGGTGACCTGCTTGGAGGTGGAAGCGCCCTTGAGGTCGATCTTGACGCCGGTGATGACGCTGTCGAGGGTGTTGGTGGTGTTGGTGAGGAGCACGGCGCTGGCGGGGTCGCTGCTGCCGTAGAAGACCTTGGCGTTCTCGCCGGCGTCGATGGTGCGGAGGCCGAGGTCGAGCGAGCCGCTGTCGATGACGAAGCGGCCGTCGCGTCCGGTGGCGGTGCTGAAGAGGCTGAGCTGGTAGGGCGTGACGCCGCTGCCGGTCTGAACGATGGAGGCCTTGACGTTGCCGCCGCTGGCGTTGACCTTGTCAACGAGGCCCTGCAGGGTGTCGGTGCCGGAGAGAGTGATGGTCTTGCGGCTGGTGCCGTCGAGCTTGTTGTCGGTGTTGAGGCCAGAGGCGGTGCCCGCGATGCCGAGCTCCTTGGCAAGGTTGCCGGTGACGTCGGAGACCTGGATCTTGGCGAGGCCGACGCCGGAGGCGGCGGTGTCCTTGAGGAGCAGGCCGTCGCCGGTGTCGTTGATGGAAGCGACGACGGTGGAGTTCTTGGAGGAGAGCTGGGAGTTGAGCTGCGAGAGCATGTCGCCGACGGTCTTGATGGTGGCGGGGTCGTAGGAGACCTCGGTGACGATCCCGGTGGAGTCGGTGATCTTGAGCTTGCCGGCGGCGAAGGACTTGCCCGTGACGAGGTTGTTGAGCAGCGTGCCGGTGCCGATGGTGGCCTTCTTGAGGTCGCTTGCGGTGATGGTGCCGGAGCTGGAGAAGCCGCTGATGCCCAGGGAGGCGGCGGTGTCGTTGCCGGAGGTGCCGCCGATGGTGAGGCCCGCGCCGCCGCCCACGAGGTCCTTGACGACAAGACCCATGCCGTTGCTGCTAAGAGAGACGGAGACGCGCTTGGAACCGGCGCTGACCGAGGCGTCCTCGATCTGCTTGGCGATCTGGGAGAGCGTGGCGTTCTTGTCTATGGTGACGGAGAAGGAATTGAGGTCGCCGAGGATGAAGTCGAGATTGCCGTCGCCGGCGATGCCCTTGCCGCCGTTGAGCGAGGAACCGAGGGCGGTGTTGATGCCGCTGGCGATGCGTTTGCCGTTGAGGGTGCCGGTGGCGGTGCCAGCGATGCCGAGGTCCTTGGCGGCGGTGCCGCTGCCGTTGTCGGTGACGGTGAGGACGCCGTTGGATCCGTCGGCGAGCTTAAGGCTCTTGCCGTCGTTGGCGATGGAGGCGGAGATGCCGTTGAGGCCCGCGGCGGTGAAGGCGTCGTTGATCCGTTTGAGGGCGGCGCCGACGGTGGAGACCGGGCCGTCGGTGACGGTGGTGGTCGTGCCGTTGGTGGTCGAGACCTCGCCGAGATTGACGCGGACGTTGGTGATGGTGCCGCCGCGGTCGACGGCGATGGTGAAGTCGTAGCGACCGGTGCCGGCGGTGTCGGACCGGTTGACGCCGCGGCCGTCGTTGAGCGAGGCGAGCAGGGTGTTGCCGGTGAGATTGCGGAGCGAGGTGCCGGTGAGCGTGCCGGTGGCCTGACCGAGGATGCCGAGGCTGGCGGCAGTGGAACTGCCGGACTCGGCGACGCGGAGCTGGCCGCCGCCGCCGGCGGAGTCGGTGAGGACGATCTTGTCGTCAACGACCTTGGCTGAGACCTTGGCGACGCCGTTGGAATTGATGGCGTCGAGCACGTCGTTGACGTACGCGGCCTTGCTGAGATCGACGGTGGAGCTGTTGCCGGCGGAGTCGGTGAGGACGATCTTGCCGCGGGTGATGCCGGCCCCGTCGTTCAGATCGGCGAGCGCGGTGTCGCCGTCGAGGCGGGCCTTGGCGGAGATGATCTTGACGGTGCCGGCGCCGACGGCGGAAGACGTCTTGTCAGCGAAGCCGCGGCTGAGGACCTGCTGCGAGCTCACCAGGCGATCGACGAGGAACGAGTAAGAGCCAACGGCGGCCGAGGTGCTGGCGGTGGCACTGAGCAGCGTGTCGTCGCTGCTCTTAGCGGCGTTGGTGTCGAATGGGTTGGCGGTGCGGAACTTCTCGACGGCGCTGCGGAGCGCGGAGAGGCGGGTGTTGAGATCAAGGATGGCAGCGGTCTGGGTCTGGAGCTGGAGGACACGTTGCTGAATGAGCTGCTTGGGGCGCGATTCGACAGCGATCAATTGATCGATGATCGACCGCGAGTCGATGCCGCTGAACAACCCGACGCCGCTGGTGATGCTGCCCATAGTGGTTCTCGAATCCCGAGCTGGAATGGACCCAAGCTCGTGTGTCTATCTATCGGCCGAAAACGCGTCTGGGACCTGCCGGACCGGAGGGTTGAGCGTGGTTCTTGCGCTCTTTCCCGGTCTAGAAGGCCAACCGCACAGGACGCAAACGCCGTACCGGGAATGGCGTGGCCTGAAGGGGGCCGCGGGGCGTGTTCTCGGAATGGGTGGAGACGGGGGCCGGCAAGGAACTGGTGCGGCGGATTTCACCAGGTTCTGGGGCGTGCCGCCGCTCCGGGCCGAACGATGGGAGGTCGGAAGACGATACAGATTCCACCCGTTTGAAGCCCGAGTCGCCGCCATGACCAACTTGCCCACGTCAGCCCAGTTCATGCCAACCCAATGCACCCCGCCCACGTTGTTACTGACGCTGACCGGATTCTTGAGCGGGCTCGTGCTCTTGAGCGCCGCGGCGACGCTGGTGGCCGCCGTCGCGATCCCGGCTCGCCCGGTGTGGCCGTTGATCGGATTCGAGGTGCTAATTGTCTGCGCCGGTGTGTACGGCGTGCTCGCCGCGAGAGGTCGGTTCGCGGAAGGGCCGGGGCTGGCGCATGCGTGCGTGAGCGGGACCATCTTCGCGGCGTCCGTGCTGGGATTTCTCGGCGCGACCGGTCAGATCGGTGAGCACGGCCTGCAGCCGTGGCTTCTGTCGCGGGTGATGCTGGCGGCGTCGATCGGGTTGATCGGGGCCTGGATCGTGCTGCGTCGCACTCGCGGGGCGGCCCTGATGGCGCTCCGAGGCGCGACCTACTCCGCGGCGGCGGTCGGATTTGCGGGCGTGCTCATGCTCTTTGACGGCAACCTCAAGCCCGCGGGCAGCGGGACGCGGCTGATCGCGCACGCGGCGCTCTCGGCGATGGCTCTGGGGTCGCTGCCTCTGTGCATTGTCTTCGCGCTGCTGGCGCTCGCGCCCTCGGCCGACGACACGATCCCGAAGTGGATGCGGTTCCCCAGCATCCTGGCGACGCCGGCAATCGCGGCGGGGCTGTTGATTGTCACGAAGGGCGCGATGGGCACGCCGCTGACGGGCGGCACCGAGGGCGTGAGAATCGGGCTGCTGGTGGCGTTATCGATCGTGCTGACGGGCGCGCTGTGCGCGGGCGTGCACCTCTTGGTGTCGGCGTTCGCGTCGTGCGCGATGGGCGGGGGTGACGGCGACGACCCTTCGGGTGCAAGGCTTCCCTCAGGGCTCCCGTCGGCGATCACGCCGACGCCGGGTGCCACATCGTCTTGAAGTCGACGAGGCCTTCGATCCAACGCGGGCTATGGCACGCCGCGTCGTCGTAGAAGTCGACGTTGCGGTGCACCACGACACGCTTGAGGTTCTCGGCGGCGCCGGCACGGAGAAGCGTGGTCTCTTCGCTGCTGAGGTTGGCCGCGTGCACGGCGTCGATGTCGCGGTGCTCGGCGATGAACGGCAGCAACTCGGGGCGGAAGCCGGTGAGGATGTTGAGCACGCCACCGGGCACATCACCGGTGGCCGCGGCCTCCGCCAGCACCGCAGCGGGCACGGGTGAGGCGGTGCTGGCGAGCGCGACGACCGTGTTACCGGCGCAGATCGCCGGAGCGACGAGTGAGACGAACCCCAGCAAGGGCGCTTCATCGGGCGCGACGCAAGCGATGACGCCGGTCGGCTCGGGCGAGGTGAAGTTGTAGTACGGGCCCTGCACCGGGTTGTTGCAGCCCAGAACTTGGCTGTACTTGTCGGCCCAGCCCGCGAAGCAGACCAGGCGGTCGATCGACGCGGTCACCTCGGCGTCGGCCTCGCCCTTCTTGATCCTCTTCTGACCGACCTCGATCGCCTCCGCGAGCTCGCGGCGTTTGCCCTCGAGCATCTCGGCGATGCGGTAGAGGATCTGGCCGCGGAGATAGGCGGTGGCGCTCGACCAGCCGGGCAGGGCCTTGCGGGCGGACTCCACGGCGTCGCGAAGGTCCTTGCGGCTCGCGTGGCAGAGGTGGGCGAAGACGGAGCCGTCGGCAGCCTTGACGATCATGGAACGGCCACTCTCGCTGCGCGGGAACTTGCCGTCGATGGAGAGCTTGTAGGTCTTGGCGATTTCGAGGCGGGTGGACATGGCGGGATTGTACAAGGGTTCGCGCGGGATGTGCTGCAAGGCACCAACACCCCAGCCCGCACGCAAGAGGCTTGGGGCCTTGCGTTCCGGCTCGCGCTGGATCGCTGCCGCCGACCGGAAGCGCCCACCGCGACGGTCATCGAAGTTCAGGTCTCTCCGCGCTAAACTCGATGTGGACGGAGTCGGCGGGGCCTGGAAGGTCCCGCCCCCATCGCCCGGCTGCTTCACACACTTCCCACCACGAGATTCACCCATGCCCAAGAAGACCATCGCTCACATCGACGTCAAAGGCAAGAAAGTCCTCATCCGCGTCGACTTCAACGTGCCGCTCGAGGACGGCACGATCACCGACGAGACCCGCATCAAGGCGGCGCTACCCACCATCAAGAGCGTGCTCGACCGCGGCGGGTCGGCGATCCTGATGTCGCACCTGGGTCGTCCCGAGGGCAAGGGCTTCGAGGCCGAGTACTCGCTCGCCCCGGTCGCCAAGCGGCTCGGCGAGATCCTGAGCAAGAACGTCGCGTTCCCCAGCCATGACTGCGTGGACGACAAGGCGGCGGCCGCGGTCGCCGCGATGAAGCCCGGCGATGTGGTGCTGCTCGAGAACCTCCGCTTCCACAAGGCCGAGAAGAAGGGCGATCCGGCGTTCAGCGCCAAGCTCGCCGCGTACGCCGATGTGTACGTGAACGACGCCTTCGGCACCTGCCACCGCCCCGAGGCGTCGATGGTCGGCGTGCCCAAGGCCCTCGGCAACAAGCCCAAAGTCTCGGGCTTCCTCGTCGAGAAGGAGATCAAGTACCTCGACAACGTGCTCGCCGCTCCGGCCAAGCCGTTCGTCGTCGTCCTGGGCGGCGCGAAGGTCAGCGACAAGATGGCCGCGATCGAGCATTTGCTCCCGAAGGCCGACGCCGTGCTGGTCGGCGGCGCGATGGCATACACGTTCCTGAAGGCCAAGGGCAAACAAGTCGGCAACTCGCGGGTCGAGGAAGATCGCCTCGGTGACGCGAAGCGGGCGCTCGACCTCGCCGCGAAGCTGAAGTCGGAGCTCTACCTCCCCGTCGATCACGTCTGCGGCAACGAGTTCAGCGAGCACCCGTCCGACGTCGAGGTCTTCGAGAACGACGCCGGCGGCATCAAGCCCGGCTTCATGGGCCTGGACATCGGCCCCAAGACCCAGGCGACCTACGCCGGCGTGCTGCGCAAGGCCAAGACGATCGTCTGGAACGGCCCGATGGGCGTCTTTGAGTGGAACGCGTTCGCCGTCGGCACCAAGACCGTCGCCAAGGCGATCGTCGAGGCGACCGGCGCGGGCGGCACCAGCATCGTCGGCGGCGGCGACAGCGCGGCGGCCGTCGAGCAGTTCGGTCTCGCCGACAAGTTCAGCCACGTCTCCACCGGCGGCGGCGCGAGCCTCGAGATGCTCGAGGGCAAGAAGTTCGAGTCGGTGGCGGTGCTGGACGAGGCGTGAACAGCTCTCACGTTGTGATGAAATGAAAAGCCCCGGCTCGCGTGAGCCGGGGCTTTTGTCTTTGCGTCACCAAACCGCGTGCGTCAGGCCTTCGGTTCCGTCCACGTGCTCGCCACGTGCAGGTCCTTCAACTGCTGCGGCGTCACCGGCGACGGAGCCTTGGTCATCAGGTCCGCGCCCGTCTGCGTCTTGGGGAACGCGATCACGTCGCGGATGTTGTCGGTGCCGACGAAGTTCATGATCAGGCGATCGAAGCCGAAGGCGATGCCCGCGTGCGGCGGGGCGCCGAACTTCAGGGCCTTCAGCAGGAACGAGAACTTCTCTTCCGCCTGCTGCGGCGTCAGGCCCAACAGCTGGAAGACCTTGCTCTGCACCGCGCCGTCGTGGATGCGGACCGAGCCGCCGGCGATCTCCTGGCCGTTGAGCACGATGTCGTAGCCCGCGGAGACGATCGATTCGATGGTCACGTCGTCGTCCACGCTGGCCTTGACGAAGGCCTCGGCCTGGTCGTCGCGGGGCGCGGTGAACGGGTGGTGCATCGCGATCCACTTGCCCGTGTCCTTGTTCTTCTCGAACATCGGGAAGTCCACGACGATGAGGAAGTTCCACGGCCCGCCCTCGGCGCCGGGCTTGGGGACCACACCCATATCGCGGGCGATCTTCTGCCGCAGCTCGCCCGCGGCCTTGGTCGCGATGGCGTAGGTGTCGGCGAGGAAGAAGACCGTGTCGCCGGGTTGGAGGCCCAGGGCGGCGAACAAGTCGGCCTTCAGCGGCTCGACGAACTTGGCGATGCCGGTCTCGAACGCGCCGGAGGCGTTGACCTTGACCATGGCCGCGCCGCCAGCGCCGAAGCCCTTGACGAACTCGGTGTAGCCGTCGGTGATCTTGCGGGTGAGCTTCTCCGCGCCGCCGGGGACGCGGATGGCCTTCACCACGCCGCGCTGGCTGTTGAAGCGCGGACGGTCGGCGCCCTTGGCGAGCGCGTCCTTGAAGACCCCGAAGTCGCTCTTGGCGGCGATCTCGGAGATGTCCTTGATCTTGAGGTCGTAGCGCGTGTCGGGACGGTCGATGCCGTAGTCCTCCATCGCCTCGCGGTACGGCATGCGCTTGATGGGCGGGACGTCGTAGCCGCACATGTCCTTCCACAGGCGACGGACGAAGCCCTCCATCATCTCGACGACATGCTCGCGGCGGACGAAGGACATCTCCAGGTCGATCTGCGTGAACTCGGCCTGGCGGTCGGCGCGCGGGTCCTCGTCGCGGAAGCAGCGGCAGATCTGCAGGTAGCGATCCGCGCCGGCGACCATCAGGATCTGCTTGAAGAGCTGCGGGCTCTGTGGCAGCGCGTACCACTCACCGGGCTGGTGCCGGCTGGGGACGAGGAACTCGCGGGCGCCCTCGGGCGTGGACTTATAGAGGATCGGCGTCTCGATCTCGAGGAAGCCGTTGTCGTAGAAGTAGTCGCGGGTGACCTTGAGGGCCTTGGCGCGGGTGCCGAGGATGTGCTGCATCTTGGGGCGACGCAGGTCGAGGTAGCGGTGCTCGAGGCGGAGTTCCTCGTTGGGGAGCTTGCCGCCCTGGGGGTTGTCGTCGGGGAGGAACGGGGGCGTCTCGGACTTGTTGAGGACCTCGAGCTCCTCGCAGACGACCTCGATCTTGCCGGTGGCGAGCTTGGGGTTCTCGCCGCCGGTGCGAATGCGGACCTTGCCCTTGACGGCGAGGACGTCCTCGTGGCGGAGCTTGTCGGCGGTGTCGAGAATGGCCTTGCGGGAGTCCTCGCCGTCGAAGACGACCTGGGTGAGGCCGAAGCGGTCGCGGAGGTCGACAAAGACCAGGCCGGTGCCGTGGCCGCGGTAGGAGTGGACCCAACCGTTGAGGGTGACGGTCTGGCCGACGTGGGAGTCGCGGAGTTCGCCGCAGGTGTGAGAGCGCCGGAGCATGGATTCCTTTCCGAGAAACAGGGCAAAAACAGGCGAGGAGTATAGGAATGGACGGGGCCGAGAACGCGCGGAAACGGCCTGTGTTGGGGATGGGCGGACAGGGCGGGAAGCGCTTTCAGCACAGTTGAGTCGCGGAATCAATTGCCGAATGGGAAACGGGGGTCCGAGGGACCGGAGATTCGTGGTAGAGTGCCGATGGGAGTTGCTCGATGACTAGCGAGGCCATTTTCGCCACGCGGACGACCACGCGCCTGTTGGACGCGTTGCGCGATGCCGCCAACGAGCCGGCATGGCAACACATGGACCAGCGGTTCCGGCCGGTGATTGCCGGATTGGCCAAGCGGCTGGGGCTGTCGCAGTCGGACGCGGACGAGGTGGCGCAGCAGACGTTGGCGGAGTTCGTGCACGCGTATCGCGACGGGCGGTACGACCGCGGCAAGGGGCGTCTGAGCTCGTGGATCCTGGGGATCGCTCACCACCAGACGCTGCGGGTGCTGCGGACCCAGGCGCGGGGACGGACCGATCCAACGCCGCTGACGGAGGTCGCGGACGAGTCGTCGCTGCGGTCGATCTGGGCGGACGAGCGAGACCGAAGCATCCTGTCGCGGGCGATGTCGCTCATCCGTGACGAGTCGGCGATCGACGACCGGACACTGACCGCATTCGAGCTCGTCGGGCTGCGGGGCGTGCCTGCGACGGAGGCGGCGCAGCAGTGCAAGATGACGGTGGAGCAGGTCTACGTTGCCAAGAGCCGGGTGGCGCGGCGGCTGAAGGAGCTCGTCGAGGAGATGACCCGCGCGTTCGAGGAGGACGTGTGAGCGGGACGTGGCTCATCACGGATTGTCCCCCGATCGAGCGGATCCAGCGGATGGCCGCGGGAAGCGACGTGGATGCGAGGCTGCGGAAGCACGTGGATTCGTGCGAGCGTTGCCGCGAGCTCCTCGCCGCCGTGAAAGAAGAGGACACGTTCCTGTCGCGGGTCCGCGACTTGGCGGCGGACTCACTCGGGCCGGTCGGGTCGCCGAGGATCCCGGGCTATCGCACGATCGGCGTGCTGAGCGCGGGTGCTCAGGGCATTGTCTACAAAGCCGTGCAGGAGAGCACCCAGCGAACGGTGGCGATCAAAACGCTGATGCCCGGCGTGACGGCGTCGAACCGCCAGAAGATGCGGGCCGAACGCGAGGCCGAGATCGCGGCACGCCTGAGGCACCCGAACATCGTCACGGTGTTCGAGTCGAGGACGCTGGAGGACGAGCGGATCGCGGTGGTGATGGAGTTCATCGACGGCGTGCCGCTGGACATGTATCAGCCGGGCGCGGTGACGCCGGCGGACAAGCGTGCGGCGCTCCTGCGGGTGTTTATGCAGGTGTGCGCCGCGGTCCACCACGCGCACCTGAACGGCGTCATCCACCGCGATCTGAAACCCGACAACGTGCTCGTCACAGCCGACGGACGTCCCGTCGTGCTGGACTTCGGCATCGCGAAAGCCGGCGGCGTGCAAGCGACCATCACCGGCGAGTTCGCCGGTACACCGGCGTACGCCTCGCCAGAACAGGTGTCGGGGCACCCCGATCAGGTCGACGCGCTCACCGACGTGTACTCGCTCGGCGTGCTGCTCTATCGCCTGGTCTGCGGCAAGATGCCGTACGAGGTGTCGGGAACGATCTTCGACATCGCGCGCCAGATCGGCGAGACGGCGCCGACGCCGCCGAAGCTGCACGACGCCACCGTGGACGCGGACCTCGAAGCGATCATGCTCCGGGCCTTGCAAAAGAGCAAGACGCTGCGGTATCAGTCGGCGGCGAGCTTGTCGCGGGACATCGAGCGCTATCTGACCGGCAGCCCGGTCGAAGCGCGGAGCTCCTCGGGCTGGTACGTGCTGCGAAAGGCCGTGATGCTGAACCGCCGCCGCCTGGCGTGGACCGGCGTGGCGATCGTGCTGATGGCCGGAGCGGTGACGTCGGTCGGCATGTCGCTGACGCGTGCGTCGGCCTCGGCAAAGCTGGCCGAGGAGCGACAGCGGCAAGCCCACGCCGAGAGCGTGCGGGCCCAAGCCGTGACGGAGCTCTTGCGCGAGGCGCTGCCGACGGAAGACCCCAGCAAGCCGGACATGTCGCGGATCATCGGCGACGGGTTGAACCGACTCTACTTCCGGCTCGAGACCAACGCGTTCGCGGACCAGCCCGATCTCGATCAGTCGCTGCGCCGTCTGTGGGGCAGCGTGTACACCGAGATGGGTTCGGGCAAGGCGTCTTCGTACGTCGAGTACGCCGAGGTGTCGCTGCGGCACGGGCTGGTGCGGCTGCGCGAGCAGCACGGGGCCGTGCACGCCGAGGTCGCGGCGAACATGCACGAGCTGGCGGCGGTGCTGCTGGTGCGGAAGCGCCTGGCGGAGGCAGAGACGATCTGCCGCGAAGCGCTGGCGATGCGGACGCGGCTTGTGGGACCGGAAGCGATCGAGACGCTGGCGACGCGCGGGCTTCTGGCCCGGGTGCTGTTGGCGCGTGGACAGTCGCAGGACGCGGCCCGCGAGGCCGACGCGACGCTGGCGGCTCTCGCGCGTCGACCCGGCGGGGCGGGCGAAGCGAACGTGGCGTCGCTCAAGAGTCTGAAGACCCGCGTGCTGCTGAGTCAGCAGCGTTACGGCGAGGCCGAGCCCCTGGCCCGCGAGGCGCTGCGGCTCAAGCTCAAGCTGCTCGCGCCGTCGGACCCGGATCTGCACGGCTCGCTCCAGGACGCGGCCGACATCGCGTTCCAAGTGCCGACGGGCGCGCTCGCCAAGGACATCGAGAGCGCCGTGGGTGCCGGGGCGGGCGTCGAGGACCGCGTGCGGAAGATGGTGCAGACCCTGGCGACACCGGAGCCGGCCGATTACCGGGTGCGGCAGGCAACCGGCAGGACCGACGCGCTGCAGTCGCTCATCATGCTGCAGCGGCGGCTGCTGGGTTCGTGGGATCTGTCGATCGTGCGGACGTGCATCGCCCGGTCGCGTGCCGCGGAGACGGAGCGTCGCGATCCGGATCGGGTGTCTTCTCTCCTCGACGGCGCGGAGGTGCTGAAGCGCCGGTTCGGCGAGAACGACTTCTCGGTGCTGGCGTGCGTGGATCGTGCGGCGGTAATCGCGGCGTACATCGGCGACATGAAGACCGCGATCCCGCTGGGCGAGCACGCGTGCCGCATCTGGGACAGCGTGCCCGACGCGGCGCGGGACAAGCTGCTGACCGCCAGCGCACGGACGCGGCAGGCGTGGTATCTGGCTCTCGCGGGCCGATTCGCGGACGGAATGCGCATCTATCAGCAGTCGCTCGAAGAGCTCACGGCGTGCGTTGGTCCGGATCACCACTCGAACGCGATCGTGCACGCGGGTATGGCGTATTGCTCGACGGGGCTTGGCGACATCGAGGCCGCGGAGCGGTCGTCGGACCGGGCCATGCGTTTGGTGGAGCGCTATCCGACCATCGCAGGCGATCAACGGACGCACGTCCTCTTCGCCCGCGGTTGGGTGCTCCTGAAGAAGAACCGGTATGCAGAGGCACGGGAGTTTTTCCGCGAGGCGTGGGACGTGTTCTACCGCTTCGCGATGCCGGAGTTCGCGTGGCGGCACGACACCGTGCAGGGGCTCATTGACTGCGCCGAAGCGCTCGGGGATGAGTCCGACGCGGCGCAGTGGAGGCAGCTCCTGAGCAGCATGCCGCCGAGCGGGTTGAACCCGTGATCGCGATCAACGCAGCAGCGCATCAGCAATCTGAATCGCGTTGAGCGCCGCGCCCTTGCGGAGCTGGTCGCCGGAGAGCAACAGGCAGTGATGGCGTGAGCGGCCGTCGGGCTCGCGTGGTGCGGTTGGGTCGATCCGGAGACGGCCGACGAGGATGTCGTCGCCACCGCTCGCCTTGAGCGATGTCGGGAACGAGTTGTTGGCCCGATCGTCCACAAGACGAACGCCCGGCGCATCGGCGAACGCGGCGCGCACCTCGGCCTCGCTGGCGGGCTTGTCCAAGGTGATGGTGGCGGCCTCGGCGTGCGCCCGGAGCACGGGAACACGCACACACGTCGGGCTGATCTCGATGGACTTGTCGGCCCAGATACGTCGTGATTCGGTGATCATCTTGGCTTCTTCGCCGTTGAGGCCAGAGTCCAGGTCAACCTTTGAGTTGTGGCTGAAGATGTTGAAGGCGCAGGGCTCGGCGAAGACCTTGGGCTGCGCGGGCTTGCCCGCGAGCACGTCGGCAGCTTGTTGGCGGAGTTCATCCATCGCCGCGGCACCCGCACCGGAGACCGCCTGGTACGTGCTCACCACGATGCGCTTGATGCCGAAGCGCCGACGGATCGGATTGAGCGCGACCACCAGCAGGATGGTCGAGCAGTTCGGATTGGCGACGAGACACGGGCGTGAGAGGGATGCAAGCTCGGAAGCGTTGACCTCAGGCACCACCAGCGGCACGGCGGGATCGGCGCGGAAGGCGGATGAATTGTCCACGACGGTGCAGCCGACCTTGACGCATTCGGGGGCAAGCCGTCTGGCGACTTCGGACGACACACAGAAGAGCGCCGCGTCGCAGCCGCGGACGGACTCCGGCGTGGAGGGAAGGAGCGTGATCTGCTGCCCCGCGTAGTCGATGGGCTTGCCCACCGAGCGTTCCGAAGCCGTCACGCGGAGTCGAGAGGCCGGGAACTTGCGGGACTCAAGGATGGCGAGGGCCTCGCGACCGACCGCGCCGGTCGCCCCCACCACCGCGATGACATGCTTGCTGGAGATCACGACACGCTCCTGAAACGATTCA
>DASVYC010000069.1:0-23042 GCA_036392375.1 Phycisphaerales bacterium
GAGCGCGATCGACGCGTTGATTGGGAAAGAGATGCCGCTGTACGTTGCGACGGGTGATGAGCTTGAGGCGTTGCGTGCTGCCAAGATCGCGAAGGAGTTTGGGAGAAAGCTGATTCTCAAGGGCAGCGGGCTGGAGTTCCGTCGTCTGGACGCGATCGTCGAGGCGGCGGGGACGGCCACGCCGGTCGTGGTGCCGCTGGCGTTCCCGCGGACGCCGGATGTGGCGACGTTTGGAGCGGCGGAGGCGACGGGCCTTCGCGAGTTGATGACGTGGGAGCAGGCGCCGAGCAATCTGCGGCGGTTGAAGGAGAAGGGCGTCAAGGTTGCGATCACGTCGGCGGATTTGCGGCGGAAGAGCGACTTCCGCGGGAATCTCGAGAAGGCGATGCGCTACGGGCTCAGCGGGCGTGATGCTCTGGCGATGCTGACGACCGAGCCGGCGGCGATCCTGGGCGTGGAGAAGGACCTGGGAACGCTGGAGGTGGGCAAGGTCGCGAGCTTTGTGGTGGCGTCGGGGGATCTGTTCACGCTGGATCTGGGTGAGCTCAAGCCCGCGGAGAAGAAGGGCGAAGGCAAGGGCACTGAGAAGAAGGACGAGCCTGGTGATGAGAAGCCCACGGAACCGGCGGGCGAGAAGAAGAGCGACGGGGAGAAGCCCTCTGAGAAGTCGTCGGACAAGGACGCTGACAAGCCCGGCGACGATCGGGGGCTGAAGAAAGACTCCAATAAGCCCAAGGCCGAGATCCGCGAGGTGTACGTCGATGGCGTGCGCTACGAGGTGGCTCCGGTGAATGCGGGCGTGCTCGCGGGTGTGTGGGACCTGACGGTTGATCCGCCGGCTCGGATTAACGACGGCACGATCGAGCTGGTGATCAGCGAGAGCGGCGAGCTGTCGGTGAAGAAGTCGTTCATCGAAGCCAAGGATGAGAAAGGCAAGCCGAAGGTCGCGACGGTCAAGGCCAAGGGAGTGGCGTTTGATGCGCGGCGGGTGCAGTTCTCGTTTGACCACGCCCCGTTCGGTGGCGAGGGGATCTACACCGCGACCGCGACGGTGGCGCCCAACAACACGTCGATGAGCGGGTTGGCACGCACGGCGGGAGGCGATGTGCTGAAGTGGCGTGCGGAGCGCCAAGCCAGTGCGGAAGAAGTCAAGCCGCGCGAGGCGTCGATGGTCGGCGTCTACAAGATCACGCAGATCGACGACAATGCGAAGGACGGGGCGATGCTCTGTATCCGGAAGGACCGGAAGGTGACGCTCCGGCAGGGGAATGTGTCTCTGGATGCGGATGATGTGGCGATCGACGGCACGACGGTGCGGTACGTCGTCGACATGAACAAGATGAAGAAAGGCCCCGCCGCCGAGAACGGCAAGACGCTAGTGAAGGTCGAGGCCACGATCTCGGGCGATAGCGTGTCGGGCTCGATGGTGGTGCCGGACGGCTCGACGCACACATGGAAAGGCGAGCGGCGAGCGGGCGATCCCGAGGTGCTGGCGGAGTTGCCCGAGTTGCTCGGGTATCCGTTCGGGGCCTACGGACGTGAGGACCGTGGCGAGTACGCCAAGGCGCCGGGCACGGTCGTGATCGCGAACGCGACGGTGTGGACATCGGGCCCCAAGGGGATCGTCCCGAAGGGCTATGTCGTTCTCAAGGACGGCAAGATCCAGGCGGTTGGGGAGGGTGCGGCGCCGACGGTCGACGGTGCGACGGTGATCGATGCGACCGGCAAGCATGTCACGCCGGGGATCATCGACTGCCACAGCCACACGGGCATCAGCCGCGGCGTGAACGAGTTCGGGCAGTCGATCACGAGCGAGGTGCGGATCCAGGACGTGACGGAGCCGGACACGGTCTCGTGGTATCGCCAGCTCGCGGGCGGTGTGACGGCGGTGAACAGCCTGCACGGCAGCGCGAACTCGATCGGCGGGCAGAGCGCTGTGAACAAGAACCGCTGGGGCGCGGCGCACCCGGACGATCTGCACTTCGCGGGGCGGGCGACGTACTCGGACGCGAACCCGTTTGCGCCCGGGTCGACGAAGCGGGACGCAATCCTCTCGGGCGTGAAGTTCGCGCTGGGCGAGAATCCCCGCGGGGTGAACGGCCAGAGCGCGGAGCGTCGGCTGCGGTATCCGCAGACGCGCATGGGTGTGGAGACTCAGATTCGCGATCGATTCATCGCAGCGCGGGAGTATCGGCGAGCGTGGGCGGCGTGGGCCGCGGGCGCGCGGGGCACCAAGGACGCACCGGTGCTGCCGCCGCGGCGTGACCTGGAACTCGAGGCGCTGGCAGAGGTGCTCGACGGCACGCGGCTGGTGCATTGCCACAGCTACCGCCAGGACGAGATCGTGATGTTGGCGCGGGTCGCGAAAGAGTTTGGGTTCCGGATCGGGACCTACCAGCACATTCTGGAGGGCTATAAGGCCGCGGTCGAGGTGCGTGATTCGGCGCTGGGAGCGAGCGGGTTCTCCGACTGGTGGGGGTACAAGGTCGAGGTCCAGGACGCGATCGCGCAGGGACTGACGCTGATGCACGAGGTCGGGGCCGTGGTGAGCTTCAACAGCGACAGCGACGAGTTGGCTCGGCGGCTGAACCTCGAAGCGGCCAAGGCCGTCAAGTACGGCGGGCTGAGCGAGGCCGAGGCGTTCAAGTTCGTCACGATCAACCCGGCGATCCAGCTTGGGATCGAGGCGCGAACCGGCAGCCTGGAGGCGGGCAAGGACGCGGACGTGGTGCTCTGGTCCACGAATCCGCTGTCGGTGGCGACGCGGGCGGAGAGGACGTTCGTTGACGGGCGTGTGCTGTTCTCACTGGAGATGGACAAGTCGCTGCGGGAGCAGAACAAGCTGCATCGCGAGCGCATCGTGCAGAAGCTCAAGAAGGAAGGCCCGAGCCGCGGTGGTGGGGACGAGGGATCCAAGGACTCGAGCGAAGACGATGCGGTGGAGCTGGATGCCGCCGCCCGCGCACGTGATCGGTGGATCCTGGACCGACTGAACCGGCGCGGCTCGCTCGACCCGAACATGCCTGGGGTGTGCGGGTGCGGGCAGTTGCATGAGTAGCGGGAAGGTCTGAGGGCTGGGGTTGGAGCTTGAGGCTTGGGTTCGAGGGGTGTCGGTGTGTCGGTGAAGCGATTGGAGCGTGTCATGAGTGCAGCGGCGATGCGGCGGATGGTGGCGGTGGGGCTGATGGCGGTTGTCGGCGTGTGTTGCGGCGCGTCGGCGCAGGATCTGACGGTGAAGGCCCCGCCGCAGAGTCGGGCCGTGGTCATCCGTGGCGCGACGCTGCATCCGGTCAGCGCGGCTCCGATCGAGAACGGCGTGATCATGCTCTCGGGGGGGAAGATCGAGGGCTTGTACAGCGAGCAGCAGTTCGCCGAGATGGAGAAGGTGGCGTCGTGGGCGGCGCCAGGGCCGCTGTTTGTCGACGGCAAGGGCAAGCACGTCTATCCCGGCATGGTCGCGGCGTACACGCAGCTCGGGTTGGACGAGATCGCGGCGGTGGAGGCGGGACGCGACTTCAACGAAGCCGGTGAATATTCACCCGAGGTGCGGGTCATCGCGGCGGTGAACGCGGACTCGAACAATCTGACGGTGACGCGCTCCAACGGCGTGCTCGCGGCGGGGGTGTTCCCGCTGGGCGGCACGATGCCCGGACAGCCGGCGGTGATCAAGCTGGAGGGGTGGACGTGGGAGGAGATGGCGGTCTCACCGTCGATCGGCAGCGTGATCGAATGGCCCGCGATGCGTCCGGTGCAGAGCTTCTTCGTGCGGACGCCCGAGGCGGAGCAGAGGAAGCGGACGCGGCAGCAGATCGACACCATCGACGCGATGTTCCGTGCGGCCAAGACCTATGTGGCGGCCAAGAGCGCCGATCCGTCCACGCCCACGGACCTGCGGTACGAGGCGCTGCGGGCGTGCGTCGAGGGTGACCCCAAGGCGCGCAAGCCCGTGTTTATCACGGCGAACGACGTGGACCAGATCAACGCCGCGGTGGCGTGGGCGGCGGAACACGAGCTGCGGTGCGTCATCGTCGGCGGCTACGACGCGCCCCTGTGCTCGGAGCTTCTGAAAAAACACGACATCCCCGTGATCTTGCAGGGGACGCTGCGTTTCCCAAAGCGTGACGATTCGGACTACAACCAGACGTTTGCGCTGCCCTCGAAGCTAAAGGAGCTGGGCGTGCGGTTCTGCATCAGCAGCGGCGAAGAGACGCCGCACGAGCGCAACACGCCGTATGCCGCGGGGATGGCGATCGCGCACGGCCTGAGCGCGGACGACGCGATCCGCGCGGTGACGCTGTCGGCGGCGGAGATCCTGGGCGTGGCGGACCATCTCGGCTCGCTGGAGAAGGGCAAGGACGCGACCGTCATTGTGACCACGGGCTCGCCGCTGGAGATCACGACGCAGATCGTGGACGCGTTTGTGGACGGGAAGCGGATCGACCTCTCGAACAAGCAGACGAAGCTGTACGAGAAGTACAAGGAACGCTACCGGCAGATGGGCGAGCTCAAGAACGAGGTCAAGCCCGCGGCTCAGCCGTGAGAGGCGGGATCTAGGGAGACCACGGAACGAGCTACAGGCAAAGGGCTGGCGTTACTTCGTGACGCGGGCCTTTTTCACGCCGGACTTCTTTGCAGTGGGCTTCTTCGCGGCGGCTTTCTTCTTGGTCGTCGCTGTGACTCGGGCCGCGGGCTTGTGGGATGGCTTCTGGGATGGCTTTGCTGCTGACGCGGCTTTGGCGGCGCGGGCGGCGAGCTTGTCGCGGTCGGGACGGGTCGCGTCGTACGCGGCGACATAGTCCTTGAGCGAGACGCGCTTGATGGCGCGACCGATGACGTCGAGCGGCAGGTCATCGAGCTTCTTGAAGCGGATGCAGGACTTGCCCATGTCCAGTTTCTTGCCGGTCTTCTTCCAATCGGCGACGAAGGCGTCGCGGTAGCCCTTGTCGCTGTAGTTGCACATGAGGTAGAGCGACATGGCCTGCTTCTGCGAGGCGAGGCCGGCGAAGGGGAGCGGCTGCTTCGGGTCGCAGTGATACCCGGCGGGGTAGATGGAGTGTGGGACAGACCAGCCCATCATGCCGTAACTCATGCCTTCCTGAAAGCTAGTGTCGATGCTGTCGTTGATGACCTTGCGAACGGCCTCGATGGCGGCGCGGCGGTCGGCCGGGAGGGAGGCGAGGTAGTCCTTGACGGTGGTGGCCTTGCTCTGCATGGTTGCAGAATACCGCGGGATCGATGCCTTGCCAAGGTGAAAGCGTCTTGGGGCGAAGTCCAACAATTGTCCATGAGGCTGCGAGCGACTGTTCTGGGCGTGGTTGGTGCCTTCGTGATCGCGGGCGTGGGTTGCGGGCCGGCCCCATCGGCGCCGACCAAGGCGGCGGCCCCGGCGATGGGACGCGGGTTCCGCTATGACGCGGCGGCGGGCGAACCGGGGGTGACGACGATCCGGCTCGGGGATCAGGTGCGGATCTTCGCGGTGGTGCCAGAGTGGATGCCCGCGACGGTGTCGCTGATTGACGAACAGGGTGCCACGGTGCGGGTGTTCCGGATGGATCTTCCGCCGTCGGGCGTGATTGATGCAGACATCCCTGAGCTGGCGGCGAGCGAGAAGATCCGTGTCTACTTCGCCCCGGTCGCGGTCCCGTTCGAGCGGCGGATCGGGGTGGACGAGCCGGTGTTGACGATCGAACGGGTGAAGGAGATCGCGCCCGGTTTGGGCGGTGCGGAGAGCGGGACGAAGAAGTGGGAGATTGATGTCAAAGGCTTGGAGACTTCGGTCAAGCCCGGGACCCGGCGCGCGTGTGTGGTCGGGCTGACCCACACGTTTTTTGAGAGCACGAGCGGGGTGGACGCGGTACGGACGCTCAGCGACGAGGAGTGGCTCACGCCAGCTGTGCGGGAGGCGATCGCGAAGGCACGCTCGACCGAACCGGAGTGAGGCTCAGGCATCGACGCGTTCGAAGTTAATGCCGCCGTCGTGCAGGCGGGCGAAATAGGCCTCGATCTTGTCGATGCCGGTGACGCGGTGGACGAACGCGGCGGCGCGGACGAGATCGGCGCGCTGGACGAGCTCGAGTCTGGGTTCCTTGAGTTCCAAGCGGCTGGCGTAGAAGGCGCAGCCGCTGTGGGCGATGAGGACGACGCGTTTGAGCTTGTGGACCTCGACGAGGAAGTTGAGTTCATCGACGACGCCCGACTCTTCGAGATGGGCCTGGGGGTGGCCGGCGACACAGGCGGGGCCTCCGGGGAGGCAGAGTCGGTCGTAGCGGGGGAGCATCAGCGAGTTCTGGAGGAAGTCGTCGAAGTGCTCACCGAGCCGGCCGTCGGAGCAGTACATGGCCGCGGCGTGTATGCGGGCGGCGTCGTAGCGGAGCGAGCTCTTGTAACAGGTGGCGTTCTCCGGCATAGGGGCATGGTATCGGAGATTCTGGTGCGAATGTCCCGCATTCAGAAATGCAAACGCCCGACCTGGGGGGCGGGCGCTGCGTGAGAGACCATTGAGGTTTGCATCGACGCGGTCGCCGATCAGCGGCGGCGACGGGCGGCGGCAAGGCCGACAAGTCCGAGGAGCGACGCGGCGGCGGGGGCCGGGATCGCGGTGCCCTCGACCAGGACGTTGTCGATGCGGGCGGTGCCGTTGCTGCCGGAGTTGAAGCCGCTGAAGGTGATCTTGAAGAAGATCGAGGCGGCTCCCTCGATGCTGTTGACGGCGGAGAGATCGATGACGCGGGCGGCGGCGGCGAACGCGCCGTCACGGACGGTGGTGTAGCTAGTGAAAGCGGTGTAGTTCACGCCGTCGGTGGAGTAGGCGATGTCCACGCCGGTGGGACCGGTGCTGCTGTACCGCTCGGCGTAGGAGAGCTTGTAATCGGCGAACCCGGTGCCGTCGAAGCGTACGAAAAGCGATTTGCCCTGAGCACGGTTCTGGGTGTCGTTGCGCATCGAGAGGGCCTGGCCGGCCGTCGCGGCGAACTGAGCGTTGACGGTGGTGCCGCCGAAGTACTGCATCGAGCCCTGCTGGATGGCGGTGGGGGCGGGCGAGCCGTCGTACTTGGGGGCGTCGGTGTCGATGGTCGCGACGCCAGCGGTGGCCTTGAAGTCAGCGGCGATGGGGTAGGTCAGGTTGTAATTCTGAGCCGGCGCCGTGGCGGGGAAGGACCAGTACGCGATGGGCGCCGCCGAGGCCGCGCCCGCGGCGGCGACGAGCGCCGCAGCGGCAAAGACGATTTTCATGTTCTCTCCTCAAGAAATGCAACGGCCCGGGCCGGCGTCTGCGATGGCGAACGGGACGGAAACCCCGTTCGCGACGACGGTTCGGGCATGGCGAGTGTAATCGGTTGAGAGGTATCCCGGAATGAAAATCCGGCAAAATACTGAGGAAGAGGCTTCTACGGGATGGGGCGACGTCGGCGAGCCAGCCAGGGCGCGAGCACCACGAACGCGCCGGTGCTGGCGGGCCCGGGGATCTGCATGAACGCGAAGTTGTGGGTGCCGTCCAGGCCGCCGGAGCCGCTGAGGACGAGCGTGCCAAGGAAGGCGCCGGTGGTGGGGTTGTACTTGAGGACGCTGTCTGTGCCGAAAGAGCCCACGAGCAGGTTGCCGTCGGGATCGAAGGTCATGCCGATGGGGATGCTGAGGGACGAAGTGACCCCGAGCGATCCGAGGTTGCCGCCGGTGGTGAGGTTGTAGCGCTGAATGCGGTTGCTGACGGAATAAGCGACGAGCAGGCGGTTCTGGGAATCGATGAGCACGCCGGTGGCGTTGGTAAGGGAGCCCCCGCCGTAGGTGCGTTGGAACTGTCCGGCGGAGTTGAAGCGGTAGACGGCGTTGGAGAGGGCGGCTCCGACGAAGAGATCGCCGCTCGGCCCGAAGGTGAGGCCGACAGTGCCGTTCATCCCGTTGCCGGAGGCGAAGACGTCCTTGAAGGCGCCGGTGCTGCCGTCGAACCGCAGAACGGAGCTGATGTTGGCGCCGGCGACGTAGAGGTGGCCGTCGGGTCCGAAGGCGATGGCGCGGCTGCCGGAGAAGCCGGCCTCGGCGGTGTTGACGAAGTCGCTGAGGTAGGCCCCGGTCTGGCCATGGAACTTCATGATGCGGCCGGTGTCGCCGAGGCCGACGTAGAGGTGACCGTCGGGGCCATAGGCGATGCCGTTGGGATTGGCGAGGCCGTTGCCGGAGGCGAAGATGCCCTTGAAGGCACCTGTGACACGGTCGTAGCGGAGCACGTTGTTGCTGAAACGAGAGGAGACGAGCAGGTCACCCGTTTGAGCGTGGACGGTGACGGCGAACAACGCGAGCGCGGCGAGGGCGCCGGAACGACAACGGTGCGACATGTGCAAGCTCCTGTGCGTGCGCCAGAACGGCGCGCGACCCCGTACGAGCTTGTGAACTATGCCACGGTTCGGGCGCGTCGGCAAGGTGTTCCGGCGGAACGCGGAAGGAGAGTTCCGATGCGAGTCGTTCGTATCGAGATCTTGCTCGGTCCTGACACCCGCAAAAAGCAAGCGGGCCCGCAACGGCGCGGGACCCGCTATGAGGAAAAGGGTCGCGAACGGGGTCGCGCGTCGAGGTGCTCACGGCCCGTTCTGGCAGATGTCCGAGAACTTGCTGGATCTTGCGTCGGAGTCGCGGTTTGGAGCGCGAGCGTGGATTCGGCGCGTCAGTTGCCGCTGGACGGCAGTTGCTCGAGGTTGTCGATGATGCGGGGCTTGTCGAGCGTCGAGACCTCGTAAAGCGCGAGGCCGTTGATGACGGCCTTGTGGACGTGCAGGGGCTTGCCGTGGGCGAGCAATTCTCCGACAGCGGGCGGGCCCTTGCCGGACTCGCGGATCTTGAGATCGAGGGCGACGATGATGGGCTGGCCGTCGGAGGTGGCGAGCAGGACGCCTGTGTAAGGGGAGATGGCGGTGGAGTAGGACCAGCCGACGAGCGTGATGTCCGCGCGTTCCTCGCGGGGTGCGAGAGACACGCCGAAGCGGGTGCCGAGCCAGTCTGCGAATTTATCGCGGGTGGTGCAGACTTCCTCGGGCTTGAAGCCGCTGTCCACGGTGGAGTTGTAGAGCGCGGCGAGCGTTGGCCGCACGGTGGCGGCGAGCGTGCCGGGGCTCGAGGTGGACACGACGTAGACGGTGACGACGCTGACCAACGCGATCGCGGCGGCCGCGGCGAGGGGGAGCCACCGGGGGAAGCGGAGGGCGCGTGGCGATGCGTCTTCCGCTGCCGCGGGCGGCGCGGAGCGTTTCGCGGCGTTGAGGTCAAGTGCGGCGGCGGAGAATCTGCCTCGCAGGGAGGAATCGATGCGGGCTTGGAACGCCGCGGCTTCTTCGTACGCCTGGCGCAGCTCGGCGGACCGGGCGAGCTCGTTCTCGAACGCGGCGAGCTCGGCGGGCGACATGAGCCCGTCGAGGCGACGGTCGATGGCGTCGAGAAGTTGGGGCGGGAGGGGGTTCACGGGGCCGAGCCGTCCTTGGTATGGCCGAAGTGAGATGCCATCCGCTCACGAAGGAGTCTGCGAGAGCGGAAGACGTGGCTCATCGCGGTGTTCTCGTTGAGCTCGGTAATGGCGGCGATCTGGGCGTAGCTGAGCTCGCCAACGGTGCGGAGCAGAAGACAGACCCGTGAGACTTCGTCCAGTCCCATCAGAGCCTTGTGCACCGAGGCTTCGAAGATCTCCGGGTTGGCGGTGCGGCCGTCGCCGGTGATCGGCATGTCTCGGAGCTGTTTGAACTCACCACCGACGGGAACGTGCGTGCTGGAACCGGCGCGGGCGTCGATCATCTCCTGGCCCGAAGGAGAAGCGGGGTTCCGGGCCCTCTTGCGGGACGCGTTGCGGGCGACGTTGCGAACGATCTGGGACATCCAACTCTCAAAGGACGTGCCGGGCGTGAATCGATCCAAGGACGCAAGACCGATCAAGCTTGACTCCTGCACCACATCATCGGCTTCGTGGCGGTCTCCCAGCACCGCGGAGGCGACGATCAGCAACGCGGGGCGACACTTCTCGAGCAGGCGGACAAACTCCTCGCGCGTCAGTCGGGGAGCCGGTGCGGTCACCCCTCCCTCCAACCCCGGAACCGGCGACGGCGGAGTCGACGGGGCGACTCCCCGTGCGTCCTGGGCGGGGCCACCATTCTTCGCGGGGTTCTTGTCCGATCCCTCGAAGTGCATGTCAGGGGTAGCCTAGCCCGGTCGATCGATTCCAAGTCCTGTGCGGCGAACCTCTTTCCCCTCCGGACGGTCGCACCGTCACCTTTTCCGACAGCAGATGTCCGGGGAGAGGTCGGGTCTTGCAGAAATTGCCTGTGGGCTTGACGGGTGTGGTAGGGGTCAGCCGGGAAAGCTGACGAGGCGACGGATGAGGCCGCGGGGGGAGAATTCCAGGACGTTCACGCCCGAGAACGCGGGCTGGCCGTTGGGGGCCTGGACGACCCACGACACGTGGGCGAAGTTGTGTGAGACCTTGGGGGGAGCCTGATGCGCGAGCGTGAAGCCGGGCATGTGCTTGAGTGCGCCGGCGATGTGCTGGTCGAGAGCCTCGAGGGTGTTGGTGCAGGCGAATCCGGTGCGAACCTGGATGTCTGGTTCGCAGGCGCGGGCGAGCAGGGCGCGGCGGGCGGGGTCGTTGGGCTCGCTCCATGCACGCTCGTAATCGGCATAGATGACGGGGGCGGACGTGGCGTGTTGCGACTGCGCGCTGTCACGGGCGAGCATCGCGAGGTAGTGGATCCAGCCGACGCGGTGGCCTTCGCGCACCTGAGGCGAGGCGATGCCGGCGTGCTTGAGCGTGACGCGGACGCCGTCGGGTTGCTCGCGGAGGTGGACCTCGACGCGGCTGGAGCCGGGGGCGAGACCGGTGTGCATCTGGTCTTTCTCGTAGCCCCACGTGAAGACGGCCAGAGACATGGGCGTGAGCGCCTCGATGCGGCCGATGGCGACCGAGCCGACGGGTGACTGGCCGGTCATGTCGGGGTATTCGATGCGGAGCGATCCTCCGACGCGGGCCTCGACGCGAGTGCCGGGGAGCGAGCCCATGCCGGTGAAGCTGCCGATCCACGCGGCGAACTTGGCGTCATCGGTGAAGTAGGACCACACGGTTTCGAGCGAGGCCGCGATGGTGACGCTGACTTCCACGATGGAGTCGGTGGGGGATGAAGTCACTTGAGACCTTTCTTTGTTGGGCGTGGTGTGATGGGCTTGGAGCGTCTGGCTGAATGAGGATTGGGGTTGGAGTCGGGGTGGGGAGAGGCGGAGGCGCGGCGCTCTTCGGCCTCGGCCATGTCCTTGAGGGTGGTCAGAGCGCCGAACCACATCTGTTCGAGCGCGACGGCGAGGGGGCCGAGGGCGGGCTTGTTGAGCGCGTAGATCTGGCGGCGACCGTCACGGCGACGCTCGACGAGGCCGGCGTCGAGCAAAACGGCGAGGTGCTGGCTGACGGCGGAGAACGAAACGGGCATGTGGGCCGCGAGATCGCCGGCGGTGCGCTCGGCGTTCCAGAGCAGCCGCACGAGTTCCTGGCGGCGGGGCTCGGCGAGGGTGGAAATGGGCGAGGCAGCGGGCACGAGAACATTTTAGCCAAAGCTAAAATGTTGTCAAGGCCCTTGGAACGCGATTTCATCGCGTCTGCGATACTGCAAGTCGGGTGAGGGCAGGCAACGCGAGGGCGTCGATGCCGAAGAAGCGATGGGAGGTCGTGTGACGGGAATGCCACAGAGTGTGGAGAGGCGGCTGACGGACCCTGCACCCCACGCGGGAGCGGCGGGTTTTGATGCATCGCGGATCACGCGGCCGGACGACACGCTGCTGCGGTACTACGCGATCGTGTCGGTCTTCAGCCTGATCGCGTTCCCGATTGTGTTTCTCGTGGGCTATGTGCGCTTCCGCACGCTGCGCTATCGCTTTGACGACGAGGGCGTGTGGATGGGATGGGGCTGGCTGTGGCGGCAGGAGACCAGCCTGACGTACCGGCGGATCCAGGACATTCACGTCACGAAGAACATCATCCAGCGGTGGCTGGGCTTGGCGAGCGTGCAGTTGCAGACGGCGGCGGGGGGCGTTTCGCCGCAGATGGTGATCGAGGGTGTGCTGGAGGCCGAGAAGCTGCGAGACTTCTTGTACATCAAGATGCGAGGGGCGCGGGGTGAGGTCGCGGATCCGTCAGCGGCCGGCGGGGATGGGGGGCCGGCGACACACGATGGGGCGGATGAGGTGACGAGGCTGCTACGAGAGATCCGCGAGGGGATCGGGCGGCAGCAGGCGCGGATCGCGGCGCTGGAGGCGCGGCTGGACGCGCGGACGGGGGGCGGCCATGGCTGAGAGCGTGAGGCCGGGCGCGGTGGAGCGGGCGAGCGCGTGGGTGTACGAGGGGATCTGGGGCGTGGTGTCGGGGTTGCTCCTGGTGCCGCGGGAGCCACCCTTGATGCCAACTGTGGGCGAGCGATCGGGGGTTGAGGTGTTGCGGCTCAAGCCGGGCGAGGCGTATCTGCGCTACCGCAAGTTCTGGTTCTGGATCGGGCTCACGGCGGTCGATGTGGCGCTGGTGATCTTCTGGCTCGTGATCGCGTGGCGGTTCCCGATCGCGGGCGTGGTGATCGCGATCCCGATGCTGGTGCTGATCGTGCTGCCGGACGTGGTCGCGTACGTGGCGATCCAACTGAGGTACGACACGACGTGGTACGTGATCACGGATCGGAGCATGCGGCTGCGTAGCGGGGTGTGGACCATGCACGAGATGACGCTCACGTTCGAGAACGTGCAGAACGTGGAGATTCGCCAAGGGCCGGTGGAAAGGCATTTCGGGATCGCGACGCTGCAGGTCGAGACCGCGGGCGGCGGGGTTTCGCACACGCAGCACGGTCCGGTGAGCGCCGGGAACAATGTCGGAAGGCTGGTGGGGCTCGAGAACGCCGCGGAGGTGCGGGAGTGGGTGATGCAGCGGGTGCGGGCGTCGCGGTCGAGCGGGTTGGGGGATGAGATCCGAGTCACGCCGGCGGGAGAACGCTGGTCGGGGGCGGCCTTGGAAGAGCTGCGGCGGATCCGTGCGGCGTTGGAGTGAAGGGCCTGCGGGGCTTGACTCTGGTGCTCGGCACGAGCCCTAGACCTCTCAAAGGACCGGCCCTATCATCTTGACCCTGCCGGGAGGACCGCCGCCGTGATCGGCGTTTGGTGTTTCGGCGGGATTGAAGAGGATCCAATCGAGATCCCGTCGATAGCGAGTCAGCCATGTCCCAGAGCGCGAAAAGCCAGCAGTCGATTCTTGCCAGCATCAACGCCCCGGCCCTGAAGAAGGATCTTCCTTCGCTGGCCATCGGCGACACGATCAACGTGCACAACCGCATCGTCGAGGGTGACAAGGAGCGCATCCAGGTGTACTCCGGTGTGCTCATCGCCCGCGCCGGCAGCGGCATGACGGACATGATCACCGTCCGCCGCGTGGTGGACGAGGTGGGCATCGAGCGTGTGTGGCCGATCAACAGCCCCTTGATCGCGAAGATCGAGGTGGTGCGTCACGGCGATGCGCGTCGCAGCAAGCTGTATTATCTGCGTGACCGCGTGGGCAAGAGCCGCCGGCTGCGTGACCGTCGTCGCGGCCTCAAGCACATTGAGGTCCCGGGCGAGAACAACGCGGCGGGCGAGGCTCCCAAGGCCTGAGTCGCGAATCAGCGTGAACCGATCCGAGGCCCGGGCATCCCGGGCCTTGGTTGTTTTTGTGGTCGCGAGGACGCTGAGGCGGCGTTGTTGGTTTCGGCGGGCCGGAAGCGCCGAGGAAGAAGGGGCGGCCCACGCATCCTCGCGTCATAGGCCGCGTAGCGGATCTCGTGCGGTGGCGGTGCTCGAGTGAAACGGAGGTCGCGATGAAGACTGCGGCGCGTGGGTTGGGTGCGGCGTTGGTGGCGGGTTTGACGCTTGGTGCGGGGTCGGCTGCGTACGCGGGATTGGAGCCGGCGCCGGTGATCGAGCCGGTGCCGCAGGGCGCGTTCGATCTGCGGCCCAAGTTTCGTATGGGGCAGGATCGGCGGGTGCGTCTGAAGCTTGAGAGCCATGAGACGAGCCCGGATCTGCTGGCGGAGAATGAAGAGGGAGGCGGGCGCAAGAAAGGCAAGCCGGAAGCGGCGGGCGAGAGCGAGATGAACACCTGGCAGGAGTTCGTCTTGGTGTTTCGGCCCGTGAAGGTGGGTGAAGCGGGGTCGGAAGTCGACATCGTGTTCGAGAGCATCAAGTCGAAGGTGGAGGGGCCGGGGGTGGACGATACCTTTGACAGCGGCTCGCCCGCGCCGAAGCAAACCAAGCCGGGATCTTCGCCGCAATCCAAGGACCCGCTGCAGCAACTCGAGGCGCTCGCGAAGCCGCCGTCGTTGGAGGAGTTGATGCGGCCGCTGGTGGGTGAGACGATGACGCTCACGATCGATCGCGAGGGGAACATCACCGACGTGCGGGGCGGGCAGAAGCTGGTGCGGGCGCTGAACCCGATGGCGCCGAGCGCGATGGCGCAGATGGGCGGCGATACACCGATCCGGGACTTGTTCAAGTCGATCGTCGGCACGCCGGGCAAGACACACGCCAAGCCGGGCGAGTCGTGGTCGAGCGCGACGAACCTCGACGTGTTCCCGATGGGGAGCACTGCGCTGCGGACGGATTACACGCTCGGGAGCGTGCAGGGAAACGCCGGGACGATCGCGTTCCGCGGCGGGCTGAAGCCGCGGGAGGATGCGAGCCCGGGGGGCGGCGGGCTGACGATCTCGAAGGCGGAGTACAGCGGCTCGACCAACTGGGATCAGGAGGACGGGTTTGCGCGCTCGATGAACGCGAAGCAGGAGCTGCACGCGGAACTGGCGATCGGGCAGAGCAACGTCAAGATCCGGCAGCGGCAGACGGTGACGATGGAGCGGTTGGGGGACGGAGCGGGCGGGCCGAAAGGACCGAAGCGGCGAGAGTGAGAGGCGCTGTGCACGAGGCAGATGCCGACGCTCGGAGCACGTTCGCGGAGAACTGGATGACGACCCCTGTACGGCTGAAGGTGTGCTGCATCTCCTCGGTGGACGAGGCGCGGGTCGCGGTGGGCGCGGGTGCGCATGCGCTGGGGTTGGTGTCGGCGATGCCGAGCGGCCCGGGGCCGATCGGAGACGATCTGATCGCGGAGATTGCGCGGACGGTGCCGCCGGGTGTGGACACGTTTCTGCTGACGTGTCGGAGCGACGGGGCGGGGATCGTCGATCAGCTTCGAAGAACGGGCTGCCGCACGGTGCAGTTGGTGGACACGGTGGAGCCCGGGACGTACGGCGCGATTCAGCGCGAGCTGCCGAACGTGAAGATCGTGCAGGTGATCCACGTGCAGGACCGCGGCGCGCTGGACGAGGCGCGGGAGGCTGAGGAGCATGTGGATGCGATCCTGCTGGACAGCGGGCGGCCGCAGGCCGCGGTGAAGGAACTGGGCGGCACGGGGCGTGTGCACGATTGGTCGGTGTCGGCGGCGCTGGTGCAGCGCGTGCGGGTTCCGGTGTTTCTGGCGGGTGGGCTGCGCGAGGAGAACGTTCGGGAAGCGGTGCGAACGGTGAGGCCGTTCGGGTTGGACTTGTGCTCGGGCGTGCGGACGAACGGAGTGCTGGACTCTGGCAAACTTCAGCGGTTCGTCGAGGCCGCGCGAACCTGAGCGGGTCGAAGAGCGACGACCCATTGACCAGTTGCCTTGTTGTTGTGCTCAGGTCATGGGACGGACGGCGACACCGTCCAGCTGCTCGTCGTCGAGAAGCCAATCCACCCAGGCGTTCCAGAAGTGGAGCACGCACGCCGCCGCGACGACCGCGATCGCCAGAACCAGCAGTCTCACCACCATCATGACGGATCTCCCCGGATGCTCCGTGTGTGGACCACGCAAAGAGCCTTGCTGCGCAAAAGTGCCTCGGTTTTCGGGCCCTGCCAGCCCATTAAGCGGAATTCGTGACCAAAGGGTGCATTTGCCCTAGATGGAGCGATTGTGACGAGCGGCTTGCCCGCAGAGCGGCCTCGAGAGCTGGCTGGTGCGAATGCTCGACGATCACCCGCAGGGTGATTGCGCATGAACGCGTGTGGTGGACGCGGGGTCCTTTAGGAGGCGGTGGGGCGGGCGAACGGGGCGGAGGACGAGCGGGCCGCCGCAGTTTCGGCAGACGCTGTTGGTGTGCGCGGCGCAGGCCGGGCAGAAGGTGCACTCGTAGCTACAGATCCACGCCTCGGCGGCGGGCGGGAGATCACTGTCGCAGCACTCGCAGTTGGGGCGGAGTTCGAGCATAGTGCATCTGTGCGGCCGGGCCGCGGGGATCAGATGTAGTCCTTGACGGCTTCGGCGCCGAAGCTCTCCCTGGTCTTCTTGATGAACATGAACCAGATGAAGACGAAGACCGGGTAGAGCGAGAAGATGAGGGTGATGGTGACGCCGATGATCAAGCCGATGTTGCTGCCCGCGCCGGGCTGCTTGGAGAAGGGGCTGTCGGGGTTGTCGGCGATCCATTGCCTCATCTCTGCGTCCTGGCGGTACATCAGGTAGAGCGCGACGGGGATCCAGACAATCGACAACGCCGACCAGACGATGTGGAGGGTGCGCCCGGTCATGGAGCGACGCAGGGTTGCGAGCCCGGCAACGAAGAGCAGGATCGACATGACACTGCCGACGACAATGGAGATGCCGTTTGTGAGATTGAGGCCCACCCCCGGGGGCAGCCCCTGGCTCTTCATTTCTTCGGGGATCATCGACACCGATGCGATGGCGCCGATGGCGCCGCAGCCGGCGCAGGTGATGCTCAGGCCGCCCCAGATCATGGAGGTGATCCCGATGACCTTGGGCCAGCTCGTGGGTTCCTGCAACTGATCCATCGCGTCCTGCTGCTGCTCAGACATTCGGTCCTCCTCGAGAGCGGGAGCCTTCCCGCGGCATCTCACCTAGCCTATCACACTGCGTTCACCGGCGTGCGGACGGCACCGTCCCCGGCGGCTGAACATCTTGGGAGTTCTTCATGATGCGTTTCAACCGCCCCTTTTCCGCAGGGTTGCCGATTCTCTCGTTTGCCTCGGTCGCTGGCATGGCCTGCGGGGCCGCGTCGGGGGCGTTCCAGTACTCGTACGACGACGGCGTGGGGAGTGGCAATCTGTCCCCCTCGTTCAGCAGCCCGAGCTCCTACCCCGCGGAGTTCATGTGGGGGAACGTGTACAACGTCTCCGGCGGAAACGACGTGATCACCACCATCTCGGTGGCGTTCGGCACCATTCCGGCGCCCGAGCAGCGGTGGGTGCGGCTGTCTCTCTATCAGTTGACGACGCCCAACGACCCGCGCACCGCGACGCTCTTGACCAGCGTCGAGGGGCTGAGCGGCTTGCCCCGGACCAACACGTTTCTGAATTACGACATCGCGCCCACCAAAGTGACGGGGCAGTTCTTTGTGGCGGCGACAATGGTGGTGAACGCGGCGCTCAATCCGGCTCCGGCGCGGTACGACCGGGGCGGAGAGGCGAACGCGAGCAACTCGTGGCTGTTCGCTGCTACGTCGCTGCAGTCGCTGCCGCTCGGCCAGGCCCCGTTTCAGCTCCGCATGAGCGAGTTCATCACGCCCGGGGCGTTCATGGTGCGGGCGACGGCGATCCCGGCTCCGGGTTCGGTGATGGCGCTGGCTGGGTTGGTGCTCGTGTCGCGTCGGCGCCGCTGAGCAGAGCCTCGTTGGTAGCGGCTACTTCTTGGCGAGTGCCGCGATCTTGACCTTGAGATCTTCCAGGCGGGCGCGGTCCGCCGCCTCGATCTTGTCACCGAGGGTGGTCTCGATTGCGGAGGCGATGGTCTGGGCCTTCTCGGGGGCGAGGCGGATGGCCAGCTCGAGGGTGCGGAGCCAGGCGTCCACGCTGCCGCCGACGTCGCGGGCCTGATCGGTGCGGCCGAGCAGGACGAGGCCCATGGTTCGCAGATCGTGAACGCGCTGAGCGGGGGCGTGCTTCTCGATATCGGGGAGGGCGTCAAGGGCGGCGATGGAATCGCCGGGCCGGTTGAGCTCAAGTCGGAGCTCGGCGAGCTTGACCAGACCATCGGCCACGATGGGGAGCGTGCGGGGGCTGGTCTGCTCGGACATCACGCGCTTGGGATCGGCGAGCTGGGCGAGCACGGCCTCTCGCAGCGAAGGATCGTCGACGCGTGCGGCGGCTTCGATGATCTCGTTCTCTTCGAGCACCGAGGCGATCACGGTGAGCGCGGCCCGGCGCTGCTCGGGGGCTTTGCGGGTTGCTTCTTCGATCGCGGCGAAGCCGGCGATGCTCTGATCCTGGGTGAGCACGCCGCGCACGGCGACGTCGATCAGCAGTGGGTCGACGCGGGCGGCGGCGAGGATGCGGGGGAGGAACTCCGGGAACGCAACGAGCGATTCGGCGGCGGCGAGCCGCTGGGCGGGGATTTTGGAGCCAAGCAGCACGGCGAGGGCGTCACGGTCGCTCTGGTCGCCGATCTCGACGCGGAGCTGACAGCCGCTGCCGGAGAGGTCCCCGAGGCTGATGGAGCGGAGGACCTCGAGGATGGGCTGCTCGCTGTCGTCGTCGCGGAGATAGCCGGCGCGGTAGAGCGCCCAGGCGGCGTCGATCGCGCCGTCGCGAGCGGCTCGCGCTTCGTCGGAGGCGGCGGCGTCGGTCTTGATCCACCGGACGATGGAGGGTTCGAAGGCGGCTTCGGGCCAGCGGGAGGTGGCGGCGAGCATGGCGGCCGCGGCCCGGGGAGCGGTCTCGTGCTCGAGGGCGTCGTTGAGCGTCTCGGCGGCGGCGAGGGGCGCGAGGTTGGCGACGAGGATGGCGGCTTGCTCACGAACGCGGTCGTCGGCGCTGCGGACGAGTCGGAGGACCTGGCCGGCGATCGCCGAGTCGGGCCGGTTGTTGGCCGAGAGCTCTCGGGAGACCAGGTCGAGGGCGAGCAGGTTCACCGGCGGCAGAGAGTCGGTGAGCATGGAGCTGAGCAGGGGCCAACGCTGCTCCGGCGGAGTGGTCAGGTGCAGGGCCCGGAGCGACTGGATGAGCCGCTCGGTGACCATCGCGGCTTCATCGGACTTGATGTCGCGGGCGGTCGCGAGGTTTCGGACGAGGGTCTGCTGCCAGAGGGCGTCGCTGTCGGGGATGGAGCTGAGGTACGCGGTCCAGGCCTCGCTGGTGGGGGCGATACCGAGCATGCCGGTGCAGCGCTCCAGGGCGGCCTGCAGGCAGCGGACGGAGTCTGAGTCGCGGGCGGTCGCGAGCATCGAGACGAGGTGGTTTGCGGCGGAGCGCGATTGGAAGGCGCCGAGCGCCTTGGCGCACTCGCGGAGCAGCGCGGGATTGGCGATGTGCTTCTTGGCCGCGTCGATCACCTGGGGCAGGAGAGCCGGATCGTTCGGCGCGCCCGCAGCGATCGCTTTGAGGCGGAGCGTGAGTTCCTCGGGTCCGAGGGCGGCGAGGGTGCTGGGCAGCGGCTCGGTTTGGGGCGCACTTTGAGCCGTGGGGGTGTCGGACGGCGACTGAGCGTTGGATGCTGGGAGCCCGGCGAGGGCGACGGTCAGCAGTGCGCAGGTGATCGAGCCGCGGCCGAGGGCCGAGGGGGTTGTGGATCGGATCTGGAGCCAGTCCAACGCCAAAGCAAGCCTCGCACGGTGCCACGGAAGGGGTCCGGGGCGGTTGCAGGGTACGAGCGACGATCAACACCAAGTGATCGTCAGAGTTTACCGCGGGGGATGGGTAATTGGTTCGGGAAAGTTCGAAAGAACAGCAGAAGAGAGGGCGTGTGCGGGGCGGAGGTGGCGAGTGCGGCGCGAGGCGCGGTACAGTCGCGCGATGAACACGCTCATGCAGTCGCCGGGCCGGGTGTTGATCGCGCCGTCGATTCTGTCCGCGGATTTCGCCCGGATGGGGGAGGAGTGTCGGCACGTGCTCGCATCCGAGAGCGAGGGGGGCGCGGGGGCGGACCTGTTGCACGTGGACGTGATGGACGGGCACTTTGTGCCGAACCTGACGATGGGGCCGGATATGTGCCGCGGGATCAGGAGGGCGCTGCCGGGAGCGTTCCTGGATGTGCACCTGATGGTGATGGAGCCCGAGAAATTCGTGGACCCGTTCGCTCAGGCGGGCACGAACATGCTGACGTTCCACATCGAGCGTCACCAGGGCGCGGCGGCGGTGGCGCTGGCGGAGCGGATCCGGGCGGCGGGGATGCTGGCCGGGATCGCGGTGAACCCGCCGACACCGGTTGATCCGGTACTCGAAGTGGTGGACGCGTTTGACATGGTGCTCGTGATGTCGGTGAACCCGGGCTTTTCAGGGCAAGCGTTTATCAGCGAGGTGTTGGAGAAGGCACGGCGGGTGAAGCCGCGGCTGAGGCCGGATCAGCGGCTGGAGGTGGATGGGGGGGTGTCGGAGAGCACGGCTTCGGCCTGCCGGGATGCGGGGATGGATGTGCTCGTGTCGGCGTCGGCGATCTTCGGGAAGGCACCAGGGGCTCGGGGGGCGGTGGTGCGGGCGCTTCGCGGGTAAGTGACACGTTGTTCACATGACCGAACAAATCCCTTTCTCAACTTGAAGCGATCTGAATGCCGAAGTGCTAAACTCCTAATCACTTCGGGTCCGCGCGGGTCGTCGGCTGGAGCCGGCGGGCGGATCGGGAGCGGAGACGCGTGCGGCTTGGCCCGGGCGGAGTACCGGGTGGAGCGATCCTGAGCGGAGCTTGGCATTGAACGCCGGGACACTCAGGGCATCGCGGGCGAAGGACATGCCCGCGGCACGCGATCGGGATCTGCCGGGAGCGACGCTCGAACCTGCTTCGTTTGGGAAGCCGGGGAGGGTGTCGGATCAGCCCGTGGGTCACAGTGGACTTGGATCATGACACAAGCACCGAGCCGGAAGCCAGCAGTCAGCACCAAGACAGCCCCCCAGCGAACCTGGGCGGACCTGCGTCCGGAGCGGCGGGCGTCGATTCCAGAGGGGATCTGGCTCCGCTGCCCGTCGTGCACGAAGATGATCTACCGGCGGCACCTGGAAGCGAACCTGAATGTGTGCCCCGAGTGCACGCACCACTTCCGCATCGGGGCGACCGAGCGGGTGTTGCAGCTCGCCGACCCGGGCACCTTCGAGGCGATGTTCACGGAGTTGCAGCCGACCGACCCCCTCAAGTTCAAGGACCTGAAGGCGTACCGTGAGCGGCTGATCGCCGAGCAGGTGAAGACGGGTCAGATCGATGCGATCCGCGCCGGCAAGTGCTTCATCAAGGGCCGCGAAGCGATGCTCGTGTGCCTGGACCTGACCTTCATGATGGGCTCGATGGGCTCGGTGGTCGGCGAGACGATCACGCGGGCGATCGAAGAGGCCACGCCTGACAAGGCTGCGGGCAAGAAGGGCCTGCCGGTCATCATCATCTCGTGCTCGGGCGGTGCCCGCATGCAGGAGTCGGGTCTGAGCCTGATGCAGATGGCCAAGACCTCGGCCGCACTCGCTCGCTTCGACGATGCGGGCGGGCTATTCATCAGCGTGCTCACCGACCCGACGACGGGCGGCGTGACGGCCTCGTTCGCGATGCTCGGCGACATCATCCTCGCCGAACCCAAGGCCCTGATCGGCTTCGCCGGTCCCCGCGTCATTCAGCAGACCATCCGCCAGGAATTGCCGGAAGGCTTCCAGCGGTCGGAGTTCCTGATGAAGGCGGGGTTGGTCGATCGCGTGGTCGCTCGCGGGAATCTGCGGAGCGAGCTGGCGCGGTTGATCGACTACACCGGGCGGTAAGAAGAGACGGAGAGACAAAGCGACGGAGAGACGTAGTGGCTTCGCGGAGGTCGCTCGCGTGGTGTCTCGACGTTGCTGGTGATTTCTCGCTTCGTTGGGGACGACGAGCCGTTACATTTGCGGCGTGAACTCTTCTCGGAAACAGATGCTGGTGTCGTTCGTGGCCGGGCTCGCGCATGCGGGGCTGATGGCGGTGGCGTTTGCGCCCGTGGAGTTTGGGTGGGCGGCGGTGGTGGCGATTGTGCCCTTGGTGTGGGTGGCGGTGGGGATGGCGGGAAAGAGCACGATCGATGGAGCCTCTCGCGTGAGCGAGAGGTCGGATGGGCGAGCGAACTCGAATTCCGAGTCTGACCCAATCGATGCGTCCGCGACCTCTCGCTTGCGCGAGAGGCTCTATGCGGGGCGATGCCGTAACCGGGACGCGGTGATGGTGGGGCTCGGCGCGTCGGCGTTTTACTGGTGGCAGCAGCAGTGGGTGATGGATATCTCGGCGGCGGGGTATGTGCCGCTGGTGATGTACTTGGCGATCTATCCGGGGCTGTTCGTGTGGCTTTTGTCGCGGCTGCACGGGCGGTTTCCCCGCGTGCCGCTGGCGGTGTTGGTGCCGATCGTGTGGACGGGATTGGAGTGGATCCGGGGTGAGGTGGTGTGGGATGGGTATGCGTGGTTCTTGTTGGGGCATCCGTTGATTGACACGCCGATCGCGTGGGCGGGGTCGGTGGTGGGGGCGTATGGGGTTGGGGCGTTGGTATGTGGACTTGTGGGAGCCGTGTCTGGCGTTTCACGAACGTGCCGGAAGTCCACATTCGTGATCGAGGCCTGTCTTGGTGCGACGATCATCGCGTCGGTGGCCCTTATTGCGTTCAGTGCCGCCACTCAAAACGGGTGGGCAAGTAAGGTTGCTTATGCTGACTTTCGGCGTATTTCCGTTGTTCAAACGAATCTGCCGCAGAGCAACAAGATCGGATGGTCTGCGGAACAGCGAGAACGTGATTTCAAACGGTTCCTCGACCTGACGCGGCGTGCCGCATCCGAAGAGGCACTCGGCCCTCATCGACTTTCTCCGCGTGAGGCGGAGGTACAAACCTCGGTTGTGATCTGGCCAGAAACGATGTTTCCCGGCTACTTTCTTGAGCCGCTTCAAGTCACCAGCGATCGCGGCGAGAAGGAGTTTCGGCGAACGCGATTTAGTGAGCGACTGCTCGACCTGCAACGCGAGCTCAAGGTGCCATTCCTGATCGGAGCTCTCGGAACTGACAACTTGCGACTTTCGCCCGGTCCTGACGGCGGAAGGGTCGAGTATG
>DASVYC010000070.1:0-9363 GCA_036392375.1 Phycisphaerales bacterium
CCTCGGCCCGGTCTTTCATGCCTTTGGCGGTCTCGAGCTGCCGCGACGCGTCGCCGGAGCGCTGATCCAACTCGCGGAGCGCATCGGACAACCGCCGCGGTCCGGACGAAGGCTGATCGGGACGCGAACCATCGGCTCCCGGCTCAGCACCGGGGCGATCGCTCGAACCCGGAGCGGGTTGCCGCGCGTCGCCGGGCTGCGGCGCTCCTGGTGCCGAGGGCTGCTGGCGTGGGCCGGGTGACGCGCCCGTAGTGGGCTGCGGATTGCCCTGGTTCGGAGGTGCGGTCTGGGGTGCCCCGTCGCGCGGCGTCGGTTGCGTACTCGGCTGCGGCTGGGCGTTGGGCGGCGATCCAGATTGCGGGGGAGAGGCGTTGGACTGCGAATTCGGCTGGCTATTGGGCTGTGTATTGGGTTGGGCGTTGGGTTGACGACCCGTTTCGTTTGTCTGCGACGACTGCTGCTGACCGGGTGACGGAGCAGGTTGCGGCTGGCTCCCCGGCTGCGGCGACGGAGCTCTCTGAGGCTGTCCTGACGGCTGCTGGCCCGGCTGAGGACCCGGCTGAGGACCCGGCTGAGGACCCGGACCTTGTGGATTCTGCTGCTGGGGACTCTGCTGCGGGCTTTGTTGAGGACTCTGCTGCGAACCCTGTGTGGGATCTTGCTGAGGGCTCTGCTGCGGCTGAGCGTTCTGCGGCGTGCTCGGCTGCCCACCGGGCGGCGTCTCGCGTGGAGCAGTTGGCGGCGAACCACTTGGCTGATCGGATGGCGCGTTCGGTTGTGGCTGCCGGTTCGGCTGCGAGCTGGATGTCGGACTGGGCTGCGGATTCTGTGGAGCCGGAGCAGCGGGATCGCGTGGAGAAGACGATGGCGATGGAGACTCGCCCGGCCGAGGGTTCGTTGGCTGCGACCCTTGGTTCGATGCGTTGTCCGGCTGATCCTTTGGGGGAGTCCCCGGCGGGCTCTGGTTGCGATATGGGTTCGGCGTTCCGGGCGGGCGCTCGGCGACCGGAGTCGGCTTGTCCGGCGTGCCCTGCGAGGGCGTGCCGGGCGCTGGCGTCTGACGCAAGTCGCGGGCGGCCTCGCGTGCCGCTTCGCTCAATCGCCGGGCGGCGTTGTCGGCATCCGCCGGAGACTGCTGCTCGAGCGTGCTGGCGATCGACTCGAGTTCCTGTGCCGCGGCTTCACGCTCCTCCGGCGCGGCTGCGTCGAGGGAGCGTGCGAGTTCATCGAGCGCACGCGCGGCGGCCTCGAGATCCGGACTCGTGATCGCGTCCCGCACCGGACCGCGGCGATCGTTGCTCTCGCGCGTCAGCCGCGTCGCCCGAGCCAAAGCACGACGCGCGTCGTCTACGTCCCGCTGCGCGTCACGAGCCTTGTTTTCCAGCTCCGCGGAGCGCTGCGTCAGGGTCTCGGCCGCCTTCACACGTGCCTCGTGCGCGTCCACGTTGCCGTTGGCCAATTCCTGCTCGAGCTCTCGCACCGCGTCCTGTGCCGCCTGCTCTTCGGGAGTCGTGGGCGCAGACCGCTCGGACGGGGTCGCAGCCGCGGGCGTCGGTGTGAGAACGCTCTGCAACTCCCGCCGCGTCTCTTCGCGTGCCAACGCCGCACGAGCGGCGGCGGCCCGCCGAAGATCGGCCCGTTCAGGCACGAGCGCGTGCGTCAGCGTCGCGGCAATCAGGAGCAGCGGCCACGCCGTCCATCCCCAACCCCATCGCCGCGGAACGACCCGTGCGAGATCGACGCCGCTGGCAACGCGCTCGCCGCGATCGACCGCGGCCCGGACGAACGCCGCCTCGTTGGTGGCGTGAGCGGGCGCTAGCTCCAAAGCCGCGGCCAGTGCGTCGCGCGACGCGAGAACCCGGTCGGTCTCTCGAGCCGCACGCTCGGGAGTCCATCGCTGGCGGTGGGTCCACCACGCCGCGGGCCCGGCCGCGAGAGCGAACGCGACGACCATCGCCGCGATCCCGACCACCCACCACGACTGTGTTTCCAACAACGAAACCGAAACCCACCGGAGTTTGTGGGCGACGACGACCCCCGCGACGAGCGCCAGCACCACCGACACCCCCGCGCCAAGCGTGCACAGGAAGACGACCTGCGCATGCCGCGCAACCACCCGCGCCGCCGTAGACGAGGTGAGCGGCCCGGGGGTGATTCCCGCGGTTGGATTGGTGCCCGATGCCATCGCCACATGGTACGAATCAAGCCGAACCGTGGATCGCTACCGTTCGCCGTGGCTCAGACGATCACCGATATTCTCGCCCACTTGACGGCTCTCCGCGACCTTTCGCAGGAGCAGGCGGAGTTCTGCCTCGAAGAACTGCTCTCCGGACGTCTCGATCCGGCACAGATCGGTGCCTTCCTGGCTCTTCTCCAAGCCAAGGGCGTGACCACGGCCGAGCTGGTCGGCGGCGCGACGGCCATGCGCCGGCATGTCACGCGCGTGCCGCTACAGCCTGATGTTGCGGCCCAGGCTATCGACACCTGCGGCACTGGCGGGGCTCCCAAGCTCTTCAACGTTTCGACCGCCGCAGCCCTCATCGCCGCCGGCGCAGGCGCCAAGGTGGTCAAGCACGGCAACCGCAGCCGCACCGGACGCGGATCGGCCGAGATCCTCCAGTCACTGGGCGTCAACGTCGAAGCCACGCCGCAGGTCCAGGCACGCTGCGTCGAACAGGCAGGCGTGTGCTTCTGCTTCGCGATCCACCATCATCCCGCCGCCAAGCACGCCGCAGCACCCCGAAAAGCCCTCGGCCTGCCAACGATCTTCAATCTGCTCGGCCCTCTGACAAACCCCGGCGGGGCGTGCCGCCAGCTCCTGGGTGTCGCGCGGCGGAACCAGGTCGAGATCGTGGCGCGGGCGCTGGCCAAGCTCGGGTGTGAGCGGGCGATGGTGGTGCATTCCAACGACGGTTTCGATGAGCTCTCAACGACCTCGTCGAACACCGTCGCGCACGTGCGGGGCGAGCGGATTGTGATCGAGTCGCTCGACGCCTCGACGCTCGGGCTCCCGCCCGCCAAGGCCGGCGACTTGCAGGCCGAGTCCCTCGACGACGCCATCCGCGTGATCCGCGGCGTGCTCGACGGCGAACGCGGACCCAAGCTCGACATCGCGCTGCTCAACGCCGCCGCGGCGTTGGTCGTAGCAGGCGTTGCCGCCACGATGCAGGACGGCCTTTCCAAAGCTCGCTTGAGCGTCGAAAATGGCGCGGCACGGCGCGGGCTGGAGACGCTGATCGCGGCGTCAAAGAGTTCCGAGTGAGAACTGCTGCAAGGCGGGTGCGATTCCCCGCTTGCCGACGCTCGGAGCTGGTTCGGAACATCAGACGACCTGCGGCACGCCGACGATCGACACGCCCAGCTCGTCGGCCAGGTCGATCACACGCTCTTTCTCGAGCATGATCACATCGCCCGCGGCCAGCGCAAGGCATCCGCCGCCCGCGGCCGCGAGCTTCTCGATCGTCGTCGCGCCGATCGTCGGGACGTCGCTGCGGCGGTCATGACCGACGCGGGCGCCTTTGCAGAGCGTCCAGCCCCGGGCGCGGCACAGGCGTGCGACGCGCTCGATCATCTTGTCCGTGCCCTCGACCGCCTCGACGGCGATCACGTCACGCTCGCGGATGGCGAGCGACTGTCCGATATCGAGCCGGAGCAGGTCGTTCATCATGCTCCAGGCGAAATCGATGTCGGCCTTCTGCTCGGGCGTCGGCTGCGTGCGGGTCATCACGCCGACGTGGGCCATCTCGTCGGGAATCGGTATCGTCGAGTCCAGGAGCGCCACCCCGAACTGATGCAGCTCGTCGGCGACGGCCCGCAGCACGCGGTGGGAACGCTTGTCGTGGCGCAGCTTCTGGAACCACATCCGAGCCGTGCGAAGGTCCGGCAGATTGCGCACGAGCCGCCACGGGTCGTGCATCAGCTTGGCTTTGTCCACCCGGCCGACCATGATCGCGTGCCGGACGCCCCAGCCCTGCAGAGTGCGACCCCAGGAGCCCAGCCGCAGCACCCCCACTTCCGCGAACGACTCGCAGAGGTTGGGGAGCTGGGGGTCGTACTGGTTCGCGAGTCCCAGGCCGTGGACTTTGTGGCCCATGTCGCGGAGGCCCTTGGCGACCATGATGGGGAGCAGGCCGCTGCCGGCAATGAGCCCAATGCCCGCGGGCGGAGCCGGCGGGTCGGGGAGGATGGTCAAGGTGCTGGGCGTGAGGGCGAGGCTCATGAGGGGCAAGAGTTCTTCGACGAAGATTCCCCCGCCGCGTGAAAGCGGGTCGAAATCCGAGCCGGGACTCCAAGTTAGTCATAGTTTACAACCGCCGAACGGATGGATCAACACCCGAAGGCCCGGCGGTGGGCAATCGCTTGGAAGAGGTTTGTTTGGGATGCACGGACCCCGAGGCCGAGGTCGATATCAACGCCATGAGTTCGCCCCCACCTGGCTCTCCAGACCCGAGGGACGTCGTGGACGTCGGTGGTTGGGCCGCGCCGGAAGCGCCCGCCGCGGCGCGGCCGTTTCTGCAGGTGTTCTTCCGCTGCGCCAACCACTACCAACGCGTCTACCGCAACGCCGCGGGGACCGAGTACTACGCCCGGTGTCCGAAGTGCGGCAAGCCCCTTCGCTTTCGCGTGGGCGAAGGCGGCAGCGACGCGCGGCGGTTCGAAGTGGATTGCCGCAGGTGAGGATGCGGACTAGCCGCAAGGAGTGCCCGAAAGCCGGTCCGGCAGTGGCGCCCACCACACCCACCACGTGCCCGACACGACTCAACAATCGGGCGTGACGACTCCGGAAGATTGTCCGTATGTGAGCCGCGGCGGGTTGAAGCTCGCGCACGCGCTGGCGACGTTCGGGATCGATGCGACGGGAAAACGGTGCGCAGACCTCGGGTGTTCGACGGGCGGGTTCACCGACTGTCTTCTGCAGCACGGAGCCGCAGGCGTGGTGGCGATCGATACCGCGTATGGCCAACTCGCCTGGAAGCTGCGGAAAGACGCGCGGGTGATCGTGCAGGAACGCACCAACGCGATCCACAATCGCCCTGCAAGCGACGGCGAACGCGTCGATCTCGTGGTGGTGGATCTGGGGTGGACCAAGCAGAAGCTGCTGCTTCCCGCCGCCCTCGCGTGGGCGAAAGACGACGGCAAGATCATCACGCTCATCAAGCCGCACTATGAGAGAGAAGATCGCCCGAAGCACGGCGAGGTCGTGCTCTCTCGAGAGGAGAGCGAGGCCATCGTGCAGCGGGTCGTTGTCGAGATCGAAGCGGCGGGGGCCACGGTGAAGGCAATGACCGAGTCGCCGATTCTGGGCGGGGCCAAGGCGGGTGCGAGGGCGACGGGGACGGGGAATCTGGAATGGCTGGCGTTGCTCGAGCGGAGGTGAAGCCCCACACCGCTTCAGCACAGCTTGACCGCCAAGCCGGTCCAGCAGCGTCACCCAAGCGACACCCCAAGTAGATCGAAACCGACTGGAAGCCGACTGTACTGCACGCTCAGGCCTCGACCGGTGCCGACTTCCACCCTTCGACATCGTCGGTCGGGTTGAGTTCGCGCCAGAGGCGGTCGAGCAGGGCCGCGAGGTTCTCGCGGGTCGCGCCGCTGATGGCGATGACGTCGCGGTCCATGCGGAGCTCGAGCTCGCGGCAGAGCTTCTTGATGAGCTTCTCGCGTTCCTTCTTCTCGGGGATGAGGTCGATCTTGTTCAATACGACCAGCTCTCGCTTGTCATAGAGAGCTTGCGAGTGCTGGCGGAGTTCTTCGCGGATGACGCGGTAGTTGTCGGCTGGGTCGCTGCCGTCGGCGGGCTGCAGGTCGATGAGGTGGACCAGCACGCGGGTGCGTTCGACATGGCGAAGGAACTCGAGCCCGAGGCCGGCACCCTTGGCGGCGCCTTCGATGAGGCCCGGGATGTCCGCGAGCACGATGCGCCGGTGGGCGTCGACCTCCGCGATGCCGAGCTGCGGGCTCAGGGTCGTGAACGGGTAATCCGCGATCTTGGGGTTCGCTCGCGTCAGCGCGGCCAGCAGCGTGCTCTTGCCCGCATTGGGCTTGCCGAGGAAACCGACATCGGCGATGAGCTTGAGTTCCAGACGGAGGTTGAGAAGCGGCCCCTTCTCGCCCGGCGTGGACTCTCGGGGCGTCTGGTAGGTGCTGCTCTTAAAATGTTCGTTGCCGTAACCACCCTTGCCGCCCTGGGCGATGGTGACGGTTTCCTTAGCGCGGAGATCGTGGATGAGCTCGTCGGTGTCGTTGTTGAAGACGAGGGTGCCGGGGGGGAGCTTGAGGACAAGGTCCTTGCCGTCGCCGCCGCTGCACTGCTTGGCCCCTCCGGGCTCGCCGTTCTGGGCTTCGTAGCGGAGCTGGAAGCGGTAGTCGTAGAGGGTCGACATCCCCTCCTCGGCGACGAGGATGACCGAGCCGCCACGCCCCCCGTTGCCGCCTGTGGGGCCGCCCTTGGGGATGAACTTCTCGCGGCGGAAGGAGACATGGCCGCTGCCGCCGTCACCGGCTTTCACTGTGATGAGTGCGCGATCGACAAACACCCAAGAGGGTAGGGAGGCGCGGCGGCAGGCACGGGGCGGAAGAGACATTTACCACAGAGACGCAGAGTCACAGAGAGAACCATCACAGAGGAAACGCGCGGGGCAAGAGGGCCCCGCGCGCTGCGGACCGTGCTGACATCCCAAGCGCTTTGGCCTTGAACAGGGTCTCTACTCGGTGGTTCTGTGTCTCTGGTTTGAGCCTCAAGCAGCGCGCGCGTATGTGCCGCTGGCGAGCCGCTGAAGCAGCCGCTCACGGTCGCCAAGACGGGCGTAGCGGGTGATCACCAGAGCGTGCTGCACGGGACCTGGCTCCGAGTCATCGATCCACACGACGTTGCCCATCACAAAGACGCTGCGGCCGGGGCCGATATCCGTGTCGGCGCGATCCGTGGGCAGGGTGATCTGCATGGCGATCGGTGTACCGGGGGCGATGGGCCGGTCGAGCTCGAAGCGGATGCCGCCCTCGGAGATGTCGTACGCGTGGCCCTCGAGCGTGAACTGCTCGCTGTCGAGCAGACGCACCGCGACGGGCGTGTACATCGGGCGGAGAGCGAAGCGCTCGAAGCGACGGCGGTTGGTCGAGTTGGAAGCGTGCATGGAGATCTCCGAGTCTGTGGAACCGACTCCCCGGGCATGCGCATCGGCGGTTGTGGGACGGTGCTTTATCGGATTGCGAAGAACCCGTGGTCTGATAAGCATGCCTCGGCCGGAGTAGACTCGCGCCCTCGTGGAACCGTCCACCCTCAACCCCGCCCGTGATATTCGCTGCGAGCGCTGCGGCTACGAGATCGAATCGGTGCTCCGCGAGTCGGCCGTGGGTCGCTGCCCGGAGTGCGGCGGCGCATTGGACGACAGCCGCCCCTCACGCCGTACCGGCTCGGCCTGGCAGCGTCGGCGTTCGCCTTTCGGCTATCTCCTCACCCTGTGGCGGACGCTTGGCCGGGCACCGGAGTACTTCCGCACGGTGTCGCTCTCGCTGGGGGGCGAGTGGTCGCTCTTGATCATCACGTCCCTGGTCAGCGCCACCGCGATGCTCGCGCCGTGGAGCGGGGTCTTCATCGCCGATCCGGTGCGGCAACTGCGATACGCGCGGACCACCGAGCGCGTGGCGAGGATCTTCGGATGGCTGGCCGCCGAGATCGGGGCGCTCGCGCTGGCGATGGGCCTGCTCTCTATCGCGATCGCGTCGGGGTTACGGCTTGTGGTCGCGTCGCGCGGATGGCGGCATGCGCCGCGAACGGTGGTATTGGTTGCCGCTCACGCCGCGATCGGCTGGCTGGTGATCGCCGGAATGATCTGGATGCTGCTCACGTTCTGGTTCATCGCGACGCTGGTCGCCGCACGCTCGGAGTCTTCCACCCGCTGGATCGGGAACATCTCGGGCTGGATCGCAAACCACGGGGGACGCATCGGGCCTTGGACGCTTCCGGCCTTCATTCTCATGCTCGGGGCACTCGCGGTGGCGTGGCTGACGTGGATCGGACTTCGTGAGACGCGGTTTGCCAACGATCCCGCCTGCGAGCCCTTGTTTTCGCGTGCCGGGACGGACGGCGAGGCATCCAAGCCGCGATCGGAGGCGACGATTCCGGCGTGAGCGAAACCAGCGCGACAACTCCGACGACGCCGCTGGCGCTGCTGTGCGAGTCGTGCGGCTACGAGATCGAGGGACTCGAGGACCAATCCCGCTGCCCGGAGTGCGGACGCGGGCTCGCGGAATCGCGTCCCGAGATCAAACGCACCGGCTCGGCGTGGCAGCGAGCGATCGCGTCTCACGGCGCCGGGATCGGTCGAGCGCTCGCGATGCTCCCCGCGGCGGCGTTCACGGCGTGGTCCGTGGTCTGGTCGCCCGCCACGACCATGCGCCGTGTGCGGATTGAGCGCCGGGGCATGCGCGCGCTCACGCTCGCCAACATCGCAATCGCGGGTGCGATCCTCGCCGCTCCCAGCCACGCGTCGGTGCGGGAGTTCGTGCTTGATCTCTGGCCCGCTTCGCTTCCCTCTCCCGCCTCAATCTTCGGCCCCACGCTCCGCGCCGCGTTCGCGGCGATGACCTTCTTCGTGTGGTGCGGGCTGCTGCTCGCGCTGACGCGGATCGAGCGGCTGGGCGTCGTCTTTTTCTCCAGTCGCCGCGCCTGGCGCGTGACACCAACGATCGCGCTTGTCGTGACGGCGCACGCGTCGTTCCTGTGGATCGCCGCCGCGTCGCTGGCGGTGCTGGCGCCGCCGGTGGTGGCGTGGGTGTCCGCGGAGCTACCTCTGAGCGTGGCTCGCTATCTCATCGGGACCAAGGTGATCGCCGGACCACTCGGATTCGTCGCCGGAATGACCTGGTTCGAGTGGACCACGTTCCTGGGTGTGCGTGCGTGCAGATACGCCAACGAGCCGCGGGAGGCGGCGTTGTCCGCCTAGCATGGCTTCGCGGGAGCGGGGACCCCGCGGGACATGGACGCATCGGAAACACAGTTCGACGCCGGCCGCGGGTCGCGGTCGGCGGACAAGGCGGGCACCGGCGGCGGTGAAAAGCCGCACCACGTTCTCGACGAGTTCGACCCGCCACAGATGACGCAGGATCAGGTCGCCGCGGGCGCGGAAATCGACGCGGCCCCCGCCGGCGGTCCCGAGCACGCGATCGACGAACCCGGGCTGTTCTCGGTGCTGCGCCACAAGCACTTCGCGGTCTTCTGGTCCGCCGCGTTCGGCTCGTTCGTCGGCACCTGGTTCGAGTACATCGGCGTCCAGTGGATCGTCGCTGAGCGGACCCGCGACACCACGTGGCTCGCCACGCTCGGCGCGGCCCAGTTGCTCCCCACCCTGTTCCTTGGCCTGC
>DASVYC010000071.1:0-2415 GCA_036392375.1 Phycisphaerales bacterium
CCTCAAGTCGGGCGCGATCTGCGCCCCCGAGAACATCCTCAACCACGTCTGCTACGAGGTCGGCGTCCGCGAGCTGATCGTGCAGGGCTTCCTGTCGCCGCTCAAGACCAAGGCGGGCCTGCAGAAGATCAGCACCGACGACCTGCACGTCCGCGCCGGCGAGTTCGTCGCCAGCGAGGTCGAGGACCTCATGGACAAGGAGGGGCTGGTCGAGGGTGCGTGCGCCGAGATCGCCGAGCACACCAGGGACCGCAGCGCCACGCTGATCTTCTCCTCGGGCATCCGCCACGGGCAGCACATCGTCGATGTGCTCAAGGCCAAGCACGGCATCGAGTGCGGCTTCGTCACCGGCGATACACCCGACGGCGTGCGTGCGGCGATCCTCGGCCGCTTCCGCTCTGGCGAGCTCAAGTACCTGTGCAACGTGAACGTGCTGACGACCGGCTTCGACGCACCGCACATCGACTGCGTGGCGCTCGTGCGGCCGACCATGTCGCCGGGCCTGTACTACCAGATGGTGGGTCGGGGCTTCCGGCTCCACCCTGGCAAGACCGACTGCCTCGTGCTGGACTTCGGCGGCAACGTGCTCCGCCACGGCCCGGTCGACGCGATCCGCATCGCCACGGACGATCGCGGCGACGGCGAAGCGCCGGCGAAGGAGTGTCCGAACTGCCAGGCCCTGATTGCGGCGGGCTACCAGACCTGCCCGCAGTGTGGCCACCAGTTCCCCGAGCCCAACCGCCAACAGCACGAGGCGAAGGCCAGCACCGAGGGCATCCTCAGCGGCCAGACTACGCGTGAGGAGCACCGCGTCAGCGAGACCACGTACCACGTGCACTACAAGCGCAGCGACCCCTCCGCGCCGCTGACGATGCGCGTCGAGTACCGCGTCGGCTTCAACCGCTACTTCCGCGAGTGGGTCTGCTTCGACCACACCGGATACGCGCGAACGAAGGCGGAAGCCTGGTGGCGGGCTCGCTCAGTCGAGCCAGTACCCGGCGGCACGGAAGAAGCGGTCGAGATGGCCAAGGCAGGGGCGCTCGCCCCGACGCTCTCGATCACCGTGGAGAAGAAGGCCGGCGACCAGTTCGAGCGCGTCACGCAGCACGTGCTCGGCGATAAGCCCCCGCGCCTTGACAGCGAAGAAGGCCTGCCGGACCGGCCGCCGGAGCCCGCGGGCATGACGTACGGCATCCCCGATGAGGAGATCCCGTTCTGAGCACCGCCACCGCATCCCATCTCGGCCCTGCTGCTGCGGCGTATCTCCGCGCCGGGCTGTCCGTGCTTCCGGCGGTGCGGCGTGGCGATGAGAAGCGCGTCGCGCTGCCGAAGTGGGCCATGTTCCAGCGTCGGCTCCCAACCGACGCCGAGGTCTCCGCCTGGAGCGACCTCAACCCGGACGCGCTGTGCATCGTCTGCGGCGCGGTCTCGGGCAACCTCGAGATGATCGACTTCGACTGCGCTGGGGAGGCGTACGAGGCGTGGCGCTCGATGGTCGAGGAGCTCGAACCTGGTCTGGTCGACCGGCTCTACGTGGAATCGACGCCTTCCGGGGGGCGGCACGTCGTCTACCGGTGCGAGTCACCGGTATGCGGAAACACCAAGCTTGCCCAGCGGCGGGACGTCGTCGGTGGGGAAGCCGCTGTGGAAGTCGCTGGCAAGACCCTCACGCCGCGACGCGGGTCGGACGGGACGTGGTCGGTCACGGTGACGCTGATCGAGACGCGCGGCGAGGGCGGGATGTTTCTGTGCGCGCCGTCGCTGGGTTACGAAGCAATCACGGGTTCGCTCGAGAACCCGCCGAGAGTGTCCACCGAGGAACGCGAGGTGCTCCTCGGCTGCGCGTGGCGTATGGATCATGCCGAGCCCGTCGTGGCCGGAGCGCCTGCGCGATCGGCGGGCCCGCACCTCAGGCCCGGCGACGACTACAACGGGCGGGGCGACGCCCGAGAGATCCTGCGCCGGCACGGTTGGGAACTCGTCAAGAGTGGCGAGAACGAGCACTGGCGACGCCCCGGCAAAGCGAGCGGCACGAGCGCAACGCTCAAGGGCGGGGTGTTCTATGTCTTCTCAAGCAACGCCGCGCCCTTCGAGCCCAACCAGGCGTACGCCCCGTTCGCGGTGTACGCAATGCTGGAGCACGGCGGCGACTTCACGTCCGCAGCCTCTGAACTGCGTCGGCAGGGCTTCGGGACAGAGGAGCCCGTGGCCGGGGACGTCGACCTGTCGGGTCTGGCCGGCGAGTGCCACGAATGCGAACCCGCGGAGCGGGTGGAGCGACCGGACGACCCGGGGCCGTTCCCGGCTCACCTGCTCACGGTGCCCGGCCTGATCGGCGAGGTCATCGCGCACAACTTGGAGTACGCGCCGCGGCCGCAGCCGCAACTCGCGCTCGCCGGTGCCATCGCCCTGCAG
>DASVYC010000072.1:0-19138 GCA_036392375.1 Phycisphaerales bacterium
AGGACGCCCCGGCTCGCTTTCTCCTTTGTGCTGCGTCGTCGGCGCGGGGGGCGCGATGAGGAGCACGCCGTCGCTCCGAGGCGAACCCACCTCCCTGCCCCCTCCCTCTGGGAGGGGGAGTGCGACAGGTGATTCAGGGCAACAGGTAGGGTGTTGCGGCATCTCAGCGGCATGATGATCTCATTGCTCGCGTCGGTGTGTGCGGCGATCACTCCCGGGGCGGCAGAGGCAGCCAAGCCAGTCGCGGTCATCGAGCTCTTCACCTCCGAAGGATGCTCGTCGTGTCCGCCGGCGGATGCGCTGCTGACGAAGCTGATCCGTGAGCACGAGGCGGCGGGCGACCTGATCGCGCTGTCGTTCCACGTGGACTACTGGGACCGATTGGGCTGGAAGGACCCGTGGAGCAGTGCAGCGGCGACGGCCCGGCAGCAGTGGTACGCGAATCGGCTCGGATCGTCGCTGTATACGCCGCAGATGGTGCTGAACGGGAACGATGAGTTCGTGGGCTCGGACGCGGAGCGTGCGCGAGCGCGGATCGCGGCGGCGCTCAAGAGCACGCCGCGGTGGACGCTGGCGGTCGAAGTCACAAGTGGGGCCAAGGAGAACGAGATCGCGGTGCATGCGAAGACGGAGCGAGCGGACGGCGCTTCGAAGTCTTCGGACAAGGCGCCTGATGTGGTCGTCGCGATCGTGGAGCGTGGGCTGACCAGCAGCGTGCGGCGGGGTGAGAACGCGGGGCGGACGCTGTCGCACGACAACGTGGTGCGGGCGTTCAAGGTCTTTGCGGCGAACGCCAAGGAGCCGCGGGTGCTCGAGCTGCCGCAAGACCTGAAGCGTGAGAACGCGTCGGTGGTGGTGCTGGCGCAGGAGGCGTCGGGCGTGATTGTGGCGGCAAAGTTGCTGCCGTTGCCGGCGACCAAGCCCGCAACACCCGAGAAAGCCCCGGATGAGCCGCGAGACCCCGAGACGCGGAAGTGAACCGGGGCGCGATACGCTCGGGCATGAGGGGATTCACACACGCGGCGTTGTTGGCGGGTGCGTCGATGATGACCCTGGCGCTGCCGGGTTGCATCACGATGTCGGCGTTGCCGGTGGGTAAGCCGCCGACGGCGGACGACGGGCCGGGTGTCGAAGTCGTGACTTTTGAGAGCGGGGATGGAGCGAAGCTGGAAGGGCGGATGTATGCGCCGATGGTGCAACGGCCGCTCGGTGGGAACCGGCACGTGGTGGTCCGAATGCCGAAGGAGCAGCAGGCTTCAGCGCCGGAGGCTTCGGTGCAGGCGGGATCAGGCCCATCGCCAAACCAGAGTGACCTCGGATCGATTGGTGCGGCACTCTCGTTGATGCAGGCTCGGCTGCGCACTCTTCCGAGTGAATACGACCGCAGTGTGATTCTCTTTTGCCACGGCGTGATCGACAACAACCAGTCGAACATGGCGGACGCGCTGAGCGAGGCCGGCTTTCGCGTCTTCTCGTTTGACTACCGCGGCTTTGGCAACTCGGAGAAAAAGCCGCTCACCAACGAAGGGCTGGCGGCGGACGCGTACGCGGCGCTGCAGTACCTGCGGTCGCGGCCGGATGTTGATCCGGATCGGATTGTGATTTACGGGCACAGCATGGGTGGCGTGTACGCGATGGCGTCTGGAGCGTTGGCATCCGAGAGCGGCAAGCCTGTTGCGGGCGTGATCTCGGCGGGGGCGTTTGCGAACTGGCGGGAGGTGAGCAACGACATGCTGCCGCTGTTCGGGCTGGTGTTCGGCGGCGTGACGGGGCCGGAGCCATTGGATTGGGCGAAGCGATTGGGGAAGACGCCGCTCTTGGTGGTGCACGCCGAGGACGACAAGGACATCAAGCCGCGGTACGCGAAGCAGATCTTCGACGCGGCGGTGAGCAAGGGTGTGCCGGCGACGCTGGTGCTGGAGGCCGAGGGTGGGCACGTGATGGGATATCTGGAAGGACCGGATGCGCCGCTGACGCGGCCGATGGTGGAGTTCGCGACGCGGGTGTTGGCGCCGAAGCCGGCGGACGCGAAGTGACGCGCGGGAAGCGAACGCGACGCACGCGAGCCGGGGGGTCCTCGCCCCGGTCCCGTTGCGACAGCCACACGCTTCGCTCGCCCAGAACCAAAACACCAGAGCATTTCACCGCGGAGGACACAGAGAACGCGGAGAAAGCCCGGAAGCGATTGACCGAGGAACGCACGAAGCGGAGGCCGGGGTCAAGCACGTGACAGACCGAATCGATTCAGGATCATCCCACTTCCTTGCCTCTCTCCGCGTTCTCCGCGTCCTCTGCGGTGCAAGGTCTGAACGATGTCTGCCGCGCCGGGGCGGGGGACGCCCTGGCTCGCTGGGGGGAAAGGTCGCGTGGGGTGATTGCAGGTAGACTGGAGCGATGCCACTTCAAAGGATCCTGCTACGGGCGATGCTGGCGCTGGTTGGATTGGCGGCGCTGGCCGGGGTGGCGACGATCTTTCTGCCGGCGAAGGAGTTTCTGGGTCGCATCGCGGCGACGCTGATTGCGGCGGCGTTCGCGATCGGAATGGCGCTCCCGGCGTCGAAGAAGCTGGATCGGGAGGAGACGCGGGCGATGGGGCTCGCGATGCTGACGGCGATCGTGCCGTGCTTCTTGATGGTGCTGGTGGCGATCTGGATCGGGCTGCTCTTTGGATGGCAGGTGGAGCTGGAGACGCTGGCGACGGCGCTGCATTATGCGGGGTGCGCGGTGGTGTTCTTGATCGCGCTGGCGATGGCGCGCGCCGACGCGACGCGGGTGTCGGGGCGGCTGGTGGGGCTGGCGGCGGTGGTCTGCTTGGTGATCGGACTGCCGGCGATCTGGGGGGACCGGCTGGGTCTTGGCACGTGGGATTTACAGTCCAAGCTGTGGGGGACATCGTGGCTGGTGTTCTGGACCGCGGTGCTCGCCGGGTTGTCGCTGTTCGGGGTGGGCACGAGGGCGACGCCGTGGCGGTGGATCGGGGTGATCGCGGCGGCGGCGGCGCTCGCGATGGGGCTGGTTGGGATCTGGAACGAGCTGCGTGACCCGCCGGTGTGGTTCGTGCAGGCGCTCATCGTCGGGCTCGCGGTGGGGATTGCGAACGTGCTGAACGCGCTGCGTTTTGAGGGCGTGCAGCGATGGGTGGCGCTGGGGACGATTGGGATGGTGCTTCTGACGGCGACGCTGGCGTCGTATCTGAACATCATCACCGTCGGGTTTCGGAGCGATCTTGAGAGCGACGATCTGCTGGTGCGGCTGATCGCGGCGGGGAGCATCGTGTCGGTGTGCGGGCTGCTGGCGATCACGATCTTCCTGGCGGCGAATCGGCGGGCGCTGGTCACGGGGAGCGCGGCGGTCAAGGAGATCGCGCGGATCCGGGTGACGTGCCCGCGGTGCGCGACCCGGAGCGATGCCGCGGTGGGTCATGACCGCTGCCCGGGCTGCGGCTTGCTGTTCCTGTTCCGCGTCGCGGAGCCGCGGTGCGTGCGGTGCGAGTACAACCTGCTGGATCTCAAGGGCGACCGCTGTCCGGAGTGCGGGACGCCGGTGAGCGAGAGCGCGGCGGCGGAGAGTGCGGCGGCAACGGGTCCGGCGTGAGCCCACGGTTCACACGGACGGAGCGGCTCATTGCATGTGCGTCAGGATCTCGAGCACGCCCTCGATCTCGTCGTGGGGCGAGACGTACTGCGCGTGGGGTTTGAGGCGCTCGTCGGCGTTGCGGGGGACGGCGAAGTAGCTCACGCGCTCGGCGATCGCCAGGTCCGAGAGCGAGTCGCCGATGCCTGCGAGGCGTTCGCGCGTCAGGCCGGTGCGCTCGATGAGGCGGGCGATGCCGGTGGCCTTGCTGACGTGGGCCAGGTCGAGGTTGATCCACTTGACGGTGTGGCTGACGCGGATCGACCAGCCCTCGCGACGGCAGCGGTCCTGGAGCACCGGGATGAGCGACATGAGGTACGCCGTGTCGTCGTGGTAGATCGACGCGCTCGCGGCTTTGCCGGGCTGCATGACGAAGCCCTTGGGGAACAGGTCCTTCTCCATCCACGCGATCAGGGCGCGGACGGCGGTGGTGTCGCTGGTTGTGATGGCTGGGTCGATGACGAACGCGCCGTCCCGGGGGTCGTAGAGCCAGACGCCGTTCTCGGCGACGCAGGGCACGAGGGTGTTGGCGGTGAGGCGGCAGAGGCACTCGACGAACGGGAAGGGGCGGCCGCTGGCGAGGGCAACGACGGGGCGGTCGCGGCGCTGGCACGCGGCGAGGTTGTGGTCGGCGATGCGGGCGAGGGCGGCGGCGTCGAGGGGGTGATGGCTCTCGGGGCCGAGGCAGCCGTCGATGTCGCAGATGATGGCGTCGAAGCGGTGGGACATGAGGTGGTGGGGCGAAGCGGCAACGCGCGCGTGCGGGCGATACGGTAGTCTTCAAGGCATGCTGTTCGCGTATCTGCTGGCCATCTTCCTCTCCGCCGCGCTGCTGTTTCTGGTGCAACCGATGGCCGCGAAGCTCGTGTTGCCGGTGCTGGGCGGATCGCCGAGCGTTTGGAACACGACGATGGTGTTCTTCCAGGCGCTGCTGCTCCTGGGGTATCTGTACTCGCACGTGGTGACGAGGAAGCTGCCGCGGGCGGTGCAGGGGCTGGTGCACGCGGGTGTGATTGCGGCTGGGGCGTTGATGCTCCCGATCGCGCTGCCGAGGTCGGTCGGCACGCCGGGTCCTGGGGAGTCGCCGGCGTTGTGGCTGCTGATGCTGCTGCCATTGGTCGCGGGCGTGCCGTTCTTTGTGCTGACGACCACGGGGCCGTTGCTGCAGTCGTGGTTCGCGTCGTCGGATCATCGGCGGGCGAAGGACCCGTACTTTCTGTACGCGGCGAGCAACATCGGGTCGTTTGTGGGGCTGCTGTCGTTCCCGTTCTTCCTTGAGCCGCGGTTTGACCTGTCGGAGCAGGCGGCGTGGTTCAGCCGCGGGTACTACGCGTTCGCCGGTCTGGCGGCGTTGTGCTTTGTGCTGGCGTGGCGGGGGCGGGTGCAAAGCGAGGCGTCGATCGCGTCGCCCGCGGCGCCGATCGCGTGGACGACGCGGCTGCTGTGGATCGCGTTGGCGGCGGTGCCGTCGAGTCTGTCGCTGGGTGTGACGCAGACCATCACCACCGACGTCGCGCCGGTGCCGTTGCTGTGGGTGGTGCCGCTGTCGATCTATCTGCTGACGTTCGTGCTGGCGTTCTCGGCGTGGTTCCGCATCTCGGCCCGGACGATCGGATCGCTGCTGATCGCTTGCACGCTGGGGACCATCGGCGCTCGGTTCCTGGGGGGGGAGCTGACCAACGAGGTGATCTTCCTCTCGCACATCGCGGTGCTGTTCTCCGGGGCGTTGATGTGCCACCGGAGGCTCGCCGAGAGCCGTCCGGGGGCCTCTGGTCTCACCGAGTTTTATCTCTGGCTGGCGGTGGGAGGGGTGCTGGGCGGGCTCTTTAACGCGCTCCTGGCGCCGTTGATCTTCAACGCCGCGTTGGAGTATCCCTTCGCGATCGCGGCGTCGTGCGCGCTCATCCCGTCGCGTGTGACGCCGGAGCGGAGGGCCGTTCTGTTTTCGGTGCTCGCCGCGTTGCTGGTTGCCAGCGTGGCGGTGGTGGGCGTGCAGGCGCTCGGGGCCCGTGGCGTGATCGCGCCGGCATCCATGCCCCACGCGCGGGCGGTGCTCATCCCGATGGCGTGCGTGCTGCTGCTGTTGGGCCCGGCCGGGGGAGCGCTCCGGTTCGGTGTCGCCGCCATGGTCGTCTTCGTAGGGACCTTGCTGCTCTCCCGGCAGGAGTCCGGCGAGCTCGTGTACGTCGAGCGCACGTTCTTTGGGATTCACGAGGTGTATCGCAAGGGCGACCTCGCGCAGCTGCAGCACGGGACAACGATCCACGGCATGCAGCGTCGCGACGATCGGTTCCGCCGCACGCCGTTGATTTACTTCCACCCTGATGGCCCGCTGGGAGACGCCGTCCGTCGCGCGCAGGAACGATCGGGTGCGTCCATCGGCGTGATCGGTCTCGGGGCAGGCTCGATCGCGGCGTATTCGCGTCCCGGGGATGAGATGACGTTCTTCGAGATCGATCCCGCGGTTGCCGGGATCGCGCGGAATCCCGATCTGTTCACGTATCTGACCGATGCCCAGGGCAAGCTTGATGTGGTGATCGGTGACGGTCGTGCCGCGTTGTCGCGCGATACGCGTCGTTTCGACCTGATTATCCTCGACGCCTTCAGCTCCGATTCCGTGCCTCTGCACCTGCTCACGCGGGAAGCGGTCGGGTCGTACCGGGAGCACCTGCGCGAGCGAGGGGCGATCAGCTTCCACGTCTCCAGCCGGTTCCTGGTGCTGGCGCCGATCATTGCGGCGACGGTGGCGTCCACCAACGTGGTCGGGGATCCGGACCCCATGATCGTGTTGATGCGCGACGACTCGCTCACCCGCGAGGAGAGCGCCCGGACCGGCCGGTTCCCTTCAACTTGGCTGATGGCGATGCGACGCTCTGACGCGGCACCGATTCTGGCGAGGTCGGAGGCGACGAACGACCCGACGCGTCAGTGGCGGGAGGTGCCGGTCCCCCGCATGAAGCCCTGGACGGATGCGTATTCCAGCATCTGGAGCGCCCTGCTGCCCGCGTTCGCGAAGGACGCGGCGGAGGCGATCGGCGCCAGGGCAACAGCCGAGAGCAAGTAGCAGCTTCTATCCTTGCGGATGCCCGATCTCGACTACCAGACCGCCGGCGAATCGCACGGCCCGGCCCTTGTCATCACCGTCACCGGCCTGCCCGCGGGACTCGATATCGATGTGGACTTCATCAACAGCGAGCTGGCGCGTCGCCAGGGCGGCTACGGCCGGGGCGGGCGTCAGCGGATCGAGCAGGACACGGTGGAGTTTCTGACCGGCGTGCGGCGCGGGCGGACGATCGCGGCTCCGCTGACGATGGTGATCAAGAACAACGACTCGCGGCTGGATGATGTGCAGAAGACGCCGCCGGTGTATCGCCCGCGTCCGGGGCACGCGGACCTGGCGGGGAGCGTGAAGTGGCTGACGACCGACTGCCGCGAGACGCTGGAGCGTGCGAGCGCGCGAGAGACCGCGAGCCGCGTGGCGGCGGGTGCGATGGCGCGGTGCCTGCTCCGCGAGTTCGGCATCGAGTCGTTCGGCTTTGTGCGGAGCATCCTGGATGCGCAGACAGGCGTGAGCGTGACGGAGGCGAACTGGCAGGAGCTGCGGGCGATTCGCGACGCCAGCGAGACGTATTGCCCCGATGAGGCCGTGACGACGCGCCAGTGCGAGATCATCCGCCAGGCCAAGATCGACAAGGACACCGTCGGCGGCCTGGTCGAGGCCCATGTCTTCGGCTGCCCGATCGGGCTGGGCTCGTGCATGGACTGGACGACCAAGCTGGATGCGCGGCTGGCGTACGCGGTGATGGGGATTCAGGCGTTCAAGGCGGTGGAGATCGGGATGGGCAAGGAGTGCGCCTTCAAGCCGGGGCACCAGGTGCACGACCCGATCCGCTACGACGCGAAGCAGCGCGACAAGGGGCACCTTGGCTTTGTCCGCGACAGCAACAACGCGGGCGGCACCGAGGGAGGGATGACCAACGGGATGCCGGTGGTGGTGCGGGGGACGATGAAGCCGATCGCGACGCTGCTGCGGGGCATGCCGAGCGTGGACCTCAACACCAAGGCGAGCGAGCAGAGCAGCTACGAGCGCAGCGACGTGTGTGCCGTGAGCGCGGCGAGCGTGGTGCTGGAGAACGTGTGCGCCTTCGAGGTGGCGCGGGCGTTCACCGAGAAGTTCAGCGGCGATTCGGTGACGGAGATCCGGGCGCAGTACGACGCGTACCTGCGGTTTGCGCGGATGCTGCCGCTGGACCCGCCGGTGGCGGTGATCGCGAAGGGGTGAGGATGGGTGACCGGCCGGGAGGTTGGTACCGGCGGTGGGGTTGTGGGGATGGTTCGCGGGGCCTGGAAGGCCCCGCCCCCGTGCGTTTAGATTGCGCTGCCGCCGCGTTCGCCGGTGCGGATGCGGACGACTTGTTCGAGCGGCAGAACGAAGATCTTGCCGTCACCGACTTCGCCGTTGGGGGAGCGGGCGGCGGCGACGATGGCGTCGATGGCGCGGTCCACGTACGCGTCGTTGACGCCGAGGGTGATCTGGGTGCGTTGGGCCATGCGAGTGCGGACTTCCTGTCCTCGGAAGTACTCGGTCTCACCGATGGCGCGGCCGTGGCCGTCGACGCTGGCGACGGTGAGGCGGTAGTTGTCACCCTCGTCGAGGGTCTTCTGAAGCGCGTCCTGCACAGCTTGGAGGCGCTCGGGACGGATGATGGCGATGATGAGTTTCATGGGAGAGTGGGGCAGTGGAGGAGTGGGGCAGTGGGGCAGTTGGGAGGCGGGCGGTGGCTGTTTCTGCTCCACTGCTCCACTTCCCCACTGCTCCACTTCTTAGAGGTGATACCCGCGTTCGCCGTGGATGGTGATGTCGAGGCCGTCGCGTTCCTGCTGGTCGGTGACGCGGAGGCCGACGAGGGCCTTGACGATGGTGCCGATGATGAGCGTGCCAACGACGGCCATGGCGATGCCGACGCCGGCGCCGAGGGCTTGCTTGCCGAGCTGGGTGATCCCGTCGCCGGAGATCAGGCCCTTGACGGGGATGAAGCAGAAGATGCCGGTGGCGAGGGCACCCCACAGGCCGCCGATGCCGTGGACGCCGAAGGCGTCGAGCGAGTCGTCCTTCTTGTGCCAGGCCTTGAGCTGCACGGCGAAGAAGCAGACGACCGAGCCGATGGCGCCGATGGCGATGGCGGAGAGCGGCGTGACGTGGCCTGCGGCGGGGGTGATCGCGACAAGGCCCGCGACGATGCCCGAAGCGACGCCGAGCGACGTCGGCTTTCCGGTGTGACGCCACTCGAGCAGCATCCAGACCAGTGCCGCGGCGGCGGCGGCGGTCTGCGTGGTCGTGAAGGCGAGGACAGCGATGCTGCCCGCAACCGGGCTCTGCACCGCGACGGCGGAGCCGGCGTTGAAGCCGAACCAGCCGAACCAGAGCAGGCCCGCGCCGGTGAGCGTGAGCACGAGGCTGTTGGGCATGATGGCGCCGTCGGGATAATCGCGGCGGTTGCCGACCATCATCGCGAGGACGAGAGCCGAGAAGCCCGAGGCGATGTGGACGACCGTGCCGCCGGCGAAATCGAGGACGCCGAGCTTGAAGAGCCAGCCGCCCTCGGCCCAGACCATGTGGGCGAGCGGGCAATAGACGAACGTGGCCCAGAGCACGATGAAGAGGATGTACGCGCGGAAGGAGAACCGTTCGGCAACCGCGCCGGAGATGAGCGCGGGGGTGATGATCGCGAACTTGCCTTGGAACATGGCGAAGACCAGTTCGGGCACGCCCTTATCGGCGAAGAGCTTGTCGTAGGAGAGGCCCTGGAAGGCGACGTAGTCCCAGTTCCAACCGATGATGCCGAGGCCGCCGACGGAGTGGCCGAAGGCGAGTGAGTAGCCGATCAGCACCCAGTGCAGGCCGATGACGGCCATGGCGACGAAGGAGTGGAGCATGGTGGTGAGGACGTTCTTGCGTCGCACCATGCCGGCGTAGAAGAGAGCCAGGCCGGGCACCATGAGCAGCACCATGGCGGAAGACATGAGCATCCACGCGGTGCTGCCGGAGTCGATGATTTGTTGGGGGGCGGGAGTGGGAGTGGCGGTTTGGGCCAGGTCGGTGGCTTGTGCGAGTGCGAGGAAGGGAAGCGTGGCCGCGGCGCTGAGCATGCGTGCTCCGGATGGATGAGGGGCGAGGGGACGCGAAGGCGGATCGTGACAGAATCTTCGCGCGTGGTCAAGGGGATGGAGGGGCCGGCGCGCAGTGTAAATGTGGGGTGGAACGGTTTCGGGTGTTTCACAGCGTGCGTGGGAGGAGAGAACGCGGAGAGGCGGAGGGGCGGAGTGGCGCGGAGGGGAGACGTTGTGTCGCCTTGGATCGGGTGGTGGGAACTTTTCGTTTGCAACAGTCGGCACTGCCCAGCCCAGAGCGGCTGGGCAGTGGCACCCACGGCGAGATGCGGGAGGGTTCGGGTTAGCGCACGCGGCGGAGGAGTCGCGTGACGAGTACGGCGGCGAGCCAGCCGACGATCATGCCGAGGACGACGTCGCTGGCGAAGTGGCGGCCGACCCAGAGGCGGGTGAGTGAGCAGCCGAGGGCGACGGGTACGAGGACGATGCCGGTGCCTGGAAAGATGCGGGCGAGGGTGACCGCGGCGGCCATGGCGACGGCGGCGTGGCTGCTGGGGAGACCGAGGTCGCGGCCGTCGAACCACTGGCCGTCGTGGTAGATGCCGGCGAAGAGGCCGCGCCAGACGTGGCCCTGATATTCAAGCGTCTTGAGGAGTTGACCGCCTTGCTCGACGAAGACTTCCTGGGCGGGGCGTTCGCGGCCGAGGACGAGTTTGAGAAGTTCGGCGAGGATGCCGGCGGCGGCGGGTGCGGCGAAGACGGCGATGACGGAGCCGGCGCGGAGGGCGCGGCCGTTGCCGTTGAACTGGCGGTAGATCGTGTGAGCGGCGAGCGCGAGCGCGACGATGAGCCAGGTGCGGACGTCGCCGGTCTGGCGGAGGATTTGGTAGTAGGCCTTGGACTCAAACTCGCCCATGCGGGCGGGATCGACGAGGAAGAAGTGGAAGAAGGCGCGATCGGCGAAGTGGCAGATGACGACGGCGGCGACGGCGAGGATGGCGAGGGCGATGCGGCGGCGGCCGCGTTCGCGGCGCTGGGTGGCGAAGAAGTAGTCGTGCTTGATGGTGGGGCCGCGGGTCATGGGGACTCCGCGGGGGATGTGGTGCGGTTGGTGGCGCGCTGCGAGGGTGCGAGGTAGCCGCGACCGAGGTAGGTCCAGCGGTCCTTGCGGCGGTCCTGCGGCAGGTTGCCGAGGGACTCAACGGAGGTGAAGAGCGTGGACCACTGGGATTCGGCGGCACCGATGAGGATGGCGTCGCGGTTGGCCAGATCGGGGTTGTCGAGGGAGAGATCGGGCCAGAGGTCCCACTGTGTGCGGCGGTAGCCGAGGCGGCTGCCGGCGACGCGGACCATGGGGTGATCGGGCAGGTAGAAGGTGAGTTGCGCCGCCACGCCGTAATGGTACGAGAGAAGGAGCGGTGCTGCGCCGCCGCGGGTCTCGCGTTGGCGGAGTTGGTCGATGGCGATGGCGTAGTCGGGCGCGCCCAGAAGGCGGTGCATGGCGACGGGCTTGCCGAGTTTCTGGAGTGTGAGCGCGACGAGGTCGAGGCGGAGGAAGAGGAGCGTGGCGAGCACGCCGTAGACGAGGGTGGCGTGCCAGGAGATCTGGGCGAGGGTTTCGGGGCGTTTGAGGAGGATGCCGGCGCGGGGGCGGGGTGTGGGGAGGCTGCGCCAGGGGGCGAGTTTGGAGCGCCAGTCGTCGAGGCCGCGGACGAGGGCGATGGCGGCGAGGGAGGTGAGCGAGAGGAACGCGGCCATGGCCCAGTTGCCTTCGACGCTGGTGAAGACGGACATGAGCGTGTAGAGCAGGAGCGTGGGAAGGCCGAGCCAGAGAAGGAAGCGAGCGGCGGGGCGGGTGTCGGGATCGCGGGTGAATCGGCGCGCGGCGAACATGAGGCCCAGGGCGGGGCCGACGGCGGCGAGCTGGATGCCGAGGAACTCGAAGAAGTGCTTGAGGGTGAATGGGGCGCTGGTGGGAGTTGGGGCGACGTCGCCGCCGGGGAGTTTGGCGTGGCCGAGGAGGTGTTTCACCGCGGGCCAGTCGTTTTGGGCGTTCCAGATAGCGATGGGGACGAGGCCGAGGAGGGCGATGGCGAACGCGGCGGAGGCGAGGGATTTCCAGCGCGGGTGGACCTCACTTCCGCAGCGGGCGATGAGCATGGCGATCACGACGCTTGGGACGAAGAGCGCGAGGGTGTACTTGAAGAGGAAGCCGACGGCGACGGCGGCGGCGGCGATGAGCCAGGCGCGGGCGGAGCCGCGGAACGCGGCGCGGAAGATGGCCCAGCAGGCGATGGACCAGAAGGCCAGCAGCGGGCCGTCGATGGTCATGAGGAAGAGGCCGTTGAGGAGGAAGAGGGGCGTCAAGAAGAAGATCGCGGCGGCGGCGAGTGCGGCACGGCGGTCGCGGGCGGCGTCGGCGGCGAGGCCGGCGAGCGCGAGGGCGGCGAGGGCGGAGTAGATGGGCGCGAGGGCGCGAACGCCGAACTCGGAGAGGCCCAGGGCCTTGACGGAGAGCCAGATCGACCAGGCGATGCCGGGGCCTTTGGAGTAGTAAGACCAGTCGGGGCGGGTGCTCCAGACCCAGTACTGGGCTTCGTCCTCGATGAGGTGGTAGGGGCAGAGGAAGGAGATGTAGAGGAGTCGGGCGAGGGTGACGGCGGCGATGAGGGCGAGGGCGCTGGGCGTGAGGCAGCGGTGCCACGCGGGGGAGGAGGTCAGAGAGTGGGGGCCGGCCGCCATGAAGAGGAACGGTAGCGGGAGGTTGTGGATCGAGGGGAGAGAACGCGGAGGGGCGGGACGCGGGGAGGTATCAGTCGCGCCGCTAGCAGGCGGACTGATGGCACCAAGCCATCAGAGTGCGGCGGGGTCATACGCTCGGTCGATGCGAGCGATCGGTGCGAGAGTTTGGATGTTGCTCGGAGCGATCCTGCTCGCGGCGGTGGTGTCGGGATGCGGGCGCGAGCCGAGCAAGAGTGGTGCGACCGGGCCGCAGACCACGCCGACGCGGGAGCTTCGGATTGTGGCGCACAGCCCGGCGCTCGCGGTGATTCTGAAGGACCTGGGGTACGAAGCACAGATCGTGGGGCGGCACGCTTATGACTTGGTATTGGACCCGAAGGTGCCTTCGTGCGGGGAACTGGGGACGATCGATTACGAGACATTGATCCGCGTGCGGCCGACGCATGTGTTCATTCAGTGGGGAGCGCGGGAACTGCCGGAGCGGCTGACGGAGTTGGCGAAGGCGAATGACTGGGTGGTGATGAATCTGAATCCGTTGGGGTTGGATGAGATCGAGTCGTGTGCGCGGGAGATGGATGAGGCGGTGTTTGCGTGGACGGTGGGGGAAGAGAAGAAAGACGGAGAGACGCCGGGGCCTGGAAGGCCCCGCCCCCGGGAGCACGTGAAGCCGCCGATGCCGTTTGAGGAGGAGATGAAGCGGGCGTGGCGCGATCGGGGCGCGGGGATGAAGCATGCGGGGCGGATTCTGCTGCTCGCGTCGGCCAAGCCGCTGGGGGCGATGGGGCCGGGGAGTTTTCATCATCAGATGCTGGAGCGACTCGGCGGCGTGCCGGCACTGGGTGCGGGCGGCGATGACAAGTTCAAGGCGGCGTGGGTGACGCTGGATCTGGAGGATCTGCAGAAGCTCGCGCCGGATGGAATTGTGATCTTCGCGCCGAGGCCGCCGCGGACGGCGAAACCGGAGAAGACGCCGACGGCGGACGAGTTGATCGCGCTGATGGGGCGGGCGGCGGAATTGAACGTGCCGGCGATCAAGAACAAGCGGGTGGCGGTGATCGATGATCCGCTGGGGCTGACGCCGAGCACGGCGATGATCGGGGTGGCGGATGAGTTGGCGGGGATTGTGATGAGGTGGGGTCAGGAACAAGACAACGCGGAGGGCGCGGAGCGGGCGGAGGGGCGCGGAGGGGGGAAGTAGAGACGCTGGTGAAATGGGCGGGGGTGCCACTGCCGAGCGCTTCGCTCGGCAGTGTGGGGTGCTCGTATTCGGAACCGTTTGGGTGATTGGGTGTCTCTTCACTGCCCAGCGAAGCGCTGGGCAGTGGCACCCGGGTTTTCGGGTTTGGCGTCCATAAACTTCGCCCCTATGTCTGACGCTTCCTTTGTTGATCCGATTGCGTTGCTCGATGCCTCGTTCCGGGGCGCGATTGCGCGGGCGTTCCCGCAGGCGGCCGATGCGGAGCCGTTGATCACCGCGAGCAAGCAGATCGCGATTGCGGACTTTCAGTCCAACGCGGCGATGGGGTTGGCCAAGCGCGTCGGCAAGCAGCCTCGGGAAGTGGCGGCGGCGATTGTGGCGGAGGCGGCCAAGGACCCGGCGCTGGCGTCGATCGCGGAGCCATTGACAGAGAAGTCGATCGCGGGGCCGGGGTTCATCAATGTGAAGCTGCGGGGCGAGGCGCTGGCGGGGTTGGTGGCGTCGATGGACTCGGCAGCGCTCGGCGTGGCGCCGGTGGCGACGCCCTTGCGGGTGGTCGTGGATTTGATGGGTGTGAACCTGGCGAAGCAGATGCACGTTGGGCATCTGCGCTCGCCGTTTGTGGGTGATGCGATCGCGCGGGTGCTGGAGCGACTGGGGCACACGGTGATCCGGCAGAATCACGTGGGCGATTGGGGACTCAACATCGCGATGGTGACGGCGCGGCTGATGAAGCTGGCGAAGCTGCCGCCGGGCGATCCGCTGCGGGTGGACTTGGAGCGGCTGACGCTCGATGGACTCGACGCGGCGTACAAGGCGGCCCAGGCGGAGTGTCAGCGCGATCTGGCGGGGCTGGAGGCGTGCAAGAAGTTTGGGCTGGGGCCCAAGGCGACGGCGGAGTGTGAGGAGCAGGTGAACGGCGCGACCGAGGCGTTCCTGGACGCGCGGCAAGTGCTGGTGAAGCTGCAGGCGCACGACGCCGAGACGTTCGGCGTGTGGAAGAAGATCCAGAAGATCACGATGGATGTGTGCCTGGCGGTGTGCAAGCGGTTGCACGTGAACGTGACCGACGAGCACAGCGCGGGGGAATCGACGTACGCCGAGGAACTGGTGCCGATGGTGGCGGATCTCGAGAAGCGGGGCATCGCGGAGCTGGATCAGGGGGCGCTGGTGGTGCGGGTGGATGCACCGGAGTTTGGCGGGATCAAGGAGCCATGCCTGGTGCGGAAGACTGATGGCGGGTTCTTGTACGCAACGACCGACATTGCCGGCATCCGGCGGCGGGTGCAGACGATGCACGCGGACCGGTTGGTGTACGTCATCGACGCGCGGCAGAATCTGCATCTGCGCCAGTGCTTCGGTGCGGCGACCAAGGCGGGGTATGCAACGAACCCCAAGACGGGGAAGGTCGCGATCATGGAGCACGCGGCGTTCGGCAGCGTGCTGGGCGAGGACGGCAGGCCGTTCAAGACCCGCAGCGGCGAGAACGTGAACCTGCAGTCGCTGATCGATGAGGCGGTGGAGCGGGCGAGCGCGGGGATTCGCGCGCGGGCGAAGGAAGGCGACGCGATGAGCGAGGGCGAGGTGAAGACCTTGGCCGAGTCGCTTGGCGTGGCGGCGATGAAGTACGCGGATTTGTGCAACGACCGGGTGAAGGACTACGTGTTCTCGTTCGATCGGATGCTGGCGTTTGAGGGGAACACCGGGCCGTATTTGCTGTACGCGCTGGTGCGGATCAAGAGCATCTTCCGGAAGGCGAAGGAGCGCGGGGTGAGTGTGGAGGATGGAGGTGGTGGTGGAGCGTTCTCGATTGCGCAGCCGCAGGAGAAGATGCTGGCGTTGGCGTTGCTCAAGTATCCTGGCGCGTTGAAGGCGACGGGGGATGCGTGCGAGCCGCACCGGTTGTGTACGTATCTGTATGAACTCGCGGGTTCGTTCAGCAGTTTCTTTGATGCGTGCCCGGTTTTGGCGGCGCCGGACGAGGCGACGATGCGGGCGCGGCTGCGGCTGTGCGCGTTGACGGGGAAGGTGCTGGAAGATGGCTTGAAGACGCTGGGGATTCCGGTCGTTGAGCGGATGTGAGCGGGGTGCCACTGCCGAGCGCTTCGCTCGGCAGTGGAGGGCGTTCGTATTTAGAACCGTTTGTTGATTGGGTGTCTCTTCACTGCCCAGCGAAGCGCTGGGCAGTGGCACCCTGAGAGCGTGTCTCGGCGATGGAGCATGCATGATGCCACGGTTGACGCGGTTTCTGGAAACAGCGATCTACGTCGATGACGTGGCGGCGTCGCGGGCGTGGTATGAGCGGGTGCTGGGGTTGAAGGCGTTGAACCCGGCGAGTGATGATGCACGGATCTGTGCGTTGGGCATACCCGGCGAGCAGGTGTTCTTGCTGTTCAAAAAGGGCGGGTCGGTGCAGACGCTGCGGTTTGAGGATGGATCGATTCCGCCGTCGGACTCGCAGGGGACGACGCACTTTGCGTTCGCGATTAAGGAATCGGAGCTTCCGGCGTGGCGGGCGCATCTCGCGGCCGAGGACGTGGCGATCGAGGGTGAGATGCGGTGGGAGCGGGGTGGAACGAGCGTGTACTTCCGCGATCCGGATGGGCATCTGGCGGAGCTGGTGACGCCGGGGGTGTGGCCGACGTACTAGTTGCGGAGAGGTGGGCGAGATCACTGCCCAGCGAAGCGCTGGGCAGTGGCACCCTTGGTCAGAGTGCGCACTGATCGAAAGGTTGCCACTCGACGCGTTGGTCGCGCAGTTGGGCGAGTTGCGCGAGGTACTGCTCGGCGGGGATTTCTTCCATACCGAACTGGGCGACGTGGTCGTTGGCGATCTGGGAGTCGAGGATCGCGAAGCCGCGGCGGCGGAGGTGGTGGACGAGGTGGACGAGGCAGACTTTGCTGGCGTCGGTGCCGCCGAGGTCGGGGCGGTGGAACATGGATTCGCCGCAGAAGACGCGGCCGAGGGCGACGCCGTAGAGGCCGCCGACGAGGACGTGGGGCGTGGGGCAACCGGCGTGATCGAGGTTGCGGACGAGCAGCAGGTTGCTGGCGGGTTTGGGGGTCTGGGCGACGGGGAGCCAGGCCTCGATGCTGTGGGCGTCACCCGCGGCGTGCAGAGCGAGGAAAGCCTTGATGATGCCGGGGCTGAGCCACGTGGAGGGTGTGTCCGCGTCAGCGCACGCGGCGGCGTCGCGCGGGCGCGGGGCGCTGGCGCAGCTGCCGATCACGCTCGCGAATGCGGCGTCGGTGGTGATGCGGAATCGACGCGAGCGGACACGCTGGGCGAGCGAGCGTGGCACGCGGAAGCGGTCGTCGAGGGGGATGACGGCGCGGCGGCGGGGCTGGACCCATTCGATCACGTCGCCGCCCTCGTGCGGATCGGCCATGAGGAACCAGCCCCGGCGGTAGCCCGCGAGCACGAACTCGACGAGTTGCTCGTCGGTCTGCAGCGGCCCGTCGGAGGCCGGGGGCGGCTCGGGGTTGATGTGGTCGGGAGACACGGTGCAGATAGAGGAAGCGGCGGGGGCGGAGGGCAGCGTTTGGTGGACGCACAGGATACCGGACCCATGGCCGCGGGCGACGATCGCGAGCGGCGTTGCTTTCTCGTCGGAGTATGGGATACTGGTGCGGCGGAGGCCTCGGGCTGAGCCTGAAACGGCTGGGGCTGAAACGGGCGTGGGTGCGTTCCCAAGAACCGGCGGGGGTGGCCTGCTGGGGAGGTTGGTATGGAACTGCTGGCGCAGGTCGGTGATTCGTCGGTGCTGCGTGAGATCGTGCGGAGCGGGTATCTGCCCTGGTTTGTGGTGTGCGGCTCCGTGGTGATCGTGTCGGTCGTCAAGGCCGTGGCAAACGCGGCGGTGGGGATCGCGCGGGAGCGGACGCGGCGCGAGATCGCGGCGTTCATCGCCGAGGGCTCGCTGTCGCCCGAGCAGGGCGAGAAGCTGATGGCGGCGGGGAAAGCCAAAGAGCATTGAAGGAGGCTGGTATGTGGACGCTGGCGCTCGACGACGGCGACGTGTTGAAGGTGATCACATTCGGCATCGGGGGTTTGGTGGCGGTGGTGTGGATCATCGCGTCCAGCATCCGCTCGGCGATCGTCGGGCGTGCGAAGGAGGCGACGCGGCGTGAGATCGCGGCGTACATCGCCGAGGGCTCGATGACCCCCGAGCAAGGCGAGAAACTCTTGAGCGCGGGAACCGAAAGAGACTCGTGCAAGAACTGCTGATGCACCGAGAAGGACGCGACGATGACACCGATGCTGACACTTGCCAATGACGCGGAGCTGCTGATCCCGATCATCGCGATCGTGGGCGGGGTGGGGGCGTGGATCGTTCACATGATCATGTGGACGATCAAGGAAACCCATTCGACCAAGCAGCGTGAGCAGTCGCGACGCGAGATCGCGGCGTACATCGCCGAGGGGACGATGACGCCCGAGCAGGGCGAGCGGCTGATGGCCGCGGGCGAATCACCGAAGAAGTCGGACAACTGACCGCACGGGTGGAGGGTGGGGCAAGCCGAAGGGAGTGATGCCGTGGCGATGATCTGGGTGATTCTTGCGGGCGTGGTTGTGCTGGCGGTGCTCGGCGGCGCGGTGGTGATGATCACCGGCGTTGGGGCCGGGAAGAAGAACTGAGCCGATCGGCGGGCAACGATGCTCCGCTGGTATGAGCGTTTCCTTGCCGCAACTTGAGTGGTTCGATCGACCCGATGAGACGGGCGAGACGGGCCTGCGCTTCTCGTGCACGATGTGCGGCAACTGCTGCAGCGGGCCGGAGGGGTATGTGCTCGTCGATGACGCGGAAGCGGCGGCGCTCGCGAGGCGGCTGGGGATCTCGACGCGCGAGTTCCTGGATCGTTACACGCGGGCGACCAGCGCGGGGCGGTCGCTCACCGAGCGCACCACCGACCACGGGCAGGATTGTGTGTTTCTGGATCGCGCCAAGATCCCGGGCAAGGCGGTGTGCGGCGTGTACGAGGACCGGCCCAAGCAGTGCCGCACGTGGCCGTTCTGGAAGAGCCTGCTGCACTCGCGCCGTCACTGGGAGCGTGGCAAGTCGATCTGTCCGGGCATGGATCGCGGCGCGCGATTTGCGCCGGAGGTGATCCGCGAGCGGCGGGGCGTCATCGACATTTGACGGGACCCGGGAGCGCGAGAGAGCTTACTTGCTGTCCGCGGGCTTGTCCGTCTTCTTCTCGCCCGCGTCCGCGGCCTTCTTCTCGAGGGTGCCGAAGTAGCTCTGGACGGCCTTCTGGTATTCGCGCGGGACGCGCATGGTTTCGAGGGCCTCGGCGGCTTCGCCCTTGGCGGTTTCAACGGCGCTGGCGAACTCGGCCTGCGATTCGCCGCGGACCTGTTCGCCGTAGACCAAGCGGGTGCCGATGATGGGGCCGGCCCCGGTCTTGGTGTTGGCCTTCTTCTTGTCCATCTTGTAGTCAGCGGCCTGCTGC
>DASVYC010000073.1:0-31400 GCA_036392375.1 Phycisphaerales bacterium
AGAGGCTTGATGGCGACGGTGCCGACCGGCTCGTTGTCGATGAGCGCCATGATGACGCTGCCGCCCTTGGCGACGATCTCCTGCTCGGGATTCTTGAGCACGCGTTCGTCGATGGGTTCGAGGCTGAAGTGTTTCTCGAGCCAGGCGAGATTGAGGGAACGGAACTTGTCCCGGGTCTTGGCGTCGATGTCGGCCAGGCGCAGGCCGCGGGAGAGGTAGCGGGCCTGGATGCGGTCGATCATCGGGCGATCGCGCATGGCCTGCTCGAGCTTCTCGAGCTTGGCGATGATGTCGAGGCCGGCGTCCTCGCTGAGCTCGCGGCTTGCCTCCTCGATGGCGATCCAGATCGGCTCCATCTTCGCGGCCAGGTCGCGGCCTTTTCGGGTGAGATCGATGGTGCGGCGGCGCTCGTCCTTGGCGTCGGTCCGGGAGGTCAAGAGACCTTCCTGGGTGAGCTCCTTGGCCATCTGGCTGATCGCGGGGTGCGTGAGCCCGAGCTCGCTGGCGGCCTCGCCGATGCTGAGATTTGGCTTCTCGATCAGCAGCCGGAAGAGACCGAACCACTTTGGCGAGAAACTGACGTCGTGAAGTTTGTAGAAACGCGCCGCGTTGCCCATCAGATCGTCGCTGAGGCGGCGCAGGCGGCTGCCCAGAGCGAGATAGCCAAGTGCGCTGAGAAAATCACCCATCCGAGTTTGCCCTCATGCCTGAAGCGAACAGGCAACGTTCGAGTAACGAACCACGAGACCGCCCAGCGGACCCCGCACCCGTGCTCCCCAGCGTCCGGTTGGTGTTCCCGGAGTGTCGCACACCCGGGGCCGGCTGTCCAGTGGACCGGCCCGAAATACGAAAGGGATTACCAAATTCCCGCCCGCGTGGAGCAGTCCTTCGACGTTCTTAGAACATCTCGAACGCCGACCGGGGTTTCTGGCTCGCACGCTGCTCGGCGTCCGGCTCTGCGACCCGCACACGGGATGCATCGATCTGCTTTTCCTTGGTCAGGAAAGTCAGCACCGACTCCGCCCGTTGTTTCAACAGATCCTCGATGCGAGCTTCGGGCAGCTCGGTCGATTCGATCAGCGCCCGTTCCATGTCCTCCAGGGGCGGAGGCGCGGGCACATCAGACCCCACGCGTCGCACGGATGGCGGCGGCAGCTCGCCCTTCGCCCGAGCCTGCTCCAGGCGCAGGGCGTCGAACGCGATCATCGTCTGTTCCTTGAGCTGTGCCTCAGTGAGCTTGCTCGTCGCTTGCCCTTTGCCCAGGGCGGCCTCGGCGTAACGCTCGCGGAGGATCTGACGCTTGAGAGCCACGCTGTCGGTCTTCGCGTCATACTGCCCGCGGACGCGGAGCTTGATGCCGGGGCGATCGCTCATGCCCTTGGCGAGGATGTCGAGCGCCGAGACGGCCTCTGGGGCGAGGTCGGCCGAGCCCGGCTCGAAGACGATCTGCGACAGGTCCTGATCGCCGCCGCCGAAGAGCGCGCCGAGGATCTGGAACGGCGCGGTGGCGGCCTTCACGAGCAGTCCGGTGAACGCCTGCCAGATCACGCCGCTGAGGCTGAACTTGGGGTCGGTGAGATCGCCGCTGAAGGGGATTGAGCTCTTGATCTGGTCGTTGGAATCGCGGAGCAGGGCGAGGCCGAGTTCGAGCGGCGCGTCGATTGCGTCCAGACTTTTGACGCGTTCGCCTAGCTTGAGGCGATCAAACGCAAAGTCGATCTCGCCCTTCATCGTGTTGTCGAAGATCTGCAAGGGGATGCGGGTGGTCATGCGTCCGTCGGCCATCTGGTAGCCGAGGAAGCGTCCGGTGGGTCCGGAGTAGGGAGGCAACGGGATGCTGGTGAGTTCCATCTTGAGGTTCGCAACCGGCGACTGCTGGAACGCGTCGAGCGTGCCGGTGAGCGTGAACTTGCCGCTGCTGTTGACCTTGGCCGCGACCGTGACCTCGGACGGCGTGCCGCCCGCGGTGCTGAAGGGTGCGGCGGAGACGGCGATTTCCTCGGCCGCGATCAGCGTCGGCGGCGTGGTGGATGCGTCCGTGAGATGGATGCGTCCGTTGGTGAGGTCGAAGCGGTCGACGGCGATCTCGATCGGCAGGAGCCCCGCGAGCGTGAACGCTCGCCTGGCGCTGGGCGGCTGCTTGGTGAAGCCCTCCGGCGGGAGGATCGGCGGGGTGGCCTTGAGCTCCAAGCCGTCCACGGTGACGCTGGTCGCGGTGAGCGTCTTGGCTTGGGTGTCGATCGAGAGCGTGGCAATCTTGGCGGAATCCACGCTGGCGGCGGCGTCGCCCAGCTTGACGGAGTTGGCTTGCACGCCGCTGGCGTGGGCTTCGCCGCGGACCGTGAGCGTCGGTGCCATGGCGGGTGATGCCGCAACCGCGATCTCGCCGTTGAACGCGGCTTTCTGGAGTGATCCCGCGATCGGACCAAAGGCATCGCTCGCGCTGGCGTCGACGCCGCCGAGATCGGCGCTGCCGTGGCACCGAATGCGGACATCACCGCTACTAGCGCGGTGCAGGCTCAAGTCGCCATGGACTTGGAGCGAGGCGACACCGGCTCTGGTATCGCCCGTCTGCGGTAGCGGCGCTGCGGCGGTGAAGCCCTCGCCTTGGATCGTGCCTTTCCACGCGATCGCAACGTCGGCGGCGGCGGTGGTGTCCAGCGTCGCGTCGCTCTGGATATCCAGCGAGCGGGCGCCGAGCACAAGCTCTTTCCTCTCGCTGCTCTCGAACTTCAGAGGCGACAACACCGTGCGGCCCTTCCAGGCGGTCTTGGCGCCGCCCTGGGTGGGCAGCTCGGCGCGAAACTCGCCCGCCAGCGCGATGATCGTCTCGCCGAGCCGCGCCGGGGGCAACGGCGCGAGCGCCGATGCGGGGATGTACGGCGAAGCTGCGGCGGCATTAAGGTTCTTGCCGTCGATCACGCCGTTGATCCGGCGTGCGAGCGGCTCGATCGTGCCCTTGACGCTGACCACGCCGTCTCTTTCGATCGTTGCGGCCAGCGTGAACGGCGTCTTGAAGCGATCGGCGCTGTGCATCGGACCGGCGGTGATCGCCACGTGGGACGCCCCGAGCCGCACGGCCTCGGACGCGGAAAGATCCGCGAAGGCGTGGGTGTGGTTCCGGACCTCGAAGGACTCGAGCGCGATCTGCCACGGGTTCTGGACGTCGCTGATGAGTTGTTCAAGACCCGTGAGCAGCCGCACGATCGGGTAGGGGATCGCAGCCAGGTCCTGCCGGGGTTGAGGCTCGCTGGCCGCGGGCGTCGTGTCGGCGCGGGGGGCGCTGAGCAGCGCGTCGCCGATCCGCTGCGGCACGGTGCGGCCGTTGCTGAGTTCAAAGAGGCTGGAGCCGCCCTGTACGTCCACCTTTGCGATGGAGATGGTCCGTGCATCGGCGTCGAGCGCGGCGTTGGTGATGGTGACGAGATCGGCGCCCGCATCGGCGCGGCCCTTGAACAGATCCTGCCACGGCACGATCAGCTTGGGTTGCTCAACGGTGGCGGTGGAGACGGTCGCCTTGGCGACACGGGGCGACGCCGTGGGTGCGAATTCGTACGACACCTTCGCGCTGACCTTGGCGCCCTCAAGCCCGATGTCGGTGTACCGCATCGCGTACGGCATCCACCGGGAGGCGACAACCCCGGCGATCTCGATGTTGCCAGCGCTGGTCAACGGGTTGACTTGCACGGAGCCCGACCAGGTGACGGTGGCGCCGTCGTCGGTCGAGAACTCGATCCGCATGGGGTTCACGTAATCGGGTCGGGTGTCGACCTTGGTGATGTGGAACGACGCGCCGTGGACGGTGCGTTCGAGCGGCACCGGGGTCGAAAGGTCTTTGAATTCGAGAGAGCCGTCTTCGATCGCGAGATCGCGCACAACGAGCCGCGGGATCTTCTTCAGCGGCTCAGAGGGTTTGGCCTTTGGGTCGGGAGGGATCGGCTTCACCAGTTTGGCGAACGTGTTGCTCCCGTCGGACTCGATGCGCCCGTGGACGAACGGCTTAACGACCCGGACCTCGTCGAAGTGCCACCCGCGGGAGAAGAGCGTGTCGAGAGTTTGGAAGTTGGCGTCGAAGCGTTCGAAGGCGAAGACCCGCTGGCCGTCGAGGTCTTTGACTTCGAGTTTCTCCAGCGTTATCCAGAACGAGAAGGGGTTGGTGTACGCCCGCTCGAGCGTGACCGTCGCGTTCAGGCGCTTCTGCACCTGCGGCACGACCACTTTGCGGATGATCAGCGGCACCGCGAAGAACCCGAAGAGGGTGTACGTGATGAGAGTGGCCGGAAGCCAGTAGTAGAGCAGCCGTTTGCGGCGAGAGAGAGCGGGCCAACCTGTTCGTGGTAGTGCAGAAGCCATGGCGCTTTATAGCATGCCGGGGCAGCGCTCTCGCTGCCTGAGGCGATGCTGCCGAGGCGACTGCCTTTGCAACGCGTGGTGCCACAGGCGAAACAGAATGAGCGGCAAAATGAAAACGCCCGCCGAAGGGGCGGGCGGAGAAGAATGAACAGAGCCGGGCTTTGCCCCTCCCCTCCCCCCCGAAACCCATCGCGGCGGAAGTGAACTTGGGAAACGAGTTGGCGTCAGCACGTGACTTGGAGGGAAGTGACCAGGAAGAGGACTTCGCCGGAGTCAGAGGGGGGCAAGGATGAACGACCACGTACCACGAATCCAGACGGCGACGCATCGCAGCCGGTCATCTTTCAGAGAACAACGGGGCGTTGGCGTCGATTGCTCTCCGGCTAGCCAGCAAATCGAGTACGACAAGTGTTCCGTCGGTTTGCGCCGCGATCAGAATGTCGCCTTGACGGGCGAAGGCAAGCGAGCTGATCGATTCGCCGAGTGGTGGCAATGTTGCGAGGGATATTCCGGATATCGGGTCGCCGAAGCAGATCGAGCCGTCGCTGCTGGAGGTGGCGACAACGGGAGCGGGAGTTGAATCGGGCACGCCCGGCGGCTTCACCATCACGGCGATGACATCGGAGACGACCTGAGTATGGGCGGTGCCGATCGGTTGCTCGGTTGATGTGCGAGGGTTCCAAATGGCAGCGGTGCCTACCCAAGATCCGACGAGGACGCTGTTCGAGCCGGCAATCTTGCCCACGCACCACGGGGGATCAGATAATCGCTGTGTGTCCGCGGCCTTTCGCCAGGTGTTCACATCCCAGGCAACGACTCGGCCTGCGGAATGGCAGCTCACCAGCAAGGAACCATCGCCCGTTGTCGAGAGGTCGGTGGAGTCCACTTCTCCGCCGTCCAATGCGGCAATCTCGCGCGATGTGTTCACATCCCACACTCTCACGATGGAGTCGCCGCGACTTACACTTGCGACCCACGATCCGTCCGGCGCCATGCACACGCGAAAGGGGGCTCCATTGGTCGGAACGCGAGAGCGGATCGCACGATTGGCAAGGTCCCACACAACAATGTCGGTCTCTTCAGAGGCCACGACCGCCAAAAATCTGCCGGGGGTATCGATGCTGAGTGAGCGAACTCCACCCGACACTCGCGGCAAGGCAAAGTCCTCCAGCAGTCTGCCGTTCGGGTGTACAAGCCAGCATCGAACCACACCGTCTGCGCCGCCTGTATACACGCGGTCGTCGCGGGCATCCATAGCGATCGGGCCGCGGGGATGCGCGGTGACTCGCCTCGTAACGGGATCGGTGGCGTCACGCCAGAGACGAACACGGTTCCCGGTGGCGATGACGGCGAGCCCCAACCCCGGTGCCAGCACAGCTCTATTCGTCGTTTGGCTGAACCGAACCGCTCCTGGGAGAGGTTGGCACGTGCTCGTCTGCAAGAACTCGAACCGGTAGTACCCTCCGGCGAGCAGCCGAGCACCATCAGGCGAAAAGTGCAACGAACGCACGGTCCCGTTGTTCCATTGAGCGGAGGCAATTGGTAGAGCAACGGCCGAGACGGGATCGACCGTCCAGGTTCGGATCCAGCGGTCGGATGGACCGCCGCCGACCGCTAAACGAGATCCATCGAGCGAAAGAGCAACAGACACTGCGGCGCCAGAATCGAGCTGAAAACTCGTTGCGGGGCGGTCTGAGCGGTCGGTCCAGAGCTGGACACATCCATCGTTCGATCCCACCGCAATTAGGCGACCGGTGCGATCCGCGCTGACAGCATAATGACCTTCCGGCCCGGCCCGCATCGATCGCACGATGCGGAGGTCCGCTGCGTCCAGCACTCGAATCTCGCCATCTCTTCCTGCCGCAGCGAGATGGAACACGCCGGGGAATGGCTCAAAGGGGGCTAGCGAACTGATCTCTGAATCGATCCGCCCAGAGCGGAGCGGCTGTGCATCGAGCGCCGACCAAGTCGAAATCGAACCATCCGCCGCGGTCGTGATGAGCGTGGCACTGTCGGAGGAAAACGCGATCGCACGGATGGCACTGGGGTGGGCGGGAAAAGCTGCGATCAGCGCGAGTGACCTTGCGTCCCACAGCATCACCTGGCCTTGAATGTCGCCCGTCGCGAAGCGAGACTCATCTGGTGAGACCGCAAGCGCCCAGATCTCCGCGGTGGAAGGTGCAAGGGTGGCGATGCAAGGCATCTGGGTGTACAGGCCCCACAGCGCCCATCCCGACTGAGGGGTAGGGTCTTCCCGATGCAGGGGCCAGATAACCTCTTCCGCGGCTCGCAGGTTCCCCGCTTGCCCGAGGGCGCGAGCCCGCTCGATGGTGTTGGTTCGGAGCTGATTGCTGAGAAGGCGGGAGCGAGAATCGGCATTCTCGCGTGCGAGCTGAGCTTCTCTGGCGAGTTCGGCGTTGCGATTAGCCATGAGGGAGGACCACACGGCAACTAACATGATTGCCAAAGCGATTACACATGCCGACGCAGCGGCAATCCAGTGTCTTCGGGCGATTCGCGAGAGAACGTAGAGCGAGGAGTCTCGGCGGGCGATGATTGACTTTCCGTCGAGGTACCTTCTGAGGTCCTCGGCCATGATCGCCGCGGAGCTGTAGCGGCGCTGGCGATCGGTCTGCATCGCGGTCGCGGCGATTGTCTCGAGATCTCCCCGGAGATCGCGGCGGAGCGAGCCGAGCGGAGGAACACTCGAGGTCCGAACCGTCTCAGCCGCATGTGAAAGCGAGAGTCCTCGAAGTTCGAATGCCGGCCGCTGCGATAGTACTTCATAGAGCACCGCACCGAGGGCATAGACGTCGCTCACGGCATCGGCGTCAATGCCCCCGGAGTCCAGTTGCTCGGGGCTCATATACCCGAGCGTTCCGATGATCTGGCCGGCGTGGGTCTGACCGGCGAAATCGGAGAGATCTTCGGAGTCAACGCGTGCTACCCCGAAGTCAAGAATCTTGGGGGCCCCCGAGGGGGTCACCATGATGTTTGAAGGCTTCAGGTCGCGATGGATCACGCCGCGCTGATGGGCGTGCTGAGCCGCGTCGCAGACCCGGGCGATAAGTTCGACACGATCGCGCATGCTCAAGCGCCGTGCTGCCGTGGTGATTGGTTCACCCTCGACATACTCCATCACCAGGCACGCTTGGGCGAAGCCGTCCTGCGACACAGCTCCCGCCTCGAAGATCTGCGCGATGCCCGGGTGGTGCAGACGCCCCAAGATGTGTGCCTCGAGCATGAAGCGACGGAGCACTTGTCGACTGAGCACGCCCGACTTGACGGCTTTGATTGCGACCAGGCGCCGCGGAACGGACTGTTCGGCAAGGTACACGACCCCCATCCCGCCTTCACCGAGTTGCCTCAGCACGCGATAGTGCCCGCTGAGGGCGGGAAGATCGGCGAGCTCGTCGCCGTGGGGGTCCACTGCTCCTCCCGACACAAGTGCTGGTGATCGAAGTCCTGCCCCGGTATGCAGGCGTGGCGGGAGCGTCCGAGCATCTTCGTCCAGCATCGCATCGATCATTTTGCGAAGCTCGGGGTCGTTACCGGAAAGCTCGCTCAGCAGCTTGTCCCGCTGGTCCGGTGGTAACGCCACGACCGCCGAAAAGGCATCCAATGCCCGCTTTGCGCGGTCAGGTTGGCTTGGATCATTCGTCATCGGGAAATCCACCCGATCCGTCCGCGAGTAGAATGAACGATACGCTAGGGCCAAGCGATTAGTGTGGATCGAATATCCATCCACGACCAAGCTTGTGGACACTTGTCGGGGTGGATGGTGCGTTCGGACGCTGCACCGCTCGAAACTGTTCGCGGACCCTCCTTCTCCGCAACCAGCAGGCCCACCTATGCCGACTCATCCCGATCAACCCGGCATTCCGCCTCGTCGAAACCGCGGCTCAATCACGCTGCACCCGCTCATGCCCTCGCCCGCGGAGGGCTTGATCATCGCCCAGACCGATCCAGCCACCATCCGGCTGCTCCAGCAGAGCTTTCAGGCCCTCGCCCCCCAGGGCGATCGACTTGTGGTCTCCTTTTATGCCAGGCTCTTTGAGCGATATCCGGGGGTCCGCAGCATGTTTCCGGCGGAAATGTCGGCGCAGCGGAGAAAGCTCCTCGACACGCTCGCCGCGGTGATCGACGGGCTTGCCTCGCCTGTGACTGTGCGCGATCAACTTCGGGCGATGGGCAAAAGGCACGCCGGGTACGGGGCTCGCCCCGAGCACTACCCGCTGGTCTGCGATTGCCTTGTGGATTCGATGCGCGATGTCGCCGGTCCAGATTGGACTGATCAGTTGGAGGATGAATGGAAGCGGGCATTGGAGCTGATCTCACGGATCATGCTCGACGGCGCCTCAGTGGGAGAGGCGCATGGCCAGCCACGCGCGAGCAGCCCGCCAATCGGCCTCAACGGTTGACTTTGAAACACCGAGCATCTCAGCGACTTGCTCGACTTCCAGTCCTCCGAAGTATCGGAGTTCTACAACCCGGTAACGGCGCTCATCGGCGCGTGACAGCTCTGTGAGCAGATCATCGAGCACGATGACGTCGATGTCCTGATTGGTGGGGCCCCCGGCGCTCCCGAGGTTTATGCGGTCCCAATTGGTCGGCTCTTGGCTGGGCGGCCGCCCTCCGCGCTTCTCGGCCCGCTTGGCCCGAGCGTGATTCGACAGGATCTGCCGCATCGCGGTTGCGGCGATGGCGAAGAAATGTCCGCGATCGTTGTATTTCACGCCGGGGCTTTGCACAAGCTTGACAAAGGCCTCGTGCACAAGGGCAGTCGGTTGAAGCGTGTGATTGGCGTCAAACCCACCCGCGTACGACCCCGCCAAAGCCCGGAGCTGGTCGTACACGAGCTCGATCAGCTTGGACGAGGCAGACTTATCGCCGGCGGAAGCGCTGGAAAGGAGGAGCGTCAGTTGTTCGGCTTGTGGAGGCATTCGCCGATTATTTGCACGTCTCGTGGACTGGGAACTGGGCTCGCTGAGCGGTGGGCGCCAAGCGAGCCCGCGTCAGAGGTTGTGCAGGAGGTCTTCCCTCGCGCGTTGGCGGCAGCGATGAACGCGTACCCCGACCCGCACACCGAGATCCAAGCCGAGCACTATGCCCCCGCGCAGGCCAGAACCGCGCCGCACTTTTCGCGATCATAAATCGCGCGTCCTCCCGCGGCACTCGCACCAAGTGACTGTGGCAACCAAGGTCCGAGCAAGCTCTCATGAATCATGTTGCCGTTTGCAGTTTGCCGGCGAGACCGTCCGGTGAAGGACGGAACAGCAACCCACGTTCGACGTGTGCATGAATAGCAACGGCCCCGGGTCATTGCTGAACCGGGGCCTGCTTGGGCTGTACCTTTCGGGGCGAGGTCCGAAGACCACACCCCCCACGCGGGGAGGGGGGGCAAAATCAACAAACTCTCACCAACCTCACGCCACCGTCCGCCTCCGCCGGAGCATCAATCCGGTCCCGACGAACACCGTTGCCGCGGTCGCTGGCCCGGGCACCTGGGTGCCGATGATCGTGAACGCCCGATCGCCCGCCGCAGGCGACCAGGGGATCGCCCCGATGTCGCGCACCGCGCACAGGTCGTCGACGTTCGGCGTGCTGTGATCCCACAGAAACAGCGAGCTGAGCTGCGTGTTCGCCGCAGACTGCTGATCGATCCGAAGGATCGCCTGCACCGACAGGAAGTAGTTGCCCGCCGGCAGCGTGAAGTCGGGCAGGTCCGCGCTGTAGCCGAAGTGCTGCTCGCTCAGCGTATCCGGGAAGATGTGGGTTGTGCCCAGCGCCGTCGAGGGCACATCGGAGATCGAGAGCTCGATCAGCGGCGCGGCGAGAAAGGCAGGGTTGCTTCCATCCGCCGAGGCGGTGTAGAAGCGGACTTTCCACCCAGTGATGTTCTGGACCGGCTGCGCCGCGTCGTACACCGCCCACGCGCCGGCCCAGCCGAGCGCTTCGACCGTCGTCGCCGTCGATAAGGAGAACCGGTCCGCCGTCTCGATGCCGCTCCCGTTCGGACGCTCGAACGAGAAGAAGTAGGTCCCGCCAGAGAGCGACGGATTCACGGGCTGGTTGTAGACAATGGTGCTCCCGCAGGCGGTGCCGGCGCTGAGGATCAGGCCCGCGCCCGCCGCGGCGCCAACGACAAGAGTCTTCATTCTGGTGTTCATGTTCATCTCCATGCCAATCACAGGCAGGCGTGAGGAAACGCCGCCATCGAGCGCGGCGACCAACCGATCGCCGCCGCCGCCGCCGCCCACGCGGGCCAGTCAGGCGTCGTCCTACACCCTCAAACACACCGAGGGAGCCGCGGGCCCTTGGGTCGACACAAGAGATTTTTCGAGTTCAGGTGAACGGCAAGACACGCCTGCGAGTGCATGGTTCGAACGTGACAATCTCATCGTGCGGCCAAGGTCATGCGCGCGAAGCCGTGTGAATGGTGGTGTTGGTGGCATCGTGCCGCGGACATCTGATCACTGACCGCACCACCACATCGCATCGAAACCCAGGAGCTTCACATGGTCCGCACCCACACTTGTCTTCGTGCCGTATCTGTTCTCTCCTTCGTCGCCCTCTCCGGCCTCGCGGGCAGCTCGCTGGCCGGGCCACTGAGCCCCCCCGCTGGGCCGGTGACGTCCACCGGCAAGACGCTCACCGAGGTGGAGCCCCGCATCGCCATCAACCTCACGAACACGCCGGGGGATGCGGACAGTAAGTTCAAAATCACCCAGCCGGGCAGCTATTACCTGACCGGGAACGTGAACGTGGGATTCGCACAGCACGGCATCGAGATCGCGAGCCATCGCGTCACGATTGATCTCAACGGCTACGCGATCATCGGCATCTCCGGCTCATACTCCGGAGTCACCGTCTTTGGTGCAAACTACAACCAGATCACGGTGCGAAACGGCTCGGTCCGGTACATGGGCGAGCACGGCGTCGACCTGCTTGCCGTGAGCAATAGCAACGCGAACGGTCATCTCGTCGAGAACGTGCATGTCCAGACGTGTGAAACGGGCATCCGGATCGACTCGGGGATCGTCCGCAACTGCACCGCGTCGCAGTGCGAGTTCACCGGCATCTCGGCGCACGCGTGGGACGCCGGCGGCGCGCTCATCGAGTCGTGCGTTTCCAGCAAGAATGGCGGCGACGGCATCGGTATGGGCAACGGGACGGTTCGCGCGTCGGTTGCCCGCGATTGCCAGAGCACCGGCATCCGCATCGGGAACACGGGGCTTATAGAGTCTTGCCACAGCGAAGGCAATTCTGATTGGGGCTTCGGTGGGGTGAACTATCAGTTGATCAACTCGACCGCGATCGACAACGCCATGGGCGGCGCGTACACCAACCAGACCGTCGTCATGCGTGGCAACACGATCTCGTCGGAGACGGCCGTGAGCGGCAGCATCGGCATCTTGGTCGCCAACAGCGGGTCGGTTCTCGAAGGCAACACCATCGTCCGCCAGTCCACCGCCTTCCGCGTGACCGGTGCGAATAACTTCGTCGCTGGCAACCGCATCAGCGGCTGCCCGAAGGCAATGGATGCCGCGGCGGGCAACCGCATTGGTGCGATCGTCGTCGGCGCTGCGAGCCCGGCGATCAACGGCAGCTCCGGCGGTGGGCTGGGCACCACCGATCCGCTGGCCAACATTCTGTACTGATCTACCAGCAAACCCGCTCGCCGTCCCACGCACGGCGAAGAACCCTTCTCTCACTCTCTCTCGCTCTGACGAACCACGGTCCCCGCGCCGTGGTTTGTCGCATCCGGGCCTCGCCGCGTGCCAACCCATCGTTCACACTTGTTCCTCAGTTGGATCAAGGTCGCCTGCTCAGGACGGTGTGGATGCTGTTGTCGGCGGCAATGCGCCGCGGACATTCACTTTCCACGCAGTATCACGACGCACATCAATACGCAGGAGGCCCGTCATGTTCCACACGCGCATCAGTTCTCGCACCGCGGCCATTGTCACCCTGGTCGCCCTCTCCGGCCTCGCGGTCAGCTCGCTGGCCGGGCCGCTGAGCCCCCCCGACGGGCCGGTGATGTCCACCGGCAAGACGCTCACCGAGGTCGAGCCGCGGATCGCTCTCACCCTCGCCAACACGCCCGGCGACACCATCGGCAGCGGCGACGCGACTCCCAGCTTCTTCAAGAGCACCAGCCATGGCTCGTACTACTTGACGGGCAAACTGCCGCTTTGAGGCGTGCGCTACCGGTCTTCGCGCCGCCTGGAACGCCGTTGCCACCGACAACTTCTTCGTCGACAGCTCAGTGGTCGGCATGCAGATCGTCGGTATCAACGGCCGCATCGAGCGCAACCACTTGAGCACCAACACCATCGGCATCCAGATCACCGGCACCGACAATCTCGTGATAGGCAACTCGGTCAAGGGCGGCACCTCCCGCTACAGCATCGTCGCCGGCAACCGTGTGGCAACCATCGCGGCTCCGCCCGCAAACGTCGCGGCGATCAACGTCTCCAGTGGAGGAGCCAATCTCTCGACCGATCCGAATGCCAACGTTGCGTATTGATCGAAGCCATATCCGAACCGAACATGCGGCGAAGACGCTCCTGGTCGGATTCTCGGCGGACCGCCGCCGCACCTCTTCGTCGTCACCATGCACTCACACTTGAAAGGCCACACCGTGACACGCTCAAGCCTGTTTCGCACCGCCTCCGCACTCTCATTGCTAGCTCTCGCGCCCTCATACCACGCTCAGTCCTCCATTAGCCCGGCCCGCAAACATGCCTGGTTGGAGAATTGCGGCTGGACAAACTGGCGAGATGCCAACGGGTCCGCCAGCGGCGTTCGAGTTCAAGGCACGTTCCTCTCAGGCTGGATCTGGTCGGAGAACCTCGGCTGGTTCACCGTCGGTGACGGCACGCCCGCGAACGGAACCGCGTATGAGAACACTACTGGCGTGGACTTCGGTGTGAACGTCGCCGTCGCAGGCGACCTTGTAGGTTTGGCGTGGAGTGAAAATGCCGGCTGGATCAACTTCGGGCCTCTGGCCTCTCTCGGCAGCACGTATCGCGCCCGCTTGGATGTGGCAGCCAGTCGCTTTCGCGGCTATGCCTGGAGCGAGAATGTCGGTTGGCTCAATCTCGATGATTCGGAGTGGTTCGTCGGCACGTGTGCCGCCGACTTCAATGCCGACGGCAACGTCGATGACGCGGATTTCCAGTACTTCACCGTCGCCTACGACGAGTTGCTCTGCCCCTCGTCCCCTCATCCCTACTTTCCCAACCAGCCCGACTCTTGCCCGGCGGACCTCAACGGAGACGAAGTCGTGAACGACGACGATTTCGTCCTCTTCGCCGAGGCGTACAACCAGGTGGTGTGTCAGTAGTTCCCGGGAACCGCCCCTGAGGGCGCGGTCAACGTGGTCGGCCGGTATCGGGAGGGTGCAAACTTGAATCCGCACTTCCGGCGGATCATCAAGGGGGCGCGGCTGATGCCGTGGGAGCGGACGTGGCACAACCTGCGGGCGAGCCGGCAGACGCAACTGGCGGAGACATTCCCGCTGGCGACGGTTTGCGCGTGGATCGGCAACTCCAAGGCGATTGCCGCCGGGCACTACCTGCAAGTCACGGACGCGGACTGGACCCGGGCGACGGGGGCACCGGAAAGCGGCGCCGAAAGCGGCGGGATTCGACGCAAAAAGCGCCGCAGCACGCGCCCGCATTGGTTCGCACCGATTCGGCCGACGATCAGAAATCGCTTGGAAACGAGGCACTTCACCAGCCGCGGCAGTCGAGTGCAACGCGGCGCGAAAGTGACCAATGGGCAGAGCCGGACTTGAACCGGCAACCCCAGCATTTTCAATGCTGTGCTCTACCAATTGAGCTATCTGCCCTCAAGAGGTAGGTGGAAGGGTAGACGCCTCGGGGCGGGCGTCAAGCCGGGTGGGTGGACGATTGCGTGATGAACGTGGCGCGAGGGGCCGAGGCTTTCGGACCACGCGGTGTTGCGGGCGGGCGGTGGGGTCGGCGATCGGGTGACGGCTTCGCAATGCCACAGCACGGGCGCCCCGTGGGGCGAATCCGTTGCGCTCTCGGGTCGGATTCCTTGGGGTCGCGAGTTCTGCGGTCACCTGCTGTAGGGCGACGCGCCTTGAACTCAAGTGGCGGCCGCGGTGCGGTGGCCGGCCGCTCGGGCCTGGAACATCACGCGGTGCCAGGCGGCGAGCTCGTGCGCGTGGTGGGTCAGGAGGCGTCGTTCGGCGATCCACTCGACGCCGCAGTCGGGCTCGACGGCGCATGCTTCGCCCTCTTCGGGGCCGCGGAGCTGGTAGAACCACGCCTCGCCCATCGGGGTGTGCAGGACGAAGGCGACGGCGTCCCGGTCGAACGGGTCGGGTGTGAAGCCGAGTTCCTCGCGCAGCTCGCGGGACAGAGTTTCCTCGGGCGTTTCGCCCTCGTCGCGACCGCCGCCGAAGCATGCGAGCATGCCGCCAGCGATCGGGTCGTGCGGGGAGCGGCGTTCGAGCACGAGGTTTCCGCGCGAGTCGATGAGGATGGCGCAGCAGTAGCGGGGCTGAAGCATGGTCATGGTTTGCCGCGGTGCGCGTCGCGGAAGTTCAACACTCGCTGATCGTCACCGCGACCGCGAGCCCGCCCTCGGCGGTTTCCTTGTACTTCGTGCTCATGTCCTTGGCGGTCTGCCACATGGTGGCGATCACCTGATCCAGGCTCACCTTGGCGGTCGCCGGGTTGCTCTCCATGGCGACGTTGGCGGCGGTGATGGCCTTGATCGCGCCCATGATGTTCCGTTCGATGCACGGGATCTGCACCAGCCCGCCGATCGGGTCGCACGTCATACCAAGGTGGTGCTCCATCGCGATCTCCGCGGCCATCAGCACCTGGCCCGGTGACCCGCCGAGGACTTGGGTGAGACCCGCAGCGGCCATCGCGCTGCTGACACCGATCTCGGCCTGGCAGCCGCCCATCGCGGCCGAGATCGTGGCACCCTTCTTGAACAGGCTGCCGACCTCGCCGGAGGTGAGCATGAACGCGATCGTCTTGTCGTCGCTCATGTCCTTGAAGCAGCGGGCGTACATCATCACTGCCGGGATCACGCCCGCGGCTCCGTTGGTGGGAGCGGTCACGACGCGGCCGAAGCAGGCGTTCTCTTCGTTCACCGCGAGCGCGAACGCGCTCACCCACTTCAGGATGTGCTCGAAGTCGCGGACGCTGGTCTTCACCGCGCTGGTCCAGGCGTCGATGCCAGCCGGTGCGTCGCCCTCGAGCATCTTGCGGCTCATGCTCGCGGCACGCCGCACGACGTTCAGCCCGCCGGGCAGGATGCCGTCGGTGGTGCAGCCGCGCCAGACGCAGGCGTGCATCTCGCTCCAGATTTTGAGGAGGTCCAGCCGGATGTCGCTCTCGGCGCGCCAGGCGAGTTCGTTGCGGAGCACGATCTGCGGGATGGTCGAGCGGTGCTTTTCGCAGTAGGCGAGCAGTTCGGAGGCGTGCTCGATCGGGAAGGGCAGCGTCACGGCGCGGTGGCCCGTGGGCGCCTCGTTTTCCTGCACGACGAAGCCGCCGCCGACGGAGTAGTAGGTTTCTGAAATCTCAGTGGGACCGGCCTCCGGCCGGTCTGTCTTGATGCTTGCGGTGTTGCTTGGAGCGCCGCTGGCGAGAAGTCCGGCCGGAGGCCGGTCCCACTGGTTGCTGGGCTTCAAGAACGCCGTGAAGGTCACGCCGTTGGGATGAAACGGCAGAGCCCGGTCCATGTGAAAGCGGAGGTCGGACGCCGCGTCGAAGGTGATCTCGCGATCGCCGTCGAGACGCAGCCGCTTGCTCCGCACGATCGCGTGGAAGCGCTCGGTAAGCCCCTCGACCTTGCACGTCACGGGGTCTTCGCCCGCGAGCGCGAGCACGACGGCGAGGTCGGTGCCGTGGCCTTTGCCGGTCTTGGCGAGCGAGCCGAACAGGTCGATCTGCACACGATCGACATTTGCCAGCCCGACGCGTGCGGCCACGGACTTCAGGAAACGCTGGGTCGCCCGCCACGGGCCCATCGTGTGGCTGCTCGACGGTCCGACGCCGATCTTGAAGATGTCGAAGACGGAGATGGCTTCCACGCCCGATTGTTGGGTCGCGTTGGCCTTGGAAGCGACACACGCGGGCTTCGCCGGCATCATCTCGATCAATGACCCACCCGCAACACCACCCGCAACTCGAAGCGTCGGAAGCGAGACCACGCGGTCGGGCTGTGCTGCTTGCGGCATGGTGTGGCGTGCTCCTGCTGCTCTCGGCCTTCACGGGATGTGCTTCGCACCCCGAAGCGAAGGCCGACATCGCGGCCATCTACAACCGATCGGCCCAGACCATCGGTGCCGATCGGAACCCTGTCATCGTCATTCCGGGTATTTTGGGCAGCACACTCGTGGAGGAGCCGACGGGACGCGTCGTCTGGGGGGCGTTCGTGCACGGGGCTGTGGATACCGATTTCCCGGAAGGGGCTCGGGTGTTCTCCCTGACGATGCAGCCCGGCGTGCCGCTCTCGAAGCTCACGGACGACGTGAAGCCCGATGGCGTGCTCGAAACGCTCGAAGCCGACGTCGGCGTGGTCCGGATCGCGGCGCTCGAGCCGTACAAAGGCATCATCCGCTCGCTCGAGGCCGGCCGGTACGTGGACCGCGACATCCTCGCAGCGAAGATGAGGCGGGCCGGTGATGGTGGGCGTGAGGGGCGTGGGGGAGGCGGGGGCGACAGCGGCGTGGACTACGCGGGCCTGCACACGACCTGCTATCAGTTCGACTATGACTGGCGGCGGGATATCTCCGAGAACGCGGCTCGCCTGGACGAACTCATCGAGCACGTCTCTGAGTTCGCGAGCCGCCAGCGTCACGACGGCACGCGGGCCAAGGTGGACATCGTCGCGCACTCCATGGGCGGGCTGGTCGCGCTCTATTACCTCAAGTACGGCAAGGACCCGCTTCCCGATGACGACAGCGTGCCGCGCGTGACCTGGGCGGGCGCGGCGAACGTCGAGCAGGTGATCATCGTCGGAACGCCCAGCGCGGGGTCGGTGCTCTCGCTCAAACAGTTGATCGACGGTGTGAACTACTCGTCGCTCACGCCGACGTATGCACCCGCGATCCTCGGCACCATGCCCTCGATCTATCAACTCATGACCCGTTCGCGGCACGGAACGGTGGTGGACGCCGCGACAGGCGAACCGGTGGGCGATCTGTTCGACGTCGAGACGTGGAAGAGGTACGGCTGGGGACTGGCATCACCCAAGCCCGATCGCACGCTGGCGTGGATGCTGCCGGGTGTGGACGACGATCAACGCCGCGCGATCGCGATTGATCATCTTGAGAAGTGCCTCCGCAAGGCCAGGCAGTTGCATCAGGCACTCGATGCACCCGCCACGACTCCCAAGGGATTGGAGATGCACCTGATCGCGGGCGACGCGGTGAAGACGCCGGCGGTGCTCGAAGCGAACGCCGCGACAGGTCGGGTTCGTGTACGTGAGACCGCGCCTGGCGATGGCACCGTGACACGTGCGAGTGCGTTGATGGACGAGCGGCTCGATGGCCGCTGGTCGCCCCGGCTGCGCTCGCCGCTCCGCTGGACGAGCGTGCGGTTTCTGCCCGAGGATCACCTCGGGTTGACCGACAACACGCCGTTTACGGACGACGTCTTGTACCTGCTGCTCGAGAAGCCGCGGGGGCAGTGAGCAGTCACACGCCGTAGACGGCCTTGGCCTTGGTTCCCAGGTATCGCAGCAGCGGCTCGGCGCTGAGGGGCTTGCCGGTGATGCGTTTGCACAAGTCCGCCGCCCGGTAGCGACGGCCGTGGACGTGGATCTTGGTGCGGAGCCACTCGCGCAGCGGCGCGAATTCGCCACGGCTGATTTTGGCCTTCACGTCCGGGATTTCCTGCTCGATCGTCTCCCAGAACTGGGCGGCGTAGAGGTTGCCAAGCGTGTACGTCGGGAAGTAACCGATGAGCCCCGCCGACCAGTGCACATCCTGCAGGCAGCCGCGCCGGTCGTCGGGCACGTCGATGCCGAGATAGTCCTTGTAGCGACGGTTCCACTCGCCGGGCACGTCCTTCACCTTCATCGCACCCGAGAGCAGGGCTCGCTCCAGCTCGAAGCGGACCATCACGTGCATGTTGTACGTGCCCTCGTCGGCCTCGACGCGGATCAGGCTGGGCGTCGTTGTGTTCACCGCCGCGAACATCGTGTCGGGCGTCACGTTCGCCATCGCAGCGCCGAAGTACTGCTTGGCGTGCGGCAGGGCCCACACCCAGAACTCGCGGCTACGCCCGACCAGGTTCTCCCACATGCGGCTCTGGCTCTCGTGGATACCCAGCGAGATCGCCTCGCTCAGGGGCTGACCGAACAGGCCCTCGGGCGAGCCGGCCTTGGGGAGACCCTGCTCGTAGAGCCCGTGGCCAGCCTCGTGCAGTGTGCCGTAGAGAGCGTCGGTGAACTTCTCGTCGCGGTAGCGGGTCGTGAGGCGGGTGTCGCCGGGAGCGACGCCGCTGCAGAACGGATGGGTCGTGACGTCGAGGCGACCGGCGTCGAGATCGAACGTGATCGCTTTCAGAATCATCTGCCCGAAGGCGTGCTGCTTGTCCGCGGCGATCTGTGCCGACAGGATCGACGTGTCGGGCTGCTTGCCTGACGCGGCGACGCTGTGGATCAGAGCCGCGAGCTTCGCGCGCAGCGGCGTAAACGTCGCCTCGATCTCCTTGGCGCTCGCGCCCGGCTCGTACTCGTCGAGCAGCGCGTCATAGCGCTCGCCGCCGGCGGGAATGCCGTAGCAGTCGGCCTTCTGGCGTGTGAGCTCGAAGACGCGTTCGAGCTTGGGGACGAACGCCGCGAAGTCGCTGTTCTGGCGGGCGTGCTTCCAGGCTTCCTGCGCCTGGCTTGTGGTCGTCGCGAGCTCGGAGACGAGGCTCGTCGGCAGCTTGGTCATCCGGTCGTAGTCACGTCGCAGTTCGCGAATGTTCGCGGCGATGGTCTCGTTGGTGAGGAGCGCCTTGTCGGCCTCGCACGCGGCAATCAGGTCGCCGATCTTCGGGTCCGTCGCGTGTTTGTGGTGCAGCTCGGCGATCAGGCCCAGCTGCTCAGCGCGGAACGCTGCGCCTGCGGGAGGCATGTACGTCTCCTGGTCCCAAGAGACCAGAGCGCCGATGGAACCGAGCACGCCGGAGCGGCGGACGAGGGAGCAGAGTTGTTGGTATTGGGTGGACATGGGCAGAAGTGGGGCAGTGGGGGAGTGGAGCAGTGGGGCAGAAACGAGGGGACCTTCACAAAGGGAAACGAGGAATCGGATGCATCTCCGGCCTCGAATACACTGCGACGCGTCCCAACCCTTCCCTCGGCAGTTTACGGTGCCGCGGCCGGAGAAGTTTCCCTTGCCCGCCGAGCCGATTCCAAAGCCGTCGTACGCCGATACGGAAGCGATGCCGGGTGTCCGCCTCGCGGATCTCGCCGGCAACCAGCGGCTGCCGCTGCTGCTGAATCTCACGCACAAGCTGTTCAACCAGACCCAGGATCATGGGATCATCAACGAGTTCGCGGAGGCGATGGGACGCATCCGTGGGCGCTCGTGCATGGTCATGATCCGCACGCGCGATTGCCCGCCCGGCTCGTACCGCATTACGCGCTGGCGCACGCCCGATGGTCAGGAGCTCGTGCCTCCGGTGATGCACGAGGGTCAGGTGAACGCGTCCCCGGTGCGTTCGGGCGGCCTGGTCGGGTTGATTGTCGCCCACGATTCGCCGCAGATGGCGCGGCTCGACGGCGCGCCCGACAGTGTCTTCGGCGAATGGACCCGTGGGTACCGCTCGCTGGTCTCGACGCCCTTGCCAGAGAAGTCGCAGCCGGCGGACTGGCTGATCCTGATGGACACGCCGCAGGATCGCTGGACGATGGAGCAGCTCGAGACGGTGGTGCTGCAGGCCAACCTCGTCGGCGTGGTGATCCGCAACCTGAACATCGCCAAGAGCCTCCGCGAGGCGACGGCGTACATCCAGGCCGAGATCGACCAGATCGCCGAGATCCAGAAGAGTCTCCTGCCGCAGGAAGTGCCGCAGATCCCCGGCGTGCAGGTCGCCGCGGCGTATGCGACGTTCGACCGCGCCGGTGGTGATTACTACGACGTCTTTCCCGATCCCGCCGGCAACACCAACCGTTTCGGTTTTCTCATCGCTGACGCGTCCGGGCATGGGCCTTCGGCGGCGGTGGTGGTGTCGATGCTGCACACGGTGTTGCGGAACATGGCGGAGCTGCCATCGCCGGATCGGCTGCTCGAGGAACTGAATCGACGACTGTTCGCTCGCCGCATCGGCAGCTCCTTTGTGACAGCTCTGGCGGGCGTGTACGACGCGGACGCGGGCACGCTCGAGTTCGCGGGTGCCGGCCATCCGCCGCCGCTGGTGCACGGCGATGACGGCGTGCGTGAGCTAGAGATCGACGGCGGGCCGCCGCTGGGGATCGTGGACGCGATCGGCTCGGGCGTGACCACGCGGAGATTCGCGTCCGGCGAGCGCGTGCTGCTCTATACCGACGGCATCAGCGAGGCGATGTCGGGGACGAATGAACTCTTCGGCGTATCGCGGCTTGTGCGTGCGATGGCGGGGGCGCCGCGTCCGCCGTCGGAGCCACGGACGGTGCTGCACGTGATCGATGCGGCGATCCGCGCCCACATCGGGACCGCGAAGCCCAGCGATGATCAGACGGCCCTGCTGCTTGAACGCGCGTGACGACGGGCGACCTGCCAAGGTCAAGCGGAACGGGGTATCCGCAGTCGCCCGCTTCAGATTCACTTCTGTTTCAAACCCACACCTGCACGATCAGGTTCGGCTCCTTCAGTTTGCCGGTCCATTCGCCCACGGTCGCGGTCGAGAACTTCACCTCGTGATCCGGGTGAGCATCGAGCCACTCGTTGATCTGCTTGTCGAGGAATTCGAGCGATTCGCCGGTGAGCTTGGCGTGGAAGCTCTTGACGTGGGTTGCGCCCACGCCGGTCTTGTTGGTCTGTCGCTTCCATGAGTCTTCGGTGCGGCCGATCGAGTTGGACTTCTCGAAGGCCTGGATCTTCGGCTTCACCTCGGGGCCGCCGAGTTGGTTGGCACCGGGGTTTGCCGGGGCTGCGGCGTTGGGCTGGCTCGCGGAAGATCCCGGCGAGGGCTGCATGCCCTGACCAGGGCGAAAGACATTGGTGTTCTGGCCGATCGGCGGCAGGCCCTCGGGCGAGCGCTGCGGCCCCGCGAAGATCGATCCACGGTCCATGGCAAACCCCTGAGTTGAAGGTGTGGTGCTTCTCGTGCGCCGACCGTTACCGCGGCACGCCCGCGATCGCCGCCGGCTCATCCAGCCTACCACGCCCTTCAAACCGCCACAAGCCGCGGGAATCCGGCCGGGCGGTCCAATCGGTGATGCCGGCCTGGTCACCCGGGCCGGGCATCGTCGACGCCGCGAACGCGATCGCCCCGGGCGTCTCGACGAACGCGTGCAGCGTGAGGGTCGCGACCCGACGGACGGTGCCGCGCTGATTTGAGACCGGGCCCTCATAGTCGAGGTAGACGCGTCGGTGATCGGGCGAACGCTCCGCCTCGAACGCCGCGGTCTGCGCAGGTCCCAGCGCAAGAGAGATCCCGACCGGAGCGCGGAACGTTGCCAGCGGCCCATCGTCGCGTTCGAGCAGCAGGTCGATGTGCGGCGCACCGAAGCCCTCGTGCAGCAGCAGTACGGCGCGGCGAGAAGAAGGACCGATCGGGGTCATGCGGGAGGGTACTGGTGCGTTCGGGGACGGGCGAAGACGCTCGCAGCCCGGACGTGCCCTAGGAGTACGTCGCGCGGGTGTTGTGACTTGGTCAGCCCGTGCATCAAACTCACCACTCATTCCAGACCCCATCCCCCTCTCCTCCTACTATCTTCCCGCGCCCGGCGGCACCCGATCAAGGGAATGTTCGGGTCCGGGCGTAACGCGGCTTGCCGCGGGATCTTCCGTCACTTCCACGCACACAAGGTGTCGCGATGAGCGCCACAGGCCACCATCAACCGCACTGTTCACCCCGCTCGCTCCAGCTTTCGCCCGATGCGTCCTCGCTGAATGGCTGGCAGGGTGAGTATCTCGAGGCCCAGTACCAGCAGTACAAGGCCGATCCCAACTCCGTTCCTGCGGACCTGAAGTCCTTCTTCATGGGCTTCGACCTCGCCGGCGGTCAGGGCCTCGGCGCGGCCCCCGCGGCCAGCCCCGCCGCGGGCTCGATGGTCATCAGCCAGGGCACCCGCGTCCCCATGACCGGCGAGGCCTCGCGCTTCCAGGCCGCGGTCGATGCCCTGGTCTCGGCGTACCGCAAGCTGGGACATCTCGGCGCGAACCTTGATCCGTTCGGGCGTCCGCCGCAGCGGCCCGAGTCGCTCTCGCTCTCGTTCCACGGTCTGTCCGAGGCCGATCGCGCCCAGCACGTGGACATCTCGCTCACCGGGGTTCAGGGCTCGCAGACGACTTTGGGCGAGCTCGTCGATCACCTCGAGAAAACCTATTGCCGCACCGTTGGTGTGGAGTTTCTGCACATCCACGACGCCCGCGAGCGCGAGTGGTTCCTGCAGAAGTTTGAGGCGAATCAAGGCACCCGCGAGCCCGCCAAGGACGAGAAGCTGCGCATCCTCGACCTGCTCAGCAAGTCCGAGGGCTTCGAGCGCTTCATCCAGAAGCGCTATCCGACCGACAAGCGCTTCAGCCTTGAGGGCGCCGAGTCGCTCATCCCGATGCTCGACCGCCTGCTCGAGCACGCCACGACGGTCGGCGTCGAAGAGGTCGTGATCGGCATGGCCCACCGCGGCCGTCTCAACGTCCTCAACACCATCATGGGGAAGACCTACCAGCAGATCTTCACCGAATTCGAGGACAACTGGGACGAGGGCTTCGCCGACGGCGGCGGCGACGTGAAGTATCACCGGGGCTACAGCGGCGAGCGGAAGTTCCGCAACGGACGCAGCCTGCATCTCGCGATGGCCAGCAACCCCAGCCATCTCGAGAGCGTGAATCCGGTGGTCGAGGGCCGCACCCGCGCCAAACAGCGTCTCCGCGGCGACACCGAGCGTCGGCGCGTCATCCCGCTGCTCATCCACGGCGATGCCGCCGTTGCCGGGCAGGGCATGGTCGCCGAGTGCCTGAACTTCAGCCAGCTTGAGGGCTACACCACCGGCGGCACGGTGCACATCGTCATCAACAATCTGATCGGGTTCACGACGATTCCCGAGGACTCGCGTTCAAGTCGCTACTGCACCGACGTGGCGAAGATGATCGACGCTCCCGTGTTCCACGTGAACGCCGAGGATCCCGACGCGCTGCTGACCGTCGCCGAACTGGCGATCGAGTATCGCCAGGTCTTCCGCAAGGACGTCTTCATCGATCTGGTCTGCTACCGAAAGTACGGCCACAACGAGCAGGACGAGCAGAGCTTCACCCAGCCGACGCTCGCGTCGCTCATCAAGGCCAAGAAGAGCATCCTCACCGCGTACGCCGAGGAGATGCAGGCCGAGGGCGTCGTGAGCGCCGAGGACTTCAAGGCGCTGTCCGCCAAGCTCGAATCCGAGCTCGACGCGGCCCAGGCCGCGGCGAAACGCAAGGCTCACGACCCGACGATCGACGCCGGTTCGGCGCGCTGGAAAGGCATGGGTGCGGACTACTCGCACGACCCGGTGAAGACGGGCGTGAGCACGGACCTGCTCGCCGAGGTTTGTAACGCGCTGGGTCGCGTGCCCGAGGGTTTCAACGTCAACCCCAAGCTCAAGTCGCTCTTGGAAGGCCGCGCGAACCTGCCCACCAAGGGCGTGATCTCGTACGCCGATGCCGAGATCCTCGCCTTCGGCACGCTGTTGCTTGAGGGGCATCCGGTGCGTTTGTCCGGTCAGGACTGCCGTCGCGGCACGTTCACGCAGCGCCACGCGGTGCTCCGCGACGCCGTCACCGGTCAGGCGTACACCCCGCTCAACAACATGCGTGAGATCGGCGAGCCCGGCAAGGGCAAGGAGATCGGCACGCCCGGCCCCGACGGCAAGCCCCGCCAGGCCAAGTTCTGCGTGTACGACAGCCCGCTGTCGGAAGTCAGCGTGATGGGCTTCGACTACGGTTACTCGCTGGCTGATCCCAACATGCTCGTCTGCTGGGAAGGCCAGTTCGGCGACTTCGTGAACGGCGCTCAGGTCATCATCGATCAGTACCTGTGCAGCAGCGAGCAGAAGTGGGACCGCTGGTCGGGCCTGGTGCTGCTCCTGCCGCACGGCTACGAGGGCGCAGGCCCCGAGCACTCCTCGGGACGCCTCGAGCGATTCCTCCAGTCGTGCGCCGACGACAACATGCAGGTGATCAACCCGAGCACCGGCGCGCAGATCTTCCACGCGCTGCGTCGTCAGGTGCGCCGCAACTTCCGCAAGCCGCTGATCGTGATGACGCCCAAGAGCCTGCTCCGCAAGGAGACCAGCCGCGTCGAGGAGCTTGTCAACGGTCGCTTCCAGGAAGTGATCGACGATCCGCGCTTCGCGCCCACGGTCGGCGTGAAGACCGACGGCTCCACCTCCACCCAGGGCAAGTTCCTCGACAAGAAGGGCGTGAAGAGCGTGCTTCTGTGCTCGGGCAAGCTCTACTGGGAGCTCGCCGAGCGGCGCGACGAACTGGCGAAGAACGACGTTGCGATCGTGCGGCTGGAGCAGCTCTACCCGGTCAACGTCGCGGCGCTCAAGCACGTGCTCGAGTCGTATCCCAAGTCCGCCAAGCGGACCTGGGTGCAGGAAGAGCCGCGGAACATGGGCGCGTACCTGTTCGTCCGCGACGCCGTGCAGGCCACGCTCGGCTTCGACCTGCCCTACATCGGCCGCCCCGCGAGCGCGAGCCCGGCGGTGGGCAGCAAGCACGTGCACAAGCACGAGCAGGAGGACATCCTGGAGGCGGCAGTGGGGAAGGCCCCGCCGAAGAAGGATGCCAAGGACGCCCCCAAGGCGGAGCCCAAGCCCGCAGCGAAGAGCGAGTCGAAGGCGGTTTCGGGGAAGCGGTAAAGCACCCGGACAGCTCCGGCAGTTCCGCAAGACTTCTCGCGTTTTCGAGCCGATAACACCCCAACACCCATGCCCACCAACATCACCATCCCGAGCATCGCCGAGTCGATCACCACCGGCGTCCTCTCCAAGTGGCACAAGAAGGACGGCGACTTCGTCAACCGCGACGAGGAGCTGCTCGACCTCGAGACCGACAAGGTCACCATGCCCATCCTCGCTCCCGAGGCCGGCGTCCTGAAGCGCATGGCCGGCGAGGGCGACACGGTCAACGTCGGCCAGGTTGTCGGTGCAATCGAAGCAGGTGCTGCACCGAGCAAGCCCGCTGCTTCATCGCCCGCGCCCGCTCCTGTTGCTGCACCCGCACCGGTCGCGAAACCCGCGCCGGAAGCGAGCCGGGGCGTCCCCGCCCCGGCGCCGTCGACGCCCAAGCCCGCGACCGCCCCGATCACTGCTCCATTCACCGCTCCGGCAGCCACCACCACCGAAGTTCACGCCACGCCCCTCGCCAAGAAGCTCGCCGAGGAGCACAACGTCGATCTCTCCCGCGTCGTCGCCACCGGCGGCGGCGGCCGCATCCGCGAGCAGGACGTGCTTGCGTTTGTGCAGGCCCGCAACTCGGGCGTGCCCTCGGGCGCTCCCGCCAGCAACGGCGCGGCACGCGTTTCGGCGCCTGCCGGCCCGGCTCCTTCGGGCGCTACTCGCGAGAAGATGACGCCCATCCGCCAGCGCATCGCGCAGCGCTTGGTGCAGGCGCAGCACACCGCCGCCATGCTCACCACCTTCAACGAGGTGGACATGGGCGAGGTGATGGCCCTCCGCAAGACGTACAAGGAAGACTTCGAGAAAAAGCACGGCGTGGGCCTCGGGTTCATGGGCTTCTTCGTCAAGGCCGCCGTGTCGGCCCTCAAGGCCTTCCCGCTCGTGAATGCCTCGATCGTCGAAGAGGGCGGCGCTCTCATGATTGAGAAGCACGCCTCGTGCGACATCGCCGTCGCCGTCAGCACGCCCAAGGGACTCGTCGTTCCCGTGCTCCGCAACTGCGAAACCCGCAGCGTCGCTCAGGTCGAGGCGGGCATCAAGGACCTCGCCACCCGCGGCCGCGACGGCAAGCTCGGTCTCGACGAGATGCAGGGCGGCACCTTCACGATCACCAACGGCGGCGTCTTCGGCAGTCTCATGAGCACGCCGATCCTGAACTCGCCGCAGTCCGCCATCCTCGGCATGCACGCGATCAAGAACCGCCCGGTCGAATACCCCGCCGGCAGCGGCCAGATCGCCATCCGCCCGATGATGTATCTCGCGCTTTCCTACGACCACCGCATCATCGACGGTGCGGAGGCCGTGCAGTTCCTGGTGCGCATCAAGCAGTGCATCGAGGACCCGCAGAGGTTGCTGCTCGAGGTGTGAGCACGGGAGTTCGGGCCAACGGATACCAGTAGGACCGGCCTCCGGCCGGTCTTTTCTTTCGATGAAGCCAATCCATCCTGCAAGGCCCCATCACGCGCGCACGGGGGTTGGGGCCTTGACGCTGTCAGCGTCCACCTGCACGCAATGAGAGCAGCCGGAGGCCTGTCCCACGGATGCGGGAGGCCTTATGCCCATCGCCTTCCCAAATGCCTAGTGCCCAGTTCCGAGTGCCTTCTCCAAAAAACCATCGCACGCCGCCTGCAGCATGTCGTAGACATGGTCGAAGCCCTCGGGCCCGCCGTAGTACGGGTCGGGGACGATGAGGCGGTGCTCGGGCTCGCCCGCCAGCGCGGGGTCGAACGAGCGCATCAGGAACACCCGCTCGGCGGGCGCTCCCAGATGCAGCATCGCGTCGCGGTTGTCGGTGTCCATCGCGAGGAGGTAGCGGAAGCGGGCGAAGTCACTCGCGGGTGCGAGCCTGCGCGCCGTGTGCGGCGTCTCGATGCCGCGGCTCAGTGCCACCGCGGTCGAGCGCGGGTCCGCGCCCTTGCCCACGTGCCAGTGGCCCGTGCCGCAGGAGTCGATCTCGAAGCGATCCCGCACGCCCCGGCGCTCCGCCAGATCGGTGAAGATCCACTTGGCCAGAGGGCTGCGACAGATGTTTCCCAGGCACACAAACAGAACGCCGATTCGGGTGTTGCCTGGCGCGGTGCTCACGCGGTCACCGCCTCGTCGCTGGTCGCGAGCGCGGCCGCGGGACTCGTGGCCTCGGTGAGCGGGACGCCCCGCAGGGCCGCGTCCAAGGCACGCGCGACGTGCACGGGGAGCCGCGACGGCGCCAGGGCAAGACCGGACTCCGAAACGTCCCAAGCCAATGCACGCGCGATCGCGGCGGGGATGCCGACGCGGGCGCACGAACGCGCCATCCAGCGGAGGGAACGCTCATTCGCGACCGGTTCGAGCACCGACTCGGCGACGTCGAGCACCACCGCGTCCAGTCCGGGGAGCAGCGACCATACCGGAGCCTCCGTCGTGAGCAAACGCAATGCAATGCCGGTCGAACGCACCACGTCCTTGGCTCGCGCCAGCTCGCGGGCGCCGCGGGGCACGACCGCGGTCATGCGGTGACCCACCAGCGACAGCGTCTGACAGACGCGAACGAAGTCGCACGCGTTCACGGCGTCGTCGGGGTCGCAGCCCAGCCCGACCAGAGTTTCCTGTGCGGCGTCGTCCACTTGCAGAGCGGCACGCACGGACGCCCGGGCTTCCGCATGTTCGGTTTGCGAGACGAGCACGGGTGGGTCCGCTTCGGGCATCAGGCTCCGCGGCGGGAGCGCGCGGGGGCCGCCGCAGACGCGCACCAGGGCGTTCATGAGGTCCTCGCCCGCGACACACCAGCTCTCAAAGCCCAGCAGCGTCTCGCGCAGGGAGCGTGCCGCGGTCGATGGGGGTGTCAGCGGGGCACGCCGCAGCGCCGCGGGCGGGAAGACCAGTGGCGTGCGCAGGCCCAGGAGCTCGGCCCGGCGCTCGCGCTGCGAATCGGCGATCAAGACGACGGCGTCGCGGCCCTCGAGCGACTGCTCCGCGCACACGCGGATCGGCTCGTCGCCAGCTCGGGCGTCCACCACCCAGGCGCGCTGCGTCGCGTGCGGGCGGCTCATTGGGGTTTGCGTCCGGGGCGGCGGACCTCGTGCTCAAAGAACAACTCGGCCACGGCTTTGCCGATCTCGCTGGCCAGCTCGTTCTCCGCCTGCGCGATGGCGCCCGACGTCGTGGGCGGGTTCTGCGCCTTCTCGAACAGGTTGACGTTCACCGGTGCGCCCTTGTCGAGGGCTGCGGGGGGCCAGAGCCGCTTGTCTTCCTTGGCGTCGATGATCTTCACCCGCACCGACGCCGCGGGCGTGTAGGCCACGCCGTCCACCGAGAGTGTGAAACCGTCGACGATGACGTGGATGACAATGTCTGCCTTGGTGGCACGGCCGATGTCGGTGACGGACATCGGCTCGCCGTCGCGGTCGCGGGTGGCGGCGATGATCGCGGCCCGCCCGTCGAGCATGTCCTCCACCAGCTTCTCGCGCTGGATGGTTTCGGTGGCGCTGGAGGCGATCTCCAAGCGGAGGTTTCGGCGCTTCAGCACGCTGTTCTGATCGTCCACGAACACGATGGTGGTGCGCTTGCGGTCAAGCGTGTATGCGGCGGGGACTTTCTCCGGGCCGTGGATGAAGTAGTACGCCGGGCCGACGATGTTGCAGCCCGACATGGAGAGAGTCAGCGTCGCGGCGGCCAGGACGGCGATTGAGCACGCCGATGTGCGGGCCATAGTGCGGGCCAACGAAGTGCCCAGCAGCCTTCGGGCAGAGCGACCGTGGTGTTCGAGGGGCATGGTTGCGTCCGGGCGTGCCATCGTCAGTACTTGGGGTAATACGGCTCTTCGTGCGTGTAGAACGGCCACGTCGCGCGGTCCACGAAACGGCGGATGAGCTCGGTGCGCACCGCGGTCTCGGGGATCTCGTCGGGACGACGCCCCGTCTCGTCGGGGAACTTCACCAGGATGGTCTTCTCGAACGAGTAGTAATCGGCGAGCTTGGAGTCGGCCTCGGCAATCGAGACGGTACCCGCGCAGACCCCGTCGTAGAGGTACTGGTTGCCGGGCTCCTTGGTGCGGAACTCCGTGAGCTCGACGTAGATGACGCGCTGCACGCCGCCCAGGTCCTTGGAGAGGTCCTCGGTGGACTTGGCCCGCCAGCCGGGGTTGTCGTAGATGTACTGCACGACCATCGACGGCGGGACAACGCCGGTGGTGCCGGCATCGAGCTTGGGGTCGGCGAGGCGTTCGGTGATGCGGGAGATAAGCATGGCCGTGATGCCGGGGGCTGATTCCTCGATCGAGCGATCGGCGGAGGCGAGCACGACGAACGACTTGCCTTGGAGCACATCGCTCTCGGCTTTGACGGTCTTGGTGGATTCGCGGCGGTAAGACTCGGCCATCCCACCGATCACGGTGCCGATCACGCAGCCGGACTGGCACACAACCGTCCCGCCCGCGAGGGCGAGCGTCAGGAGGGTTCGGACGCGGCGGGCCGACCTCGAACGGGTGGTTCGAGCCTCGGCGCGGGGATAGGTCGGTGGGATCGTCATCAGCGTGCTTCCAGCCTAGGAGAGGGCGGCTCGGCTTCGAGCCAAACCTTGTAGCCCCACGACACGATCAGGATCACCGCGGCGGCGATCAGGGTCCGCCGGTCGGTCGCCGCGTCTAGCAACGGCCGCAGGGTACACCCCGTCGCCAGCGCGTGCAGCCCGGCGCACAGGCCGGATGCTAGGACCAAGGCCACCAGCGCTCCGGCGGGCTGCACTCGAGCGGATTCGAGCAGCTTGCCGCGGGACGCCAGCGCGACCGACGTCGTCATGCCGCAGGTCATGCACGGTCGCCCGGTGACCATTAGGAACCCGCAGGGCGGGAGCCCGAGTGCCCGGTGCGTGCCCATGCCGCTGGGGCTGGGCGTGACCCACGCGCCGATCACCAGCGGGAGAGCGCACACGATCGCCAACGCCAGCCCGATCAGCCGTGCCGGGGTGCGTCCGCTCCAGACGAAGGCGAACAACGCCGTCGTCGCGTGTGTGGTGTCCCCGCCGGGGACCGCGCTCATGGCAAGAGCCTACGCGAGATATCGCGGATCGGTTTCGCGAATTGCGGCCCGGGCCGCGGGGCGAGGGAAGAGGGGGCGGGCCGGCTGGCTCACGCCGAGCGGCGGAGGCGGCCCGGGTCGCAGTCGTCGCCGACCACGTGCACCTCGCTGGCGAGCGATCGCGTCGCCAACTCGCGCTGCCAGCGTTCCCAGAGCCGGTACAGCGCGTGGGGCGAGGCGATCCAGCGGGAGGCCTCGGCGGCGACCACGATTCGCAGCCGCGGCGTCATCGACGCATCGCCCGATTCCGCGGTGATCTGAGCCTCAGCGCGATCGAACGCGGCGGCGAAGTCCCGAAGCAATGGCTCGAGCGTCCCGGAGGGCGCGGTGGCCAGGAACCGATCGTCGCCCAGGTGCGCGAAGTACACGTTCTCCGGCCCGACGCTGCTGGTGCGACCGAACAGCTCGACCAGGCGGCGGAGCAACTCGTCGCCAAGCTCGTAGCCCATCCGCTCGTTGTAGCGCGAGAAGTCGCGGACGTCGATCAACGCCGCGTCGTGCGCGGGGACCAGCTTCAGCGCGTCCTCTTCCGGCCGCGGGGGGCTGTTGCGGAGCAGGCTCGCGAGGTGCTCGTCTGCGAGCACACGCCCCGGCAGGCCCGTCAGGGGCGCGATGCGAAGCTGCATGTCGCGGGTGAGATCGGCGGCGGCGTGCATGAGGTCGCCCACCGACACCACGCCCGAGACGCCGCGCTCGTCGGCGATGATCAGCGGGGCTCCGACCCGCTGCTCCTGACGTGAGGACGCTAGCTCCAGAGCGTCGGGGATGGTGGTCTCGGGGCCGGCGATCGACGCGCCAGGGTGCAGCGCGAATCCGACGGGCTGACCGCCGCGGCCCTGAGCCGCGGCGGAGAGGATGCCCTCGCGCTCGCACCAGCCCAAGGGTCGATCACCGTCGACGACCACCACGCCGGCGATGTGC
>DASVYC010000074.1:0-5182 GCA_036392375.1 Phycisphaerales bacterium
CGCCGCCCCCACCGCCACCCCCAAGGTCGCCATCATCGGCTCAGGCCCCGGCGGCCTCGCCTCCGCCGTGCTGCTCGCCGCCAGCGGCGCCAAGGTCACGGTCTTCGAGTCCCAGCCCGTCATCGGCGGCCGCACCGCCCGCATCACCAGCACGTCCTCCACCGGCGACGCGTACCACTTCGACACCGGCCCGACGTTCTTCATGATGCCCTACGTGCTCGAAGAGATCTTCGCCGCCGCCGGGCGGCGCATGGCCGACTACGTCAAGCTCGAGCGCCTCGACCCGATGTACCGCCTGCTCATCGGCCGCCCGGGTCGTGAGCCCCTGCAGCTCGACACCACGCAGGACATCGCCGAGATGTCCAAGCGTTTGGGCGCCGTCCACGGCCCCGACGGCGAAGCGTTCCCGAAGTTCATCGCCGACAACCGCTACAAGCTCCGCCACAGCGAGAGCATCCTCCGCAACCCGATGCGCACGCCGCTCGACCTGTTCGCCAAGAACACCTGGCTCGACACGCTCAAGGTCGCGCCCGTGCTCCAGCCGCATCTCTCGGTGCACCAGCTCCTCGGCAAGTACTTCAAGGACCCGCACGTCAAGCTCGCCGTCTGCTTCCAGAGCAAGTACTTGGGCATGAGCCCCTACGAGTGCCCGAGCCTCTTCACCATCCTGCCGTTCATCGAGTACGAATACGGCATCTGGCATCCCATCGGCGGCTGCAACGCGCTGATGCAGGGCCTCGCCGACGTCGCCACCGAGCTCGGCGTCGAGATCCGCACCTCGTCGCCCGTTGAAAAGGTCGAGTTCGAAGGCCAGAAGGCCACCGGCGTCTACATCGAGGGCGACAGCGCCCGCCGCCTGCACCGCTTCGATCACGTCGTCATGAACGCCGACGCGGCGTGGGCGCTCAAGAACCTCATCCCCGACAGCGTCCGCGCCAACTCCGGCCGCACCTACAGCGACAAGACGCTGGACTCGCGCCGCTACTCGTGCTCGACGTTCATGCTCTACCTCGGCATCGAGGGCAAGGTCGATCTGCCCCACCACACGATCTGCATCGCCGACGACTACGAGAACAACCTGAAGCAGATCACGACGACCGGCGAACTGCCGCAGAACCCGAGCGTCTACGTCTGCAATCCCAGCGCGCTCGATCCGACGCTCGCGCCGCCCGGCCACAGCGCGCTCTACGTGCTGGTGCCAATCACCAACCTCAAGAACTCCGACGAGAAGGGGGTGGACTGGGAAGCGGAGAAGGCCACGTACCGCGAGATCACGCTCAATCGCCTCGACCAGCTCCTGGGCGAGAAGCACCTGGGAAAGAACTTCCGCCAGCGCATCCGCACCGAAGTGATGTACACCCCCAAGACCTGGGAGGGCATGAACATCAACTTCGGCGCGACCTTCAACCTCGCGCACAACCTCGGGCAGATGCTCCACAAGCGCCCGCAGAATAAGCTCCCGTTCGCCGAGAACGTCTACCTCGTCGGCGGCGGCACCCACCCCGGCAGCGGGCTGCCCACCATCTTCCTCTCCGCCCAGATCTCCTCGCGCCTCCTCTGCGAATCCAGCGGCCTGCGCTACGCGGGTGATGCGCCGTTGAACCCGCCGAGCGCCCCCTCTTCGACCCGACGCGAACACACGCACGAACCCGCGCTCGCGAGCGTGTGAAGCCGGGCGGGGAATCAACCGCCGCGATCACGATGCAGACAGAGCGCGGAACATGGAGTTCTGCTCCGTGTCCTCTGTGATCTCTTTGTTGACGCGCGTGCGCCGTCGCCGTGCGGAACGCCGCATAGTGCAGCGCTGTCTTTGCCCTGCCGGGCCAAAGACCCGAACAGATTCGTCTGCGTCGGCCACCTTCCCACATTGCCCGATTGCCCACAACGCCAGATTGCCCACATTGCCCAGACCGAATAAGCCGACCCCAGACCGCCCGATGTGTATCCGGGCCTGTTTTCCGGCCCAAACCGCTCCCAACCCACCGGGAAATCGCGCTCCGCCCTGCAATACACACGAGCGTCTGCCGTTGCTCTATCGGTGTGGAACGGCAATCTGGTCCCTCGCGGGAATGGAGTATCCAACATGGCTCGTCTCAACAAGATTCTCACCGTCGCGGCACTCGTGCTCATCAGCGGCACCGCTCTCGCCGAGCCGCCGGTTGACACCAACTCAGATCGCGAACCCGCGCTCCGCGGCCCCGCGGTCCGCGACGGCGGCGTCCCCGGCATGAAGCGCCACTTCGGCGACGAGGGCAACATGAAGGGCCGCATGGCCAACCGCATGCCCCCGCACGCCTTCGTCCGCGCCCTCGATACTCTCCGCGGCGACAAGGCCGACGAGGCCGTCCGCCTCACGCCCGAGCAGGACCAAAAGATCCGCGCCATCATGGACGACTTCCGCGCCTCGATGCAGAAGTTCCATGAAGAACACAAGGCCGAGTTCGAAGCCATGCGTCCGCGCCGTGGCGACAGCCAAGGCCCGCGCCCCGAGGGCGAACGCCGCGAGGCCGGTGGCCCCGACGACCGCCCCGCCGGTCCCAAGCCCGACGGCCAGCGCCGCCAGCAGTTCGAAGAGTTGATGGCCAAAGCCCCCAAGCCCGAGGACGCGCAAGCCGCCGTCTTCAACGTCCTCACCGACGTCCAGAAGCCGCTGGTGCAGGCACGCCTCGAAGAGATCAAGAAGGACATGGCCGAGCGCCGTCTCGAAGGCCCCGCCCGCGAGTTCGCGAAGCGCCAAATCGAAAAGGGCGGCAAGGGCGGCCCCAAAGGCGGTCGCGGCCCCGGCCGTCCCGGTATGGAGAAGCTGCTCGAAAAACTCACCCCCGAGCAGAAGGCCGAGCTCGAATCCATGACGCCCGAGGAACGCCGCGACCTGTTCCGCAAGCTGCGCGAGCAAGCGATCGAGAATGGCGAAATCCCTCCGGGCCCCCCGCCGCATGGCGAAGGACGTCGCGGCCATCGCCCCCCGCCGCGTGACGGCGAGCAGGCACCTCCGCCGCCCAAGGACGACTGAACCGATTCTTCAACCCGCCCGCGAAGCTGCCCGCCGGAACGACCCGCGTTGTTCCGGCGGGCCTGTTTTTGAGAGGTTTTTTTCGGGCCTTATGCAAGCAAAGACCAAACATCACAACAAATCTTGCGTCTTTCTCGCAAAAAGCCCGACCAGACGCCTTCAGAAATCGTAAAGGTTCGTAGGGACGACCGATAAATCGTTATCATCCACTGATCTCTCTCTCCTCCAGCGGGGCACTGTCTAGCGATGGTGCCCTGCTTGTTTGTGGTGACCCGACGAAATTGCGACTTTTCCCTTGACCCGGATCGCGCTTGTTGATCCGCGCCCGGTGTCGCACACGGCGTCGGCGCGTCGTGGCCGGGGCGCGAACGATCCCGACATGCCCTCCGTCGCCCGCGCGAGCACCAGCACCGAATACACCTCCGCACTGGCCGCCGGCCTGGCCCGCGTGCTCGCCGAGGGCGACGTCGTGCGGCTGGCGGGCGATCTCGGCGCCGGCAAGACCACGTTCGTCCGCGCGCTCGCCTCGGCGTTGGGCGTCCCGCCAGGCCTCGTCAGCAGCCCCACCTTCGTGTTCATCAACGAGTACCCGCTCCCCGCGCCCGTCCGCGGCATCACCCACCTCGCGCACGTCGACGCCTACCGCCTCCGCGGCAGCGACGAGGTCGAAACCCTCGGCTGGGATCGCATCGCGGGCGCCGACCGTGCCGCGCCCGGACGCGTGCTGCTCTGCGAATGGCCCGAACGCATCGACGCCGCCCTCCCGCCCGCCTCCGCTTGTGTGCAAGTCGCCATCGAGCACGCCAGCCACACCGCACGCCGGATCTCGATCGAACTCCCCGACTCCTTCCGCGACCGCGACGGCGTGCAAGCCCTGCTCGAACGCGAACCCATCCGCTGCCCCACCACCGGCGTCTGGGTCGAGCCCACACGGGCCTCGTACCCCTTCGCCGGCGAACGCGAACGCCTCGCGGACCTGCATAAATGGTTCAGCGGCTCGTACTCCATCTCCCGCGAGATCCGCGAGGACGACATCGATCCGCAGCAGTGAAGCCCCGGTTCTGGTCCACAGGGTGCCATCCGTTCGCGACTATTCGGAGCCGTGCGACTGATGCGCCTGAGACAATCCCAGTCGTCTCTCCATCGGCATCAATCGCGCTGCCGAGTGGCGGATCAATGGCATTTGAACCCCGCGGCGCCTCTACGCGCTGCATGCTCCCACACCCCGCGGGATCGGCCGCCGGGCGTTCCAGGAGGTCGGTCATGAGCACGTACGGAAAGACGTTGGTGGCGGTCGCTTCGCTCTCGATTCTGGGGTTCTTGGGCGGGTGCTCGACCGCGACTCGGAACGACGCGCCCGCGTCCGCCGCGTGGGCCTCCGCGTGGGCCTCCGACCCGATCGTCGAACCCGAGACCTTCGCGGCGTCGCTCGACCGCGCGAACCCCGATCGCGTGATCCTGGATTGCCGCAAGGTCGAGGACTTCGCGCCCACCAATATCAAGGGCTCGCGCCGAGTGGATCTTGCGGAGTGGAGCAAAAAGAGCCGTTCGCCCGGCGGGCTCGATGACGCCGCGGGGTGGTCGAGCCGCATCGGCGCGCTGGGCATCTCCGACACCAGCGTGGTCTACGTCTACGACGCCGGCGGCATGACTGACGCCGCCCGGGTCTGGTTCCTCCTCCAGCGCTTCGGCGTCCGCGACATCCGCGTCGTCAACGGCGGATGGAAGAGCCTGCAGCCGCTGCTCAGCGAGAAGCACCTCCAGCATGGCACCTCCTCGGCCTTCGCGCCCACCACCTTCGCCGCCCGCGTCGGCGGCACGATCGGCGTCACCAGCCGCGAAGACCTGAAGGACATCGCCGCCAAGAAGTCCATCGCCGTGCTCGACGTCCGCACCACCGACGAATACACCGGCAAGAGCGCCAAAGAAGGCGACCGCGGCGGGCACGTCCCCACCGCCGCCAACCTCCCCCACCGCGACATGCTCGACGACAACGGCCGCCTCCGCCCCGCCACCGACCTCAAGCAAATGCTCGGCGGCAAGAGCCTGAAGCAGAACGACGAAGTCGTCGTTTACTGCCAATCCGGCGGCCGCGCCTCCCTCGCCGCACTGGCCGCCGTCCGCGCGGGATACACGAACATCTCCAACTACTACATGTCCATGGGCGAG
>DASVYC010000075.1:0-3600 GCA_036392375.1 Phycisphaerales bacterium
ACCGCCAAGGACGAGGCGACGCGGCCCGCGAGGCCGCACGCGAGGAGGCACCGACCAGCCCCCGCAACCCCGAACTGCCGACCACCTGAAGCCCGCGTAACGCGGGCTTCGCTGTTTCCATGCGACACCACGCCCCCGCCCACCAGAGAGGTACAGACATGAAGAAGCACAACCGCACGCCCGCCCCCCAGCAACCGACCGCCGCAGAGACCTACGCCGCTCGCCGCGGCGACATCGCCCGGCTGATGGACGTCCTGCAGATGGAACTCGACAAGCACGCTGAGGCCGCCAAGGCCGACCCGCTCAACTGGGGCCGCACGGGCGACCTCGGCAAGGTCCGCAGCGACCTGATCGACCTGGTCGGGTTCATGAGCGGGATGGAACGCGAGCACGTCGAGGCCTTCCTGAACGACGCCGAGTGACCGCCAACACGGAGACACGCCATGACGATCAAGCACATTGTCATCGAGGGAAGAGAGGAGGACATCACGGTGCGGGCCACGGCCGACGGCGCGACCGCGAGCGTTGTCCGCATGAGCCGAGCGCAAGGCCGCTTCGACAAGATCATCGCCGAGTTCCGCCGCGACGAGAGCCGCGAGGCCCGCTACGCGAAGGCCGCCGAGGTGGCAAGGTACGTCTACGGGCGGGACCGCCGGGGACAGGCGGCCGCCACCAACTCGATGGTCCACGACGTCCTCAACGAGATCGAACGCATCGCGGGCTGCTGAACGCCCGCGCCAACAAGGAGACCCGCCATGAACGAGATCGAAATGCAGAACACGCTGCTGTCCCTGATCCAACACCTCCACGACGCCCGCGAAGAGATCGAATGCGAAGACGACGACATCGCGCTGGCCGACATCGCCCGCGACATGGTGAGCGAGGCCGAAGGCCTGGCCCACGCGGACACCTTCGACGGCGTGCAGTTGCTCACGAGCAACAAGGGGCTGGTCCTGCGGATGGAGGACGGCTCCGAGTTCCAGATCAGCATCGTGCAGAGCCGCTGACCCGCCCCACGCGGCGTCGCGGGGAACCGCGATGGCCACGCTTCCCCGCCGCAGCGTGCGACGGGAGACCCAACCCCCAGTTCGGAGATGACCATGAGCACGAAGACGAAGAAGTCCAGCAGCACCGCCGCGATGAAGCGAGCCGTCGGGCCAGGCGGCAAGCGCATCCCCAAGCGCAAGGCCGACGCCACCGCGTCGAGTACGGAACGCCTCCGCAAAGCGGCGCTCGCCGAGATCAACGACCGGTTGGCGGGCGGGAAGCAGGACCACGAGGTCCCCAGCGAGAAAGAGGTCGCCAACAACGCGAGCCTTGGGGCGGCTACCAAGGGCACGAAGGCCAAGGGCGAGAAGGCCCCCAAGACGAAGGCTGTCAAGGAGAAGAAGCCCAAGCGCGTCAGCGCGCTCGACGCGGCGGCGCAGGTGCTCGCCGCTAGCGAGGTGCCGATGCGGGCCAAGGAGATGATCGCCGCGATGGAGGCCAAGGGCCTGTGGACGAGCCCCGGCGGCAAGACGCCGGAGGCCACGCTTTACGCCGCGATCATCCGGGAGATCGCCGCCAAGGGCACCGCCGCCCGCTTCAAGAAGCACGAGCGCGGCGTCTTTGTCGCGGGGAAGGGAGCCTGAGCCATGAGCGCCACGCCCGCCCCGCAGCCCGCGCCTACTCAAGCCCAACTCGATGCCGTGCTGCAGGCCGCCCTGTACCTCCTTGGCGCACGGCAGGACCGAATGCTCACCATCGAGGAATGGACGGACTTGGCGCGGGCTGTGGCCGTCTGCCAAGAGCGCAAGACGGCCGACTACCTCACCGAGCACGACCTCGAGGACATCGCCGAGCGCTACGCCCTCGAATGGGACGAAGCGGTCGACGGCCCGCTGCCGACCCTCGACGAGTGAGGCACACATCAGGCCTTGCTCCCAGCCGCGACACGGGTCGCGGCTTTCTCTTCGGCCACAGCGTGTGAGCCAACTCGCTCCGCCTTCCGACCCGTGAACTTCTCCCAGCGCTGGACGATGACATCGCAGTAGAGCGGGTCGAGTTCCATGAGGTACGCCCGCCGCCCCGTCATCTCCGCGCCGATGAGCGTGCTGCCGCTGCCGCCGAAGAGGTCGAGCACGTTCTCGCCGGGCCGCGACGAGTACTCGATGGCCCGTCGCGCGAGTTCGACGGGCTTCTCCGTCAGGTGGACCATGATCTGCGGATTCACCTTCTTGATGCTCCACGTGTCCGGCACGTTGTTGGGGCCGAAGAAGCGGTGCGCCGCGCCCTCCTTCCAGCCGTAGAAGCACCACTCGTGGTTGCCCATGAAGTCCTTGCGCGTCAGGACCGGGTGCTCCTTGATCCAGATCACCGCCTGGCTGAAGTACAACTCCATGGCCTTGAGCACCGGCGGGTAGTTGGCGCAGTTCGCGTAGCCACCCCAGATGTAGAACCCGCCGCCGGGGATCAGCACGCGGGCGATGTTGCCGAACCACGCCGCGAGCAGACGGTCGAACTCCTGGTCGGAGACGAAGTCGTTCGCCAGCGGCCGGTCCTTGGCCCGGAGCTTCTTGTGCGTCGGCTTGGACTTCTCCGGGTAGCGGTGCAGGTCCGCCGACTGCTGGTCGCCGGCGCTCGCGTCCTTCCGCTGCGTGGCGGTGAACGACGACAGCCCGGCCGCGATCGCGTTGTTGCTCCGCGGCTCGACCTTCACGTTGTACGGCGGGTCCGTGTTGACGAGATGGATCGGCTGGCCATCCAGCAGCCGGTCCAGGTCCTCGGGCTTGGACGAGTCGCCGCACATCAAGCGGTGGTTGCCCAGCACCCAGATGTCGCCGGGGACCGTCGTCGCGGCGTCGGGCGGCGCGGGAACGTCGTCGGGGTCGACGAGCCCCTCGTTGCCGGCGGGAGCCATGATCGCCGCGAGGTCCTCGGCGCTGAAGCCCAGCAGCGCGAGATCGAAGTCGACGCCCTTCAGGTCCGCCAGCTCGATGGGCAGCAGTTCCATGTCCCACGAGGTCAGCGACGCGACCTTGTTGTCGGCGATGCGCAGCGCCTTGACCTGGTCGGGCGTGAGGTCGTCCGCGCGGATCGTCGGCACCTCCTTGAGGCCGAGCTTCCGCGCCGCGCGGAGCCGCGTGTGCCCGGCGATGATGATGTTGTCGGCGTCGATCAGGATCGGGATCTTGAAGCCAAAGGCCTCGATGCTCTTGGCGACCGCATCGATCGCGGCGTCGCTGATGGTGCGGGGGTTGCGGTCGTATTCCTTAACCGCGGCGATGGGAAGCATATCGATGTTCATAGCGATCTCCGTCGTGGGCACCGGCGAGGGCGCGGCGCATGGGCGTCGTGGTGGCCCGCCGCGCACGCGGCAGGTCATGGATCGCTGGATCGCTGGTTGGCTGGATCGCTCGGGCTGACGGGCCCGTCCGGGGGCGCTCAACGCCCCGATTCCCGCCCGCTACGGGCCACGCCCCTTGGCCACCCGTCCGCCCACGTTGGCCCACGTCGCGTCCTTGGCGGGGCCACGTACCAACCCCGCCACGGAGCCGCCCGGCGCTCGGACGGGCGAAACAAACTCTGTCGCCAAGCGCGGCTGTTCCCGCGGGCCAAGCC
>DASVYC010000076.1:0-14749 GCA_036392375.1 Phycisphaerales bacterium
ATGCTGCGTCCATGAACCGCACCATTGCGTGGCTCCTGGGTTTGCTCGCTCCGCTCACCTCCGCCGCCGTCGGCGCGTCCGAACTGCGGCCCCTTCGGATCGCGGTGATCGGCCTTGTCCACGGCCACGTCGAGGGTCTGCTGTGGGCGGACCAGCAGCGGAGCGATCTCGAGATCGTGGGCGTTTATGAGCCCGATCGCGCGCTCTTCGACCGACTTGCGGCCAAGTACGGCCTGCACGCTTCACTGTGGCATAAAGACCTCGGCGCAATGCTCGACCAAACCAAGCCCGAGGCGGCGAGTGTGATGACGTCGATCCTCGATCACGAGGCCGCGGTCGCTGCCTGCGCCCCGCGGGGCGTGCACATGCTGCTGGAAAAGCCGCTCGCGTTCGACAAGGTCGCCGCGGCCCGCATGGCATCGCTCGCCCGCACGCACAATGTGCTTCTTCTCACCAACTTTGAGACCAGTTGGTACTCCAGCCTGCGTGAAGCGCAGCGGCTCGTGGCATCCGGGGAATTCTCGCCCGTCCGCCGTATGGTCTTCCGCCACGGCCACAAGGGCCCGCGTGAGATCGGCTGCTCCCCCGAGTTCCTCGCCTGGCTCACAGACCCCGCCCAGAACGGCGGCGGCGCCGTCATCGACTTCGGCTGCTACGGAGCCGCGCTCTCCACCTGGCTCATGCAGGGCCAGCGTCCCACCCGCATCATCGCCACCGCCAGCACGCTCAAGCCCACCGTCTACCCCAATGTTGACGACGATGCGACCATCGTGCTCGAGTACCCCACCGCCACCAGCGTGATCCAAGCATCCTGGGCGTGGACGCACGACAACAAGGAGGCCGACCTCCACACCGAGCGCGGCTCGATCCACTGCGGCAAGTGGCAGTCGCTTCAGCTCCGAGCACCGGACCAGCCGGCGCGGACCGTTGAGGCTCCCGCGATGGCCCCGGATCTCAAGGACGAGTGGACCTACCTCCGCCGGGTCGTCCGCGGGGAGTGCCCGGTCGACGCGTTGTCCAGCCTGGAGACCAACCTGATCGCGGTCGAGATCCTGGACGAAGCGCGGCGGCAGATCCAGGCCGCAAAGGCGGACTCCAAGCCCGCGACCAACCCGGAACGGTGATGGGACCCAGCCCGACCCGCGAACACGGCACGCTCGGGGCAATGCCCGCCAGCCCCAGGCCGGTACCCCGACCCATCCCAAGGAACGTGCCGATACCCAGGTCTCGGAGGTCGATTCCCCGTCTCAATCGCGGATTCATCCATTGATCCGGATAGACGGATGAATATACTCCGCGGTTCTCGATCGCCCCGCTACCACCCCCATCCCCGTCCCCACCACCACCCCGTGGGATGCACTTACCGGACCCTCACGCTCGGAGCTCCTTATGCCCAGCCGCTTCCTTCAGGAACTCTCCAAACGCGTCATCGTCTTCGACGGCGGCATGGGCACGCAGATCTACAGCCGCAATCTGTCGGTCGAGCACGACTACTGCGGCTGCGAGAACTGCACCGACATCCTGGTCAAGACCCGGCCCGACGTCATCGGGGAGATCCACGAGGCCTACCTGCTCGCCGGTGCCGATGTCGTCGAGACCGACACCTTCGGTGCCAACAAGCTGGTCCTCGCCGAGTTCGACCTGACCCCCGAAACCTACCAGCTCGCCAAGATGGGCGCCGAAGTGGCCCGCGCCGCGTGCGACAAGCACTCCACTAAGGACAAACCCCGCTTCGTCGCCGGATCCATGGGCCCGGGCACCAAGCTGATCACGCTGGGCAATACGAACTGGGAGGAGATGTTCGACTCCTACCGCGAGCAGTGCCGCGGCATGATCGCCGGCGGCATCGACTGCTTCATGATCGAGACCTGCCAGGACCTCCTGCAGGTCAAGTGCGCGATCAACGCGTGTCTCGCGGCTCTCGATGAGGCCGGCAAAACCACCGCCGACATCCCGATCCTCGCCAGCGTCACCATCGAGACCACCGGCACGATGCTGCTCGGCTCCTCGATCGAGGCAGCGGCCACCGCGCTCGCTCAGTACCCGATCGCCTCGCTGGGCCTCAACTGCGCCACCGGCCCCACCGAGATGGCCGAGCACGTGAACTGGCTCGGCAAGAACTGGGCCAACGTCCGCGGTCGCAAGACCGTCACCGGCGACGAGCGCCGCGTCAGCGTGCTGCCCAACGCCGGCCTCCCCGTACTCGTCGAAGGCCGCACCGAGTACCCGCTGAAGCCTCAGCCCTTCGTGGAGGCGATGCTCAAGTTCGTCGAAGAAGCCGGCGTCAGCATCGTCGGCGGCTGCTGCGGCACCACGCCCGAGCACATCAAGCTGCTCAGCGAGGCCGTCGGCAACCGCCCCGCATACAAGATCGCCAAGAACAGCCCCAAGCCCGGCGCCACCAGCCTCTACGGCGTCGCCGACTATCGGCAGGACAACTCGTTCCTGATCGTGGGTGAACGGATGAACTCGTCGGGCAGCCGCGCGTTCAAGACGCTGCTCGAGAAAGAAGCCTGGGACGACATCGTGTCTCTCGCTCGTGAGCAGGTCCGCGAGGGCGCCCACGTCCTCGACCTGAACGTCGACTACGCCGGGCGCGACAACGTCCGCGATATGACCGAGATCGTCAAGCGTGTCGTCCGCCAGGTCGACGCTCCGCTGATGATCGACAGCACCCAGGTCAAGACCATCGAGGCCGGCCTCAAGCACGCCGGCGGCAAGTGCATCGTCAACTCCGCCAACTTCGAGGAAGGCGACGAGAAGTTCGACGAGATCCTCTCGCTGTGCAAGAAGTACGGCGCCGCGATCCTCATCGGCTCCATCGACGAGGACAAGCAGGCCTCCATGGCCCGCACCGCCGACCGCAAGCACTCCATCGCCGAGCGCGGCCTGCGCCGCGCCGTCGAGAAGTTCAAGATGGACCCGAGCGACGTCATGTTTGACCCGCTCGTGCTGCCCATCTCCACCGGCATGGAGAGCGACCGCCGCTCCGCGCTCGAACTGATCGAGGGCATCAAGAAGATCTCGGCCTCGTTCCCCGAGTGCCAGAGCGTGGTCGGTCTGTCGAACGTCTCGTTCGGCCTCAACCCCGTCGCACGCACGGTCCTGAACTCCGCATTCCTGCACGAGCTCCGCCAAGCCGGCCTCACCGGCGCTATCGTGCACGCCAGCAAGATCCTGCCCAGCAACAAGATCGACCCGGCCCACTGGCAGGCCGCCCTCGACCTCATTTACGACCGCCGCTCCACCAAGAACGGCGGCACCGGCGTGCCCGCGGGCAAGCCCGAGGACTTCGATCCGCTGCAGGCCTTCATCGATCTCTTCAAGGACGCCCAGGCCGCCAAGGTGCAGAAGAAGTCGCTCGCCGATCTGCCGATCGAGGAGCGGCTCCGCTCGCACATCATCGACGGCGAGAAGCAGGGCCTGAAAGAGGCCATTGAGGCCGCCCTCGGCAAGTACAAGCCGCTGGAAATCATCAACGACCATCTGCTCGAAGGCATGAAGACCGTCGGCGAGCTCTTCGGCTCGGGCAAGATGCAGCTCCCGTTCGTGCTGCAGAGCGCCGAGGTCATGAAGATGGCCGTCGCCCAGCTCGAGCCGCTCATGGAACGCGTGCAGGGCCAGGAGAAGGGCAAGATCGTGCTCGCCACCGTCAAGGGCGACGTGCATGACATCGGCAAGAACCTCGTCGACATCATCCTGACCAACAACGGCTACAAGGTCTTCAACATCGGCATCAAGCAGCCGATCAGCGCCATCGTCGAGGCCTTCAAGCAGCACAAGGCCGACGCGATCGGCCTCTCGGGCCTGCTCGTCAAGAGCGTGAACGTCATGGAAGAAAACATCCATGAGATGAATACGCTCGGCCTCAACGTGCCGCTGATCCTCGGTGGTGCCGCGCTCACGCGTCACTACTGCGAGAGCCACCTGCGCTCGCAGTACAAGGGCCAGTGCTTCTACGGCAAGGACGCGTTCGAGGGCCTGCGCACCATGGACATGATCATGTCCAACCAGATGGACACCCTCGCCACCGAGATCGACGACCGTCTCGGCAAACGCAGCAAGGCTGAGGACGCGATCAACAAGACGCGCATCGAGAAGCTCGCGGCGATGAACAAGGGCGACGGCGCAGCGCCACGCCTCAACGACGCAGGCGGAGGCACCGCGGTCCGCGAGCGCGTCCGCTCCGATGTCTCCACCTCCATCCCCGTCCCCAAGGCTCCGTTCTGGGGCACCCGCGTCATCGACGACATCAACCTCGATCACGTCTACCCCTTCATCAACCCCGTCGCCCTCTTCCGCGGCCAGTGGCAGATGAAGAAGGGCGCGATGAGCGACACCGAGTACGAGAACCTGCTCGAGGACAAAGTCCAACCCATCTTCGAGGAACTCAAGGAACGCTGCAAACGCGAGAAGATCCTCCGCCCCGCGGTCGTCTACGGCTACTTCCCCTGCAACAGCGATGGCGACGACCTCGTCGTCTTCGACCCGCAGGACCAGAGCCGCGAGATCGAACGCTTCACCTTCCCGCGCCAGGGCGACAAGCGCCGCCTCTGCATCAGCGATTTCTTCCGCCCCATCGAGAGCGGCGAGAAGGACGTCCTGCCCCTCCACTGCGTCACCATGGGCAAGCACGCCAGCGAGGCCGCCCAGGCCCTCTTCGCCAAGAACGACTACACCAACTACCTCTACCTCCACGGCATCGGCGTCGAGACCGCTGAGGCGCTCGCCGAGATGTGGCACAAGCGCATCCGTCAGGAGCTCGGCATCGCCAACGACGACAGCCCGAAGATCAAGGACCTCTTCACCCAGAAGTATCGCGGCAGCCGCTACTCCTTCGGTTACCCGGCCTGCCCCGAGATGAGCGACCAGGACAAGCTCTTCCGTCTGCTGAAGCCCGACCGCATCGGCTGCGTGCTCACCGAGAACTGGCAGATCGATCCGGAACAGAGCACCAGCGCGATCATCGTGCACCACCCCGAGGCGAAGTACTTCAACGTGTAACGCGACGCTTCGTCGGGTTCACGCTGGTAATGACTCCGGCTCGGGACGGCGGATCGAACGACCGATGCGTTCCTCGCACAGGCGTTCAAAGAGTAAGAGGCCCGGGTAGAAGTTCCGGGCCGAGATGGGGATTCCGACGAACGACTTGGGCTCGCCCTGAGCGGCGATCCAGAGTCGGTTGTTCTTGGTCCAGAACTCGCGCAGGCTGGGCCACGCGAACTGTGTGCCTCGACGCTTACCACGGGTGACCTTGATGCCGCTCTGCGTCAGCGCCGACCACCCACCCCACTCGATCTCCTTGCCCGCGTCCAGGAGCAGCCGGAGGTCCGCCGCCACACAAAGGGCGACGGCGTCACGCACCTGTTCCATCTCGTCTTGCCCCTCAAAGCGTCTGCGGAAGAATCCCTTCGCGCGTTCCTTGTGCCTGAAATTGACGACGAGCTTGGACCCGTTCGCCAGCCCCAGCTTCATGGTGAGCTGTGTCCCCGCGTACGCACCGTTGTGGTACTGCCGAACGGATTGATACTGCATCCACCGCACGTCGAGATACGGGAGCTCCAAGCGATGGCGCGGCCCCTCGCGCACCAGGCCCCGCTCGTAGAAGTCCCAGGACCGGAAGCCGCCGATCACGATCACGACCCCCGCGTACACGAAGAGCAGCCCCATCACGGGGCCTGCCACAAGCATCCAGGGCGACGCTTTCGCATTCACAACGCCCGCGGCGACCATTGCCACCCCGAAGCCGCCCATGAACAGCGCCGCCACCACCGCGCCGACACGCCCGCGCACACCATGCCCACGGCTTGTCAGGAACTCCCCGAAACGATCCGTCGTGGCACAACGCGGTGCGTCGTCATCTGTTGCCTGAGGAACGACCGGCTCGATGCTGCGAATCTCCGACACGACGCACCCGCCCTTTCATCCAGATGGAAGAGGGGCACTATAACAAAGCGATCGCGGCGTTCGCAACACCGCGAGGATCTGCGCGGCTCCACGGAACAACGATGACGCGGGCCGATTACGGGCAGAGCAGCGCCTCGTACGCCGCCGCGAAGACAACAAAGTCGGTGTCATCGACAAAGCCGTCGGCGTTCAGGTCCGACGGGCATCCCGAGGGCATCGCGGGAGCGGTGCACACGAGCAGCTCGTAAGCGGCCGCGAAGAGCGCGAAGTCGGAGTCGTCGACAAACAGATCGGCGTTGAAATCAGAGGGGCAGGCAACGAAACGGGCCACATCGCCGGTGATCACCAGCCCGAAGCCCTGCTTTCCGACGTTCACGGTGGCGCCCACGACCTCGACCTTCCACACGCCCGTCGCGGGCGCCGCGAGCAGCACGTGCTCGATCGAGTTGATCGCGTCGGCGCTGCCACCGGTCTGACTCTGGCCGGTGGCGGCATTGAACACGTTGCCCTGGTAGACGGTGCCGCTCGGGCTGATGACCCGAAGGTTGATGTTGTTGACGGGTGCCAAGCTCGTAGGCACAGTCGCAGGGGCGTCGGTGAACGCGAGCGTGACGCGGAGGACCTCGCCCGAGCCGTTGACGCGGAACTGGGTGGTGTTGGTGTTGCCGGTCGAGAGCGCGTCCGTCGCGGTGTTGCGGATGTCCTTGACGAGCAGCTTCCTGGCATCGCCCGCGAAGTACACGCTGTTGTCGAGCAGGATGCGACCGAAGCCCTCGACGTTGTTGGGCGGGAACTGGGCCGGGGTGGGGTACGAGGTCATGTCCACCGACGAGTTGACCAGCATGGCCCGCAGCAGCGCGCCCGAGGGGGTCAGGCTGTTGGCGGGGACCTTGGCGCCGGTGGGATAGAAGCCGTCGGTGAAGTACTGACGTACCAGCGCCGCCGCGCCCGCCACCGCCGGCGAGGCCATCGACGTGCCGGTGAGGGACGTGGTGCCGCAGGGGAGCGACGCGGAGTTGGACGAGTTGGTGCTGCAGCCGGGCGCAAAGACCTCGGGCTTGCGCCGGCCGTCTGAGGTGGGTCCCGTCAGCGTGCTGCACGAACCGGCTTGCGATCCCGAGCCGCCGGACTTGCCCACGGCGAGCACGTTCTTGGCGTTCTCGGGGTTCTTGAGCGCCGAGAGGTTGGTGGACGCAAAGCAGACCAGGTTGTCCTCGCGGTTGTAGCTGAAAAGATCGATGGCTCGGCAGATCGCGTTGTACGCCGTCGTCCCGTCGTCGCCCCAGCTATTGGTGTGCACGCGGGCGCCCTGGTTGTGATGCGTGGTGAGATGGGTGTCGATGGGGAAGGTGGAGATCGGCGAGCTATAGGTGCGGAAGCACATCTTGGCGTTGAAGGCGATCCCGCGGGTGTTGTCGTTGACGTCGCCGACCTGATTGCCGACCGACGTGCCCGCGACGTGCGTGCCGTGCTGGCCGCTCACGAGGCCGACGTTGTACGCGACGACCTTTCGGTGCGTCGGGAAGGTGCCGGGCGTGTTGGCCGCGGTGATCGGCACCGCGGGATCGTTGAAGGAGCAGTGGCTCGGCTGGAAGCCGTTGTCCATGATGCCGATGATCTGTCCCTCGCCTCGGATGCCCGCGGCGTACAGCGGCGTCACGTTCGTCACGTTCGACTGCACGATCCAACGGGTGTTGGTGTTGCTCCGCTCGGTCAGTTCGGGCAGCTCTTCCACGAACCGGATGGACTCCACGTCGGCGAGGCTTGCGAGCCTGGCCCGCGGGACGCGCAGCAGCAGGGTCTCCATCTCCGCGATCCGCACCGAGTCCTCGATCCGCAGCCCCGTGCCTTCGAGCTCCGCCCGCGCGTCACGCACGCTCACGCCGTCGAACAGGTACGCCTGCACCAGCACGTCACCGCCCTCATCGACGGCGCGGCGTTCGGCGGACTGAAAGGTGCGGGTCCCCAGCTCGGGCTCGAGCTTCCACTCGTTGCGCCAATCCCCCATCCAACGAACAAACTCAAACCTCGCGATCCGCGGAAGGTCCGCGCCCGACACGTCCACGAGATACGCGTGCTGCGGCAGATAATCGCCGAGCTTGACGCCCGCGTCCGCGAGCAGCGCACGCTGGTGCTCGTTCAGGGGCCCGCGGAGCTGGAGCACCGTGCGCACCCCCGCGCGAGCCACGCCGCGGGCGGCCTCGGGGTTGGAGAGCAGATTGGCGAGCCGCTGCGTGCGCACCACTCCCGTGCGGAGGTGCAGGGTGCCCGGCTCGGGCTCGAACGCGGCGTCCTGGGCGCGGGCAATCGGAGCAACAGAGAGGGTCAGGCCGGCGACGAGAACGACGCGAGCGGCACGAACGACGGAGTTCTGGTGATGCACGCCACCGTTATAACGGAGCGTCGGGCCCGCGCCAAGGGGTGACCCATAAGAAGTGCGGTCTGAAACGCGATCGCGGGGCGTGGCCAAGAAAAACGGCCTCGGAACAGACCAGAGTCGCTCGCCGCACCACGTGTTCAGGGCTTTCACCGAGTCGGCATGATCGCCGATGGTTCGGCGCGTCGGCGCGACGCGCAGATCGCCACCGCCAGGGCGTCGGCCATGTCGGCGGGCTCGGGAGTGGTCGCAAGGCCGAGGACCGCGCGGACGGCCGACTGAACCTGGGCCTTCTTGGCGAGCCCGTTGCCGCTGATTGATTTCTTGACCATCGTGGGCTTGAGCTCCATCAGCTCCATGCCCATCTGGCGGATCGCCAGCAGCAGCACACCCCGCGCGTGGCCCATCACGATCGCGGTGGCGGGATGCTTGTAGTGCGCGAAGAGCGACTCCACGGCGACCAGGTCCGGCCGCAATCGATCGAGCACCACGCGAAAGTCCCGGTCCAGCTCGGCGAGGCGTGCAGACACGGTGTGGACATCGCCCACGCGGGCCTCGGCCTCGTCGCGTTCACCCGCGTTGAGCGCCCGACCGAACCGGAAAACCCCTCCCTCGACGAGGGAGACCCCCTGCCGGCCCACCTCGATGCACCCGTAACCGGTGATGCGCAGGCCCGGATCAATCCCGAGCACGCGGAGGGGTGTGTCGGTGGCGGCGCGGTGGACGTCGGCGGGTTGCGACACAGCCGGTGCGGCGGTCCGCTTGGGGCGTGAACCAAACGGAACGACTTGCACCGGTGTGGCCGCCAAAGGTCTCCCTTCCCTGTTCCCGCGCGTGATCCCTAGCGGGCGCCGATGCCGGGGCCCGGCGCGTAGTGCCTCATCCAGTGCACCATCGTCTTGACCAGCGTATCGGCTTCGATGTTCACCCGCGAGCCGGGCTGGAGCGCCCGCAGGTTGGTCTTCTCCAGCGTCGCCGGGATGAGCGCCACCTCGAACCAGCCCTCAGCGGGATCGACCGCCGCGAGCGTGAGCGAGACGCCCGACACGCACACGGAGCCCTTGGGCGTCATGTACTGCATGAGGTCCGCGGGCGGGCGGAATCGCACCCGCCACTCCGGGCTCGTCGTCACCGATTCGACCGTCGCGACGCCGTCCACATGCCCTTGCACGACGTGCCCGCCGAGCAGCGTGGACGCGGTGGCGGCGTGCTCAAGGTTCACCCGGTCGCCCACCCGGCGCTCCCCCACCGTCGTCTTCGCGAGCGTCTCGGGCACGGCGTCGAAGACCCAGCGGCCACCCGGCGGCGGCGCGTGCACCACCGTGAGGCAGCAGCCATCCACGCTGATCGAGTCACCCGCCGACGGGAAGTAGCCCCAACCGGCCGGATCGATCTCCAGCCGTCGCCCCGCCGGTGATGGCTCGCACGAGGCGACGGTTCCAACAGCCTGCACAATCCCTGTGAACATGCAGCGGAAGTGTCTGGGGTCTGGAGCGGGAACGCAAATCCTGCTTCCGATCTGCTTCGGCGTGCGTATCGCAGGCCCGAAGGGCTCGACGCCCACCGGGCGACGGCCCAACAATGCCTCCCCGGGCCGCCCAGGGGCTTCTCCGGACCCAGGTCGCCGTCCCGCTCCCGTCTGATCTGATACAACACCCCCCGACGGCCCCAACCCGATCACCACAGGCAGAACCCCGCACCATGAACGACTCTTCCCCGAAGCTGCCCAACACCATCCGACCCCTTGCCGCCGCCGCCCTCGCGGCGCTGACCTGCTGCGGCCTGGGCGCCTGCGCCGCCGCCAAGAAGGCCGACGTGCCGGCCGCCGCCGAGAAGCCCGCGGCCGAAGCCCCGGTCGGGGGATACGCCCTCAACAACGCCCACTTCCTGGAGCTGGGGTACGCCCGAGACTGGACCGCGTTCCCGTTCATCGGCTCCCGCCAGCGGCTGCAGATCCTCGAGCCCGCTGGCGATGTGGTCATCGCCCTGGAAACCGGCTCGACCGTGACCGCCCTGGAAACCTCCAACGGCGCGATCCGGTGGGCCAACGAGCTCGCTAACCCGCTCACCCGTTTCGTGGGCGTCGGGCGCAGCGGGGATTCGATCCAGGTCTCCGCCGACAACGAGATCTGGGAGCTTGCTTCCACCAGCGGCTCGATCCTCAAGCGTCAGCCCTACGCCCGCATCGTCAACACGGCCGCGATCACCGTGTCGGGCGTGCTCATCTACGGCTCCACCACGGGCCACATCACATCGCACCGGATGGACCTTGGCGTGGAGCGCTGGTCGTTCCTTCTGCGCGGCGCGATCGATCACAAGCCGGTGCACGTCGCGGGCAGCGGGGATGATGCCATCGTCGGCGCCGTCGCCCAGTCCGGCGCTTTCGCCTTCATCAACGCCAAGACCGGCCGGCCCACCGGGCGGGGCGAGATCTTCGGCGGGATCGACACCGACCCCATCGCCGCACAGGGTCTCATGATCGTCGCCGGGCGCGACCAGTCGCTGTGGGGCATCGGCACCGACGGCGAGGTCGCGTGGCGCCTGCGGTGCGATCTGCCCCTGAAGCAGCAGCCCGCCACCGACGGCGAAACGGTGTGGTGTCAGCTCGGCACCGAGGGCTTGTCGGCCGTGGACGCCAAGACCGGCAAGATCATCTGGTCCAACCGCGTCGTCGAGGGCAGCGTCATCGGCATCCGCAGCGGGCAGCTCCTGGTCTGGAACGGCACCCTCGCGCTGCTGCTCGACAAGGAGCGCGGCGACATCGTCCGCTCCTTTGTCGTGCCCCAGACCGCGATGCTCAAGACCGACAAGTTCGAGGACGGCAACCTCTACGCCGTGAGCGACACGGGCGTTGTGGTGCGTTTTGTCCCCCGCAAGTGAAAGCCGCGGCCAATAGCGTTCCCCTGAACCGGATCCGAGTCGGATCCGGTTTTTCTTGGCGCGACGAGTCACGGCCCTCGCCCAACGTGATACCGTCTCGCCATGAACGACCTCGTGACGATCCGGCGTGCGATCCTCTCGGTCTCCGATAAAGCGGGGTTGATCGAGTTTGCCCAGGCGCTGGCCCGGCGCGGGGTGGAGATCGTCTCCACCGGCGGCACCGCAGCGGCCTTGGAGAAAGCCGGCGTGAAGGTCGTCCCCATCGACGCCGTCACGGGCTTCCCGGAGATCATGGACGGGCGGGTGAAGACCCTGCATCCCAAGGTGCACGGCGGGCTGCTGGCGGTGCGCGATGACCCCGAGCACGCCGAGGCTCTCAAGAAGCACGAGATCATCCCTATTGATCTCGTGTGCGTAAACCTCTACCCGTTCGAGAAGACGATCGCGGGTGCGGGAGTCGAGCGCGACGAGGCGATCGAGCAGATCGACATCGGTGGGCCGTCGATGATCCGCTCGGCCGCGAAGAACCACGACTGGGTGACGGTCGTGGTCAGCCCGGACCAGTACGAGAAGGTGGTGCGCGATCTGGACGCCTTGGGCGGCAAGACCAGCCTGACGCTGCGCCGCGAGCTCGCCGCTGCCGCGTTCAAGCGGACAGGAGCGTACGACGCCGCGATCGCGAACTACCTGGCCGCCAGCCTCGCGGGCGACGCGCCGGCGGCGCGATTCCCGGCCTCGCTGACGCAGACCTTCTCGCTGGTGCAGGAGCTCCGCTACGGCGAGAACCCGCATCAGGCCGGGGCGCTCTACGCCTCCGCCGACGCCCCCACCGCGTGCATCCCGCGGGCTCGCCAACTGCACGGCAAGGAGCTGGGGTACAACAACATCAACGATGCCGCCAGCGCCTTGGAGCTGGTCCGCTCGCTGCGGATCGTCGCGCCGGGCATGATCGGTGCCGCGGTGATCAAGCACGCCAATCCCTGCGGCACGGCGGTCGCGAAGACCGCGCTGGACGCCATCGAGAACGCGATCGCCGGTGACCCGCTGGCGGCGTACGGCGGGATCTTCGCGATCTCGGGCACGATCGACCTGGCGGCGGCCAAGCGCCTGTGCCGCGACGATACCTTCGCCGAGGTCGTCGTTGCTGAGCGCTTCGAGCCCGACGCCCTGGACGCCCTCCGCACCCGCTGGTTCAACATGCGGATCCTCGAAGTCGGCGCCTTTGAGCAGCTCCGGGGCCTTGAGATGGAGCATCGCTCCATCCCCGGGGGCCTGCTCATCCAGGACCGCGACGCCCTGCTCGCGGCTCCCAAGGAGTTCCAGCATCGCGCGGGACCTGAGACGCACGCCGACACCCTGCGCATCGCGCAGTTCATGGAGGTTGTCACCCGCAACGTGATGAGCAACGCGGTCGCGATCGGCGGCGTCGATCCCAAGACCGGCGTCACGCGCCTGTTCGGCGCGGGCGCGGGGCAGATGGACCGGCTCACCTCCTGCCGCCTCGCGGTGCAGAAATCCGGCGAACTGGCCCGCGGCGCTGTGGCGTTCTCCGACGCCTTCTTCCCGTTCCCCGACGGGCCCAGGGTGCTCATCGACGCGGGCGTGCGGATGATCGTGCACCCCGGCGGGAGCAAGCGCGACCAGGAGACGTTCGACCTGTGCAACAAGCACGGGGTCACATGCCTGACCACGGGTATACGCCACTTCCGCCATTGAACGCGGGATGACGCGATTCTGGATGCGACTGACTAGGCGGCGCGACGCAGCACGCTCGCGCTGGGGTCCACGCGGCGGATCGCCAACGCCGTCACGTCGTCTCGCTGGTGCAGCGAGCCTTCCTGCGAAGCGATCAGTCCCGCGAGCGCGTCCATGCTGTCGCGCACATCGGGATGACGCGCGGCATCGAGCACCCCCATGTACTTGAGGTACTCGCGCGGCGCCACCGACTTCTTGCGCGACGGCGTTGGTGCGGCATCGGGATCCGGGAACGCGAGCTCGAAGCCGTCGGTGTAGAGCATCAGCGTGTCGCCGGGCTGAAGCTGAATGATCTCGCTCGTGTACTCCGCCTCGGCGAAGACGCCCAGCAGCGGGCCCTGGCTCTCGAACATGCGGGTGGAGCCGCGTCCGATCAGGATGGACGCGGGGTGCCCGGCGCCGGCGAGCTGCACGGTGTAGGTGCGCTTGTCGAGCACGCCGCACACCGCGGTGGCGAACCGGTAGTTGCCGCAGGCGTGCTGGCAGAGCTCGATGTTGAGCCCGCTGAGACACGCGGCGGGGTCGATCACACCGTCGCGTCCCGCACGCAGGGCGATCTGGTTGATCAGCCCGCGCGAGAGCATCATGGTGATCAGGGCCGCGGGGACGCCGTGACCGACGGCATCGGCCACGAAGAAGGCCAGGCGGTTCTCGTCGATCTCGCGTGCATCGAAGAGGTCGCCGCTGACATATGTTGCCGGCTTGTACATCGACGCGAACTGGAGCTCGTCGGTCTCGGGGAGCTTCTGAGGCAGCAGCTCCCGCTGCACGGTGGCGGCCAGGTGCAGCTCCTCGTGCAAGCGGTCCATCTCGCCGCGGATTCCGCGGTCGGCGGTCGCGCCCGTGCGGACATCGCGTCGGAGGCGATCCACAAGCGACTGGCGCTCGGTGAGCGCAAAGAGCATGGAGGCGATCGCGTCCGGGGTGGCGGTCGCATCGACGACGATGACGCCATGCTTCTGGATGTGCGGGCGCAGCTCGCCCGCCTTGGGCGAAACGACCACCGCCGGGATCATGGCGCCGTGGATCAAGTCGAAGACTTGCGACACGAGCGAAGAAGGCTCGTCGCCCGCGAGCACCGCGAACAGCGCTCCCTCGGCGACCGCGTCGCCCTGGATCTCGCCCAGCCGCTCCACGCCCACACGCACCGGCGTGGGCACGTCGAGACCGGGCCACGCGGCCAGCACAGGTGCCAGCCAACGCGCCTCGGCGTTCTCGACGGTCGGGGCGGCGCAGAATGTGATCGTGGGCTCGTTCAAGTCCGTCCTCGCGTGCGGTGAAGGTCCCGCGTCGGGGTTATCGACGCAGAAATACCCCAGATTTACGGAGACCGGAGAAGTCCGTGCGAAACGCACGGCACCGGACGTGCGGCGTCGCCGCTCCCGACACACGCCGGAAATACCCCCCATATCCATGTTTGAGAAGCGATCCGGTGTCCCACCGGGTGGGAAAGGAGCAAGGCCTACTTCGCTTTCTGCGCAAGGCCCGGGTCGATATCGATCTGGTCGCCGGTCTTGAGACCCAGGCTCGGCAGCGTGCCGCCCTTGAGCTCGATCGCGTACTTGGCATCGAACCGGCTCGAGTACCGCTTCAACCGGTTCTCGTACGCGGCCAGGTCCTCGCCTTCCCGGCGGGGCTCTTCCACCTGCATCGCGTGGGTCGCTGTGATGCGCCGCGACGGATCGAGAAAGATGATGTCGATGGGGATCGGGCAGTCTCGCATCACAAACTCTTGCCGCATCACTTGCAGATCCGGGAACACGAACAGCATGCCGCCGTTCTCGGGGATCTCCTTGCGGTTGGAAAGCCCCTGCACGCGGGTGGTCTGAT
>DASVYC010000077.1:0-15131 GCA_036392375.1 Phycisphaerales bacterium
GATGAAGGAGCGGGTCAGTTGGCATATGCTACGAACCGAACTGTGTCCGGCGTTCTGGGTGCAAACACGTCTTTGCAGTCTCAAGACCCAACCTGGATTATAAGCGACCTCGTGCTCGCACCCGCACGCTGCGAGGGCGACATCAATGACAACGGCCTCGTCGATGACGACGATTTCGTACTCTTCGTCCAAGACTATCAGCGGCTCGACTGCTTTGTCGCTGGGACCCCGCCGAACTGCCCGAGCGACCTCAACCGAGACTGCGTCGTCAACGACGCAGACTTCAGCAGATTCGCGGCAGCGTACAATCAACTGATCTGCCTAACTCAGTAATCGCGGGTATACCCGTACCGCATCGAGCAAACCACCTGGATGCATTCCCACCCTGCCCGACGAGGATGGATGGTAGCGACATCGCTACCAAATAGGGTGCACGGGCTACAGAACTTCGGTGCCTCAGCTCCGACCTGCGGCCATTTCTCTCCCGTACACTCGCACCCCGTGTCCATCCATCCCCCCAACCTCCCCCGCGCCGCCTCCTGGGCCCTCTACCTCGGCGTCTCCTGGACCTGGTGCATCGGGATGTTCCTCCCCATCCTTCTCGTCCGCGACTACGGCATCGCGGCCTTCTTCGTCTTCGCGATCCCCAACGTCCTCGGCGCCGCCGCCATGGGCTTCGTCCTCCGCTCCTCCGACTCCGCGAAACGCATCCTCACCCGCGACGCCCTCGCCGTCCGCCTCTTCTCCGCCATCACCGTCCTCTTCCACCTGTATCTCATCTGGGGGCTCTCCCAAGCCGGCTTCGTCGGCGGCACGCTCTGGCCCTGGGCCGTCACCGCCATCGTCGCCTTCGCCACCTTCTCCGGCTTGCGCTCCCGCTCACCCGCCGACGCCGGCACGGTCTACTTGCTCAGCGTCGCCATCGCCGCGTTCGCGTTCTACACCGGCATCGAGCTCAAGCTTCCGGACGCACCCGTTCGCACCTTCCTCGGTGTCCCGGCCCTCATCTACCTCGCCCCCGTGTGCGTCTTCGGCTTCCTGCTCTGCCCCTACCTCGACGCCACCTTCCTCCGCGCCCGACTCTCCACAACGCCACGTGAATCCAAACTCGCCTTCGCCCTTGGCTTCGGCGTCGTTTTCTTCTCCATGATCCTCTTCACGCTCGCGTACGCGGGCCACTTCCTCGGCACCGCCTCCGCCGGCCCCCGCGTCGCCGCGGCGATCGTCCTCCACATCCTCATCCAATCCGGTTACACCATCGGATTGCACATCCGCGAAGCCGTGCTGCTGGGGGCCGACGCCAGCTTCACCGAATCCCCGGCCACGACGCGGCGCCGTACCGCCGTCATCTTCGCAACGGTCGCCGTGCTGGTCATTACCGCTGGTCTGCAAGTTCCCAGAATCTCCGACGGCCCCGGCATCTCCCCCACCTTCGAGTTCGGCTACCGCCTCTTCATGTCCGCCTACGGCCTCCTCCTCCCCGCCTACGTCTGGCTCGTCCTTATCCCCCGCCGCCACGCGGCCACGACACCAACCCGCGCGAGCTTCATCCTCTGGCTCGCCGCCTGCGCCCTCGCCACTCCCGCGTTCTATATGGGCTTCATGCACCAACAGGAATGGTGGCTGCCGATCGGCCTCGGCGTTGTGCTCGTCGCCGCAGTTATTCGCATCCGTTCGTAAGAGCGGCGCAGCGGCCCGCGCCACCCCGCCCCGCGAAGCGGGGAGGGGTGGTCGAGCGCAGCGAGACCGGGGAGGGGAACGAGGGCTTCGATCAAAACCCCGAACCTCCAAACCGATTCCCGCACATCACGTCAGACTCGCCAACACGCGCCGCGCCAACGCCACGAGTTCCGCACTCGCCCCAACATCCTCCACGACCCCCGACACCGCCGCGCGAACCGCACCCCGCGTCTCCGCATCCACTGCCGCATTCCCCGCCACGATCAACGCGTTGCGCTTCAGCATCTCGAGCTTCGCACGCGTCATCGCTGTCCCCGCCAACTCGCGTCGCCGATCCTCCTCTGTCCAACGCAGCACCTCGATCGCGTCCAACGTCTCCCGCGTCGGCGCATACGCCGCGTGCGCAGCCCCCACATCGCTTCCCGCCGGACGCACCGAGTTGTGCGGGCACACCTCCTGGCACACATCGCAACCGAAGAGCCACTCGCCCATCTTCGCCTGCAGCGAATCGTCGATCTCCCCCCGCCGCTCGATGGTCAGGTACGAGATGCACCGACGCGCATCCACGCTGTAGGGCGTGATGGCCCCTGTCGGGCACGCATCGATACACCGCGTGCAGGTCCCGCAGTGATCCGGCTCGATCGTCGCGGCCTTCTCGGAGATCTCCAGCGTCGTCATCACGCCGCCCAAGAGCAGATACGACCCCAGCCGCGGCTGAATCAGCAGCGTGTGCTTTCCAATCCAGCCAAGCCCGGCCCGCAGCGCCAACTCACGCTCCATCACCGGCGCCGTATCCACAAACGCGCGAAACGCAGCGCCCGGATACTCCGCCGCCAGCGCATCGCACAAGTCGTGCAGCCGCTTCTTGATGACCTTGTGATAGTCCCGCCCCTGCGCATACCGCGCGATCCGCCCCGGAACAACCGCCCGCGTTCCCCCCTTCCCGGAGGGAAGGGGCAGGGTGAAGAGCGGGCTTTCTGTTCCGGCGAGTGGAGCACCACCGGCATTTGCACCACCTTGTCCACCCACAACCTCCCGCACCCGATACAAATCCCCCACCACGATCACCGACTTTGCCCCCGGCAAAAGCAACTCCGGCCGCTTCCGCACCTCCGCGTTCCGCGCCAGATACTCCATCGATCCGTGCTTCCCCGCCGCGATCCATGCGTCGTACTCGACGCCCCGCGCACTCGCCTCCACGCCGCACACCCCGCACAGCGCGAACCCCAACCGCTCGCACCGCCCCGCAATCACGCTGGCCGCGACGACACCCACGCGAGTTTCCTTTCATCGTTCCGCCACGCGATGCTCTACCGCACCGCCATCGGCCCCCGCGCCACGCCCCGCGCCGCGACCGAACCCCACGACGCCACCGCCTTCGCCGAACGCGACAGCACCGAGCGCACATCCTCACGCCCCTCGCCCAGCCACGCCGCGTCGTGCTCATGCACCACCCAACCGCGATACCCCGACTTCGCCAGAGCCTCGACGAACTTCCGGGTCGGCAGCGTGCCTTCACCCAGCGCCACCGGCTTGGCGTTCAGCATGTCGCGGAGCTTCACCGACAGCAGCCGCTCGCCCAGCACATTGATCGCGCTCGCCGGGTCCTCGCCATCAAGCGCCGCGATCGCCGGGTTGTACGCCACACCCAAGAGCGGGCTGTTCACGCGATCGAGCAGCTCGCTCAGCGTCACCGCGGTCGTGAACGACCCCGAGTTCTCGAGCGCGAGCTGCACGCCCGTGTTCCGCGCCGTCGCCACCGCCAACTCCAGCCGCTCGCAGATCCGCGCCATCCCCGACGCCCGCGAATCCATCCCCGGGATCGTCCCCGGGAAGACTCGCACCAGCGGTGCTTCGACTCGGGCCGCCAGATCCACCGCCCAGCCCGTCAACTTCACGCCCGCCGGCGTTCCACCCAAGATGTGTCCAATCACAGGCGGCGTCACCGGCGCCTCGTAGCTCGCGCTCGACGCCACACACGCCACACCGACACCCGTCGGCGCCAAGATCTTCCGGATCTTCTCCGGTGCTGTGAGCGCCGGATCGCAGGCAAACTGCGACGATCCGCTCCCGAACGTGCGCAGCTCGACGCCGTCGTAGCCCACCTCCTCGGCGAACGCGGCCACCTGCTCAAGAGTCCAATCCGGGGTCGCAACGGTGCTGAACGCGAGCTTCATCGTGTGGTCCAAGAAGGCACTAGGCACGGGGCGCTAGGCATGGGAAAAGGCAGTCGGCATCCGACATCTGAGATCCGACGTTCGAGATTATCCACCACCAACTTCTCGTCCCTGACAGCATACGACCAGATCGGCCGTTACCGCCCTCCCACGCGTCTTTCCGTCGGTAAGCGGGCGGTAACTTGATCCGAAAGGTCGATTCCCGCCGGACCAACCGCCGATGCGCATCGAACGGGAGCGGAGCATAGCGACTCCGTGGAGGGATTGCGGGAGACCCCTACGTGATGGACGCACTGAATCGAACCGATCGACACGCGTTGCTATCCACCGTGGAACACGCCGAACAAACTGCGATCACGAACGCTTTACAAGGCTTGTGCGTCCTCGCGTTGGGCGCGGTAGCATCCTCCCCTCGGACCATGCGAATCCGCCGCACCTGCCAACTCTCGCTCGCCGGCGTTGCTCTCGCCGCCCTCGTTGGCTGCAACTGCTCCCCACGCCAGGAGTACCTCCAGACCCGCGCGGTCGAGATTACGCCCTCCAGCACCGGCGACGGCACGCTGCTCGCGAATCGCGACAAGATCATGACCGGAGACAAGGGCCCCTCCGCCCCGCTCGCGTCGGTCGAGACTGCGCCTGACAAGCAGTAGAAGCGCCGCCGACGCCGCGGCCGGTACTAGCGGTCGCGCCGCACGCCAAACAACGACAGCGCCCGCACCCGCTCGATCGTCACGTCGGCGAAGGTGTGCGTCAGGTCCGAGTTCCCCGCCGGTTCGTCAAAGAAGACGATCATGTCAGTATCGCTGCGGGCGCAGTACTGGATGGCCGACGCCGCGGTCTGGGGCTCCATCGTCGCGGTCCGGGCGGACGCAACTGCTTCGCGGGCGCTGACGGTGAGCGACACCGTGCCGTCGTGGGCGTGCCTCGACTGACGCGTCTGGGCCTGATGCTTCTTGCTGGGGCCCTCGACAAAGACGCGCAGCGTCTGCCCCACGTACTCCCGGGCGACGTGGTCGGAGACCTCATTCTGCAGGGCGAGCAGCCTGGTGTTTCGATCGCGCTTCACGCCCTCGGGCACGTCGTCGGCGAGCTTGTCGAAGGCGACCGTGCCGGGGCGGGGCGAGTACTTGAAGATGAACGAGTTCTTGAAGCGGGCCCGGCGGATCAGGCTCGCCGTTGCTTCAAAGTCCTCGTCCGTCTCGGTGGGGAAGCCGATGATGAAGTCACTCGAGATGCCCACCGGGCGGGCGGTCTCGGGCTGGTGCAGGAAATGGCGCACGCGATCCACGAACTCGAGGTACTCGGAGACGCAGTAGCCGCGGTTCATCAGCTTCAGGATGCGATCGGAACCGGACTGCGCGGGCACGTGCAGATAGCGGCAGATCCGGGGATGATCCCGGATCACCTCGAGCACGTCGTCGCCGAAGTCGCGGGGGTACGACGTGACGAAGCGCAGACGCTGGATCTCGGGCACCTCGTCGTGGATGCGGGCCAGCAGATCCGCGAACGTCGTGGTCTGAGCGCCAGCGAACGGGTCGCGACGGTGTCCGCCGGTGAAGGATCGGCCCTTCTGCGGCTGGGTGATGTCGCCAACCGTCACCGCGGCGGCGTGCTCGAAACGGTAGTGGTTGACGGTCTGCCCGAGCAGCGTTATCTCGATGACGCCCCGATCCGCGAGCATCTTGCATTCGTCGATGATGTGCTGGGGCGGACGGTGGATCTCGGCGCCACGGGTGAAAGGAACGACGCAGTAGGTGCAGAACTTGTTGCAGCCGCGGGTGATGCGGACGTACGCCGACTTCGACGGCCTGTTGGAGTCGTCCAGCGGCGAGACCGAGCGGGAGAGATCAAGAAGCTCCAGCGAATCCGCGGCGGCGGCCAGCGTGCTGCTGCGCCGCGAGGAGCCGCCCTGGAGCGCGATCTCTCGCGCGGAGACGAGGCCCTTGCGGGCGTTGGGGTCCTCCGGTGCCGGATCGGCGCTCAGGGATTCACGTGTCCGTAGCGCGTTATCGAGGAGGTTGGGGAGCTTGTCCAGTTCGCCCGGCCCGACCAGGACGTCCACCACCGGCATGCGCTTGACGAGGTCCACGCCGTCACGCTCCGCGAGGCATCCAAGGACGCCGACCACGAGATTCGGATCGGAGGCCTTGCGCTGGGCGAGCTCGCCCAGGCGCGACCAGACCTTCTGCTCCGCGTGCTCGCGGACGGAGCATGTGTTGTAGAGCACCACATGAGCGTCTTCGGCGGAATTGGTGAAGCGGTATCCCAGGGCATGAAGCTGCCCGGCGACTAGCTCGGAGTCGAGCTCGTTCATCTGGCAACCGAAGGTCTCGAGGTACACGCGCCGGGAGGACATGGGGAAGTTTATGCGGGAAACAAGCGATTGAAGAGCCAAGCGGGAACCAGGAATGCAAGAGAAGACGGGAATCGGGGATCGGGCAAGCCGCGAGGGCGGGTGTGCAAGTAGACTTGCGGCGTGTTCCGAGGAATCTCGCTCGCCAACAAGTGCTTGTTGCTCTTCGGCGGCGCCGTGGCGGCGATCGTGCTCGCGGCGCTCATGTTCCCGTTTTTCCGCATGAACGCGCTGGTGGACGAGGGACAGCTCGATAACTCGCGGCAGATGGTGGACCACTGGGAGCAGGCCGAGCGGCAGATCAAAGCCGCGGTCCTGGCCCTGGGCGGGACGAGCGTCATCACATCACGCCTGCCGCAGCCGCAGCGGTATGTCTTTGGTGATCCCGACCCCAAGCCCGGGACCGAGGGGTACGCGGGCGTGCCGGCGAAGCGCATCGGGCTCGATGACGCGCACAAGCTGGCGGAGCAGGACCGGTTCGTGTCCCGGGCCTTGGAGGCCCTCCAGAAAGACGGCGGCCGGAAGGACTTTCAGCAGGCCCGCTGGAAGGGCACCCAGCGCGAGTATCGCTACGCCAAGGCCGTGCGCGTCGAGGAAGCGGGCAAGCCGGAGCTGATCGGGCTGGTGCTGCTTGATCGCACCACCGGCGAGCCGCTGCGATTGCTCCTGATCAACACCGCGTACCTGTTCTCGGCAGGCCTCTTCGTGTCGGCCTTCGCGGTGCTGGTGTTCTACCTGATCACACACCACCTGATCCTCGGCCCGGTGCGGACGCTGAAGGAGACGGCCGAGAGCGTGCGCCAGGGCGACCTGGCGATCCGCTCGGAGATCAGCACCGGCGACGAGTTCGAGGAACTCGCCGAGACTTTTAACCACATGCTCAACGACCTGGAGGGACAGCAGGGCCAGCTCCGGGCAATCAACTCGGCGATGAACCTGAAGCTCGACGAGATCACGGCATCGAACAGCGCCCTCTACGAGGCCGCCAAGCTCAAGGGCGACTTCCTCGCCAACGTGAGCCACGAGCTCCGCACGCCGCTCAACTCAATCATCGGCTTCGCGGATCTCTTGCTGGAGATCGCCCGCACGGAACTCGCGGCCGGCGACGACTCGACCCGATTGGCCAAGCGGGTGCGGTTCCTCGAGAACATCCTCAACGCCGCTCGAGATCTGCTCGAGATGATCAACGGCCTGCTCGAGATGGCCAAGATCGAGGCCGGGAAGTACGAGCTTCGGATCGAGAAGGTCAACGTGCGCGACACCTGCGAGGCGCTCGCTGGCCTGATCTTCCCGCTCGCGTCCACGAAGGGGATCAAGCTGAACCTCGAGTTCGCGGGCGACCTCCCGCTGATCGAGACCGACGCCAAGAAGCTCCGCCAGATCGTGTTCAACTTCCTGTCCAACGCGGTGAAATTCAGCCCCACCGCAGATGAGGCCGGGGCAAAGGCCGTGGTGACTCTGCGGGCCGAGAAGATCGTCTCGACTCGGCCTGGAGAAGGCCCCGCCGCGAACGCCGATCGCGTACGCATCAGCGTGATCGACAACGGGCCCGGCATCGCGCTGGAGGATCAGAGCAAGATCTTCGAGAAGTTCTCGCAGCTCAGCCGCGGGCACACCCGCGAGCACGCGGGCACGGGACTTGGACTAACGATCTGCAAGGAGCTCGCGGGCGTGCTGCAGGGCGAGCTGCAGATGGTCAGCGACCTGGGCCGTGGCGCCATGTTCAGCGTGATGGTGCCGGTGATCCTGGACACCAACCGGCTCCGCGAGACGGAGGCGGAAGCGAAGTTCCGCGGGGCTTTGAAGCGGGCGACGGCGGTGGGATAAAGGAGAAGCGGCGCGAGCTGCGTCAACAAACGCAAACGCACCGCTGTTACCCAGAGCCTGTCAGGCGGTGGCACCCGGGGCGAACGTCTCTGCGATGATCTCGGCGGCACGCGCGAGCTCGTCGCGGGTTGTGAGCATGTCGGGTGCGAAGCGGGCGTGGCCGAGTCGGGCGTCTGCGATGACGCCGCGGGCCTTGAGCCTGTCACAGAAGCCGGTCGCGTCGGCGTGCGACACAAGCAGATAGGCGCCAGACTGCGCCGGCGAGCTGCCGCCGCGGCAGACGTGGACGCCGCGGCGTCGAAGCGCGGTGTCAAGCAACTCGAGTTGCTCAAGGGAATACTCCCGGAGTCGTTCCACGCCCAACGCGAGCGTGAGTTCGAGGCCGGACTTCGCCTGATACAGCGGCAGAATCGCGGGCGTCGCCTCCATCCACGCCTCACCGCCAAGGGCCAACAGCGGCTGCTCCGGACGCTCAAACCTGAACGTGTCGCGTTTGGCGAACCAGCCGGTGTCCAGAGTGCGGAACGGCGGCTCGCGATCAGGCTCATCGCGCAGGTGACGCGGATGAACCATCAGCCAGCACGCCCCTGGGCCGCCACGGGTGTACTTGTACGAGCCGCCGATCGCGAAGTCGGCTCCCAGAGACTCAATCGCCAGCGGGATGACGCCCGCCGCGTGGTAGCAATCAAGCAGCACGAGCGTCTTCTTCGCGTGTGCGGCAGCGATGACGCCGGGCAAATCGTCGAGCAACTGCCCCGTCGCGTAGAAGACGGGCGAAACGACGAGGAGATCGAACGACTGGCGTTCCAGCGTGGTGATGAGGTCATCGGTGGGGAACTGCGGCGGGCCGTCGGACGAGGCCTGCGGCTCGATCCAGGTAACTTCCGCGCGGCGACGATGCCGGTACGTCTTCAGAATGAAGTCGATCGAGTCGAACTCGCCGCGGGTGGCGAGGATGCGGGGAGACGCCGCGGGCAACGCGTTCAGCACCGCCCGGAGCCCCTGGCCCGCCGAAGTCTTGGGCACCACCGCATCGGCCCGAGAGCATCCGACCAGGCACGCGATGTTGTTGCGGAACGTGGCCAGTTCATCCAGCCACGGACCCCACGCCTCGTCCATGCCGAGGTACCACGCGTCGAGCGCGGCCTGCACGTCTCGCGACATCAGATCGAGCGGGCGCCCGAGGCTGTGGTTGGCGAGATAAATCCCCGATCGACTCAGGACACGCGAGAACAAGGGGAAGACGTGAGCACGCAACCCCGCTTCCGTGAGCGGCCCCGCTCCCAACTCCTCCGCCGCTCGCGCGATCGCAGGCCCGATCCGCGGGGACGCGCGGCGGGACGTGGCTGCACAATTGGTCTCGGGCGTGCTCACGACGGCCTGCTCGCCTTCGGGGCCTGGCCCGTGTCCGGCCCCACCATGGTGCGGACGTCCCAAAGCTCCGGAAAGAGCGGCAGGTCCACCAGGTTCTTGAGATAGTTGACGCCCGCTGTGCCGCCTGTGCCGCGCTTCATGCCGATCACACGCTGCACAACCTTCAGGTGGCGATACCGCCACAGCATCATCGTCTCGTCGATGTCCACGAGCTTCTCGGCCATCTCGTACGCGTCCCACTGGCCCTCGGGCTTGTCGTAGATGTTCTTGAAGACCGCGAGCACGGCGTCGCTGGGTGTGTGGGTCTGGGTGAGGTCACGCTCGAGCACCTCACGCGGGACGGCGTGTCCGCGGCGGGCGAGATACCGCAAGAACTCGTCGTACAGGCTGGGCGATCGGATCGCGGCCTCGAGCTCGGCAGCGATCGCGGGCTTATGGCGGAAGACTTCGATGTAACGCACCTCGCGGTTGCCAAGCAGGTACTCGATCAGCCGGTTCTGGTGCGACTGGACGCCGCTGGCGGGTCCGAGGACGTGACGGAATTGCACGTACTCGGTCGGCGTGAGCGTCGCGAGCACCGACCACTGGTTCAAAAGCTGCGCCTGGATGTGCTTCACGCGGGCGAGGATCTTGAACGAAGGCTCGAGCTGGTCCTTTGCGACAAGCGCCATCGCGGCCCGCAGCTCGTGAATCACCAGCTTGAACCACAGCTCGGTGGTCTGATGCTGGATGATGAAGAGCATCTCGTCGTGGTGCTCGGGATGCGAGAGCGGACGTTGGGCCGCGAGCAGCGGCTCAAGTTGAAGATAGGTGGCATAGTCGAGCTTGCCGTGGAGATCGGTGATGACGCCGGTGTCGGTGCGTGGCGGGTGCTGGTTCACGCGGACAGTGTGACGAGTCCGGGGAGAGAGATCAAGCCGTGGGGCGAGCTTGGGTGGCGATTCGGTGGGAACCCCGATCCCTGCCGCGAAGCCTGGAGCGAGCACCACCGCTGCGATCGGCTGTGTTCAAACGGGATCCTGCTGAACGCCGCAGGTGCTCGCCGCCGCTTGGCGTGCCGGGAACAACCCCGGAAACATGATGATTCAGGCGAGAATTCCCGGTCCGGGCTCGACCGGCCTTGGAAAAGGCCGCAAAGCCGGCCTGTTCGAGAAAGTCGTCTTTTTCCTCTCACTTTGCTGGCATCGCTCCGTTCTTGAGGCATGTTCTGTCTGGAGCGACCGCACCGCGCGGTCGTGAAGTGTTGGGCGTTGTCGCGCGAAGTTCGCGCACATGGTCCGCCTTTTCTAGGGAAGAGAGGTTCGCTGTGAAGAATGTCCTCCAGATTTCGGCTGCGGCAGCTGTGTTTGCGCTCGCGGGCGCGGCTCAGGCTGACCTGGCCTTTTCCTTCGCTGACCCGGGTGCGGGTATCCGTCCGGTGACCTGCGTCAAGGACGGCGGCGGCGCTGGCATCGGCCGCATCACGTACAACATGGCCGTGCCGGTCTCGTTCATCGTCGACGGCACCAATGAGCCGGGCTTCCTCGGCGGCTCGCCCCAGGTCTTCAACGCCAACCTCGAGCTCCAGCTCGACATCGGCGCTGCGACGACCATCGGCGGCGTCACCACCGCGAACGTCAACGGCTACTTCATCGTCAAGGACAACGTCTCGAACCAGGTCATCCTGCGTGGCGACACCATCGCCGGCGCCGGTGCGTTCGTCCGCGTCGGTGGCACGAACTCGATCCTGTTCTCCAACGACACCGGGTTCCAGTACACGTTCGGCGCCGCGCTGAACGCCCTGCTCGCCCCCGGCCGCACCCCTGCCAACCCGCAGGAAGCCGTGTTCACCCTGACCAACATTCTGGTCGCCCAGGGCCTGTCGCTCATCGACGCCCAGACCAAGACGTTCAACAGCTTCTCGGCCAACAGCTCCTTCACGGGCAACACCGCGGTCATCCCGTCCGCCGGCTCGCTCGCCCTGATGAGCCTCGGTGGTCTGATCGCTGCTCGCCGCCGCCGCGCCTAATCGGCCCGACTCGGCAGGTGTAGACACAGTGTTCCAAATCTTCCGACGAGCCGTCTCTCCAAGACGGCTCGTTTTTCTTTTTGCGTTCTCTTTTGTGAAGCGGAGTCCGCTTCGTAACCAAGCGCAATCCAGGCCGTGAATCCCGATGAACGCGCCACGAGCGTCATGGACTCCCTGGCAGCGGCCGCACGACCAATGGATGCACCGAAAAGGCCAACGCCCAACGGGGTCACCACACCCGAATCCCCGAGGGCTTCCCGGAGTCGCCGCGGTGAGTGGTGATAACGCAACGCAGATGCGGTCGCAATGCGTCCCTCGTTGAGCCGTGGCCCGCGTGGCAATTGAAAGAGGAAAGCCGGTCGCGTCGTAGCCCGCTCTCGCTCCGAATCACTCTGCACGGTCATCCGAGAACCGCTCTCGCGCCCGCCTCTTCGCGGCGAGCAGGGACCCGGCTCCGGGCTCGTCGCGTGAAGGTTCGGGCGCGGCTGCCGGTGTCGGCGTTTCGGTGGATTGGGGGGCTCGGGTCTGTTGAGCCTCTTGCGCCTCACGCAGACGCTCGGACCGGCGGCGGTCCCGGGCCGCAGCCGCGAGACGCGCTGCGTCGTCGTCCGAGAGCGTCACTCCCTGATACGCCACCGCGGCTGACGGTTCGGAGACGCGTTGCACGACTCGCTCCAGCGACGCTCCCGCCGCCGGGGCCACCACGCCGACCTCGGTCTTTTCCAGCCAGCGATCCCACGCGATGCGCCGGACCGCGACGTCGAGCAAGAAAAGGCCCGGGATCCACAGCAGCAGCCACGTCCAGACAGGCGTCCGCGACCGTACCGGTTCGAGTCCTTGCCGGTCGAACATCGCGGACTTGGCCTCGTCCATTGACGCAAAGACGCGCCCATTGGATCGGACCGCCAGGCTCGCCAACCAGGCGTCATTCGACGCCACCGCTCGCGACTCGCCGCTGGCGAACGCCGATGCGCCGGTGACGACCGGGCTGAGCCGCGTCACCGTTCCGTCCTCCCCGGTCTCGCTCGGTCGCACGATCGCGACGTACGCCCCGTCCACCGACGCCGGCACCGAGCCCTCGTAGCTCCGCGGCCCCACCTGCGAGAGCGTGACGGGGATCGAACGGCCGTCCGGGCCGAAGACCGTCGCCGCAAAGGTCAACGACCGCCTCCCTGCGGCGTTCTCCCCCGCGTCGACCCGCAGCGTCATCCGCCCGCTGGTGATCGACGCACGCGCGATCAGGTCCGACGACGACGCGCTCCGCCCGATCGTGCGCGCGATCTGCGTCCACAACCGTCGATAGCCCGGCCACTCGATCCAGTTCGCCGCCCATCGCGAAGCGTCCGACGTGAACGCCGCTACTTGCCCGAGTTCCACCCGCCAGTACGACAGGACCGGCTCGCCCTTGGGCGTGACCATCGCATTGATCACCGTCGGCTCGGCGCGAGGCTGCGTCAGCGACAGCCCCAGCAGCTCCGGCATCTCCGGCCCAACTCCCGCCGTTAGCGCCGACCCGGTTGGCAGCACCACGGGCGTAAACGGCTCCTCGCGCACCAAGGGCGTGCGGAGCACGCGGACCGCGCGCAGGAACACCTGCGGCAGAATGGACGGGTTGGCAACCTGGTGAAACTGCCCGCCCCCGATGGTCGCCATCTCCTCCATGCCCTTGGCGTCCGCGGCGTCGCCGATTGCGATCCCCGAGACGCGGACGCCATCCTGGTTCATCCGTTCCGCGATCGCGGGGATGGAGTCCTTGTCCTGCGACACGCCGTCCGAGAGGACAATCACGTGCTTGTGCTTGGCGTTGACGGTGCGGAGCTGGTTGCTCGCCTCGATGAGCGCCGGGGCCAGGTTCGTCCCGCCGCCCGATGAGATCGACAGGATCGCAGACGCGGTCGCGCCAGGGTCCTTGTTGGGCCCCAGCGGCGTGACGACCTCGTGGTTGCTGTTGAACGCGATCACGCCCACGAGGTCTCGCCGGTCGAGCGCACCCAGCGCCATCGCCGCCGCCTGATTGGCGATCTCCTGCTGCGATCGCGAAGAACCCATCACCGAACGTCGCATCGAACCCGAGTTGTCGAGCACGAACACCACCGCCGCCTCGGGCACGATCAACCGCTCCGGCAGGTCCAAGAGCACCGGCAGCACCGGCTCCAGTGCCGTGGTGCGCCAACCCCCGCCGCCGAACGAGTTCATCCCGCCCACCATCACCAGACCCAGCCCCATGTCGCGCACGGCGTCCGCCAGGAGCGACTGCGCCCGCTCGTCGATCTCGTCGGCGCTCACGTTCTCCAGGATCACCAGGTCAAAGGACTGCAGCCACAGCGGGTCCGCCAGCATCTGCCGCGCCCCGATCGCCTCTACCTGCAGGCCTTCTTCCCGAAGCGTGCGCACAAGCTGCGAGTCGGGGGGTTGATCCTGCCCTTCCAGCACGAGCACCGAGCCCGCACCGGGCGTGAGCGTGAACGCCGAAGCCGCGTTGTTCTCGCTCAGTGTGTCGCCCATCGCCCGTCCGTCCACCCCGATCCCGGGCTCAAACACCGCTCGGAAGCGATGCACCCGGCCCGCTCCCAGCGGCACATCCACGATCTTCACGTGCTCGCCCGGATCCAGCCGCACGGGCAGCGACACGAGCGCCTTCGGTGAGCCCTCCGCAAAGACCCGCAGAGTCCCTTCCGCCACCGACGTCGAAACGATCGCGACACGCAAGCGAACCGTGGAGCCCGAGGGCGCCGCGCCGGGCGCATCAACGGAAGCGATGTACACCTCGTCGCGGAGCGCGTACCGCAGCGGCATCACGTCGATCGGCACCCGCCGCGCGCCGGAGGAAATGTCGCGCGCCACGCGTTCCGCGTCCCCCGCGGTCTGGTTGCCGTCGGAAAGCAGCAGCACCCTTCCCATCGCGTCCGCCGGCACGAGCGCGCGAGCCAGTCGCAACGCCGCCTCGATGTTCGTGCCATCGCCCCCCGGCGGCTCGGCGTCGAACGCCGGCAGCCTTGTGGTCGTTGGCGCCAGGACCGACGTCGCCCGACCGTCGAACGCCACCACTCCCAGGGCGTCGTCGGCGCGTCGGGTCACGCCCGCCCGGAGCGACTCCAAGGGACCGTTTAAGAGCGACGATCCACCCAAGGCCCCGAACCGGCGCACCGATTCCGACGCGTCAATCGCCACCACGGTCACGACGCGGTCGCTGGTGCGCACCGTGCTGACGCCGCAGACGCAGGCCAGGATGATCGCGAGCAACGCGAACCGCACTACGCCGCTGATGATCCGGCGCGCCCGACTCATGACCTCGAACCGTCCCGCCAGTAGCGCCACCCCGAGCGCGACGAGCAGCCCGATCCCGAGTGTCCACGGGCGTTCCACCGCGACCACGCTCTCGAGCGGCTCCAGCCACGCCGCGAGCTGAGCCATCATCGGCGCGGCTCCTGCGTCGGCGGCTCAGACGCGGGTTGCGGCGCGGGATTGGCGGCGGTGTCGGCGTACCGCCGGAAGACACGCTTCACGAGATCCGCGTATTGCGGCGGGATCTCCTGCCGCTCGATCGCATCGCTCGCACTCTCTCGCGCTCGGCGCACGGGCTCGGAGATCGGTCCGGCATTGGATGTCCCGCCCGGCTTTGGAGCGCTCAACCACTCGGCGATGGTGCGCTGCGTCGGCTGCTGCGTCGGCTGCGATGTTCCGTCGCGAGGCCTCGCGTCGAACGTCTGCG
>DASVYC010000078.1:0-31063 GCA_036392375.1 Phycisphaerales bacterium
GTCTTGTGCGTTCCTCTTTCCAAGACTTGCCCCGAGTACCCACCATGCTCTCCAGCCGCTTCGGCCGCTTCGACAACTCCCACCCCTCCGGCTCGTCGTTCGTCATCTCGAACCACGACACCCCCATGCCCTGGTGCAACGTCCTCTGCAACGGACGCTACGGCACCATCATCAGCCAGAACGGCGGCGGGTTCTCCTGGTTCGACGACGCCCAGCACAACGTCCTCACCCGCTGGGAGATGGACCTCGTCCGCGACTGCTACGGCAAGTTCCTGTACGTTGCCGACCTCGACGCGCCGCTCGACACGCCCGACGTCTGGTCGCTCGCCCCCGCGCCCTGCCAGCGCCGCTACGACGAGTACGCCTGCACCCACGCACTGGGCAGCACCACCTTCGCCACCCAGCGCAGCGGCATCAAGGCGAACTGGACCGTTGTCGTCGACCCGGTCGATCACGTCGAGGTCTGGTGCGTCGAGCTGACCAACACCTCACGCAAGGCCCGCCATCTCCGCATCAGCTCCTACTTCGAGTGGACCTGCGGCGTCGCCCCCGACGTGAAGCGTGAGTTCCACCGCCTCTTCTTCGACATCGGTTTCGATGAATCCGCCACCCGCCGCGCCATCATCGCCACCAAGAACATGTGGGACATCCGTCCCAAGAGCGAGCGCGAGCACTGGAACAAGCCCTGGCCATACGTGGCCGCCCACAGCGTCGCGGGCGTGAACTTCGAGCGCCCCATCGCCATCGCCGACAAGCAGGCCTTCCTCGGCAAGTACGGCACCACCGCCTCGCCCCGCGCTCTCACCGAGCGTGACAGCGCGGCGCTGCGTCAGGCTGGCTTCGGCCGCTTCGGCGACGCTTCCGCGGCCCTCGGCGGTGATCTCACCATCGAGCCCGGCGCGTCCGTCAAGCTCCACTTCGTCGTCACCATCGGCGACGATCGCAAGAAGTGCCTCGCCAACATCGATCGCTACGCCGACGCGGCCCACGCCTGGGGCGCGGTCGATCGCGCCCACGCGTTCTGGAAGAAGACGCTCGCGCCCACGTCGATCAAGAGCGAGCGGGCCGACTTCGACATTCTCAACAATCACTGGCTGCCCTACCAGGCGATCGCCGGACGCCTCTGGGGCCGCACCGGTTACTACCAGCAGTCCGGTGCCTTCGGCTTCCGCGATCAGTTGCAGGACAGCCAGGTCTGGCTGCCGCTGGATCCTGCGGGCACCCGCAAGCAGATCCTGCTGCACGCCGAGCGGATGTTCGCCGATGGCTCGGTCTACCACTGGTGGCACGCCCTCGCCGACTTCGGCAACCACACCGCCTGTAGCGACGACTATCTGTGGCTGCCGTTCCTCACCGCCAACTACATCCGCGAAACCGGCGACGATTCCATCCTGAAAGTCCAGTGCCCGTTCGTGGACAGCCCGTGGAAGACCACGCTGCTGGATCACTGCAAGCGTGCGATCGCCCGCGCCTTCAAGCGGACGAGCCGCCGCGGGTTGCCGCACATCGGCAGCTGCGACTGGAACGACGGCTTGTCGGCGATGGGCATCGACGAGAAGGGCGAGTCGGTCTGGCTCGCGATGTTCCTCTGCCACGTGCTGGAGAACTTCGCCCACGTGCTCGAGCGGGCCAAGGACAAGGCGACCGCCAAGAAGTATCGCTCCAAGCGCGAACGCTACCTCAAGGCCATCAACGCCCACGCCTGGGACGGCGACTGGTACAAGTACGGCACCAAGGACAGCGGCGAGTGGATCGGCAGCGTGAAGAGCGCCGAAGGCAAGATCCACCTGAACGCACAGACTTGGAGCATCTTGGCGGATGTTGCACCCGCCGACCGTGCCGCGAGCGCATGGGAGAGCGTGAAGAAGCACCTGCTCAGCCCCTACGGCCCGCTCCTGCTCGCGCCGGCCTACACCATCCCCGATCCGACGATTGGGTACATCACCCGGTACAGCCCCGGCTCACGCGAGAACGGCGGCGTCTACATGCACGCCGCTACGTGGGCGCTCGCCGCCGCCGCCAAGCGCCGCGATCACGAATCCGTCGCCCGCATCTGGAAGAGCGTCGCCCCCGCGACCCGCGGCCAGGACGCCGACTCCTACTTTGCCGAGCCTTACGTCACCCCCGGCAACGTCGACGGCCCGCTCTCCGACAAGCCCGGACGCGCCGGCTGGACGTGGTACACCGGCTCCGCCGCGTGGCTGAACCGCGTGAGCCTGGAGTGGGTGCTGGGCATCCGCCCGGTCTTCGATCCCGCGGGTGAGGCGTGCCTGCTCATCGACCCCGTGCCCGCGGCTGAGATGGGCCAGGTCGAGGCGACCCGCACGTGGCGTGGCAAGAAGATCACCGTGCGGTTCGACAGCCGCGGCTTCATCGCCGCGGGGCGTGCCGTCGTCCGCTTGGTCCGCGACGGCCAGAGCATCGAGCTCCCGGGCGGCCTGCTGCGTGCCCGCGACATCAAGAGCTTGGACAACAAGGGCCTGGACAACAAGGGCCTCGACAGCGTCGAACTCGAAGTCCAATGGACCGCAAGCCCGCGCGAGGAGCTCGCCGGCACCAAGGCCAAAGCGGCTCGCGGTCAACGTGCATCAAGCGTCACAGTGGGGGAGCCCAAGCCCGCCGGTAAGCTACCGAGCGGGCGCAAGGCCCGTCCCACGGCGACGGCGAAGAGGAAATAGGCTCGCGGGAATTCCCACCATCTCCCCCGCGGCCGCTTGCCGCGGGACGCAAGGAAGGAGCGTCGGCGATGCAAGAAATGAACCACGGAACGCAGGGGAGAGAGAACGCCAGGGCGAAGGCACCCGCGAAACGCCGCGGCTTCACGCTGATCGAGCTCTTGGTGGTGATCGCGATCATCGCGACACTGATCGGGATTTTGTTGCCGAGCTTGGGCACGGCGCGGCGCACCGCATGGCGAGTGATTTGCCAGAGTAACCAGCGGCAGATCGGCATCGCGATCCAGAACTACTGGGACAATCAGAAGCGTCCTGTGTGGTTTGACATGTACATGGATCCGAAGACGAAGATCACCCCGCCGGATCCAAACTCGTCATTGGATAAATTCCACGTCAATGTGAACTTTGCGCTGCAGGAGTTCTTGAACAACGCCGGAAACTCGCCGTTTAACTGTCCGGCGGCTCGTGGACTTGCGAGTGTTCGAACTCCGGAGAGCGCACGATTGCTGAACGCAGGCAAACGCATCTATGGATTGAACGACGATCTGACGTACATCACTGTTCCGATCACGCCGGGGGGGCCGACTCACTGGACGGAGTACTACTTCAACGATTCGGCTCCCACATACAAGAGAGACGCCAACGGACGAAAGATCGGGATCATCGGCGGCTTCTCGCAGCGCGAGATTCAGAAGGTTCCCTTTATTCAATGGACTGTTCTGGCAACCGACGCTCTCGATCGTTACCCGCGGCATTTCCTGAAGGATGCGAGGGTCACTGTCTCGCAAGGAAGAACCACGGGAGTGACCAACGTCGATCAGCGTGGTGCCAATAACTTCTTGTTTGGCGATCTCAGTGTCAAGTCCATTGACATCGCGTTCTACGGGCTGCCCGATGCGCCCGATCCATCAGGGAACACCGGGAGTTTTTATGACTGGGGTCTCCGTCCCCCGCCGCAGCCGAAGTGATATCAAAACCGGAGTACCGCATGGGAAAGCTACGAGAAATTCTCTCCAATGGGTCGCTCGGCTGGGTCGTTGCGGGGATTGCCATTCTTCTGGGATTATGGATATTTATCCGCAGCATCACGGCAAAGGACACCTATGACCTCGCTAAGCTCAGCGAGCGGGTGACGATCCGATATGCCGACACCGGTGATGAAGAATCGATGACGCGTGGCGAGCTGGAGGAAAAGCTCCGCCAGCTCGGACGCACTCTGAAGCTCGATGAGGGATTGCCGAATCCCAAAACCGGCAAGCCGACAGGCGTGCTTGTCGCAACACGCGAGTGGACGGAGACGATCGAGCGGCTCAACGCGGAACGCGAATGGGCGAAGACCCAGTCGCCATTCGGAGCCGGTGCGGCTGGCTCATCCAAGAAGCCCTGAATCATCGAACGCCCTCAGTATCGACCGAAAGTCATGCGTCGCAATGCATTCACCCTCATCGAGCTCCTCATCGTCATCGCCATCATCGCGCTGCTGATCGGGTTGGCCTTGCCATCGCTGGCCGGTGCCCGCATGACCGCCCGCACGGTGATCTGTCAGAGCAATATGCGCCAACTCGGCATCGCGACGCAGGGCTACTTTGATAATCAGAAGGCGCCTCGCTGGTACGACCTGCGCAAGTCGCCCGATCCGTCGTTTCCGGTGAACGGGGCGGAGCTGTTTCAGATCAACGTCATCCCGCCGCTGCGATGACTTGACGCAAACACTTTCGACGCATGATGTTATCTAAAATACTCATTCTCTGGCAAGTTCTCTGTTGCGATAATTCCCAGGGTTGTTAGTCTCAAGTCGACGGCCGGATTGTCTGGCAGCATTTGAGTCAAGAAAGGCGGTGGCATAATTATGGTAATTCATTATGGTATTGGCATTTGCGCGGCAACCCTTGTCTCGCTCGATGCATTTGCGCTTATCGGATTCCAAGTGCGATTTGGAGTGAAATGTGAGGTTTTTGCTAGTACAGCTTCTTCGTCCGTTCCTGCGCCGCAAAGTTCTGGCGCAAGTGCTTGCTGGCTGAAGTATTTAAAGACTAGCAACATGAGTACTGCGTCGAAATCGAGTTTTTGCGGCAACGATGCGGTCGCGGGAGGAGGGGCATATGCGTATGTTGGATCGTCTTGGACTCCATGTAGTTTCACGGATTATCGCGGGTTCGAGAGCTCGGCGACGATGAATGGAGGCATTGGCACGTCGCCAGCCTATCTGAATTTTTTCACATTAGAAGCTTGGGCCGGCCAGTCTCAGGAGCTTGACGGATCTTATACGTGCTTTTCCACGCTTTTTGGTCCTGCGAATGGGAACTTGCTTTTCTTGTCGTTTCCTTCGAATGTTGAGTATATTGTTAATGTTACCATTAATCTCGATACAGCATTTAGTGTGCCAGAATTTTCGAATCGTTCAACAGTGACCGTGCCGCGTGGACGAGCCGGTCTCTTTGTTGGCAGTGGTAATTCACCGGCCTTTCTTGTGTCTCGAGTCGGCAAAGACATTTTCTTGCCATCTGGCTGGTCTATTGTTAGTCAGGGTGGGATTGATTACCCCGAGGGCGGCGTTGTGAACTGGGGTTATCAGGTTCAAGGCCCGGTCTCACTAGTGCCGTCTGGGAGCGCGCCGGTTGCGTTTAATGTGCGAGCAGTTGTCGTCGATGATGATACGTTTGATTTCAATGGCGACGGCCGATTTGACGAGGCTGACGTTTCCTGGCTTTCTGCTGCGATCCCGTCCTCCAATCCAGAGCTGCTTGCAAGAGCAAATCTAAATGATTCGGGCGCGAGCGAAGATGTTGTCGATGGAGCAGATGTGGCTGAAATTCAGGCTTTGCTCGATAACAACCTCGGAACACCTGCCTTCGGAGATTCCGACGGTGATGGGTGCGTTACATGTAGCGATGCGTTTCATGGTCTCATAAATGTCGATGCCATTTTTGACGGTGTGTTAAGCAGTAACGCTCTTTACAGCCTTGCGCTCGATAGCAATGCGGATGGTGTTTTGGATTCCGGTGATCGCGTTGCGTTTTACGCTGCCGTTAACCACGCCGACTTCACCGGCGACGGCACAGTGGACGATGCCGATTTTACGATCTTCACCGGCTACTACGACCTGATCTTCCCGCCAGTCGCGGGAACCTCCGGCGGGGATCAGAACGGCGACGGGATCTGCGACGACGCAGACTTTCTCATCTTTGCAAGCCGCTACGACGATTTAGTCTGCCCGTCTTGTAGCTGAGTTGTCGTGCTTCGTTCCGCTAGACGCCCGCTCGCAGGAGCGGGCGTTTCTATTTGTGCTGGGGTGCCTGAGGCCGATGTGACTGCTTGCCGCATGCATCTTCCGTGCCTGCTCAAGCCTGCGGCTCGAAGCCCGTTTTCGCATGACACCTCGCCCCGGCTCTGCTAGTCTCTCCCCGTGCACGATGGCGAGTCTCCATCCACTTTCTCCGCCATGACCCGGCGAAGCGCCCTCGCCGCCATGGTCCTTGGCGGTGTCGGCTTCGCCACCTTCGGCCCACGCGGCGCCAAGGAAGACCCGAGCGGCCGCGTCGTGCTCGACTACTGGGAGAAGTGGACCGGCCACGAGGCCGCGGCGATGAAGAAGATCGTCGACGCCTTCAACCAGAGTCAGGATCGCATCGTTGTCCGCTACCTCACCACCGCCGGCATCGATCAGAAGACGCTCATCACGATCGCCGCGGGTGACCCGCCCGACGTCGTCGGCCTGTGGGCGTATCTCGTCCCCGTCTTCGCCGAGAGCGACTCGCTCATCCCGCTCGATGAACTCGACACCAAGGGCGAGGTCCGTGTCGAGCGCTACGCCACCGGCTTTCGCGAGCTGATGACCCACCGCGACAGCAAGGGCCAGACGCGTCAGTGGGCCACCATGAACACCGGCGGCACGCTCGCCGTCTATTACAACAAGGCCCACTTCCGCGAGGTCGGGCTCGACCCCGAGAAGCCGCCGCGGACCATCGAGGAGTTCGACGCGGCTCACCGCAAGCTCGTGAAGCGAGACGCCGACGGCTCGCTCACCCGCGCCGGATTCATGCACATCGAGCCCGGCTGGTGGTCGTGGATCTGGGTCTTCCAGTTCGGCGGCGGGGTCTACGACGCCGCGAGCGACCGCTCCATCATCGGCGCCCCCGAAGCCGTCGCGGCGTACGAGTGGATGCAGTCGTACTCGAAAGAACTCGGCGTTGACGCGACCAAGAAGTTCCGCGCCGGCTTCGGCAACTACGACTCGCCGCTGAACGCGTTCCTCACCGGGCGCCTGTCGATGGTGATTCAAGGCCCGTGGCTGGCCAACGTCATCAACGCCCACGGCCCCAAAGACGTCAACGGCAAGCCGCTCCTCGACTACGGCGTCATGCCCGCGCCGGTGATCCCATCGCTCGTCGACCCGCGCAACCCTGTCGGCCTCGTCGAGGGCGACGTGCTCGTCATCCCCAAGGGCTGCAAGCACCCCAAGGAAGCGATGGAGTTCATCGCCTTCACGCAGCGCCAGGAGCACGTCGAGGCCCTGAGCCTCGCGCACTACAAGAGTTCCACACTCGCCGTCAGCAGCGAGAAGTTCCTCCGCGAACACCCCAACACCGGCGTGCGCGTCTTCGACGCCGTCGCCCAGAGCGCGCTGGGTTTCCGCTACCCGCGCACCCAGGCGTGGACCCAATTCAAAGACGAGCTCGACGGCATGGCCCAGCGCATGTGGTCGCTCGAACAACCGGCGAAAGACATGCTCGCCACCGTGCAGGCACGGACACAGAGTTACCTGGATCGGGCTGAACAGCAGCGCAACCTGCGCGGGCGAAGCATCCGGGGAGGCCGCGCGTGAGCACGTCGGGCGCCCAACTCAAGAAAGACCTCCTCGGCTGGCTCTGGGTCAGCCCGTGGGTGATCGGCTTCCTCGCGTTCCTCGCCGCGCCGATGGCGATGAGCCTGTACTACTCGTTCACCGACTACCCGCTGCTCGAGGGCCCGGTGTGGATCGGCGCGGGCAACTGGAAGCGGATGCTGACCGACGAGGTCTTCCACGCCGCGATCCTGCGGACCGCGTGGTACGCGATTCTGTTCATCCCGATTGCCACCGCCATGGCGCTCGTGATCGCCGCGTTGCTCAACGAGAAGGTGAAGGCTGGCGGCTTCTTCCAGGCCGCGGTGTTCATACCGACGCTCGTGCCCATGGCCGGCAGCGCGATGATCTGGCTGTGGATGCTCAACGGCGAGTACGGCCTCATCAATCAGAGCATCCACGCCGCGTTCGGCTGGGCCGGCATCGAAGGTCCGAACTGGTTGCAGAACTCCAAGTGGGCCATGCCCTCGATCCTGATGATCTCGCTGTGGAGCATCGGGCAGATGGTCGTGGTTTACCTCGCCGCGCTCAAGGAAGTGCCGGATGAGCTGCTCGAGGCCGGCGCCCTTGACGGCATGGGCCCCGTCCGCCGCTTCTTCAACATCACGCTGCCGATGATCTCGCCGGTGATCCTCTTCAACGTGATCACGCTGATGATCGGCTCGCTGCAGGTCTTCGCGATCCCCTACGTGCTCAGCGCCGCAACCCCGGGCAACGACCCGCGGGCGATGTACTTCTTCACCAGCAGCATGTACGACAACGCGTTCCGCTACAACCAGATGGGCTACGCCAGCGCCCAGGCGTGGCTGCAGTTGCTCATCACGCTGGGGCTGACGGCGATCATGTTCGCCGCGAGCAAGAAGCTGGTGCACTATCGCGCGTAGTGGGGCAGTGGGGCAGAACGCTTGAGGCAATGGAACGACGCCCTTGGGATGAGTCACGAGGAAAGGCAGGAAAGACAGGCACTTTGGCACGGGAAGGTTCCAGCACGGTGGTCGGTGTTCGCCGCGGGCTTGTGTCGCGGGTGCTTGTGTATGGCACGTTGGTCGTGATCGCGATCACGTTCCTCATGCCGCTGGTTTGGATGGTCGCCACCAGCCTCAAGACGGCGCCCGAGGCCTCGCGGTCCACGTTTTCGCTGTTGCCAACGCCGCCCTCGGCCGCGGTGACCAACGCGGTGAAGAACTACAGCGACGTCTGGAACGACCCGACGGTCCGCTTCCCGCTTTACCTGCGCAACACGCTCATCATCGCCTCGCTCTCGGTCATCGGCATGACCCTCTCGAGCGCGATCGTGGCGTTCGGCTTCGCCCGCCTGGAATGGCGCGGCAAGAAGGCTCTCTTCGCCTTTGTCCTCGCGACCATGATGATTCCTTTCCCGGTCGTCATGGGTCCGATGTTTCTGCTCTTCTCCGAGATCGGCTGGATCGGCTCGCTGAAGCCCTTGTGGGTCCCCGCGTTCTTCGCCAACGCGTTCAACGTCTTCATGCTCCGCCAGTTCTTCATGGGCATCCCCAAGGAACTCGACGAAGCGGCCCGCATCGACGGCTGCTCGAGCTGGGGCATTTTTTGGCGCATCATCGTGCCGCTTAGCAAGCCCGCGCTCGCGGTCGTCGCGCTTTTCCACTTCGTCTTCGTGTGGAACGATTTCCTCGGCCCGCTGATCTTCCTGAATCACCAGGACCAGTTCACGCTGGCGCTCGGTCTGCAGCTCTATCAGAGCAAGGCCGGGCAGACGCCCTGGAACCTGCTCATGGCCGCGAGCACGCTGGTGATCGCGCCGGTGCTGGTGGTCTTCCTGTTGGCCCAGGGGGCGTTGGTGAAGAGCGTTGCCACGACGGGCATCAAGGGCTGAGGCTTTGACCCGATGAGCATCACGCCGGATCCGAGAAGGAGCCCCGGAGGGGGTCGCGGTGGGTAATCGGGTGCCGCGATCACCGTCCGAGAACCAGATTCTCCGTCCCTGGGCCGACAGCGCACGGCGCAAGGTGGCACCGTACAAGAACTTGTGTCACACTGCCAAAGCCCGGTTTTGACACAATTGGGCTTGCAATCCGATCCCAAATCCGGGACAATGAAAACGGTTTCATGGGACGGTTCGGGGCCGTCCTGCGTCGGGTCGAAGACCGGGAGCAAGCGTCCGATCCCGGGGGAGACCGAGTCACGATTGCCGCGGCCATGCCGCGTGAGAAGGAGTCGCGTATGAAGATCAAGCAACTCGCCGCGTTCGGGATCCTCGCCACCCTCTGCGGCCAAGCGCTCGCACAAACCCCGCTGCCCATCACCAACGGCTCGTTCGAGGACGACGACGCTATCTTCGGCGGCGTACTCGGTTACAACGTCCTCTCGCCCGCCGACGTCCGCACCGTCGGCGACGGCATCTCGCCCACCGCCGTCGCTCGCACCGGCACCCGCTCCATGGGCTTCCCCGCCCCCGGCCTCAACCAGTTCCTCGGTCTCACCACCGACACCATCAACATCTACATCCCCTCCCGCCCCTTCTTCGATCCGGCCTTCAACTGGTACGGCGGCAACATCCGCCTCACCGTCTGGTACAACATCCCCGCCGGCCAGGACGTCACCGGCGGCTTCGGCAACCTCAAGCTCAACGTCAAGCAGTTCAACCAGGACTATGCCACCAAGGAAGAGTTCCTCATCCAGGGAACCACCAACGGCGCATGGCAGAAGGCCGAGCTCGTCTGGAACAAAAAGGACATCAAGGAAACCGTCTGGTTCCTCGCCACCGAGGGCTGCGGCACGGGCTGCTTCGTGAACAACGGCACGCCCCCCTACGGCCTGCCTCCCTATACCGCCCGCATGAAGATCACCCTCGGCCGCTGGGGCGGTGAGAACGGCGGCGGCCCCGGCACCGGCTACATCTTCATCGATGACGTGGATGTCAGCCAGGACCCGAGCTGCCCCGCCGACTTCAACGGCGACGCCTTCGTTGACGACACCGACTTCGTCGACTTCGCCGGCTCCTACAACAACCTCATCGACTTCCGCTGCGATCTCGACGGCGACGGGCTCACCGACGACGCCGACTTCGTGATCTTCGCCTCCGCGTACAACGAGCTGCTCTGCACGCCGTGATGTGAACGCTCCGTGATCCCCCCAAAAGGCCCGGGTCTTCCCGGGCCTTTTTGCTGCGCCGACCCCGAGCGGAGTCGGGACACAGGCCGGCCGACCCGGCATCTCAAGCACGCACCGTTCTCCGCCGCGTCCCGGGTCTGGCCGGTCGCGCCGGCGTGTCCCACCCTTCCAGACCATGAGTCGCCCCTGTGATCACCCGATCCCGGTTGTCGCCGCGCGCCCACACCGTCCACTCGCCCGAGTGGACAGCCACCCTCGCGGCCTGCCTCGCGGGCACACTCGTCTCCGCCGCCTCCGCCCAGCTCTCCGTCGGCGGCATCCAGTTCGTCGATCGCGCCGCCTCCGGCGAGATCACATTCGGCAACATCCGAGGCTCCTTCGGCGTCATCGACTTCGATCGCGACGGCTTCTACGACCTCTTCATCGCCGACCTTGCGGGCAGACCCAACCGACTCTTCCGCAACGTCTCCAGCGCCACCGTTCCCGGCGGCCGCACCTTCCAGGATGTCTCCGCTGCCAGCGGCGTCAACGACCTGGACGGCTCCAACCGCAACTTCGGCGGCGTCGTCGTCTTTGACTACAACAACGACGGCTGGGACGACATCTACCAGACCGGTGTCAGCGGCTTCACCAGCGGCGTCCTCTACCGCAACAACACCAACGGCACGTTCACCAACGTCAGCATCGCCAGCAACGTCCGCCAAGGCGACTCCAACCCGCTGTGCGCCTCCGCCACCGACTTCGATCACGACGGATTCACAGACCTGCTCGTCGTCAGCAGCGGCCTGGGCGACGGCAAGGCGCTGTTGCTGCTCAAGAACAACGGCAACGGCACCTTCACCAAGCGCAACGACCTCGTCCCCTTCACCGATTTCTCCGGCCTCACCTACGCCCACGCCTGGGCCGATTATGACCACGACGGCTGGGAAGACGCCCTCATCCCCTTCAACAACACCGTCCCCTTCACCATGAAGAACGTCTCCGACGGCAACGGCGGCCGCCGCTTCATCGAGACCACCCAAGAGTCCGGCTTCACCTTCGTCGGCCCCGCCCCCATGGGCATCGCCATCGGCGATTACGACCGCGACGGCAACTTCGACCTCTCCATCACCGACGCCCGCGTCGGCACCTACTACCGCGGCACCGGCTCCGGCTTCGAACGCGTCACCCCCTTCAACACCTTCTTCGGCTGGGGCACGGCCTGGCTCGACGCCGACAACGACTCCAACCTCGACAACTACCAGGCCGGTTCCGCCGGCAGCTCCAACATCGACTTCATCCAGAAGAACAACGGGCTCAACTCCAGCGCCCAACGCACCTGGACCGACGCCCGAAACGCCCTCAACATCAGCGCCCGCCCCACCCAGTTCTCCGCCAAGTTCGACTTCGACAACGACGGCTTTGAGGACATCGCCGCCGTCAACGTCAACCAGTTTGTCAGCCTCTACCACAACCGCTCGGGCACACTCCCCGGCGCGGGCAACTGGACCAAGATCCTCCTCCGAGCCGACCCCGCCTCCGGCGTCAACACCAACGCCATCGGCGCCGTCGTGCGCGTCACCGCAGGCGGTGTCACCCAGATCGGCCAGGTGATCAGCGGCTCCAGCTACGGCGCCGGCGAGGACCCGCGCGTGCACATCGGTCTGGGCGCGACAGCGAGCGTCGATCGCATCGAAGTCCTGTGGCCCCGCCGCGGTTCCATCGCCTCGCGGACGCAGGTCTTCCAGGGTCCCTTCGACGCCAACGCCGTCCTCACGCTGAACGCCAACCCGCTCTGCCTTGCCGACCTCGACGCCAACCGCGTGGTGGACGACGCCGACTTCGTGCTCTTCGCCGCGTCGTACAACCTGCTCCTCTGCTCGGACCCCGGCCAGCCCACCGACTGCCCATCGGACCTCGACTCCGACGGCCTGGTCACCGACAAGGACTTCGTGCTCTTCGCGCAGGCGTACCAGGATCTGTTGTGTCCGTGACGCGAGCCTCCATGCACCGGCGTGCGTGTGCAAACCGCACGCCGCTTCCCGCGCGGCCCCGGGAGTTCGCTCCCGGGGCCGCGTTGTTTCTTGGTCCGTAGAATCCCTCATGAAGCCCGTTGCTGTCGTTCTCTGCGGCTGCGGACGCGCCGATGGATCGGAGATCCACGAGTCGGTCTCCGTGCTCATCCACCTCGACCGCGTCGGCCTGCCCTACCAGTGCTTCGCGCCCGATGCCCCGCAGGCGGAAGTGGTGGACCACCTCTCCGGCAAGCCCGTCGCCGAGAGCCGCAACATGCTCGTCGAGGCCGCCCGCATCGCCCGCGGCGAGATCAAGCCCTTATCTCAGCTCGACGCCGCGGCATGCTCCGCCATCGCCTTCCCCGGCGGCTTCGGTGCTGCCAAGAACCTCTGCACCTTCGCCAGGGACGGCACCAACTGCACCGTCCGCCCGGACGTGGCCGCCGCGGTCCGTGCGTTCCACGAACAGAAGAAGCCGATCGCACTCGCCTGCATCGCGCCAGTGATCGTTGCCAAGGTGCTCGGCACCGCCGCGGGCGGCCCGGGATGCTCGATCACCCTCGGCGGCCCCGGCGACGCCCCCAACGCCGCCGCCGCTATGGGCGCCACCCACGTCGCCAAGGGTGTCACCGAAGCCCACGTCGATCACGCCCATCGCATCATCACCACCCCGGCCTACATGTGCGACACCGGGCCCCACGGCGTGTTCACCGGCATCGGCAAGATGATCGACGCGCTGGCCGCGATGGTTCGGTAAGCGTGCGACCGCCGTTCGAGCGCTGGAAGCATCCGCCCCCTCGCCCGCGTGATACCGGCTATTCTCATGCCGCTGCCGGTTGCCCTCGTCCTTTCCCGGCGCGCGTGAGTCACGCATGCTTGTCGCCGAGAATCGACCCCGCAACCTGAGCTGGTACCACGCCGGGCCGTTGCTCTTTGGCGACTGGGGCACAAGCCGCCTGTACGTCCTGGGCCTGGCGTTCTACTACACCGGCCACGCGTCCGTCTGGTATCTGTCGGTCATGTCGCTCATCATGGCGGGCGTCGCCTGGGCGTACACGGTTGTGTGCCGGTCGTTCCCCGACGGCGGCGGCGTCTACTCCGCGGCCCGCCAGATCAGCCCGACCCTCGCCGTCCTCGGCGCCACGCTCCTGCTCTGCGACTACATCGTCACCGCCTCTCTCTCGGCCATCGAGGCCTTCCACTACCTGGGCGTGCACGAATCCCGCGTCGTCGTCCTCTCGGTCGCGACAATCCTGCTCATCGGCGTGATCAACTGGTTCGGGGCCCGCAACGCCGGGCGCGTCGCGCTCGTGGTCGCCGTGCTCGCCATCGCGCTCTCGGCCCTCATCGCCCTGGCGTGCATCCCCTGGCTCAAGGCCGGGCTTGAGACCGTGAGGCACGCCACCGTCGAGGACAAGAACCCCTGGCACATGTGGGAATCGCTGGTCCGCATCGTGCTCGCGCTCTCGGGGCTCGAGGCCGTCGCCAACATGACGGGTCTGATGAAGAACCCCGTCCCCAAGACCGCCAAGCGCACCATCTGGCCTGTCCTGGTCGAGGTCGTGATCCTCAACCTGATCTTCGGCATCGCCCTCAACGCGATGCCCGCGCTGCGTGAGCAGACCACGCCCGACTATCTCACCTACGAGATCCGCCAGCAGATGGCCCCCGAGAACGTGCCCGCGGAGGTCAAGGAGTACCGCGACACCGCGATGAAGGTCGTCGCCACGCACACCGTCACGCACCTCTTCGGCGCCGACCTGGGGCGCATCGCCGGCATCGTCACCGGCATCATCTTCGGCCTGCTGCTGCTCTCGGCGGTCAACACCGCCGTCATGGCCATGGTGTCGGTGCAGTACTCGCTCGCACAAGACGGGGAACTGCCGCGCATCGCCACGCGCCTGAACTACTCCGGCGTCCCGTGGATCTCGCTCGTCATCGCATGCGCCGCCCCCATGGCGCTGCTCATCATCGAGGCCGACGTCAAGGCCCTCAGCGAGCTCTACGCCATCGGCGTGGTGGGCGCCATCGCCATCAACCTGCTCTCCTGCGCCTGGAACAAGAAGCTGGAGGTCAAGCCCTACGAGCGAGCCGGCCTGTGGGGCTTGGCGATCCTGATGACCGCCATCGAGCTCACGATCATCGTCGCCAAGCCCAACGCCACGATCTTCGCCGGGTTCATCGTCGGCAGCGTGCTCATCACCCGCTTCGTCGTCCGCGTCAACGCCCGTCGCATCGCCGCCAGCCCGCTCCCCGAGCCCAAGGTCGGCTGGCTCGAAGAGATCCGCAACCAGCCCACCACGCCAGGCCCGGGCCCGCGCATCATGCTCGCCGCCAGAGGCCGCGACCAGGCCGCCTACGCCGTCGACATCGCCAAGCGCCGCAACGCCACCCTCTTTGTCCTCTTCGTTCGCACGCTCCGCGTGCTCGACCTAGCCCCCGGTCAGCAGCCCAAGATCGAGGACGACCCCGACGCCCAGGCCGCGCTCGGCACCGCCGCGATCCTCGCCAAAGAAGCACGCGTGCCCTTCGTTCCGATCTACGTGACAAGCAACGACGTCGCCAACGAGATCCTGGACTACACCGTCACATTCGGCTGCGACACGTTGATCATGGGTAAGTCGCGCCGCACGCCCTTCAGCCGCGCCGTGGTGGGGGACGTCGTCGCTCGCGTCGCCGAGAACCTGCCCGAGGGCGTGGCGCTCTTCACCCGCTCGCCGGGCCCGTTCGAGCACGCGGAAGAGGTCAAGAAGGAAGACCTGGCCGAGTCGTAAGCCGCGCGGAACGCGGAACAACGAGCCACACGCGTCGACACCGGGGCTCGCGAGTCCGCGAGCCAGCCTCGGATGGCCCTCCCGTCACGCCCCGTGCGTCGGCACAAACGCCGCGGCCTCACCCCGGGCGTCGCGCAGCGGCTCGAAGCCCACGCCGTAGAGCTCACCCAGCCGCTCCGCCGTCACCGTCTCGCGCGTCGGACCCGCCGCCAGCACCCTTCCGCCCGCGGCCAGCATCACCACCTCGTCCGCGAACCGCAGCACCAACGACAGATCGTGCAGCACGCACACCACGCCGATCCCGCGCGACGCGAGTTGCCGCACCATCGCCAGCGACCGCAGCGCCTGCCGCGGGTCCATCGCGCTCACCGGTTCATCCGCGAGCAGGTACCGCGCTCCCGCGCCCCGCTCGCTCCACGCGTCGAGCTGAACCAGCGCCCGCGCGAGCGTCGCCCGCTGCTGCTGCCCGGCGCTCAGGGTCGTGAACGCCGCCTCGGCCCGATCCTCGAGCTGCACCTCGGCGAGCGCCCGCGCCGCCGCGTCCTCCGCGCCCCGCCTGCCCGCCGCGAACGACCCGAGCGTCACCACCTCACGCGTCGAGAACGCGAACGCCACCTCCGAGTGCTGCGGCACGTACACCAGCCGCCGCGCCCGCTCCGCCGATGCCATCCCCGCCACCGCCTGATCGTCGATGGTCACCGACCCGTCGCTGGCGTCGCGCAACCCCACCAGCAGCCGCAGCAGCGTGGTCTTGCCGCCGGCGTTGGGGCCGATGATGGCGGTCATGCGTCCGGCCTCCAAGGAGACCGACACGCCGCGGACGACCGGTTGCCCGGGGGTGTAGGCGAACGTGCAGTTCGTGCAGGCCAAGGGCATCGCGAACAGTAGTTGAGAACAGGACAGACGCGGCGGTCAGTCCGTCCGACCCGCGCGGCTCGAAGCCTTGGCAAGCCTGCTCGAGACGATCAGCCCGTGCACGACCGACGCCGCAACGCACAGCCCCAGTGCGGCTAGGTTGATTCCCGCGGCGGTTCCCGGCCCGATGCCGAGCCCGTACAGCGTGGTGGTGCTCACAATCACAACCCCGCCCGTTGCCAAAAGCCACAGCCCGCTGAGCCGATTCACCGGGTACCAGATCGCGGGATCGTCGAGCGTGGCCTGGACACGAAAGCCGTACAACCCGTTGGGCGCCACTCTGCCGCGCGCCAGCGGCACGCCCAGCAACGCGAGGAACAACGCGGACGCAGCGAAGACGATCCAGATCAATAGACTCATGACATGCAGCCCCCCGCGGCACGCGCCTCGCGGGTCTACCGCCCTTCCTCGCAGCGGTTGCGGCACCCACGCCCATCGCCACTCGGGATCAGTTGTTCGATCCGCCAATGAGCACGCTCGCGACCGTCACGTCGTCGGCCAACGGCACCTCCGGCCCGGTGCTGAACGGCCCGGCCGCCGCCTGCGCCACGAGCTGCGGGGCAGCGTGGGCCTTCACCGACTGGATCAGGTTCACGACGTCCTCTTCCGGGTTCGAGCTGTTCGACAGCGCCGCCACCGTCCGGTCCAGCCCGAACTCATCACCCGCCGGGCTGGGCTGCTCGTGCACGCCGTCGCTGTACAGCACCACGCGTGCCCCCGCCGGGACCTCGATCGTCTCGGACGGATACTGGTAATCCCCGTCCACGCCGATCGGCACGCCGCCGGTCGTCTCGATCCGCTTGGGCTCGCCGCCCGGCGGCTTGAGCAGCCAGTAGCCGTGCCCCGCGTCCACGATCGTCACCTTGCAGCTGCCGTTCTCCTGCGGCTCGAACACCCCGAACCACAGCGAGATGAACTGCCCCGGGTCGCACCGGGCCGACATGTGCCGGTTGGTCGCGTTGATCACCGCCGCCGCGTCGGTTGTGTGCTGCAGCATCGCGTTGATAAACGCCTGGGCCGTCGCCATGCGCAGCGCCGCTCCCACGCCCTTGCCCGCCACGTCGCCCAGCAGCACCGCCACCTTGCCCCGCGGGTTCCCAGGCTCCATCGCGATCACGTCGAACAAGTCGCCCGCGACGATCCGCCCCGGCACGTTGTGCATCGCGTAGCAGAACGCTCCCACCGTCGCCGACGGCACGGGCATGATCAGGCTCTGCGCATCCCGCGCCGCCTGCAGGTCGCCCTCCAGCTTCTTCTGCCGATCCGCCAGCGCCATCGCGCTGATCTTCGCCATCGACAACCCGCAGATCTTCGACAACGCCTGGCAGAACGCCGCCGAGTCCGGCGCGATCGCGTCCTCGCTCCCGCGGCTGTCGAGGTACAGGAACGCCGCCGGCGTCGTGCCCACCATCACCGGTGCGCAGATCGCGCTGTGGATCCCCATGTCGATGATCGATTGCCCGTAGTTGGCGCTGCTGCCCGCGTCGATACGCACCACCTGGCCCTCGCTGGCGGCACGGATCAGCGAGCGGCTCGGCGAAAAGCCCTTGGCCGCCGCGTTGGGGCGACCGAAGTTGGTGGGGAATCCCCCCTCCGTCTGCTTGGCCGTTGTCGCCCCCGCCGCGCCCGGGATGGGCGTCCCGCCGGGCTGATCGGTTCCCTTGTATCCGACGAGTTCCACCGCGTCGCTGTCGCCCACACGCTTGATGAACGCCGCCCGCGGGAACGACGTCGCCCGCACCAGGACGTCCAGCACGCTGTCGGCCAGGGCCGCCTCGGAGTCCGCGCCCGCGATCGACGCCGCGGCATCGATGAGCAGATCCAGCCGCTCCTGGGCCCGGATCGCCAGCTCGCTCTCGGGCACCTTCTGCACCCGGCTGATCGACGCCCCGGCGTCGTCCGTCGTCGCGACGATGCTCGTGGTCGGCCCGCCGCCCTGCAACAGCACGCGGAAGATCCACGGTCCGATGCGGATCAGGTCCCCGTGCTGCAGCGGCGCGGGCGCGTTGGGAGCGAGCTGCACGCCGTTGAGCGTCGTCCCGTGCCGCGATTCCAGATCGGTGACCAGCCAGGATTCGGCTCGCAGCGCGATCTGGGTGTGCCGACGCGACACCGTCTCGTCCAACAGCCGCACGTCCGCGATCCCCGCGCGTCCCAGCACCACGGGCTTGTCGGGCGCAACCTCGATCGTGTCCATCGCCGGCCCGGCAACAACGGACAAACGCAAGGGCTGGGCGTTGATGGAAGTCGTGGCCACGGTCGCTCCCGGAGGGGCCGATTCTAGTGGACCACGGGCCGGATTTCACGGATTCGGGGCAGTCACCACGGAGACACAGAGGCACAGAGAGATAAATCGGGTGAAGACAACGGACCTGAAAGTGGCTGCGTAGCACGGCGACGCAGGAAGCCGCCGACCGAGGCCCCATCCGCCGACCCGCCCTGCCTTGACCCCATGCCTCTCTCTGTGCCTCTGTGTCTCTGTGTCTCTGTGGTGAAGCCTTGACGCCTCACTTCGGCTGCTGCACCGCCGCCTTGCAGATCCCCGCGAACTCTGGCGCCTTGAGCGATGCCCCGCCGATCAGCCCGCCGTCGATGTCCGGGCAACGGAACAGTTCCTCGGCATTGGACGCCTTGACGCTCCCGCCGTAAACGATCCGGGTCCGGTCCGCGACTTCCTTGTTGTACATCTGGCCCAGCAGCTTGCGCAGCTTGGCGTGCACGTCCTGGGCGTCCTCGGGGGTCGCCGTCTTGCCGGTGCCGATCGCCCACACCGGCTCGTAGGCGATGATCACGTTGTTCATCGCGTCGGCGGAGATGTCGTTCAGGCCCGCCCGGAGCTGGCGCTGGTTCACCGGATCGGTGTGCCCCGACTCGCGCTGGTCGAGCGTCTCGCCGATGCACAACACCGCCGTCAGCCCCGCGTCGATCACCGCCCGCGTCTTGGTGTTGATCAGCTCGTCGCTCTCGCCGATGACGTGCCGCCGCTCGCTGTGCCCGCACAGCACCATCTGCACGCCGCAGTCTTTGAGCATCTCCAGCGACACCTCACCCGTGAACGCCCCGTCGGGCTTGTGGTAGCAGTCCTGGGCCCCCAGCTTCACCGCGCTGCCCCGGTCCCGCAGGATCGTCCGCACCGCGAGCAGGTACGGGAACGGCGGGAAGACCGCGCTCTCCACGCCGTGCACGGCGTTCAACGCGTCCACCACCTGCCGCGTCAGGTCCGCGCTGGTGGTTCGGTTGGTGTTCATCTTCCAGTTGCCGCCGACAAAGGGCTTGCGCTCGGTCATGGTGTTGCTCCAGTAGAGAGGTCCGCCAGAGTGTAGATCCGGCCAACCCCCATTGGGCAGCCGCGCCGGCTCGCGTTTGGTCTGCGAGTGCGGTGGGATTCCAGCGGCCGACCCGCGAAATCCACCGCCGGTGGCGCGGGCACCGCGCTCCATCCCGCCGCCGTCCTGCGGGCGAGAGGTCACCCCGTCTTCTCCGGCAGCGCCATCAACAACTTCGGCGTCCAGCCCTGCGGAACGGTCCGATCCGCGTCTTCGGCGAACGCATCCAGTGCGTCGAACGGTCGCCGATATCCCTTTGATACATCCGCGGCGATCGCGATGAAGGAATCGCCGGAGCCGGATGTTCGTGAGCACCGGGCCAATCGAGAACACAGTGTCGCGAGCCCGACTATCCGAGCTTGATCACAGGATCCGAATCACAAGAGGTGCACGCAGCAGCCTTCTACGGGTCGCACCCCGTTCCGGCCGGTTGCTCTCAACCCCGATCGCTTCACTGCATGAGGTCGTTATGAATGCTCGACGCAGTGTTCGTGAGCGCGATCTTCAGTTCTTCGCTCACCACAGTCGGGTTTGCGGCGAGCAGGGAGATAATCCGCAGCGCGGCAGCGCTGCCGCTGGCGACCTCTTGCGGGGTCAGATCCTGTCGCACACCGTCGGCCGCGTACTGAATAGTGACACGCCACCCGTCGGCTTCGAGATCGCCGCTCAGCATCGCTGTCGGCCCAGACCGATCGATGTGGCATCCCACGACGATGCAGATCATCCGAATCGCGTCTTCGAGATCCGTCCACACGTCCATTCCAATGGCGCGCACGACGTCCTCCTCCAAATCACATCTGGGGGTGGTCATTGAGGTCTGGGCACGAGCCGGCAGGATGGAAACAAGAAAGACGCTGCTGATGACCACCCTGGCTAGCAGAATCCCCATGTCGCCGCTCCTTCAGTCCGGCAAAAGGCCGTTGGATGGGCGGCGCAGGGTGGTGATGTGTGACGAGCGGATGTCCGATTTGCTCGGATTGTGATATTCTGAACACAAATCGTGGCCGCGCCGCGGGCGCGGATTCGGGGCTCGCAAAGCGAAAGTGCCGTTATGCAGGAGTTGCTCGAGAGAATCCGTTCGGGAGACCGCAGCGCCGCGGCCGACTTCGTCGCTTCCCAGGCGCCATTCATCCGACGCCGTTACCGCCAGCGGCTCAATCACGCGATGCGGCGACTGTGCGACTCGCAAGACCTTGTGGCGACGATTCTCCGTCGCCTGGATCGGATGGTGTCGCGAGGGGCCGTCTCCGCTGCGTCCGAAGCGGAGTTGTGGTCCCTCATCTTCCGGATCGCGGACCATGCGGTGATTGACAAATCGCGTATTCTCAAAAAGACAAATCGCTTGGTTGGAGAGGATTCCCTGCTGGCCTACGAGATCCGATGCAGCATGGCGAGAGCAAACCGGTTGGGCCATCGCAACGGAATATCGAACGCCGACGATGTCGAGCTGGCCCGCATGATCCGCGGCGTTCCCGCCGAGGTGGACCGTGAGATCCTGACCTTGTGGCTGTTGGACAACGACCTGCGAGTGATCGCGGACGAGATCGGCATGGAGCCGGCCGCCGTACGCAAGCGCTGGCAACGCTTGCGCGAAGCGTTGCGGAAGCAGATCGCCGAGACAGGGGCAAAGGGGCAACGATGAAAATGCGACTGGTCAACCCGACGACGGACAGGCGAGCAGCAGACTTTGAGGCACGGCTGCAGCGGGTGGCGGTCCTGGACGATGACTCGCTGAGCGACATCATCGCCGACGAGGCGCCCCGTGGACCCGGCTTGGAGCTCTCACTGTTCCTGCGGGCGGTCCCCGACATCCGTTCCCGACCCGTCGTACTCGACTGCGCGATCGAGGTGTGCCTCGAGTCGCGAGCCATCCTGACCGGGAATCTCAACGCCGCGGCCGAGGGCCTGGCCGGGGACTATCCGGAGCTCCGCGAAGAGATCGAGATCGCCTGCCGCCTCGGAAGCCGGATGCTCAGCACCACGGAACTGGTCGAGAAGATCGCCAACCCCGAGCCTCTGCGACTGCCTCTGGAAGTCGGGCCCAGCATCGGCCGCGGGCGGCGGCGGTACCAGCTCCAGCAGTGCCTCGGAGCGGGGTCGGAGGGCGCGGTTTACCTCGCGCTGGATCTGGCCTTGTCACCCCAGGGGCATCAGACCTGGGTCGCGGTCAAGCGTCTGCACGCCGCGGGCTCACACGACGAGGCCGCCAAAGCCCGTCGGGTCAACCACGAGAACGTGGTGCGATCGCTCGACGCCTTCGACGGAGACCACGGCGAAACGTTCTATGTCTTCGAGCATGTTCCGGGCGGCACGCTCCAATCGCTCCGCGACGGAACCCCGGGACGCTTCGATGCTCGTACGGCGGTCCAGATTCTGATCGGTGTGGCCTCGGGCGTGCAGGCGGCTCATACCGTCGGCTTGGTGCACCGGGATCTCAAACCCGGCAACATCTTGATGGTCGGGGGGATCCCGAAAATCGCCGACTTCGGCATCGCCCAGCGGGTGACCTTCGAGCCCAAGGGCGAGTCCGGCGGTTCCTTCGCGTTCAAGTCGCCGCAGCAGTTCCGAGACTACCCGGCCTCACAGCAAGACGACGTGTACTCGCTGGGCGCGATCCTCTTCTGGTTGCTGACCGGCAGCTTCGCCAACGGCGCGACGGTGGCCGAGGCTCTCGCGCGGCTTTCGGGTGACGGATCGGATCTGCCTCAGCTTCGGCACCTGCGACCCGATCTGGACGCGGACCTCGAGGCCATCTGCCGGCGGGCGCTCGAGTTCGAAGCCGGCGCCCGGTACCGATCCGCGGACGCCATGATCGCCGATATGCGACTCTGGCTCGAGCACCGCCCGTTGGGCTGGTCGCGGAGCCCGATCCACCGGCGTCTGGGTCTGTCGGTGCGGCGCCATCCGATACTCTGGCTGGGCGGCGTCGCGGCCGCGGGCTTTACGACCCTGGGCGCGATGTTCGTGGTCCAGAGCATGGCAGACGCCGAGGCCCGCAAACAACAGGCCGAGCTCAGCAGCCTCCGGATCGAGCAGGACGTGCTCAAGGATCGCGCCAACCGGGCCGCCATTGCCGGCACCCTCGTGCAGACGGTCTTGATCCAGTCCCGGCCCGACAGCGTGGCTTCGAATTGGATCAACGCCGCGACCTTCCTGGAAGCCGCGGCCGGCTCCGAGTTGTTCGGGGACGCGAAGAAGAACCAGCTCCTCTGGGACAAACGCATCGACCTGGCCGAGATCGCGCTCGAACGCGCGAGCGAGGCAGGAACCCGCGACTCACTCGAGTCCCTGCTGATCGAGTCGTCGCTCTGCGTGTGGCTGATCCGCTCCGAACGCGGCACCGAGGCGATCGAGCACATCGATCGCATCACCCCCATCTGGAGACGACTGCTCCAGCCCGAGGACGCCTGGCTCAAGGAGCTGGCGGCATACCGCGCCGGTGCCGCCGTGGTCGCCGTGAATCAGGCCGATGCCCAGGCCGATCGGCTCCGCCGCGAGCGGCTGCAGGAGGCCGAGGCGGCGGTCGCCAAACTGCAAGTCGTCCCCCGCCCCATCGAGCTGATGATGGAACGCCTCCGCGAGTTGACGCTCGGGAAGCCGGCCAAGTATCGACCGCGGTGACGTGGTTCGAGCCAGCTCGCCTACCCGCACCGGCATCGCCTTCATCGACTGTGGTGACTATTCAGCGACTTCGCGCTTCCCCGCCTCGACACCGTCGTCTTGGGGGACAACGAGATAAAACCGCGCGACCTTCACTTCCAGCGTCTCGGGCCACTGCGTGTCCAAGATGCTCGACGCGCTCTCGCCGGTCACGCTGGTCTCGCGGGCCCGCACCGTGTACGAACCCTCCATCGTGCCCCACCGGGTCTTGATCGGGCAGAAACTCTCGTACTGGAAAAACTGCGTCGGCCCCAGGATCGGCTGGCGTCCGACGACGCCCTCGCCCTCGACGTTCCGCGCCCGCCCGTGCGCGTCGATGATCGTCCACCGCCGCGACAGCAACTGCACGATGCGATCGGAGTTGTTCGTGATCCGCACGCGATAGCCGAAGACAAACTCGCCCTCGACCGGATCCGACTGGTCGGGCAGGAACACCGGCAGCACATCCACCCGCACATGCCCACGCTCGCCCGAGTCCGCGGGCGCGCTCGGCGGCCGCCCCAGCGGGGTCAACGCCAACGAGCCGAGATTGGACGTGCCAGAGGCCACGCACAAGCGTAGAACCCGACGCCAGCTCATCCGTGAAACGCGGGTGTCAGACCTTGAAACACCGCCAGATTCCGGACGCTGTGTGCCTGAATAGCCCCTCAGCCGGGGCTCAGCCGCCGCTCAACGCCTCCTCGGACCCCGCCTCATCGCCGAGATCGCGACCCGGAATCGACCTACCGTTTCCCACTATGACGACTGTCGCCTCGAACCGCCCCGCGATGTCGGGCGGGTCCTCTGCTGCCAAAGCCATGAAACCCTCTGATTCCCTCCCGGCCTCGACCTTCGTGAAGTGGCTCCGGGACATGTTCCTCATCCGTGAGTTCGAGAACCGCACCGCCCAGGCCTATCAGCAGGCCAAGATCGGCGGCTTCTGCCACCTCTACACCGGCCAGGAAGCCGTCGCCGTCGGCACCATCGGCGCCCTGAACCACGACGACCCGATCGTCACCGCCTACCGCGACCACGGCCACGCACTGGCCCGCGGCATGGACCCCGGCGCCTGCATGGCCGAGATGTTCGGCAAGGCCACCGGCTGCGCCAAGGGCAAGGGCGGCTCGATGCACATGTTCGACAAGCCCAACTGGCTCTTCGGTGGCCACGGCATCGTCGGCGCCCAGACCCCGCTCGGCACAGGCCTCGCCTTCGCCGCCAAGTACGAAGTCGAAGTCATGAAGCGCAGCGTCGACGGCGGCCCCGCCAAGCGCAAGGTCTCCCTCGCCTACCTCGGCGACGGCGCCCTCAACCAGGGCGCGCTGCACGAGGCCATGAACCTTGCGGGCCTCTACGACATCCCCGTCATCTACATCGTTGAGAACAACGGCTACTCGATGGGCACCGCCATCGAGCGCGGCACCACCATGGCCCACGACCTCCGCAAGAAGGCAGAGGCCTACGGCATGCGCGGCGAGATCATCGACGGCCTCGACGTCGTCAACCTCTACGACGCCTTCAAGCCCGTCGTTGATTACTGTCGCGAGAACAGCAAGCCCGCCTTCGTCGACCTCAAGACCTACCGCTACCTCGGCCACTCGATGTCCGACCCCCAGAAGTACCGGACCAAGGAAGAGGTCGATCAGTACAAGGCCAAGGACTCGATCGACCGCCTCGCCAGCCAGCTCATGGGCGAGCGCAAGGGCCCCGACGGCAAGCCGATCCTGACCGAGCAGCAGTTCATGGACATCCAGACCGAGGTCAAGAACGCGGTGAAGGCCGCGATGGAGTTCGCCGAGAACTCCCCGATCCCGGAAGAGCGCGAGCTCTGGACCGATGTCTTCGTGAACCCGCAGCCGAACCTCTCGCCGCAGGGTGAGTACCTGATCGGCGCGAAGAATCCGCTGCTGTGATCAGAATCAACGCATCGGGTGCCACTGCCTGACCGGCTTTGCGGTCAGGCAGTGCGTGTCGTAAATGCTCGTCCAATCACGGCTTCCTATTCGAACTTGATCCCCTGGGCCAGCTCCAGTTTGCCGCTGAAGTTGATGGTGCAGGTCTGACGCCGCATGTAGGCCTTCCACGAGTCCGATCCCGACTCGCGGCCGCCGCCGGTGTCTTTCTCGCCGCCGAACGCGCCGCCGATCTCGGCGCCGCTGGTGCCGAGATTGACGTTGGCGATGCCGCAGTCGCTGCCGGATCCTGCGGGGCTCAGGAACCGCTCCGCGATGCCAGCGTGGCGGGTGAAGATACACGACGACAAGCCCTGGTCCACGCCGTTCTGCATCGCGATCGCGTCCTCAATGTCGTGGTAGGTAAACACATAGAGGATGGGCGCGAAGGTCTCTTCTCGCGCGATGGGAAGCTGGTTGTTGGCCGGTGCACGGATGATGGTGGGTTGGACGAAGTGGCCGCCGAGCCCCGCGACCGATGCGCGGCCGCCGCCGACGAGCACCGTGCCGCCCTGCTGTTTCGCCGCGGCGATCGCGTGCTCGAAGCCCTCGACGGCGCGGGCGTTGACGAGCGGGCCGACGAGGGTGCCTTCGTGTGATGGGTCGCCGATCTTGACGGACTGATAGGCCTTGGTGAGCTTGGCGAGCAGCGGATCGACGATCGACTCGTGGGCGATGAGACGGCGTGTCGTCGTGCAACGCTGGCCGCAGGTGCCGACGGCGGCGAACACGATCGCGCGTGCGGCGAGGTCGAGGTCGGCGTCCTCGTGGACGATGGCGGCGTTGTTGCCGCCGAGCTCGAGCAAGCTGCGGCCGAGGCGCGTGGAGACCACCTCGCCAACGCGTCGGCCCATGCGGCACGAGCCGGTGGCGCTGATGAGGGGCAGGCGTTTGTCGGCGATGAAGCGTTCGCCGATGAGTTGGTCGGTGCCGAGGACGAGGGTGAAGAGGTCTTCGTGGCCGAAGCGGGAGGCGACGCGCTGCGCGAGGGTGTTCGAAGCGATGGCGATGATGGGGGCGAGGAGGCTGGGCTTCCAGACGACGGTGTCGCCGCAGACGGCGGCGAGCATGGCGTTCCAGGCCCAGACGGCGTTGGGGAAGTTGAACGCGCTGATGACGCCGACGGGGCCGAGGGGGAGCCACTGCTCACGCATCGAGTGGCCCGGGCGCTCGCTGGGCATGGTCAGGCCATAGAGCTGGCGGGAGAGGCCGACGGCGAAGTCGGCGATGTCGATGGTTTCCTGGACTTCGCCGCGGGCTTCGCTGGTGATCTTGCCGACCTCGGCGGTGATGATCGCGCCGAGGGCGTCTTTGTGGGTGCGGAACTCGTCGCCGATGGCGCGGACGACCTGGCCGCGGACGGGGGCGGGGACCTCGCGCCACTTCTTGAAGGCGGCGGCGCTGCGGGCGAGGGTCTCTTCGTACGACTTCTCGTCGTCGAGGCGGACGGCGGCGATGGGTTTGTTGGTGGTGGGGCTGGTGACGATCGCGAGCGCGGGATCAGACATTGCGTTCGAAGGCACATCGGACACCAGGCGCGGGTGCGTATCGATGCCAAGGCTGGAAAGAGCGTGGCGAAGGTGTGGCATGCCGGATCGTAGAGACAAGCGGCACGCAACCGCCAGCATCAGCGAGGAGTCAACGGAGGCCGACGGAGCCGCTAGCAACCGGAGAACAAGTTGGAGAAGCAGTTGACAAAGATCACATAGTCCGTGTCATCGGTGATTGAATCGTTGTTGAAATCTCCCGTCCGCGACAGGAACGCCTGGTACGCCGCGGCGAAGAGCACGAAATCATCGGTGTCCACGGCCCCGTCGCTGTTCAGGTCGCAGGGATTGAGCGGGCACTTGCCGCGGTTATCGCTGTCGATCGTGATCATCGCCGTGACCGCGCCGCCCGTGAAGCTGCCGCTGGCCGCGAAGTTGTTGGCGAACGTCGCCGTCGGTCCGGCCGCGATCGCGAGGTAGTAGATGTCCGGCGGGAGATGAGGCGGGATCACGAACGGGTTGTTCTGATTCGCCAGCGCGAGCCCGAATGTCGTCTGCGGCCCCGTGAGCGCAAGGGTTGGGCGCGGCGTCTGGAGCCCGAACGAAAGCTGCGCGTACGAACCGCCGCCGCCCGACGGGCCGTCGGGCCCGAGTGCGGCGAGACTCGACGCGACCAACACGCCGAATGAGTTGTACAGGCCGAAGTTCCAGTCGACGTTGTACGCCGAGCCGGCCTGCATCGTGATGTCCATGAACGTCACCGCGGTAAGCGGCAGACCCGTCGACAGGCTGACGCCCGGCGTGGGGGAGAAGCCGTTGGAGAGCGTGAACGCCACCCACACGATCTGGTTGTTGACGACGGTGATCGGCAGCGGCGATTGCGGCCCGCCGCTCAGGACGTCCATGTCGTGTCCCGGCTGCACGGGTGGAGCGGCGAGGGACTGCCCGGCCACTGCGGCGCAGCACGCGACGACCCCGGCGACTCGGCTTTGCTTACTCATGTGCGTTTCTCCAGTGCGTTACCTTCGGCGACGGCTGGCCGCGGCAGCGGCGAGGGCGGCGAGGGCGAGCGGGCTTGGTGACGGCACGGATTCCGACGAAGCGGTGAAACTCGACGGCATGTTGACGAACCCGCTGCCGTTGATGAAGATCTCAAGTTGGATCTGCAGGAACAGCACGTTCAGCCCGATGCCGGCGAAGGGCGGGCTCACGGTTGCGAACGACGGCGCCACGTTGAAAAAGTCCGGCCCGGGCGAGCCGCCTATGTACGACAGGCTCGGGAGCGACGTGCCGCCCGAGCTGCCGATCGGTGAACGGAACTGGGCGTTCCCGATGACGGTGCAGCCACCCGTGGAGGACATCACGCCGTCCATCGCAAGAGCCGCGGCCTGTGTGCTCAGCGCGGAGGGCACGATGAAGTTCTCCTCCACCTTGAGCTTCACGCTCGTCTGCGTCGATGGCAGCGGCCCGTACGCTTGGAAGACGAGGTTGGTGACCTTCAGGCTGAACACGCTGTTGCCCAGCGTACTCGTGCCCGAATTGTCGGCGTACACATCGCATGAAAAATCACCCACGCCGGGCACGGATTGAATGACGGCGATGGGCGCAAGCGAGCCGCCCAGCCCGAGCGGCACGCTCGGTGTGTGCCAGTTGCCGTTGCCCAAACCGCCCGACAGGTTGATGTTGACCGCCGCCGCCGTTGCGGCCAAGCCACAGACAACAGCAGACGCGGTGACGCCACGAAGCACACGACTCATAGGGGGCCTCCTTTCGGTGCAACGTTGTCGCGAGACTACTAGAAGTCGCGTCCATCGCGGCCGGGAAACGCCATAATTCATTACATGGTGCGACAGAATGAGGGAAGATCCTTACGAACCTGCTGCGAACAGACACGCCTGTTCTTGCCAAGGCGAGCACCGAAGATCGAGCACGATCGTCAGCGCGGCAAGGGTCGCGCCACGGATCTCGAAGCGGCGGCACGCGACCCAGACGGAACGCGGCGTGGTCGAGGCCACCCGGGTTTGCGACGGAGAAGCGGACCCGGCGCATCTGACGTTGCCATGCCAAGCAGGACAGTCATCGGGTATCGCATGCGCATCGGCGGCTTTCTCGCGGCACTGGCCGTTGGTGCCAGCGGGGTGTTGGCGGGTTGGGGAGACGAGGGGGATGCGGGGAACGTCGATGACGTTGTGCGCCAGAAGATGGCGGACGCGGGGATTGTGGGTGCGGGCGCGGCGATCATCGTCGATCACGAGATCGTGTGGTCCCAGGGCTATGGGCTGGCGGATCGCGCGAGCGGGCGGGCGTTCACGACCGACACGGTGATGAACATCGGGTCGATCTCCAAGACGGTGCTCGGGGCAGCGATGATGCGGGCGGTGGCAAGCGGCGTGCTGTCGCTGGATGCGGACATCAACACGTACCTGCCGTTCCGCGTCGTGAACCCGCACCAGCCGAGCGCGACGATCACGCTGCGGCATCTGGCAACCCACACGTCGGGCATCACGGATCGATGGGCGGCGTATGCGGGGACGTATCACTACGGGGGCGATTCGCCGGAGCCGCTGGGGACGTTCCTGGAGCGGTACCTGGTGCCGGGGGGCACGCTGTATGCGGCGGAAAACTTTGTGCAGGCGGCGCCGGGGCGGCGGCGGGAGTACTCGAATATCGGCGCGGGGCTGGCGGGGTACATCGTGGAGCGGGCGACGGGTGTGCCGCTGAATGTGTACACGCGAGAGCACATCTTCACACCGCTGGGCATGACGCGGACGGGCTGGTTCCTGTCGGAGATCGATCGGGCGAATCACTCGACGCTGTACGTGGCGCAGAACGGGTTGACGATTCCGATTCCGCTGTACGGCGGGACGACGTACCCCGACGGCGGGGTGCGGACGTCGGTGGCGGATCTGGCGAAGTTCTTTGCGGCGCTGCTGCATGGGGGTACGCATCGCGGCGTCCGGATCCTCGATGCGGAGGCCGCGAAGGAGATGGTGCGGTTTCAATACACGGACGCGAATCGACCGGAGAACTTTCCGGCGTCGGCGGGGAACTCGGGGCTGTTCTGGCGGACGAAGTTCAATGGCAGGCGCGTGGGTCACGGCGGCAGCGACCCGGGCCTGCACTCGGAGATGCTGGCCGATCTCGATCACGAGATCGGGGTGGTGTTGTTCGTGAACACGTCGCTGAGCGGCGACGAGCAGGAAGCGGTGTCGGTGATCTTCGACGCGGTGTGGAAGCACGCGGAGAAGATCAAGAGCGAGAAGCGGGCGACGCCGCGGAAGTGAGTGGGGTTACGGGGGAACGGTGGCGCGTTCGCAGCGGGCGGAACTGGGTTGAGCGATGGGAGAACCGTCGAGCACGGGGGTGCGGTTGGAGACTTGGTGAGGGTTGGCCGCGGCGGACGGTCCGGATCTGTCGTGCCTGGGGCTCGGCGCGGCGGGAGTGTCGGATGGGGGGACTTGAGATTTCGGGTTTGGGATTTCAGATGTGGGGGCGAGGGGAGCCGCTTGCTGACGCTCGGGGCTGGTTGAGGCGGTACGCGTTGTGGGTGGGAGCGGGTGGTTGTTGAGGACGGGGAGCGCGATGGTGACGGGGGTGGCTCCACGCTGGCGCGTGGGGTTCGTCAAGGCGGGGATGTTGGGTGTGGGATGGGGAGTTGCTGCTGCAATGTGCGCGTTCAGGCCCCTCACCGCCCTCGCGGACTCGGGCACCTCTCCCCGCTTCGCGGGGAGAGGGGGCGCGGCGGGGGGCCGGGGCGCGGGGGGCGTGAGCGTGGGGAGTGTGAGCGTTTTGGGGGTGAAGTTGGCGATGCGGTAGAGGACGGTGGCGGCGCGGCGGGTGGTTTCTTTTTGGCGGTCTTGTTCGCGGCGTGATTTCGGGGTTTCGCGTTGGAGGTTGTGGGTGATGTCGGAGACGAAGTCGTCGATGATGAGGGCGAGGGCGCCGACGCATTTCTCTAAGTGGGCGGCGGCGGCGGTGCGGGCGCGGCGGGCGTTGGCGAGGTCGGCCTGGGCGAAGAGAGATGCCGCGTCGTCGGTGGCGAGGTAGATCGTCAGGGCGGCGAGGGTGATCTTGAGCTCGTGGGCGATCGACTCGAGGGATTCCTGCGGGGATTGGATCAACTCGAGCAGAACGCGGCGCTCGTGGTCGGTGGGGATGAAGTTGTCACGGCTTTCAACCTGCGGCACGGCCCCACCCCCTTTCCCGGCATCGCTGCCCCGCTACCCCACTACTGCATTGCTCCACTTCCCGTAGTGTCGCATGGATGCGGGGGGTGATTCAACGGGTTGGCGGGGTTGCTGGTGAAGATTGACGGCGCAACGACGGGGTTGTGCGCACAACGACGGCGTTGTGCTACCACGCGTG
>DASVYC010000079.1:0-5119 GCA_036392375.1 Phycisphaerales bacterium
CCGCAAGAGCGGGCGGACCCCAACGCCGCGAACATCCTGAAAGCCAAGGCCAAAGCGGTGCGTTACTGCCTGATCTACGACGGTCTGCAGTTCAACGGCAACGCGAAGCGGTACAACGGCATCGCGGAGATCGGCGGAAACGACTTCCTGGTTGACTTCGCGGCTTTCACGTACAACGACGGCTTCCGCGACGAGGACGACCGTGCCGCCACGTTCATGCACGAGTTCGGGCACACCCTGGGCCTTCACCACGGCGGCGCGCTCGACGCGATCACATCCACCGGGGTCAAGTCGCACCAGTGCAAGCCGAACTATCCCAGCGTGATGAACTACGCGCTCTCGCACCCGATGCGGTGGAGCAACCGATTCTGGACGCTCGATTTCTCGCGCGAGGAGCTCGCGCCGCTCGATGAGAACGCGCTCGATGAAACGTCGGGCATCACGTCGTCGCTGTACCGAAACTACTCGATGCCTTACGGCAGCGGCCCCGAGATCGCCCGCCGATTCCGTTTGGTGAAGCTGGACGGGCGGCGTGTGGATTTCGACGACGACGGCGTCTTCTCATCCCATGCCGCGGAGGACCTGAACTTCCTGCCCGAATCGGCCGGCATCTCCGGCACGTCGGACGCGACGCCGGGGGACAAGATGGGCGGGCACAATGACTGGCAGAGCATCCAGTACCGCGTGGTGCTGGACGACAAGGAACTTGCCCACGACATCACCATCGCGGAGGGTTGCCCGGATAGCGAGGCCCTCGCGGCGTTGGAAGCCGCTGTGCCGATTCCCTGCGACGCCGATTTCAACGGCGACGGCCTCGTCGATGACCTTGATTTCCAGGTTTTCGTTGTGGCCTACGACACACTGTTGTGCGACGAGGACGACGACGGCGGCGGAGCCCGCGACACCGCGGGCGACTGTCCCTGCGATCTAAACGTCGATCGCGTCGTCGACGATCTGGACTTCCAGCTGTTCGTCGTGGCGTACAACGAGCTCCTGTGCCCGTAGGCACGCGCACGGTTTGATGCACAAGTCAGGCATGTGTTCGCACGTGTCGGAGATGCGGCGGATTTCCTCTTGGCGCTCCGGTCCTGCTCTGTAGACTGGCAACGGACTGAGGAGATGCTCATGAAGAAATCAATTGTGTCGACGGCGGTTGCCTTTGGCATCGTGTGTGCGAGTGCGCTCGCGCAGTTTTCCGCGCCAGGAGCCGGTGGCGCGGCGACGACGACCCGCTGGGTCGATGTCGATGCGCGGGCGGCGGAGGTCGCGGCCCGCCTCGCCGCGGCTCCATTCCCTCAGGACGCGAAGCGCCTGTCGGACCGGCCCGATCTCATCGCCGCCGACAAGGCGCGGTGGAAGAAGATCGAGTCGGACGTGCGCGAGGGGAAGATGGTCGATCGCACCGGCGCGGTCTTCGACCGCCGCGGGCTCGACGAGGACGCGAACGCGTACTTCACCGACCGCTCGGCCACGGCGTACGAGAACTTCGAGGGGCCGGGCACCAACGGCAGTCGCCCGTCGGACACGCACCTGGCCGTCGGTTGCACGCACGTCGGTGTCGTGACCAACACCCAGTTCGCGTTCTACTACAAGAACGGCAGCATCGCTCGCGGTCCGACCAGCTTCGCCACCTGGTGGGCCGACAGCCCGCTGAACCTGGACTTGTACGACCCCAAGATCATCTACGACCCGGTGGAGAATCGCTGGCTCATGATGGCGCTCAACGGCCGCCGTCTCAGCGACTCGTACTGGGCGATCTCGATCTCCAAGACCTCGGATCCGACGGGCGACTGGTGGACATACTTCCTGCGATCCGACATCGAAGGCAGCACCGACACGTCGCTGTGGTGCGACTTCCCAGGCTTCGCGGTCGACAGCGGCAGCGACAGCAGCAGCCTCACCAGCGGCGGCGGTATCTACATCACCGGCAACATGTATACCTCGAGCGATGCGTTCCGGTACGCCAAGATCCGCGTGCTGCGCAAGCACCAGATGTACAACGGCACGGGCGTGAACTGGTGGGATTTCTGGGACCTCAAGAACGACGACGGCGGCACCGCGTTCACGATCAAGCCGACGCAGATGTTCACGCCGACCGGCTTGCCCACGATGTACCTGATGAACACTGTCGCGGGCGGCGCCTCGTGGATCACCAAGCGGACCATCACCAACCCGCTGGCGAGCGGCCCTTCGCTCACCGGCCCGACCCAGATCAACGTCAGCGCGTACGACAGCCCGCCCGACGCCAGGCAGGACGGCACGACCGACCTGCTCGACACCGGCGACTGCCGCACGCAGGACCCGTGGTACGCGGCGGGCTCCATCTATCTCTGCCACGCGAACGTCAGCGACTGGGGCACGCCCGCGAGCATCGAGTGCGTGGTGCGTTCGTACCGGATCAACGCGAGCACCAACGGCGTGACGTGGTTCAGCGACTTCGGCGCGGACACCCTGTACTACTTCCATCCCGCCATCGCCGCGAACTCGCTGAGCGAGGCGTACATCGTCTTCACCACCTCGGGTGATGATCGCTTCGCCCAGACCCGTCACAGCGGCCGCCAGCCCGCGGACGCGTCGATGCAGGGAAGCGGGCTGATCTTCACAAGCCCGACGTTTTACAACCCCACCGGCAATGCCGTCGAGCGCTGGGGCGATTACTCGGGTATGGCGATCGATCCCAGCGGCGACGAGCGCGGCGCATGGCTCTTCAACCAGCACGCCGAAACAACGACCGACTGGGGTTCCCGTATCGCCGGCATCTCGTTCGGTCAGCCGAGTGTGACGCACCTGTCGAGCGGCCTCGAAACGTCGTACCCAGCAGGTGAGCGATACGTCACCTGGCGGATCGCCGATGCGACGTGGTCGTCGATCGCTGTGGTGAAGAACGGCGGGCTCGCGGATGATGACCCGGACATCTCCGCGTCCGCGAGTTGCGGCTTCAGCGCCTACCAGAGCGCGACGCTCGGCAACACGGTGGTGGACTTCATCGTCGCGGACGGGCACAACTACGGCGACGCGGTCCACTCCGCCCGCATCTACGCCAACACCGGGGCCGTGCCGCCCTTCCGGGTCGAGACCCGGGCTGTCGTCTCAACGCTCTCCGCGTCGAGCACCACCGCGACCGGCGGCTCGTTCACGGACGCCGACCTGATCGACAACTTCCAGGCCAGCGTGGTGAACGGAAAGACCTACGCCGCGGTCCTGGACATCACAACGGGCAGCGCAAACTACGACCTTTTCCGCTTCGGCTCCTCGCGTTCGCACGGCCGCCGATTCGATAACGACGGCGAGTCGGACAGCGGCGTGTTGAGCGCGACCGAGACGATCGTGTTCACCGCGACCGCGACCGGCGTCGACGGGTTCGCTGTGGTGAACAACAACGAGGCCGCGGGCAACTACACGATTCGGCTGTACTTCAAGCCGCTGATCACAAGCGTCAGCAGCGCCGATCCGTGCTCCGCGTCACCCCTGAGCTACGCGATGACCCTCGTCGAGGGCACGGGTGTGACGTGGTCGCTCGTGTCCGGGCAGCCGGCGGGCATGATCATCAATCCGACAACGGGTGTGATCTCCTGGCCGGTCCCGCGAGCAGGCACGTACATCGTCACGACGCGGGCCACCAACCCCGCGGGATTCGACGAGGAAGTGATCGTCTTCTTCTTCAACTGTGCCTCCGACTTCAATTGCGACGGCGTCGTCGACGACCTGGATTTCCAGACCTTCGTTCCGGCGTACAACCAGGTGACCGTGCCGCCGGCGAACCCGAAGTTCGACCTGAACAACGACTCGGTCGTGGACGACTCGGACTTCCTGATCTTCGTGCAGCAGTACAACGACGTGCTCTGCCCGTAAGCGATCTGATCGAGTTCCGGTAACCAGCGATTGTCCCCCGCCCCGCAGATTGCGGGGCGGTTTTTTTCGAAGAGCGCGGTAAACTCGCTCAACGCGTCGCGGCGAGTGGGAGTGTCTGAGCCAGCGGGTTTCGTGGCGGTGTGAGCGGGACGAGTTCTTGAGGCTTGTACAGCGTGCCGCAGGGGAGAGCAGCGCGATGCGGTGTCGTTTCGATCGGCGCCAATCCGGGCGGGGGTGGGGGCTTGCGCTGTTCGCCGCGGCAGGGGTGACCGCGCGTGCGCCCGCGCAGGTTGTCATCAACACGAGCACCCAGACGATCACCGGTGACACCGACGGGCTGTCCTCCTCGTTCAACGGCACGCCGTTCCGCGCCTATCTGGACAACGGCGTCGCCGTCTTCGCGATCAAGGGCGATCTCGTCTTGCCCGCGAATCAGTCGGTGACGGTCACCGGCTCGAGACCATGCCGCATTCTCGTGGGAAGCAATCTGATCATGGGCGCCGGCAGCTCGTGGAACGCCTCGGCGAGCGGCGCGACGCCCGGCCCCGGCGGCGGCGCGGGCGGCAGCGCGGGCACGGCGGGTGCCGCCGGGCAGGCTTCGATCATCCTGCCCTTGGGCGGCAGCGGCGGCAGCTTCGGCAACGGCGGGAACAAGGGCATCTGCGGCACGTCGGGTGGCTTCGCCGGATTCTCGGGTAGTGCAGGCTCTCAAGGCCAGAACGGTGGCGACGGCGGCAGCGGCACCAAGGGCGGCAACGGCGGCGCGGGCGGACTCGGCTTCGGTCAGCCCTCCGGTGCCGCGAGCGGCGGAACAGGTGGCGGCGGAGGAGGCGGAGCGCCCGGTGGATTCGGCGGCGTCGGCGGCAGCGGCGGCTTCTTCGGCTTCGGCGCGATGTCCTTCGCCGGCAACGGCTCCAACGGCGCCGGTGGATGGAACGGCCAAGCCGGCGGCGATGGCGGGTTCGGTGTCACCGGCGCCGACGGCGTGAACGCCGTCGTGATCACCAACGCCGACGCGCTGTTCATCGCCGGCAACGGCGGCGGTGGTGGTGGTGGCGGCGGCGGGGGTGGGGCGGGCGGACGCGGCGGCGGCGGTGGTGGTGGTGGCGGGGGTGGTGGCGGCGGCGGAACCTCGTGTAGCGTCGGTGCCAAGGGCGGCAGCGGCGGCAGCGGCGGTGCCGGCTCGGCCGCCAGCAACGGCGGCAGCGGCGGCGCGGGGGCACGCGGTGGCGCGGGCGCGGGAGCGCTCGACATCACCGTGCTCGGC
>DASVYC010000080.1:0-59503 GCA_036392375.1 Phycisphaerales bacterium
GTAGCTGGCGCCGAGGTTGAAGGCGCCGACGGTGGAGACAACGCCAGGGTTGGCGGTGTCGAACGTCACCAGGTGGGTGTTGGTGATGGCGTAAATCGTCTCAGCCGAGGCCGCAGTGGCTCCGGCGGCCAGCACCAGACCGGCCAACAGGTTCATTCCGCGCATGATTCGTGTCCTTTCTTCTGTCTTTCCCACGGGAAAGAAGACCTCTCCGGGCGCGGCGACACCACATGACGCCGCTGTTCCCCTCTCCGCAAACATGCTCGAGTTTCCGGGCTTTGCCAGCGATCTCGGACTTTCCAGGATTGAATAACCTTTCAGAAATCAAACAAAAACCAATCTTAAAACGAATGAATCGTTTCGCATCGCGGCCATCGGTGCGTCGTCCGCTTGCCTCGAAAGGCGGACTCCTCCGCCACCCGTCGTCTGACTTCCGATACTCCAGAGATGCCGGATCACGACGCGAGCGGAAATTGTGATGGGATGGAGTCGGGCAACGCCCGCTCGAGCGGCGACGGTCCGTGCTGCGGCGTGCGAATGGATCGGGGAGGAGCGGGGCCGCTGGTGGCGCTGGTGCTGCTCACCATCGCGACCCTGGTGACGCTGCGAGCGATGGGGCGGGTGGCATTCTGCGCGTGCGGCGAGATGCGAGTGTTCATCGGGAATGCGTGGTCGTCGCACACATCGCAGCACCTGCTCGATCCCTACACGCCGTCGCACTTCTCGCATGGGCTCATCTTCTACTTCGTGATCCTGTGGGCGACGCGATGGGCGGCGCGGTGGAAGCCCGGCTTGCAAGAAGACACGCTATCGCCGGGGCCGCGAGCGTGGGGCGCGTGGGCGACGGTGACGTGGGCGCTGGTGATCGCGATGGCGATCGAGGCGGCGTGGGAGATCTTCGAGAACACGCCGTTCGTGATCGATCGGTACCGATCCGTCACGGCCTCGCTGGATTACAGCGGGGACAGCGTGACGAACTCGCTGGGCGACATGGTCGCGTGCTGGGCGGGATACGTGGTGGCGCGGCGGCTGGGACTCGTGAAGACGCTGCTGCTGTTTGTGGGTTTGGAACTGGCCACGCTGGCGTGGATCAAGGACAACTTGACGCTGAACGTGGTGATGCTGCTGTGGCCGATCGAGGCCGTGAAGCAGTGGCAGATGCCGTAAATCCGTCCGCGAGCTTTGCGGCGCGCGGGATGCAGGCACAGCACCGCGTATGCGGTGGTGGCTACCATTTGGTGATGGCAGCAACCCTCTGAGCCACTCCCGCGGCGCGATCGGTGTGTTTTTCACAGCGGATCGCATCCCGAAGCGTCTCGGCTTCGGTTTTGTCGCTTTCCTCTCGCGTAGGGGCGATTTGCCGCGGGCTTGGTGCCGGGAACGTCGGATGATTCCCGCTCGGCGACGATTCTGATCGCATTGCCGGGCCTGCTGCCAGAGACCAATGACGAACAAGTTTGATCGAGCCCGGCCGAATGAGGCGGGCGATTTCGTGTGTGTGCATTGTCGTTCCAACATCCCCGCGCAGGCGTGGGGCACGAAGCACCGGAACCATTGTCCGGTGTGTCTGTGGTCGCGCCATGTTGATGAGGAGCCGGGGGATCGGGCGAGCCCGTGCCGCGCAGCGATGGAGCCGATCGCGATCGAGGTGCGGGAGAAGGGTGAGTGGGCGATCGTGCATCGGTGCACGGCCTGCCGCGTCATCGGGACGAACCGGATCGCGGGTGACGACGACGAGCGGGTGCTGCTGGCCTTGGCGCTGCGACCCATCGCGAATCCGGCGTTTCCGCTGGACGGATTCCGGCCGACCTGATCCGTGATTGCGCCGGGGTTGCACCCCTAGAATGAGGCGTGACGATTCCTGCGCCCGCCGTGGATCCTTCCGCTCTTCGCAGCCGCGTGGAGAAGGTGATCTCGTTGATCCGTCCGGCTGTGCAGTCCGATGGCGGAGATGTTGAGCTGGTGGGAATCGCCGCCGACGGGGTTGTGGAGGTGCGTCTGCACGGGGCTTGCGTGGGTTGCCCGTCGAGCACGATGACGCTCCAGATGGGCTTGGAGCGAAACCTCAAGTCCCACGTGCCCGAGGTCAAGGGCGTCCGGGCCGTGTCGTGAGCCGGGGGCTGAAGAAGTCTTCACCAACTCGCGTGTAGGTGTCTGTCAGGATTGGGGTTACAAGAACCGCATGACGCCGCGTTGCCGGCGGACTTGGCGTCGAAAGTTTTGGAATGGGGCTTTTGGGACCGGCAGGGGCGTGGTATAACTCTGTTGGTGGTCCCCGCCATGGTGGAAGTGCGGCGGGGTTGTGTTCCGGTGATGCTCGCCACTTTGTGCGTGCGCAGGCCAGGGAGTGGTCTCATGCTCGTCATCACGCGTCGTGAAGGTGAAGAGATCGTGATCGGTGATCCGCGCAACCCGATCGGGGTGGTCCGCATCGCCTCGATCAAGGGTGAGCGTGTGCGTGTCGCTTTCGACTTTCCGCGCGAGGTCGAGATCCATCGCCGCGAGATCGCGGAACAGATTGCTGCTCAGGAACCGGCGGTCGTGGGCACAATCCGGCCGGCCACCGGGACCTGAGTTCAGAACTGATGGGACATGCGGCCCGGGGTTCGCTCCGGGTCTCTTCGTTTTTGACCATGCCGTTGCCGGCACTGCTTGGCTCCCTGCAGCCAAGGCAATGGCACCAGGATTTGCAAAGCGAGCGTGCTCGTGATGAACGCAGGCGTCACAGTCGAACCGCGGACGGGAAGTGACGCAGCCGCGTGCGTTCACGCCAGGTGCCAGCGGCAAAGACCTCAACGCCAATGACATCGATGCGTGTGGGGCGACGCAAATGCGGGTGTTTGCGTTGCAGCTCGAGCGCGAGCGTCGCGAGCTTGTCCTTCTTCTCTTCGTCCACGGCGGCCTCGGGAGGCGGAGCCGCGGGGTTGGCGTGATCGGCGCTGCGGCACTTCACTTCGACCAGGATCACCAGCCGCTCGTCATCGCTCTCGCAGACCAGATCCAGTTCGCCCGATGGGAGCACGACGTTGCGGTCCAGGATGCGGAGGCCGCAGCGGCGCAGGTGACGCGCGGCGGCGTTTTCGCCCCGGCGGCCGACGAACGCGGTGTCGGTCTCGGTGCGGCCCAGGAAGTTGCGGATGCGACGCCACCAGCCCATGGGAATCGAAAAGTGATGATCAGGGCGTGTCGCTCGCGGTGGCGGCCGGCTTCGCCGGCTCGGCGGGGACGTGACCCTTGGCGATGTTGGAGGTGACGTGCTCCTCCATGATCTCCAAGAGCCGGCGGGTCATCGTGTCAAAGTCGGTGAACGACGCCCGACGCTTGAGCTTCTCAACAAACCGCCGCTGCTCGTAATCGGTGCGGCCCTTGGTGAGGCCGTACTCCAGGCCGATCTGGGCGTTGTAGAGGTCCATTGAGAGGCGGATGATCTTCTCGAGCTTGATCCAGAAGGTGTTTCCCGAGATGACAAACGGCCCGGCGTGCTGACCTTCGGCGAGTTTGCGAACAGCCTCATTGACTTCGGGGCTGGAGTAGAAGGCAGACTCGGAGAGTTCGGTGTCGAGCTCGAAGACGTCGAAACGGGTGGTGTCGAGGATGTTGAGCGTGTTTTCGGTATCGTCATCGTCCTCGGAAGGGCGACGGCGGGCGTTGTAGAGCTCGGTCTCAATCTCGTCGAAACTCCGGCCCTTCTCGAACTCCGCCGTGACGCGGGCGGCCTCTTCCGGCGTGCGGGACGAGATCTGGATGGTGCGGAAGACCGCGAGCGGCGTGGGGTTGTATTCCTTGTACTGGCGCTCGTACGCGAGCTGGATGTCGCGCCAGCTCGTGTTCACTCGGGCCTTGATGCGGGTCTGCAGGATGAAGTTAATGAGCTCCTGCTGCTCCTTGTTCTTCATGAACTGGTCGAGCGTGGTGCCGTTGCTGGCCGAGAGCTGCTCGTTGGCCGCCGCTTCGATGCCGCGGCTCTCGGCCACGACCTCGCTGCGGACGTTGTTCAGCCAATTGAAGAAACCCGCCTTCTGCTCGGGCTTGAGGGCATTGAGCGCCTCGGCCCGCAGAACCTCGTCCTCGATGATGCCATTGAGCTTGAACTGAATCTGTTGCACGGCCTGGCGGCGCCACGCGGCCCGGCCGCGGCGGGGGTCGCCCTTGGTGAGCTCGATGTACGAGCGGGTGAGGCGGTCGCCCAGTTCGTTGACAAAGGCCGACGCGTAGATCGCGCGGTTGTTGACGTCACCGATCTTGGCGTCCACGAAGACGGGCTCGCCGACCTCCTTGGGTCGTTCGTCGGAGAGCACCGGCTGACCGACGTCGGCGGTGGCGTCGAAGATGTTGTCGCTGGCCGCGACCGGGCCGGAGCGAAGAGGCCTCACGGCATCGGCGGCGACGGTGCGGACCGGGGGCTTCTCCGCGGGCGGTGTTTCGCCGCTGCCGCCGACGGATCCGGCGGCGGCGGTGGGGGACTTGAAGTCTTGCGGCGAGACCTTGGTGGTGCCGGCGAGTGACTTGTCGGACGACGAGCACGCCGCTATCCCCGTGCTCACGCCCGCGATGAGCACGACGAGTGCGGCTCGGAAGGTCCGACGCTGATTCGGTTCTGGCGCGGGGATGGCCTTAGACTTGAGCGGTCCGGGCTGCAACGCAAACACGCCGAACAAGGCACGCGAGGTGTTCATGACGACTCCGCAGGGGGGCGACGCTCCCAAGATTATCATCGATACGGATTGGAAGAGCCAGGCGCAGGCGGAGAAGGAGAAGTTGGCGGCTCAGGAGGCCGCCAAGAAGGCCGAGCGTGAGGCCAAGGCGGGCGTGGGTCCCGATGGGCAGCCGGTCGCGGACGGTCCGATCGGTTTCCAGGACATCGTGTCGATGTTCGTGAGCCAGGCCCTGATGTACCTGGGCGCGGTGCCCGATCCGGCCTCCGGGCGGGCGGTGGTGGCGCCCGAGTACGCGAAGCTGCACATCGACATGCTCGCGGTGCTCGAAGAGAAAACCAAGGGAAACCTGACCGAGGCGGAATCGAAGCTGCTCTCCCGTGCCGTGAGTGAGCTGCGGCTGGAGTACGCCGAGATCGCGAAGTACGTGGCCCAGGCGATCAAGGAAGGCAAGATCAAGCCCCAGGGCGGCGGCAGCGGCCTGGTGGGCACGGGCGGCCCGGGCGGCATGACGTTCGGCACGCCGGAGGCCGGTAGCCGGCCGTAAACGGATCGCGGGCGGAATGGACCGGTCGTGTTGATCGCGAGCACCGCTTGGCCGCCGCGCAGACCACGTGGTGGCGCTCTCCGCGGTTCGTTCGTACACCTGCGCCCGATCACTTCGGTGATGGCATCGTTCCAGATGGGGACTTTGGTGGCGAACCGGTCGTTGGACCAGCTACCATGCGACGACGGCCGCCGGTGTTCGCGTTTCTCGCGGACGCTGGGAGCGGCCGGAGAAGGACTCTGCGCGTGAGCCACAGCGTCGCTGCCGCCCCTGATCAGTCGTTCCTGGACAAGCACTATTTCCTCATCCGGCGCCTGCATTCGCTGACGGGCATCGTGCCGATCGGCGTATTCCTGATCGCGCACCTGGTGACCAATTCGTCGGCGGCATGGGGCGCGTTCGCGCTGCGGGAGCAGTTGCCGGGCGTAGACAATCTCACCGAGAAAGGTCTGGCGTACTTCTGGAAGGAAGTGATGTGGATCAACACCCAGGTGCCGCACCTGCTGTTGATCGAGATCACGCTGTGGGCATCGATCGTTTTCCATTCGGTCTTTGGCGTGTATTTTGCATTGAGCGGGCACTCCAACACCCGTCGCTATTCCTACCAGGGCAACTGGAGGTACACGCTGCAGCGCGTCAGCGGCTACATCGGCATCGTGTTCATCTTCTACCATGTCGCGACGCTTCGTTGGGGCTGGTCGTTCCTTGTGCCGGGCGGGACGAAGTGGAGTTCGGAGTTCGCCGGCTCGACCTTGGCAGCGGCTCTGCAGGGCTCACAGAACGGGTACACGGCCGGGGGCGTGGTGGTAACCCTCCTGTACTTCCTGGGCGTCACGATGCTGGTGTACCACTTCGCCAACGGGCTGTGGACCGCAGCGATCACCTGGGGGCTCACGATCTCCGCGGCGGCTCAGCGACGCTGGGGGTACGCGTGCGCGGCGATGGGCGCGGTGTTGATGCTCATGGCGTGGGTGTCCATCCTTGTCTTCGCCGTGGTGCATCCGGATCAGACGCGGGCGCTGGAGGAAGGGCTGAAGAACAGCCACTCGTCGATCGGTGCTCCGTCCGGAAACGAACGGATTGCCGGCGGCGGGAACGGGGCGGGGGTGAATCTCACTGTCAACCGGACATCGAAGGAGTAAACGATGTCGCAGCACCGAGTCATCGTCGTGGGCGGGGGATTGGCGGGCCTGAGCGCGTCGGTGCGGATCGCCGAGGCCGGGCTGGACGTGGACCTCTTCTCCCTTGTGCCGGTCAAGCGGTCGCACAGTGTGTGTGCGCAGGGCGGGATCAACGCGTGCAATGAGGTCGCTCGCCAGCAGGGCTTCAGCGAGTACGAGCACTTCGACGAGACCATCTACGGCGGTGACTTCCTGGCCGACCAGCACCCGGTGCTGGAGATGGCGAACTGGGCACCGAAGATCATCGATCTGCTGGATCGCATGGGCGTTCCGTTCAACCGCACCAGCGAGGGCAACCGCGACCTGCGACTGTTCGGCGGCTCGCTGTTCAAGCGCACGCACTTCGCCGGGGCGACCACGGGGCAGCAGCTCCTGTACGCTCTCGATGAGCAGACGCGGCGCTACGAGGCGGAGGGTAAGGTCAAGAAGTACGAGTTCTGGGAGTTCCTCGGGCCGATCATCCACGATGGACGTGCGGTGGGCATCGTGGCCCAGGACATGCGGACCATGCAGATCCGCTCGTTCCGGGCCGACGCGGTCGTGATGGCCACCGGTGGCTGTGGGCTCGTCTATGGCAAGAGCACGATGAGCGTGATGTGCACCGGTGCCGCCGCGGCCCGATGCTTCCGCGCGGGCGCGTGGTACGGGAACCCGGAGATGATCCAGGTGCACCCGACTGCGATCCCGGGCGCGGACAAGCTGCGGCTGATGAGCGAATCGGCCCGTGGCGAGGGCGGACGCGTGTGGGTTCCCCGGAAGGCGAAGGACCCGCGCGATCCCAAGCAGATCCCTGAGAGTGAGCGGTGGTACTTCCTGGAAGAGAAGTACCCGGCCTACGGCAACATCGTGCCGCGGGATATCGCGACGCGCGAGATCTTCGATGTGTGCGTGAACATGGGGTTGGGTGTGGGCGGCGAGAACCAGGTCTACCTGGATCTCACGCACCGCGACCCGGACTACCTGACGCGGAAACTCGGCGGCATTCTCGAGATCTACGAGAAGTTCGTGGGCGATGACCCGCGCTTCACGCCCATGAAGATCTTCCCGGCGGTGCACTACTCGATGGGCGGCTTGTGGACGACGTACACCAAGGGGAACTACAACCCCGCGACGCCGCTGCCCAAGCACAAGAGTGGCTCGCCCGCGCCGCTTGATGCCAAGGTCGGGCTGGGTATGCAGCTCGGTGCGCCCAACAACTCGATGACCAACATCCCGGGCCTGTACGCCTTCGGGGAAGTCAACTTCGCGTACCACGGCGCGAACCGTTTGGGCGCCAATGCGCTCTTGTCGTGCATCTTCGACGGTCTTTTCTGCGGCGTGTCGGTGTTCAACTACGTGAAAAACGAGGCGCCTGGTAAGTCCCCGGCCGAGGGCTTGGCCTCAGGCGTGTTCGACGAGAGCGTGAGCCGCGAGACGGCGCGGATGAAATCGCTGGTGGACTCCGCGTCGGCGGGCGCGAGCGACCCGGCGACGAACCCGTACGCGATCGGCAAGGAACTCGGCGACGAGATGACGGCGGCGTGCACGGTGGTGCGCACCGAGGCCCGCGTGAAGCAGTGTCTGACGAAGCTCGCGGAGCTCAAGGATCGGTACGCGAAGGTGAAGCTGTCGGACTCGGCGGGCTGGACGAATCAGTCGTTCAGCTACGCGCGTGCGGTGGGCGACATGCTGGCAATCGCGGAAGCGATCGCGCTGGGTTCGCTGGAGCGACGCGAGAGCCGCGGGGCGCACTACCGGTCGGATTACCCGGACCGCAACGACGCGGAGTTCATGAAGACGTCGCTGGCGAAACATGACGCGGGCAAGACGACGCTGGAGTTTGTGCCAATCGATGCCAGCCTGGTGGCTCCGACGGCGCGGACATACGGCAAGAAGGACACGAAGAAGCCGGAGATGGCGGGGGCCGCGAGCTAAGGGTGGCCTAGGGCCCTACGACGGACGAGTACGAAAAGAGCATTATCCATGATCTCCACACTTGCTCCAACTGGGACCGCTCCGACCTCCGGTATGACCGAGGCGTCGCGTCGGCGTGCGATGGCCAAGGCCAACCGCGCGGTGACGTTCCGCATCAAGCGCTGCGACGGGCCGGGCAAGACGGCTTACTGGCAGGATTTCAAGATCACCGTTCCGAAGAACGCTAACGTGATCTCGTGCCTGCAGCAGATCGCGGCCAACCCGGTAACGGCCGACGGCAAGCCGACGACGCCGGTCGTGTGGGACTCTGGCTGCCTTGAAGAGGTGTGCGGCGCGTGCACGATGGTGATCAACGGCAAGGTGCGGCAGTCATGCTCGTGCCTCATCGATGACTACGCGCCCAACGAGGGCGACGTCATGATGCTCGAGCCCATGACCAAGTTCCCCGTTGTGCGGGATCTGTGGGTTGATCGCTCGCGATTGTTCCACAACCTCAAGCGAGTCAACGCGTGGGTGCCGATCGACGGCACATACTCGCTCGGCGCCGGGCCCAAGGAGTCACCGGCCAGCCAGGCGACGCACTATGTCCTGAGCACCTGCATGTCCTGCGGCTGCTGCCTTGAGGCGTGCCCGCAGTTCAACGAGATCCCCGACCAGGGCTCCAACGAAGCCAACGAGGCCGCGTGGAACAAGGCCTTTATTGGCGCTCACGCGATCAGCCAAGCGCGGCTCTTCAACGGGCACGAGACCGGCAAGGAACTCAAGGACGATCGCCTCGACGTGCTCATGGGCCCCGGCGGCGTGAACGACTGCGGCAACGCCCAGAACTGCGTCAAGGTGTGCCCCAAACACATCCCGCTGACCGAGTCCATCGCCGTGATCGGGCGGCAAGTCACGTTCCACGCCATCGCGAAGTTCTTCCGGGGCTGATGCCTCCTTGAGACGGCGGGGCTGTCCCGCTCGATGGGTGTGTATCCGGTTTCAATGCATTTACATTCGGGAACGATCCTGATTTTGCACCGCAGGCTTCTGTGGTGTTGGTACGTTGCGTCCCGGCATGAACCGGGAACTTCCAGCAGCGAGCGGCCTGTACGACCCATCACTTGAACACGACGGCTGCGGCGTCGGCTTTGTCACCCGCGTCGATGGTGTGGCGACGCACGAGATTCTGAAACTTGGCCTGCGGGGGGCGGCCAATCTGGCGCACCGGGGCGCGGTGAGCGCGGACGGGAGCACGGCGGACGGTGCGGGCGTCTTGACGCAGGTGCCGCGGAAGCTGCTTTGTCGTGAGTTGCGGGCGGCGGGTTTCTCGATCGACGAGGCGGACGTGGCGGTGGGGATGATCTTCTTCCCGCGGTCGCACGCTCCGGCGCGGGAGCGCGGGCTGGCGATCGTCGAAGAGGAAGTGCGCCGGGCCGGGATCATCCAGCTCATGTGGCGGGATGTGCCGGTGGATCGCGCGGCGCTCGGCGATCAGGCTCGGGCGACGGAACCGACGGCGCGGCAGCTCTTGATGAAGCGGCCGCCGGGCGTCGGCGATGACGACTTCGAGCGGATGCTGTACGTCTGTCGCCGTCGCATCCAGAAGCGTGTGGCGCAGGCGGGGTGTGATCCGTTTTATCTGTGCTCGTTCAGTTCACGCACGGTGGTGTACAAGGGCTTGGTGGCGACGCCGCAGCTGGCGGCGTACTTTCGCGATCTGGCGGATGAGGACTTCGAGACGGCGGTGTGCGTCTTCCACCAGCGATTCAGCACCAACACGTTCCCGACCTGGTTCTTGGCTCAGCCGTTCCGGATGATCGCGCACAACGGCGAGTTCAACACGCTGCGGGGCAACATCAACTGGCTGCGAGCGCGACAGGGGTCGCTCAAGAGCGAGCTGTTCGGCGAGGCCTTGGCGGACCTGCTGCCGGTGGTGAACGCGAACGACAGCGACTCGGCGACGTTTGACCGGGTGTTTGAGCTGCTCACGATGTCGGGACGCGATCCGCTGCGGGTTCTGATGATGATGGTGCCCGAAGCGCACCAGAGCGTGGTGGACCTGAGCCCGGATGTGCGGGCCATGCACGAGTACAACTCGACGCTGATGGAGCCGTGGGACGGGCCGGCGGCGATGGTGTTCTGCGATGGCCGCGTGGCGGCGGCGGCGCTCGATCGCAACGGTCTTCGGCCGATGCGGTATTGGGTGACATGCGATGGGCTGGTCGTGGCGGGATCGGAGGCGGGGATATTGCCGCTGGATCCGGCGAAGGTGGTGGAGAAGGGAAAGCTGGCGCCGGGCGGGATTTTCGCGGTGGAGATGGCGAAGGACGGCGTGGCGGGCCGCGTGCTGCACAGCCGCGAGATCAAGGAGGGCGTGTCGAAGTCGCTGCCGTTCGGGAGGTGGCTTCAAGAGAACCGGGTACGGGCGGAGGCGGCACAGATCCCGGCCGAGTTGGCGACGCGGAACGATGCGGTGGTGACGCCCGAGGAGTTGGTGCGGCTGCAGCGAGCGTTCGGCTACGGCAAGGAGGATTTGGATCGCATTCTCGGGCCGATGAGCGCCGACGGCAAGCCGCCGATCGGGTCGATGGGTGATGACACGCCGATCGCGGTGTTGTCCGCGAAACCGCAGTCGCTGTATCGGTCGTTCAAGCAGCGGTTCGCGCAGGTGACGAACCCGCCGATCGACTCGATCCGCGAAGAGACGATCATGTCGATCCAGTCGGCGGTCGGGCGGCGTGGGAACTTGCTGGAGGATGCGCCGGAAGCGGCGCGGCTGATCCGGTTCCCGTCGCCTTTGATCTCGGGCGCGGAGCTGGCGTGGCTGTGCGGGCGTGAGGAGGATGGGTTCCCGTCGGTGGTGATCGACGCGGTGTTCGACCGGGAGACAGGCCCGGAAGCGATGGAGCCAGCGCTGCAGCGGGTGTGCGCCGAGGCGGAGGCGGCGGTGGACCGCGGAGCGTCGCTGATCGTCGTGTCAGACCGCGCCGTCTGCGCCGAGAAGGTGGCGATCCCGATGCTGCTCGCGGTGTCGGCGGTGCAGCAGCACCTGATCCGCACCGGCAAGCGGCTGCTCTGTTCGATCATCGCGGATGCCGGAGACGTGCGCGAGGATCATCACCTGGCGTGCTTGCTGGGGTTCGGTGCGACTCTCATTCACCCTCGCTTGGCGCTCGCCACAGTGGAGGCACTCGCCAAGTCAGAGGGGCGCGACGTAGCGGCGGCGGTGAAGAACTACCGCAAGGCCGCGGAATCGGGGATCCTGAAGATCATGGCGAAGATGGGCATCGCGGTGCTACACAGCTACCGCGGGGCGCAGCTCTTTGAGGTGATCGGCGTTGCCAAGCGGGTGATCGATCAGTATTTCGAGAGCACGCCGGGGCGGCTGGGCGGGATGGAACTGGTGCACATCGCAGCGGATCAGATCGCGTTTCACGATGAGGGGTTTGGCTCCGAACCGTCGGCCGACGCAGGCCTGCCAGATCGCGGCATCTATCGCTTCCGCAAGGGGGCGGAGCATCACACCAACGCGCCCGAGGTGTTCACCGCACTGCACAAGGCGGTGAAATCGCAATCGCGCGAGGCGTTCGACGAGTACGCGCGGCGGGCGGATGCGGAGCCGGCGGCGCGGATCCGGGATCTCTTGCGCTACAAGAAGTCGGATACGCCGGTGCCGCTGGACGAGGTGGAGCCAGCGGCGGCGATCGTGCAACGGTTCACCACGCAGGCGATGAGCCACGGCTCGCTGTCGCGTGAGGTCCACGAGCTGGTGTCCGTCGCCATGAATCGGCTTGGCGGGCGGAGCAATTCGGGCGAGGGCGGCGAGGATCCGGCGCGGTTCAAGCGGTACACGGTGCGGGAATTGCCGCAGCTCAAGACGCGGTACAAGAGCTCGTGGATGCCGGAGGAAGGGGACTGGGGCAACAGCACCATCAAGCAGGTGTCAACGGCACGGTTCGGCGTGACGCCGCTGTACCTGGTGGCGGCCTCGGAACTCGAGATCAAGATGGCCCAGGGTGCGAAGCCCGGCGAGGGCGGTCAGATCCCGGGCTTCAAGGTGAGCGAAGAGATCGGAGAGCTGCGGCGTGCGGCACCTGGGACGACGCTGATCTCCCCTCCGCCTCACCATGACATTTATTCGATCGAGGATCTGGCGCAGCTCATCTATGACCTCAAGCGGGTGAACCGCTTGGCGCGGATCTGTGTGAAGCTGGTCTCGACGATCGGCGTGGGCACGATCGCGGCGGGCGTCGCGAAGGCGTACGCGGACATGATCCAGATCTCCGGGCACGAGGGCGGGACGGGGGCGTCGCCCTTGTCGTCGATCAAGCACTCGGGCATGCCGTGGGAGCTGGGGCTGGCGGAAACGCAGCAGGTACTGGTCAAGAACGGTCTGCGTGGCCGTGTGCGGCTGCGGGTGGACGGCGGCCTCCGCACCGGACGCGACGTCGTCATGGCCGCCTTGCTCGGTGCCGAGGAGTACGGCTTCGGCACCTCCGCGCTGCTCGCGGTCGGCTGCGTGATGGCACGCCAGTGTCACTCCAACACCTGCCCCGTCGGCATCGCGACACAGCGGGAGGATTTGCGGGCTAAGTTCCCGGGCAAGCCGGAGCACCTGATCTCGTACATGCTCTACATCGCCGAGCAGGTGCGGATGATCCTCGCGGAGATGGGATGCCGCTCGCTGGATGAGATCGTCGGGCGGACGGACCTCTTGGAGGAGCGGCGTGATGTCACGCTGCCGCGGTGTGCGGGATTGGAACTGAGCGGGCTCTTGGCGGCGCCGGTGCGATATCAGGTCGGCGAGCGCGGCGACGCGGCGGTGGCGCTGCGGCAGACGACGCCGGCGAACGTGCGGCCCGAGACGGAGATGCCGCTGGATGAGAGGCTGCTTTCGGAAGCGTGGCCGATCATCTCGGCGGGCGGGCGGTTTGTGCGCACGTACACGATCGGGAACTGGGACCGGACGGTGGGGGCCAGGCTGGCGGGTGAGATCGCGCGGCTGCGCGGCGAGGCGGGCTTTGAAGCGGGAACGATCGACGCGACGTTCCGCGGCACGGCCGGGCAGAGCTTCGGCGCATTCTGTACGGCCGGGATGCGACTGACGCTCCGCGGCGACGCCCAGGACTACGTGGGCAAGAGCATGCACGCGGGGACGATTGTGATCGCCCAGCCGAAGGAATGTCCGGTGGAGTCGCACCTGACGACGATCGTGGGGAACACGGTGCTGTACGGCGCAACGGGAGGCGAGCTGTTCATCGCGGGGCGCGCGGGAGAGCGGTTCTGTGTGCGGAACTCGGGCGCGCTGGCGATCGCCGAGGGCTGCGGCGATCACGGCTGCGAGTACATGACCGGCGGCACCGTCGTGCTGCTCGGCGTCTTCGGCCGCAACTTCGGCGCGGGCATGTCGGGCGGCGAAGCGTTCGTGCTCGATCTGCACGGACACCTGCCGGAACTGGCGAACCGCGAGATGATCGAGATGAAGCGGATTGCTGGCACGCCGGACGCCGAGCGACTGCGCAGTCTCATCGAGCGGCACGAGCGCGAGACGGGCAGCCCCCGGGCACGGGCGATTCTGGAAACTTGGGAAGATGCGCTGCCGACGTTCTGGCGGGTGACGCCGAAGGCGGCACCGGAGGTGCCGGAGGTTGTCGTCGTCAAGACAGCAGCGCGCGAGGCCGCGAAGGCCTGATCAGCCGCTGACGTCGAGGCTGGGGCGCGGGGGTTTCTCCGCGTCCGCCGGCGCGGTCGGATTCTCCTCGTGGTCCTCGCGAGCTTCTTCCTGCGTGTTCTCGGCGAGGTTCTTCACCGCGTCGGCGGCCTGCGTGGTCTCGACGGTGTCGATGCGCTCGGCCGCGTCGCGGCGAACTTCCTTCGCGCCCTTGGGTGCCTTCGCGGAGCGGGGCTGCAGACGCTCGGCCTGGCTGATGCCGGCGATCGACTGGGCGATATTGGAGCCCACCGAGGACATGCTTCAAGTATCGGTTCTGAAGGGGATTTTGGAGGAGAAGCTGGGTGGGTGCCGCGCTGCTGCGGTGGTTGTGTGAGGGGGTGGGGGACTGGTAAGACCCGTCGGGTCGGGGTATTCGGACCTCGGAGAAGTGGGCTGCGACAGGTGACGGGGGGCTTTGCTGTGAGTGCGTGTGACCGCACTGCCCAACCTCAGAGCAGGTTGGGCAGTGGCACCCGGACGGTTCTGATCAGGCCCCGATGATGTTCACGCCGCAGTCCACGTAGAGGGTTTCGCCCGTGACGCCGGCGGCGAGGTCGGAGACGAGGTAGACAGCGGTGTTGCCGACGTCGGCACCTTCGACGTTGCGGCGGAGGGGAGCGCGTTCGGCGACGCGGTCGGACATGGAGTCGGTGCCGCCGACGGCGCTGCTGGCGAGCGTGCGGAGGTATCCGCCGCTGATGCTGTTGACGCGGATCTTGTCGCCGCCGAGCTCCGCCGCGAGGTAGCGCGACGTGGATTCGAGGGCGGACTTGGCGACGCCCATGACGTTGTAGCCGGGGACAACCTTTTCGGCGCCGTAGTACGACATGCAGAGGATGCTGCCGCCGCCGGAGCGCTGCATGAGGGGCTGGGCGCGGCGGGCCATGCCCAGGAGGGTGTAGGCGGAGATGTCGATCGCGTTGAGGTACGCGGCCCGCGGGGTCTGGACGAACTTGCCGAACTGCAGCCACTCGCGATCGGCGAAAGCGATCGAGTGGACGAGGAAGTGCATCTTGTCGAACTTCTCGGCGTAGGCGTTGAAGGCGGCGTCGATGTCCTCGTCCTTGGCGGCGTCCATGGGGTAGAGCCAGGCGTTGGACTGGTTGAGCTCTTCGAGGGAACGCTTGGTGCGGCGCTCGTTCTTCTCACCCGGGAGGTGGGTGTAGGCGCAGGTGGCGCCGTGGTCGGAGAGCGCCTTGGCGATGTGCCAGGCGTAGGAGCGTTCGTTCGCGATGCCGACGATGAGACCGGTTTTGCCTGTGAGCAGACCCATGGGGACTCCTTCGGGGGACTTTAGCGGGGATCACGGGGCGAAGAGGTGATCGGGTGAGGGGGGGATGGCCCGGGCGAGCGCTGCGTACGCTCGGGGCGTGATGAAGGATGTGAACACGATGTCGTTGCCGCGGATGTTTGAGGCGCTGGGCGGGCCGTTGGCGGCTCGGGCGGTGGCGGTGGTGGCGCGGGATGAGGACTTGGGGGTGGGTGGGAAGCCGGGGGACGTGACGAGTCTGGTGACGATCGGGGCGCGGGAGACGTGCGTCGCGCATGTGCGGGCGAGACAGAGCGGGGTGGTGTCGGGGCTGGCGGCGGTCCCGGAGTTGGTGCGGGTGTTTGGGCCGCGGGTGAAGGTGGTGATTGGGAAGGGTGTGCGCGACGGGGCGGCGTTCCGGCCGGGGCAGACATTGCTGACACTGCGCGGGCCGACGCGGGAGGTGTTGGGGTTGGAGCGGACGCTGTTGAACTTGTTGTGCCGCCTGTCGGGCGTGGCGATGGCGACGGCGGCGTATCGGGCGGCGATGGTGTCGAAGGGCACGGTGAAGGCCCAACTCTTTGACACCCGCAAGACGACGCCAGGGCTTCGGGTACTGGAGAAGTACGCCGTGCGCTGCGGCGGGGGGCGCTGCCACCGCATCGGCCTCTTCGATGCGGTGCTGATCAAGGACAACCACATCGCGGCGGTGCCGCTCGGGGAATTGACGAGGTGGGTGGAGGCGGCGCGGAAGCGGGCGGATGGGTTGAAGTCGGCGATTCAGTTCTTTGAGGTGGAAGTCGATGCGCTGGAGCAGTTGGAGCGGGTGCTGGCGGCGCGGAGCGGGAAGAAGCCAGCGGTGGACATTGTGCTTCTGGACAACATGCCGCCGCCGGTCTTGAAGAAGGCGGTTGCGATGCGGGATCGGCTTGCGCCGGGGGTGGAGTTGGAGGCCTCGGGCGGCGTGAACTTGAAGACAATCGCGGCGATCGCCAAGAGCGGGGTGGATCGGATCAGTGTCGGGGCGCTGACGCACAGTGCGCCGATCGTGGATTTGGGCTTGGACTTTGAGGGTGAGAAGCGATGAGGTGGTCGATGCGCGGCGGGCCGAGCGAGACTCCGATCGAGTTGTGGCAGGACGCGGTCGAAGCCGTGCTGCGCCGCGAGCGGCTCTCGCTCGTGCGGCGGGTGATGGTGCTGGCGGAAACCGAGTCGACGCAGGATGCGGCGCTGCGGGCGAGCGCGGATGGGGTGAGCTCGCTCGTGGCCGCGGATCGGCAGACGGGTGGGAGGGGACGGTTGGGGCGGCAGTGGGTGCAGGGCGAAGCGCACGAACAGAAAGCGGCGCGAGGGCTGGGCGTGGCGGCAACGTTTGCGCTCGTGAAGCGGGATGTGCCACCGGCGCGGCTGTCGATCGCGGCGGGGCTGGCGGCGTGCCGCGCGTGTGAAGTGGCGGTGGGAATGGGACCGGGCGTGAGACTGGGATTGCGTTGGCCGAACGACGTGGTGGAGCGCGACGGGAGCCAGCGGAAGCTGGCGGGGGTGTTGGTCGAGGCCAAGGGTGAGACAACGCTGGTCGGAATCGGAATCAACGTGCGGCACGAGGCGGAGGATTTTCCCGCGGTGCTGGGCGGGCGGGCGGTGTCGACGTCGATGCTTGGGTCGGCGGCGACGCGGCTGGATGTGCTGATCGAGTTGGTGCGGCAGTTCGATCGGGCGCTCGCGATGGATCCGGACTCACTGGCTGCTGAGTGGTCGCGGCGGGACATTCTCGTCGGGTCGCGGCGCATGTTTGAGCACGCGGGGCACCGCTACGAGGGGACGGTTCAGGGGGTCCAGCCGACGAGCCATATTGATCTGGTGACGGAGGATGGGCGGCGGGTGCAGTTGCCGGCGCTGACGACGTCGTTGGTGCATGAGGGGTGAGCGACGGTTTGCTGCGGGAAATCGCATGCACTGCGTGGCCGCGGGCGTTCGCACTGCCGGCCCGCCGAGCCGGGCCGGCAGTGGCACCCGAACGGTCAAGCTGTGATGCCCGGAGCGTCGATGGAGAGCGAGCATGGGAAAGCAGACTGTCTTGCCCTCGGGTCGGGTGCAGCCTCGGTTTGCGGGGATTTGCACGTTTTTGAGGACGCCGCGGCTCAGCGATGTCACGCCGGCGAACAGCCCGGTGGATTGGGCGCTCTACGGCGTGCCGTTTGATGGCGGGGTGACGTTCCGGCCTGGAGCGCGGTTTGGGCCGCGGGCGGTGCGGGATGCGAGCCAGTACATCAAGCCGTACTCGATTGAGGTGGGTGTGAACGTGGCGGAGCGATGGAGTGTCGCGGATGCGGGCGATGCCCCGGTGATGCCGTATTCCTGCAAGGAGACGATGGAGAGCGTGGTGGAGTTTGCGCGCGGCTTGGGCGATGCGAACACGCGGCTTCTCGCGATCGGTGGTGATCACTCGATTGCGTACGCGAACCTGCGGGCGACCTGGGAGAAGCGTGGAAAGAAGGCGCTCGCCGTGGCGCACTTCGACGCGCACATGGACACGGTGGACAGCGTGTGGGGCGAGAAGTGGGGGCACGCCTCGCCGTTCATCCGGGCGATCGAAGAGGGGATCGTGGATCCGAAGGCCATGATCTCGATCGGGATTCGCGGGACTTTGAATACTGCGGCGGATCTGGACTTTGCGAAACAGCACGGCGTCACGATCGTGACGATGGACGAGTGGCGGCGAAACGGGCCCGCGGCGCTGGCCGCATTCGCTGCGCGGACGAAGGGGCGCGAAACATACCTCACGTTCGACGTGGACGCGGTGGATCCGGCGTTTGCGCCGGGAACCGGGACGCCGGTCGCGGGCGGGTTCACGAGCGCGGAGGTGCTGGCGGCGGTCCGATCGCTGCGTGGCGTGAGCCTGGTTGGCGCGGACATCGTCGAGGTGTTGCCGGATCGGGATGTGTCGGAGATCACGGCGATGCTGGCGGGGCAGTTGATGCTGGATGTGATGGCGGTGTGAGGCGGAGTAGATTCACCACAGAGACACAGAGGCACAAAGAGATGCATTTGGTCGAAGACATCCGATCGGGAATGCCTTGAACCCAATGTCTCTCTCTGTGCCTCTGCGTCTCTGTGGTGATTGTCCGTCCAGAAATCCTGAGGCTGCTTACTGCGGCTCTTTGGCGCGGGTCAGGAGTTCCTTCACTGCCGCTTCGATTTGTGGGTCAGTGCCGGCGGCTTCGTCGACGGGGGTCTGGGGGACGGCGATGTCGGGCTGGGCGCCGAAGATATCCATGTCTTTGTGGTCTTTGCTGACGTACCAACCGCGGCCGGGGGTGCGGACTTGGGTGCCATCGATCAGGGACGCGGCACCCGTGGAGATGACACCGCCGTAGGTTGCGGTGCCGACGACCTTGCCACGACCGATGTTCTTGATGGCGTGGGCGAAGATCTCGGCGTTGGAGAACGAGTTCTCGTTGATGAGCACGCTGATCTCACGGCTGTAGCCGTAGATGAGGCGGCGATCGCGTGGGTAGGCGTCGCGTTTGACGGTGGCGGGGTCCACGCCGCGGCTGGCGGCGTAGGCGTGGCGGGGCGCTGTGAGCGACGCGAGCAAGATGTCGGCGGTGCTGCCGCCACCGTTGTCGCGGACGTCGATGATGAGTCCGAGCTTGCCGTCGGCGGCGGCGAAGAGATCGCGTTCGTAGTCGTCGACCTGGGGCTGGCTCATGGCGCGGATGTGGAGATAGCCGAGTTTGCCGCCGGAGAGTTTTTCAACCATGAGGCGGCGCTGCTCGCACTCGTCGTCGTAGCGGAGGTTGACGTCGGCGCCGCTGGACATCGGTGTGATCAGGATGGTGCGAGGCTTGATGGTCCCGTCGGTGCCCGGGGTGTCGGTCTTGCGCACGAATGTCACCAGTGTCTCTTTGCCGGCCTTCCCGATCAGCGCGGCGGCGAGGTCCACGCTCGGGACCGAGGCTGAGTCGGCGGCGAGTTTCTCGCCGTCGATCATGGTGATCACGTCGCCCGGCAGCAAACGCACCGCCTTGGGGTCGGTCGGACCCTCGGCGGGGGAGCGGGGGACGATGCGGGTGACCTCATAGCCTCCGGGCGCGGGCTTGTGGTCGATGCCGAGGTAGCCGGTGTTGATCTGACCGGGGCCTGAGCCAGGGGGCGGGAAGACGCCCATGTGGGAGCCTTCGAGGTCGCCGAAGAGCATCATGGTGACGGCGGCGAACTCCGGGACGGTACGGGTCTTCTCTGCCAGCGTGACGTATCGGGCGGCCAGGCCGGTCCAGTTCAGGCCCTTCAGCGTCGGGTGGTAGAACTGATTGCCCAGGATGCGGGCGGCCTCCATGAACTTGTGGCGCTGTTGGGCCGCGACGTCCACAGTGATAGGGGCATCGATGGGGAGCGTGTCCACCTTGCCTCCCGCAAAGGTTGACGAGTTGAGCGAGGTCCCGCCGCCGCCGGGGGTGGACTTGGTGAACGTGACTTTGTCGCCGGTAAACGAGGCGGTCAGAGCGCCGACGTTTCCCGAGGTGATGGTCTTGCGGTCGTCGCCCTTGTAGGAGATCGAGACCAGCGAGGGATCGGGTTCACCCGCCGCGACAAAGGCGATGCGCTCGCCGCCGGGAGTGATGGCGAGTTGTCCGGAGCCGGTGGGCGTGCCGTTGGTCAGGCGACGGATGCGGAGGTAGGCATCGGTGGTATCGAAGCGGAGCGGCTTGGCGGGCTCGGGCTTCTTGTCATCTTTCTTGTCTTCGGACTTCTTGTCGTCCTTCTTCTCGTCGGGCTTGACAGCATCGTCGGCCTTGACCTCTTCCTTGGCTTCAGGCTTTGCTTCCGGCTTGGCTGGTTCGGCGGGTTTGTCCCATTCGACGGGGTCGATGGGCTTGCGCTTCTTGGCGGCTTCGCCAGCCTTCTTAAAGTACTCCTCCAACTCGTACGGGCGGAGGGTTTCCAGGGACTTGTCGAGGAAGAGCGCGGAGACCTGGTACTGGAAGTTGCTCTCGCCGCGTTCGCTGAGGAAGTAGAGGACCTTGCCGTCGGCGGAGAGGCGGGGAGCGATGTCGAGGTCGGGATGGCGCGTCAGGTTGATGGCTGGCGGGGTCGTGCCGTCGTCGCCGGGCTTGGTGTCGAAGAGCCAGATGTCGGAGTTAAAGTCGAGGTTTTCGTTGGCGTAGACGATGTGCCGAGAGTCGGAGGCCCAGGAGATGTCGGCGGAATTCCAACCTTCCCAAAGGACGCGGCAGTTCTTGGTGGCGAGGTCCATCAGGATGGTGTCGCCCAGACCCCGGGTGAAGATGAGCTGCTTGCCGTCGGGCGAGGGCGTGGGGTTGGTGAGCTCGGGGCCGAAGACGCCATCGTTCTTTCCGGGGGCGAGGTTCGCGGGTTCGAGCTTGTGAACCGTGAAGGTGATGGACTCGGCCCAGCGCTTCGCATAATCGGGTTTGTCCTTCTTGGGTTCTTTCTTGTCGTCCTTCTTGTCCGTCTTGTCCTCTGACTTCTTGTCCTCTTGCTTCTTGTCGTCGGCCTTTTCGGCCTCGGGCTTTGTCGCTGCGTCGGCTGGCTTGTCGTCCTTCTTCTCTTCGGGCTTCTTCTCGTCCTTCTTGTCCTCGGGCTTCTTCTCGTCGGGGGGGATGAGATCGCTCTTGCTGAGCGCGACGGTGGCGTAATAAAGCTGGTTGGTGCCGGTGTCGTCGGAGGTGAAGTACAGGATCCGGTTGTCGGGGCTCCAGGCGAGGCCTCGTGCCCGGGCGTTGCCGGAGGTGACGCGGCGGGTCGGGAAGTTCTCGTCGGTGCAACGGACAAAGACTTGCCCGCGCGCGATGACGGCGATCGTTTTGCCGTCGGGGCTCAGGGCCTGCTCGCTGATCTCGCGGCCAACGTTGAGGCGCTGGGTGTCGAGATCGGCAAAGTCGGCGGAAAAGACCACGCGGACGGGAACGGGCTTGGCCTCCTTGCTCAGATCGAGGGTGTACAGCGTGTCCCAAAGGACGAACGCGGCCGCGGTGCCGGGAGCGTTGACACCCAGGTCGCGCACGCCGTGGCCGATGGTCAGCTCCGTGGCGGTGGGCTGGTAGTTGGTGACATCGACCGCACCCGAGTCGGTCTTGCCGGCCGGAATACGGCGGATGTTGTACTCGCCCGACTTGGAGGAGACGTACAGCACAGAGCCGTCTGCGAGCGGCCAGGCATCGGCGTCGCTCGCCGGATCGGAGGTGAGCCGTTCGAGCGTGTTGTTCGAAGTGTTGAGCTTCCACAGGTCGGGCGCACCGGAGCCGCGGTACTTGGTGCGAGTGGTATCCACGCGACCACGGGAGAACGTGACGAACGAGCCGTCGGGAGACACTCGAGGAAGTGATCCGAAGCAATCGGCCATGCGCTCGATGGGACCACCATGGACGGAGACGCGGTAGAGGCGATTGCCGCGGTAAATCGCGGGTTCGTGAGCGGCGGAGAATAGCAGTGACGACCCTTCGTGAGAAAAGGAGCCGAGGCTCTGCGCGCGATCAACAGTTGTCACGCGTCGGACCGGGCCGAGTGCCACTCCTTCAGGGGTCCGGTCGATCGACGCGATATACAGATTGCGAGGCCCGTCGCGCTCCGACTCGAAGGCCAGCGATTTCCCGTCGGGCGAGAAGATGGCGCGTCGGTCCTCGGCGGGGTGCGAGGTCAATCGGGTGGCGACGCCGCCCGTGCGTGCGATGGCCCAGAGATCGCCCGCGGCGGAAAAGACGATGACCTGGCCGTCGGGGCTGATGGTCGGGAACTGGATGAGCCCCGTGCGCGCCGTGCCGCCCGCAGGGGCCGGTGTGGTCGAAGCGGGCTGCGCCCAAGCGCAGCAAGCGAGCACAAGAGCCGGGGAGACGATCACGGAAATGATGGATGTTCGCATGTTCGGTGGGGATCAACAGGTGAGGACCGGCGGCCCAGACGGGGACGGCGGAGACAAGGGATACCTTACCAAAGCCCGGCGGATGCGGGGCTGGCGGAGATTTCTTCCCGAGGGACGGCGGCTGGGGGCGGGGGCTATGAGTTCGCCGCCACGCCACGAAGTTCCTTGCTGCGCTCGATCAGCCGCCGGCAGATCTCAAAGAGCTTCTTGCGGTCGAAGGGTTTGCCGATGAAATCGTCGCAGCCCGACGCGATGGCGCGTTGGCGCTGCTCGTGTAACACGTTGGCGGTGAGAGCCGCGATGGGGAGCTTGTAGCCGTTGTCGCGGAGGAGGCGGACCGCGGTGTACCCGTCAAGGACCGGCATCTGCATGTCCATCAGAATGACGTCGAAGGGCGTGCCCTTGGCGGCCTCGCTCATCGCTCGGTCGATCGCTTGCTTGCCGTCGGTGACGAACTCGAATTCGGCCCTAGCCCGGGAGAGGTAGTGCCGGAGCAGCTGCTGATTGTCCTCGCCGTCTTCGGCGATGAGGATGCGGCCGGTGAGGTGGTACGCGTCCGCGGCACCGGGGGCGATGGTGAGTATCGGTCGTTCCGCGACCGGTGCGGTGATGCTGAGGGTGAACGTCGATCCCAGGCCGAGAGTGGAATCGACCTGGATGTCGCCGCCCATGAGGCGAGCGAGGCGGCGGCTGATCGCCAGCCCAAGTCCGGTGCCGCCAAAGCGGCGGGTGGTGCTCGTGTCCGCCTGGCGGAAGACCTCGAAGATCAGCTCGCGCTGCTCATCCGAGAGGCCGATGCCAGAGTCCTTGACCGCGAGGCGGAGCACGCCCCGGTTCATGCCGGGCAATGGGGGCGAGAACTCCAGCCCCACCTCAATCCCTCCCGAGGGCGTGAACTTGATCGCGTTACCAATCAGGTTGACGGCGATCTGCCGCAGCCGCGTCGGGTCGGACGTGATCCAGTCGGGGACCATTTTGCCTGAGGTGAGCGAGAGCGTGAGCCCCTTCTCGGCCGCTTTCGGACCCAGGAGACTGAGGACGTCCTGGATGATCTGCCGTGGTGAGCAGGGGACCGATTCGATCTGCAGCTTGCCCGCCTCGATCTTGCTGAGATCCAGAACGTCATTGATGACGGTCAACAGATGCTCGGCGTTGCGGCGGATCGAGCCGGCCATCTCGTCAGGGCTGCGACCCGAGTCCGAGCCGCGCTGCTCGGCCAGGAGGTCGGCGAAGCCGAGAATGGCAGTCATTGGCGTGCGGATCTCGTGGCTCATGTTGGCCAGGAAATCCGACTTGGCGCGGCTGGCGGCGTCGGCGCGGTGACGCAGCTCGACCGCCGCGCGGGCGTCCTCCTCGGCGCGGTTGCGCAGCCGCTCCGACTCCGCGTGGGCGGCGGCCAGTTCGTCGTTACGCTGCTTCAGCGCGGCGGTCTGCTGGGTGAGCGCGTCACGCGCCGACGCCAGATCGTGCAGCGTCTGTTCCATCAGCGACTGGGCGCGGCGGTTCTCGATCGCGACGGCGGCCAGCTTCGCGGCCTCGGTGACGAGCGTGAGCTCAGTCGCTTCGGGTTGGCCGGGCTGGGCGCGGAAGATGACGAATGTCCCCAACGGCTCACCGCTGGTGGTGAACACCGGCTCGGACCAGACCGCCCGCAGGCCGTTGGCAACTAGGAACGTGTTGTCCGGACCGAAGTTATTCGAGGTTTCGATGTCCTCGATCACGTGGCGACGGCGTTGGAGAATCGCCGGGCCGCAGCTCCCCGAATCCGGTGTGATGGGGAATCGTTGAGAACCCCACTCCAGGATGCCGGACGGCAAGGACGGGCCGAACTCGAGCGAGAGCCACTCGTTCTCGCCCTGCCTATGGATCATCCCGATGCTCGCACGGATGCCGGTCAGGCATCGCTCCACGCTGACGACCAAGGCATCCAGGATCGCCGCCAGGTCCGAGCCGCCCGTGATCATCTCAAGCACAGCGGCGCGTGATTGATCCCACCTCGTCGCGCGGACCTGGGCGGATATATCACGCGCGGTCCAGATGACGCGGGTGACGCGGCCCGCGTCGTTCTTGATCGGGAACGATCGAAGCTCCAGCCAGACGTAATGCCCTGCCTTGTGACGCGTGCGGTAGCGGATGCTGGTGCGATGCCCGGCCCGGACATCGAGCTCGTTGCGCTCCACGTGATCCCGGTCCTCGGGGTGGACCCGGCTGCGCCAGTCCTTCGCGAGAATCTCCGCCGCGGTCCAGCCCAGGATGCGTGCGGCCGACGGGCTTACGTAGGTCATGGCCCCGGTCTCGTTGCTGGCGCCCACGAGGTCGTCGGTGTTCTCTGCCAGCAGCCGGTAGCGTTCCTCGCTGGCGCGCAGGGCGTGCAAGGTCTCCATCTCCAGCGTGATGTCGCGGCTGGTCCACACGTAGCACGTCGGCTTGCCCTCATGGTCAAGGATCGGCGACGAGACGCAGTCCATCCAGTGGTACGTGCCGTCCTTGAAGAGGTAGCGGTGGCGGAGGCGGGATCGTTCACCGCGGCGCAGGACCTCGAAGTTCTTGGCGAGCGCGGGCAGATCGTCGGGGTGCAGGCGCGTTTCGCGGGGCCGGACGCTGAGATCCTCATCGGTCCAGCCCGAGGTGCGGTAGAACGACGGGCTGTTGTAGAGGCAGACGCCATCGATCCGGGTGAGCCCCACCCAATCCTGGCTGTAGTCCGCGAGCAGGCGGTAGCGTTCATCGCTCTCGCGCCGCGCCTCGCTTGCGATGACCTGCTCGTGAATGTCTCGGCTGGTCCATGTGTAATGCGTGACCACGCCGTTGGCGTCGGTGATGGGGCTCGAGAGGCACTCCATCCAGCGATACTGCCCGTTCTTGAAGAGGTACCGATGCAGATAGCGGTTCTCGCGTCCGGCGTTCACGACGGCGATGTTGTCGCGGATCAGGTGGGCATCTTCGGGGTGGTAGCGAGACTCCCGCGGCATGGTGCGGATGTCGTGCTCCGTCCAGCCGGATGCCCGGAAGAAGGATGGGCTGATGTAGACGCTCTCACCGTCGGCCGTGTTCAGGCCCACCCAGTCCTGGCTGTGATCCGCGAGCAACCGGTAATTGCGTTCGCTGGCGCGCAGCGCGTCGGCGGCCTCGGTTTCCGCGGTGATGTCGCGGCTGCTCCAGACATACCTATTGACCCGGCCCTGCTCGTCCTTGACGGGGACCGAATGGCAATCACGCCACAGATACGAACCGTTGCGGATTCTGTAGCGATATCGCACCTTGGACGGCTCGCCGCTGGCCAGGGTCCGCAGGTGATCCTCGACGATCTTCAGGTCATCCGGGTGAATGCGTGAGGCCATCGGTTGTGAGCGGATCTCCTGCTCGGTCCAGCCGGACAGGCGGAAGAACGAGGGGCTGTCGTAGATGGGGGTGCCATCGATCGCCGTGATGCCCACCCAGTCCGATGTGTAATCGGCCAGCAGCCGGAACCGCTCCTGGCTTGCCCGCAGCTCCTCGATGGTGCTTTGCTCTCGGCTCACGTCGCGGGCCGAGAAGCTGTACATCGAGACCACGCCCCGATCGTCGAAGATCGGTGTGCTGCGGCACTCGATCCACATGTACGTGCCGTCCTTGCGAAGGTACCGATACCGAACCGTTTGGGGGCTGCCGGCGAGGATCGCCGCCCGCGCGGCCCGCACGATCTCAATGTGGTCCGGGTGCACTCGGGCGTCGAGGGGGGCGAGTTCCAGGTCGTGGTCGGTCCAGCCGGTGGCGCGATAGAACGACGGGCTCACATAGAGCCGCGCTCCGTCCGCGCGCATCAACGCCACCCAGTCCTCCATGCTCTCGGTGATGAGCCGCAGACGGTTCGCGGCCTCGTGTTCGTCCGTGATGTCCTGGAACGCGCCCACCACGCGGACGACGCGGTCATCTTCGATCACCGGCTCGCCGATGGTCCGGATCCACAAGTCGCGCCCCTGCGCGGTGCGGAATGGGAGCTCGACGCGGAACGGGCGACGATGCTGCAGCGCGGCCGTGAACAGCGAGCGGATGGTGTCGAGAGCCGCTCCGGGATAGAACGAGATCGCGATCTCGACAGTGGGGACAAAATCGAGAGGGACCTCGTGGATCCTCTTGACCTGATCGGACCAGTGCAGAGTGTTGTGAACGGCGTCGTACATCCAGCCGCCGATGCGGGCGAGCATGCCGGTCTGCTCGAGGAAATGACGCGTGCTCTCGCGCCGCACACTCTGCTCGACCTGCTCGGTGATGTCGCGTGCGACGCCGGTACACCGGACGACATCACCCCGGGTATCCCGGCGCCGGGTGGCGTGCACCTCGACATGACGGATGGTGCCGTCGTCCCGGATGATGCGGTAACGCAGCGATCGGGACATGCCCTGTCTCGGCTCCGCGGTGCAGCAGCTCTGCGCGATCGCTTGGTCTTCCGGGTGGACATAGTTCAGCCATTGCTCACGGCTGGGCGGCCGCGGGTCCTTGCGGCCGAAGATCGCAAACATCTGAGCGTCCCAGACCGTTGTCTGCGTGCGGAGATCGTGATCCCACACGCCCGCTCCCGAGGCATCGACCGCCAGCGACAACCGCTCCGTGGTGACCGCGAGGAGTTCGGCTTTCTCAAGCTCGGCGGTGACATCGATGTTGGTGCCGATCATCCGGATCGCGCGGCCCGATTCGTCGCGGAGCACCACTCCCGTCGCTTTGATGCGGCGCTCGGCACCCCCGGCGTCACGGATCCGAAACGAGATCGAGAGATCTCGCTCGCCCGCCAGAGCCGCGGCGTGCGCCTCTTGCACGCCCGCGCGGTCTTCGGGATGGATGAGCTCCAGCCACTGGTCCAACCCCAGAGAGCACTCCTGCAGTCCGTGCATGTCCAGCCACGCTCGATTGAACGTCGCGAGGTTCGACACGATGTCCCAGTCCCACACGCCGATCGATGCGGCGGCAGTCGCGAGCTCCAACTTGCGGGCCAGTTCGTGCGTGTCACGGTGTTGCTCGTGCAGTTCGGAGATCTCAACAGCCGTTCCGCAGACGCGGACCGCCGCGCCCTCCGAATCACGCTCGGTGACGCCGTTGACGGCGAACGCGTGCGTGACGCCGCTCGCGTCCGGCAGCACCACGACCTGCTGGAACTGGCCGTCGGCATCACGGATCGTCTCCATCAGCGACTCGACCGCGACCCGAGCCGCGGGCTGCGAGAGTTTCAACAACAGGTCCGCAATCGGCGTGGGGGCGTCGGAGACTCCCTGAAAAATCGACCCCGAGACGGTCGCGGTATTGGAACGAAGGTCGGCCTCAAAGAATCCCACTTTGCCGGCGACCGCCCCCCCCTGCACAACGCCCCGAGGTTGCTGCAGCGAAGCGACCTCGGCCAGGAACGCGTCGGCGAGCGCGACAAGTGTTCTTTCGTGCTCGGGCGTGTACACCCGCGCTCGGCGATCCGCGATCCACAGCGTCCCCACCGCCCGGCCATGCTGCCGCAGCGGCACGCCCAGGTACGATCGCACTCCGCAGGCTGTCACAAATGCATCGTTGCTCCAATTGCCCTCGGCGAGCGTGTTGGAGGCGGCGACGGGCCTGTCGCTGGCGATCACCGTGCGGCAGAAGTGCGCGTCGGCCGGGCACCAACCCGCCGGAACACCCACAGTGGGCCCTGTCCACAGCCGGTCGCCGATCGCAATGCTCGTGCCCGCGAGCGGGACATCCAACGCGTGCGCCACAGCGTTGATGAACGACACCAGTTCGCGCGCGGGTTCGCCGCCGCCGGCACCGCTGGCGCGGATGAGCTTGGTGCCCAAGTCACCGGGGACAGAAAGTGAACTCACGACCATCCGTATCGAGCTCCACGCGACGCGGCCCGTTCCCTGGCCGAGCGGGGAGTCTAACAGCAAACATCCCCAAACGGTGTCGTTGTGTTGTTCCAACGCGAGATATGCTGCTTCGCGACGCGGTCGCAACGAGAGCCGAACAAGCCATCCGCGATCAGGTTGGTCGCAATTTACACGGCGAACCGACGCGCGACGACAAAGCCTGCTGCAGCGAATGCGATCGAAACTACGTTGCTCGCCAGCACATACGCTGCGGCGACCGACAGTCGCCCGTCTTGCCAAAGGTCAACAGTCTCGCGGGCGAACGCGGAGAAGGTGGTAAAACCACCTAGAAGGCCCGCCACGACCACCAGCCGAGTGATGCTGGACATCGAGGGCAAGCCTCCCAGCACGCAGCCGATCACCAGGCACCCGGCGGCGTTGACGAGCAGGGTTGCGACCGGGAAGCCGCTGGAGTGGGGCCCGATGGACTCGGAAATCAGGTAGCGGAGCACGCCGCCCACGCCGGCACCGAGAAAGACCAGGAGCGCGGGAACGAGCCTGTCCATCACTGGCACTTTTTCTCGCTGGTTACGGCGTGCAGAATCGCGTTGACCAGTTCCGCGGGCATTTTGCCGAGCTGCGGGTTGGCTTTGGGGCAGCAGGATTCCTTGGCGAGCTGCACGGTGGCCCGATAGGTCTCGACATAGGTCTTGCAGGGCGGGCACTTGGCGAGGTGCTGGTCGAAGCGGCAGGCGACGTCGCAGCCCAGCTCGCCGTCGAGATACGCCATCAGGAACTCGCTGAAGTCGCGACAACAAAGCTTGTCGCCGGCCTTGAGGCGGGCCAGCATATCAGCGGTGGACTGGGCGGATTGTGGGTCGGGACTGCCGCGGGACACGTTTCAGGCTCCTGGGCTCTGGGAACGGGGTTTGGAAGCCGGCACGCGGACGCTGGGTGCGGCGGGTGCATCGGGATGATCGCGCAGCGAAGGGTCGAGCAACTCACGCAGCGCCTGACGGGCGCGGTGGAGACGGATCTTGACCGCCGCCTCCGTGGTCTCCAGCAGGCTGGCGGTCTGGGCGGTGTCCATGCCTTCGATGTCGCGGAGGATCAAGACGATGCGGTAATGCTCGGGAAGTTTGTCGATCGCCGTCCGCACGGTCGCCCGCAGCTCGGCCTGCTCCATGGAGGTCGGTCGGTCGGTCCAGGTGTCGGTGGGCTTGGTGACATAGCCGTCGGGGCTGAAGCCCGGGAGCATGCCCTCGAGGGAGACCTCGTCGAGGCGGCGCTTCTTGCGGAGGCGCATGAGGCAGGCGTTGACGGTGATCCTGTGGAGCCAAGTGGAGACGAGCGAGCCGCCCTCGAACTTGGCGATGTTGCGGAAAGCGGACAGGAACGCTTCCTGTACCGCGTCCTGGGCGTCGCTCTCGTCGGTGAGGATGCGGCGGGCGACCGCGAGCATGCGCGGGCCGTTGTCGCGGACGACCTGCTCGTACGCGGCGTTGTCGCCGCGGCGAAGACGCTCGACGAGTTCGCGTTCATCCGCGGCCGTGGGAGCGGGCTGAGAGGATGGCGTGTTCTCGCTCAAGGCAAAAACAGTAGCCCCCGGCACGGGGCCGGGGGCGGTGCGGAGAACCGAAGACATGAGCCGTCGCTCATATGTCGGCGATCACTTCTTCTCGCTGGGCTGTTCGGTGGCGGGTTTCTCGGACTTCTTCTCGGTCTTTTCCTTCAGGGCCTTGATGTCGGCGGGGAGCTCGAACTTCGACTCCGGGATCTCGGCGTTGAACTCGGCCTTCTCGACGGTGGTCTTGAGCTCACTGCCCATCATCTTCGCGGTCTGCTTGAAGGACATCTTGATGCCGTTGACCTCGCGGTAGTCATCGAAGAGGGTCTCGGTGGGGACCTCGCCCATCTGGGTGGTGGCGGTCGCGCGGGAGGCAAGGAGCAGTCCGCTGTCCTTGTCGAACAGGCGGGTTTCCTTGTTGCCCTCATTGGAGACCATCTCGACGACGTAGGCGGTCTTGTCGCCGACCTTCTCGGTCTTGGTGGTCTTCATGTCCTTGTACTGACCTTCGTAATTCCACTCGCTGTCGAAGCGCATGCCGCGCATGAACGTGTCCCGTTCCTTACCGGAGAGGATGCGGGCGCCGGCCATCGGGCTCATCTCCCACGCAATCTCCCCGTCGGAGCCCTGGGCGAACTTGCCCATGCCGCCCAGCTCGGTCTCGGAGAAGGCCTTGGCGGGCGGCACCTGGAACATGCTGACGGTGCCCTTTACGCCCGCGGCGGGGATCTCGATGGTCATGACGACCTGGCGCGAGGTGATCGCTTTCATCTTGTCCTTCCCGCCGATCGCGGTGAGGTACTTCTCGTAGATCTCCTTGGCCGAGGGGAGGCTCTCGTCCGCAGCCGGAGCCGTGGGGGCGGTGGGGGCCTTCGCCGGCTCGTCGGCCCGGGCCGCGGCTCCGGCGCTGAGGACAAGGGCGGCGAGACCACAGCGGAGAATCATGTTCGTGCGTTTCATCGTGCTTCCTGTGCAAGGTGCCTGGGTGTGCCCGCCGGGTTTCGCGACGGGGCGGAGGTCGTTCTCATCGCCACGCGGCGGACGAGCATCTGTTCGCATCACAGAGCCGCTCGGATCAGCGGGATGGAGGATTGTTGGAGGTCGATTGGGATGTGATCCACGCGACCGCGGCGTCGAGAATGGGGTCTCCGCCCGCCAGCAGGGCCTCGCGAGTGGGCTCCACGGGTTCATCGGGGATTACGCCGTGGCCCTCGAGCATCTGCCCTTTGGCGCTGATGTAGTTGGCGAAGGCGTAGTAGAGACGGTCTCGGTTGGGCATGATCTCGACGATCGCGGGCAGTGCGGCTCCGGGGGTTCGCTTCCCGAAGACCCGGGCGCGGCCAAGGTCCTGCATCCCGCCCGCGAAAATTTCCGAAGCCGAGGCTGAGGACTCATCGATCAGGATGGCCAACGGTTTGGTGAAGGGCGTGATCGACGGATTGAGGACGAAGTTCAGGCGGCCCTCACGCTGGATCATCGTGCCGAGCTTCTGATCGGGCTCTGTGATGAAGTGGCGGCCAAGGCCCATGGTCATGGCGCCGATGCCGCCGATGTTGCCGCGGAGATCGATGATGAAACCCTGGCAGGAATCGCATTCCTTCAGCAGGGACTCGAACTCGGCGAAAACCTGCGGCGGGCCGAACCACATGTTGAACGCGAAGACACCGACCCCCGGCGGCACGATGCGGCGATTGATTTTGAGACGCATCTCAGGCATGTTGCCGAACCGCTGCACGATGCCTTCGGGCGGCGCCGGCTCAATGGTGACATGGATGCGGCGTTCATTCTCGGCCAGAAACACGTACTTGCGGGCCTTGCCGACCTCGCCGTGGCCCAGTGTCTGCAGCAACGCGACCGCCATGAACGCGGAGCCGGCGCGGTTGGGATCGATGGCGTTGAGCTGCTTGATGAGCCTGCTGGTGGGGCGGCCGTCCACCGACTCGATCGCGAAGCCTGGCCGCACGCCCGCGCGTGCGGCGGGAGAGGACGGGGACACGACCGTAACCACCGCCTGATCGCCCAAGCGCCGGACATCAATGCCGATCTCGCCCGAGCCGGTCTTGGTCTCCTTCTCTTTCTCTTTCCCCTTCTCTTCCGAGTCCGGCTCCACCTCGGTGTACGCCTCGACCGGCACAATCGAGAAGTGCGTCTGATTGAGTGATTCGATGAGCTGCGTCATCGCGGCCCGGGCCTCTCCCTGGGTCTTGGCCTCGGCGACAACCGCGCGCATCTCGGCGTGCTTGGCGTCCCACGCGGCCCCGACCTTCTCGGGGTCGTAGTGCCGCTGCTTGATGCGGCCGTGCACCATGTCGATGGATTGCAGATTCAGCTCCCGCTGCTCGCTCGTCAGCGGCACGGGCTTGGGCGTGGACGTGCAGGCGCCCAGCAAGAACGCGAGCCCCGTGAGGGCCGCGCTCGCCAGGAGGCCGAATCGGGAGCGTGCAACGGTGCGGGGTTGGTGCATCGGTGTCCTTGCGATTGAGTCGTGGCTTGGTGAAGAAACGTGAAAAACTTCGGTTAGCCGTTGTACCGGAGTCGGGGCGTGCGGTTTCATGCTAGCGTGCGGCCCTCGGCGTCCGGAATCATGGCCCGGGAATCTGCCGCCCGTGGGGATCCGTCAGCGGTGACTCGCTCCTCTGGCTGGAACGCACGTCCTGGGCCAGCTTCTCACGCACGGCGGGCGGAATGAAGTGCTCGGCCCGGTGGGTGGCCTGATGGACGTGATCCGGGGGTAATCCCAGCCGGGCGGCAAGGTATGACTCCCAGAGCCGATGGGTGCCGACAAACTGGCTGGCGGTGGCGTGCCCCTCGGTGGTGAGGCGCCACAGCCCGTCGGCTCGGGTGATCAGCCCGCGTTGGCGGAGCATCGCAAGAGCGAGCGTCGTCGCGTTGCCCCCGCCGCCTCGGAGATCGCGTGTGGAGAGCCCCGTGTCGCGGAGCTCAGCGGCACGGTAGAGCATCCCCAGGATGTCCTCGCGGCTGATGCGCAGCCGCAGGGCCGCCTGGCGGTACAGGCGCGAGAGCACGCCGTGCCGCGGCGATGCCAACGCGGCGGCCACGAAGAAAAACGCGCCCACGACGCACACACACCCGGCGGCGGACGTGCCGAGGGCGGTGCCATCAACCTTCCAGGTCTCAACGTGCTTGGCGAGCAGATAACCGCCCGCGCCGCTCGCGGCCCCGATGCCCGCCGAGAGCGCCAGCAGGCGAGCGTAGCGATCGGTAAGCAGATGCGCCGTTGCGGCAGGGGTCACGAGCAGCGCCACCACGAGAATCGAACCGACCGATTCGAAGCTCACCACACTCACCCCCGCGATGAGCGCGACCATCACGAAGTGGATCAACGTGGGACGCAGCCCGAGCGCCGCGGCCAGCGCGGGATCGAATGCGACCAGTTTGATCTCCTTGTGCAGGATCGTGAGCACGACCAGGACGACGACGGCCGCGGCGCCGAGCGTGGCCGTGGCTCGGGGGATGCTCATCCCCCCGATGACGACGGTGTCCAGAGGCGTGAACTCGAGCAAGCCGTAGAGCACGCAGCCGGGGTCGAGATCGACGTTGCGAGCGGCAAACGAGATCAGAAGAACGCCAAGCGCGAAGAGGGTGGTGAAGACCACGCCCATGGAGGCGTCCTCGGCGATCTTGGCGACGCGGTGCAGCCCCGCGGTAAATACTCCGGTGAGCACGCCGACAACACCGGCACCCAGCAGCATCCAGGCCAGATCACGCGAGCCGCTGAGCAAGAAAGCTCCGGCAAGGCCCGGAAGGATGGCGTGGCTGATGGCGTCGCCGAGCATGCTGAGCCGGCGGAGCAGGAGGTAACAACCGAGCACGCCGCAGAGTGCGCCCACCAGAGAGGCGGTGGCGATGACCCAGAGGTCGTAAGAGTACAACTCTCCCACGAGCGGCAGGGAGATCACGGCGTTCATCGCGGCGCCTCCTCGGCGGAGGCGCCGGGCGGGTGCAGCGAGAGCGGGACACCCATCGCGGCACCGGTCCGGATCGGATCGGCATCACCAAGCGCAAGCTGAGATTCGAACTTGGCGAGCAGCTCGGGCGTGACGAAGTGCTCGATGAGATCGGCGTCACGGTCGACGTGATCGGGTGCGATCCCGGCGTGCTCGTGCAAGTAGAGCTCCCAGAGGCGGTGGGATCGGATGATGCGGAGCGACTTCTCGCGGCCGCTCGCGGTGAGCGCGAGTGTGCCGCGGGTCTGCGTGACATACCCCAAAGCGTTGGCCCGGGCGATCGCGTTGCGGAGCGGGACCATGCGCCAGGCCCGGTGCGCGGCGATCTGACCGATGCTGGGAGCGGGCACCGATCCGGCCTTGAACGAGGCCGACTCCTGCAGCTCGTAGAGATCACGAAGCAAGTGCTCGTCGTGGATCCGACGCTGCAGCGAGCGGGCCGTGCTCCAGCGCGCAATCAGGCCGCGCCCGGGGGCGAAGAGGAGGGATGCGACAAAGAGCGTGCCGGCGACGAGGACGATGAGCGGCCCGGTGGGAAAGCCGCGGCTGAGGGCGCTCTGGGGCGCGGGAAGCACGGCCGAAAGCCCCGCGCCGATGAGGCCCGCGAGCATGCCGAAGATCCCGGCCAGCACGAGGTGCGGCGCGAGGCGGTCGGTCCAGAATCGTGCCGTGACGCCTGGGATGATGAGCAGCGCCGCCATGAGCACGACGCCGACGGCGGGAAGGCCGACGACCGTGACGATCGCGAGGAGGGACATCAGGATGAAGTCCAGCAGCGCAACGCGCCAACCGAGGCTGCCTGCGAAGGCGCGGTCGAATCCGAGGAGCTTGAACTCCTTGTACAAAGCGGCCACGCCGAGCAGTGCCGCCGCGGACGCGAGCGCGATCAGGGTGACATCGTCCCGCACCATGCCCGCGGCCTTGCCGAAGAGGAAGCCGTCGAGCCCGGAGCGATTGCCGCTGGGCAGACGCTGGATGATGCCCGAGAGTGCGATCCCCAGGCCGAAGAACGAGCCGAGGATGATGGCGATCGCAGCGTCTTCCTTGATCCTGGTGAAGCGACGGATCGCGTTCATGGTGAGCACACCGAGCACGCCGAAGACCAGCGCGCCGAGCAGGAAGAGAGGCAGGCTGCGCTCGCGGAAGACCAGAAAGGAGACGCATACGCCCGGCAGGGCGGCGTGGGCCAGGGCGTCGCCAACCAGGGCGCGTCTGCGAAGCACCGCCAAAGCACCGATCACGCCGGCGGCCAGCCCGAGCACGCCGGTGCCGAGCAGCACAAGCCGGGTGTTCGCGTCTTGCAGGGTGATGAGACGGAGCAGTTCGTTCATGGGGAACGCGGGAGCGTGCCGCCGCGACGGACGGCCTCGGTGACTTCGTCGAGCAGCGTGAGGCGCCCGCCGTAGGTGCGTTTGAGATTGTCCGCTGTGAAGGCGGTTTCGATCGGACCGGCCGCCACGAGGTGGAGATTCAGCATCGCGACATAGTCAAAGTACGAGCGAACGGTCTGCAGATCGTGGTGTACGGCGATGACGGTGCGGCCGCGCTCCTGCAGGCCGCGGAGAACCTCGAGTATCGATTGCTCGGTGGCGGCGTCCACGCCCGCGAAGGGCTCGTCCATCAGGTACAGGGTGGCGTCCTGCGCCAGCGCGCGGGCGAGAAAGACGCGTTGCTGCTGACCGCCCGAGAGCTGGCTGATCTGGCGGTCGCGGAACTCGGTCATGCCGACGCTCACGAGCGCGGCGTCGGCCGCGTCGCGATCTGCACGGCCCGGTCGGCGGAGCCAGCCCAAGCGGCCGTAACGGCCCATCAGCACGACATCAAGGACGCTGACGGGAAATTCCCAATCGACGCTTTCGCGCTGCGGGACGTACGCGACCTGGTTGCGGACCTGTGTCAGCGGCTTGCCGAAGACCTCGATGCGCCCGGAGGCGATGGGAAGCAGCCCCAGGATCGACTTGAGAAGCGTGGACTTGCCGGCCCCGTTGGGTCCCACGATGGCGGCGAGCGCTCCGGCAGGAAATGACACGTCCACATCCCACAGCACCGGCTTTCGGTGATAGGCGACCGTGACGTCGTGCACCTCGACGGCAATCTTCGTTGTTGAGAGCGTGTCAGCGGGCATGGTTACTTTGCGGTGGCTGGCGTGGGCGGGAAGGTGGGTGTGGCGGACTCGGCGGGCTTGAGGGCGTGCACGATGGCGCGGACGTTGTGCCGCACCATGCCGATGTAGGTTCCTTCTTCTGTGCCGGCCTTGCCCATCGCGTCAGAAAAGAGCTCGCCGCCGATGGTGATGGCGTGCTTGCGAGCGGCGGCCCCCTCGCGCAGGGCGTCGATCGCCTTGTGGGGCACCGACGACTCGACGAAGACGGCGGGGATCTTGCGGGTGACAAGCGTGTCTACCAGAGCGTTGATGTCGCGCAGGCTGGCCTCGCTGTCGGTGCTGACACCCTGAATCGCGAGAACCTCGATGTCGTACGCGCGTGCGAAGTAGCCGAAGGCGTCGTGCGCGGTGACAAGCACGCGTTGGGGCTTTGGGATGGTGGCGATCTCGGTCTTCACCCACTCGTGCAGGACAGCGAGCTTTTCGCGGTAAACCGTGGCGTTTGCCTTGTAGGTTTCGGCACCGGCCGGGTCGGCGTCGACGAGCGCGCGTTCAACGGCGTCGAGAGCCTTGCTCCACAGGGTGACGTCGAACCAGATGTGCGGGTCGTGCGCACCGTCCTCCGAGCGAAGAAGGGCATGGTCCAGCTCCTGCCCCACGAGCACGACGCGGCGCGATCGCGAGAGCTTCTCGAGCGCGTCGACCATGCGGCCCTCGAGGTGGAGCCCGACGCCGAAGACGATGTCGGCGGTCGAGAGCAGCCGCAGGTCTCCGGGCGAGGCCTTGTACAGGTGCGGATCGACACCTTCGCCCATGAGACCGGTCACCTCCACGCGGTCGCCGCCGATGGTGCGCACCGCATCGGTGAGCATGCCAACAGTGGCGACAGCGCGGAGCTTGGGCGCGCCGGCTTGGGCCGGGTTTGCGATGAGCGCTGCGAGTACGAGGGCGGTGACGACGAGGAGGGTCAGCGGTCGGATCGTCATGGTGGACTCCCGGTGGGCGGCTCAAGTGTAGCACCGGCTACAACGTAGCCAAAGATACTATTCTGTCGGGGCGTTGGTGAATTCAGACACCCGGCGGACGCGCCCCGGTCGTACTGTTCTCCGAAGGGAATCGCGGGCGTCGGTCTGGAGGCTTTGTGTGGCGAAAGCTCGGAAGAACTCGGTGCGGACCCAAGGCGCGAAGCAGGCGGGCGATGTAAACGCGGCCGCGTCGAGACATGTGAGAACGCGACAGGCCCACGCCCAGGAGCGTGCGGAGGACTATGTCGAGCTCATCGCCGATCTGGTGCGCGACCACGGGGCGGCCCGGGTCGTCGACCTCGCCAAATCGCTGGGTGTCTCGCACGTCACCGTCGTGCGAGCGGTGGCGCGGTTGCAGCAGCAGGGGTTGGTCGTCACCGAGCCCTATCGGGCGATCGAGCTCACGCCCACGGGACGTCGGCTCGCGACCGATGCGCGGCGCCGGCACGAGATTGTGGTGGAGTTCTTGCTGAAGCTGGGGGTGCCGCGCGATGTCGCCGAGATCGACGCCGAGGGCATCGAACACCACGTCAGCCCGGAGACCTTGGCGGCGTTCGCGCGTGCAAGCAGGCGATAGAACATCAGCCCGTGAATCGTGATGATCCCAAACTCCCTTGCGGAGAGCCGTCCGCCGCGATACCTGTGCCGCGAGTGCATCAACCCGCCGGGAAGCCGCGGCACTTGGGGATCAGGATGCGCTGGATGCGGCTGGTGCCGTCGGGGGCCTTCTCGATGATCTCGCCCATGAAGGCACCGATCTCGCGGTTGAGCGTCTCCATGCCCGGCTCGCGGAAGTGGGCCGGCTGGGCGCGGCGGAAGACCAGCGAGATGCCCTCCTTGATCTCGGCCTGACGGGCTTGGAGCATCTCGGTCACCTTCTCCTCATCGCGCTTCTTCACCTTCATGTACACGGCGGCGTCCCAGATCCAGGTCGTGCCGCCGTTCATGTTCTGGAACTTGTCCTCGACCAGAGGCAGCTCGACCAGTGCGTCGAGCTGCGAGTCTTCCTCGTGATGCAGGTCGTGGGCCTGGGCCTCGCTGGGCTTCTTCATCGACGAGCCGACGATGAAGAACACCGCCGCCGCCTCGACGATCATGAGCACCACCACGATCGCGATGGTCTTGATGGGCAGCCCGCCCTTCGCGGGTTTCTCTTCCGTCTTGGCTGCTTCCTTTGCCTCTTCTGCCATGGCAACCTCCGCCTGCACCGCCAAGTCGGCGGCGAGATGTGTCTAGAGGGTCGGGTGTTTGGCGGGGGGACTGAAACCGTTCGGCGCGGGAACGAGCGTCCACGCGTCGGCGTGCGGTACAGATCGCATGACGGGGGACCGCGCCGTGTTCTCGGACAATCAGGCCGCGAGCCGCAGCTCGTGCCGCGGCGATTCGAGACCGAGAACCAGCGCGGCGAGCGACGCGACTTCCTCGCTTCCGGCTCCGCCACGGATCGCGGAGAGCGAGAAGATCAGAGCCTCGGTCTCCAGTGTGCGCGAGGCGACCGAGGCGTCCAGCTTGTCGCACATCCAGTGCGCGAGCGAGGAAGCGACGAGCAGCGCCATGGTGGCCGTGAACGCGGCCCCCGCGAGCCATGCCTCGATGCCGGTCCGATCTCCTAGAAAGCCGGCCGCGAAACACACCAGAAAGCCGGCGGGGACGAGCAGAGTGACGTGTGCCAGGGCCGCGGCGCGGCGGAGGGCGCGGCGGCGGCGGTCGATCAGCACCTGCCCGATGTGCTCGAGCTTGCGGGCGATCTCCGGTGGTTCGGCGCCAGCGACCAGCATCTCCGAGCCGCGGCGGAACAGCAGCCACTCCGATCGATCGGCGAGGCGGCGGATGGCACGCAGATCGCCTTGCGCCGCAAACGTCGCCAGACGCTCAAGCTGACGCACGAGCTCTGCGCGGGGCGTCGCACGGACGAGCAGATTCTCGGCAACCGCATCCAGACGCAGGATGCGTGCGACCAACAGAGCCGCCATGGACGAGGCCAAACACACCGCCACCACGCCCGCGGGAACGCGGACGGCGTCGGCAAAGGCGAGATCGAGAAACGCGAGCAGGGCCGGAGTGGTCACGCGGGGAATCCTCTGGGAGCGACGCCACCAGCGGGGCGGCGTGGCGAGCCTTCGGGTTATCGGTCGGAATTGGGAGCGACTTTGGTCGTGCCCGTCATCCCGTCCGTCGAGTCTGCCGCGCCTCCTGGAGTGTTCTTTTCGCCTGAGGCATTAGCCGTTGATCTGCAGCAACTGCTGGAAAAGCTCGTCGGTGGTGCGGATCACGCGTGTGGCGGCGGAATAACCCGTCTGGGCCTGGATGAGACCCAGGAACTCGCTGCCAAGGTCCACGTTCGACAACTCCAATGCGCCTCCGACGATCTTGCCGGTTCCCAGTTCCAGCGGGGCGGCGATGCCGGCCGAGCCGCTGTTGGGGCCGACGCGGTACATGTTCCCGCCCAGATCGACCAGGCCCTCGGGGTTGGAGAACTTGGCGAGGACGACTTGACCGATGGTTCGAGAGAGGCCGTTGGAGAACGCGCCGCTGATGATGCCGTCGGCGCCGACGGCGAAGCTCTGGAGCGTGCCCAGGGGCGAGCCGTCGATCTGCTGGGCCTGGAGCGTGGAGTTGCCGGTGGTGTTGGCGAAGGCGGTGACGCTGCCCTGGGGGCCGGTGAGATCGATGTCGAAATTGAGCGGCGTGACCGCGCCGGTGCCGTTGCGGTTGACGGCGACCGAAATGGGCGTGCTGGTGAGCAGCGCGCCGGTGCTGTTGAAGTTGATCAGTCCCGAGCCGAGATTGATGGAAGTGGGGTACGAGTAGCCCGCTTCGGCGTAGTACCGCCAGGTCGTGCCCGTGCCGCCCGGCGTGGCCTCGAGCGTGAAGCCGACGTTGATGTTCACGGGCGAACCCAGCGAGTCGTACGCGATGAAGCTGGTACGGGCGCTCTCGCCATCGGCGGCCGCGGCCTTAGTGGAGCTGAACAGGCTGGACTGGACCTGCGTCCCGGAGGCATCGAGCAACCGGAAGTTGCTCGGGGTCAGAGTCAGATCGTTCATCGTGCCGGTGTTGCCGACGATGGAGATGACGCCGGTCGCGGGGTTGAGCGTGACACCGGTTGTGAGCGTGTCGGGGTTCGTCTGACCGGGCACGATGCCCATGGCATCGCGGATGAAGTTCATGTAGTCCTGCACGGTCGTCGTCGCGGTGATCGTGAGCGACGCGTCGGGCAGGTTGCGGGAGTTGACGTTGTCCACGCCCTTCTTGGCGCCGGTGATGCGGATGGTCTGACCCGCGCTGAAGAGCGGCGTGACCGTGCCCGCGATGTTGGGATCGTCCAGATCCACAAGGCGGGTGGTGGTCTCGACGACGTTGGGAGCAGTCGGAGCGGGGGAGGCACCGGTGATGACCCCGAAGCCGCCGGTGCCGCTGGCCTGCAGGGTGATCTGGGCGCCGCGTGTGGGCAGCGAGCCCTTGGCGTTCAGGTTGCCGGAGAGGCGGGCGGTGGTGGTGGGCTCGGCGAGGGTCAGCGAGCCGACGGGGATGGAGACTGGCTTGATGGCGGAGGTGTCGACGTTGAACTTGGAGTCGATGCCGTAGCCCAGGAGCCGTTCACCGGTGAGCGATACCAGCTCGTTGGTGCTGTTGGGGCGGAAGGAGCCGGCGCGGGTGTAGACCTGTTCGCCGCCGCCACGCTGCACGATGAAGAAGCCCTCGCCCTCGATGGCGAGGTCGCGGGAATCGCCGGTGCCGTTGATGGCACCGTTACCGAAGTTGCGCTGCGTTCCCGCGGCCTGCACGCCCAGCCCGATCTGGCCCGGGTTGGTGCCGCCGGTGGTGTCGGCGGGCGCGGACCCGATGCTGAAGGTGCGATTGAACGTCGAAGAGAACAGAACTCGGTTGGACTTGTACGCGGTGGTGTTGACGTTCGAGATGTTGTTGCCGATGACCTCGATCATCCGGGAGTTGGCATTGAGCCCGGAAAGGCCGGAGAACAGAGCGGTCGTGGAAGCCATGGGAACACCTCGTCGTGGCGCGAAGGCTGCTCCGAGCGTTCGCGTCACCGGTTCGTTGTGCCGCCCGGCTCCGCCGGTCGGGGATCATGCGGTCGGGGTGACAGACGCAATCGAGAGGCCAAAGACCCGCTCGCTCACGCTCGGGTCTCGTGCAGGCTGCCCGGGTCGAGCAACTTGGCGAGGCTCGGGTGCAGGCTCGCGGCGGCAGGTCCGAGCAAGGGCTTGGGTTGATCGGAACCGACGCCGGCATCGGCCTGCACCACCGCGTCGATCTCGCCGAGCACCGGCGTGGATTGCAGGTCAACCTTGCCGACGATCTGGCGCACGCCAACGTCCACCTTGATGCTCATGCCGTCGATCATGATCAGGGCCCGCTGGGCGCCCGAGGCCTCGGCCCGATCGATCGCGACTCCCAAGCGGTGCATCTGATCCTCGCTGAGCTGCACGTCGCAGTCTGGATGCACGCTCACCGGTCGTCCCGTGGCGAGCCCGCCGCCCGCCTCGCGGTTCAGCAGCTCCGCGAACGACAGCGACTCGAGCTTTGAGTTCCCGCCCAGCGCCGACGCGGCCGCGCCGAGCCGGCGCTCCACGCCGGGCGGCAGAACCGCGTTGCTCAAGGGCCGGAAGAGGTCCGCGTTGCTCACGGTTTGGTCTCCGTGGAGGCGGGCGTGGTCTTGATGCCCGCGGCCTTCTTTTCTTCCTCGGTGAGCTGGCTGGGATCGATCACGCCGTCGATGTTGTTCATGTTGACGCGCGAACCGTTGGAGAGATTCAAGAACACGCCGTCCTTGGTCTTGGAGACGGAGGTCGCCTGCCCTATGACGCGATAGTTCTCCTCGTCAAGGCCGCCAACGACCTTGCCAATCATGTTCGAGGCGGACGCGAGCTGGTTCTCGGTGACGAGGTTCTTGAGCTTGTCGGAGAGGTCGATGTCGGACTGGATGCTGCGGATAGTGGAGAGCTGCTGCAGCAACGCATTCGTGTCGCTGGGGCTCAGAGGGTCCTGGTTCGAGAGCTCGGAGATGATGATCTTGGTGAAGTCCTGGCTGGTCAGCGCGCTGTAGCCCGTGGGCTTGGAGGCGACAGGCGTCTGCGTGCCGGAGACTGCGTTGGTGGTGGCCATGGTGTACCTCGTGGTCAGGCGACTGCGTCGAGTTCGAGACGGGCGTTGAGGGTGATGAGCCGCGGGTCGGCGCGAACGGCAGAGGTTGCGTCGGCCCGAGCGATCGGCGCCGCTTCGGATTCGCGGAGCCAGTCAAACTTGGCGCCGCTGAGTTCGCCCTGTTGCTCCTGCCGCGGGCGGCCCTGCTGGTCGCCCGACTGCGATAGGTTCTGTCCGGTGCTCTGCTGCGGCGAGCCGTGCTCATCCTGGAGCTTTGAACCGCCGGGCACGAGCTGATCGGCGTTGGCCTTGTTGGTCCAGTCGGCGATTGCAACAACCTCGAGGTTGTGAACCGTCAAGCCGCGAGCCTCGAGCGCACCGCGCAGGGCGTCAACGTTCTGCGAAAGAAGCTGCTTGGTGGCCTCGCTGGTGGCCTCGAATCGGGCCGAGATGGTGCCGCCGTCAATTGCGAGTTGGACGCGGAGCTTGCCCAGCGACTCGGGGTTCATCCACAGCGTGAGCTGGCCGCTCTTGTTCCGCAGCGCGGTGGTCAATCCTCGGGAGATCTGGCTGGACGCGCTGTCGGCCTCGGCCTGAGAGACGCCCGGTTGGCCGGTTGACGCAGCACGTGCGGTGAGCTTCAGGTTGATGGGAGCTTCCGGCACTCGCCCGCCCGGAACCCGCGGCGGCTGCAGATTGGTGTCGAGCCGCGGCGTGCCCGCCACCGTGGCGGTGCCGTTGCTCGCGGATGTGGACCCCACCTGGCCGACGCTCGCACCGTTGCCCGTTACCCCCGGCACATGCTGTGGCACGGTCTTGCCGGGCTGGAAAAATCCAAAGCCCTGCGATTGATTCGAGTTGCTGGACTTGTTCTCGTTCGCGTTCTTTGCCTGCGGCGCAACAGCGACCGTCGCGTCTTCGGACGCCGCGCTGGTCTCCTTGCTCGACACCGGTGCCGAGCTCTGCGTGATCTCGGATGCGATCGGCTTACCCTCGGCCGTGTGGATAAGACGCAGCGGATCGCTCGGGCCACGCTTCGGGGCGGTTTCGGGCGCGATCGACGCATCCTCCTGCGTGCCCGGAGCGACCGGCGGCGTGGACGGGTCTGTGATGGCGGCGGCCTCTTGCGCCGCCGCCGCGGCCTTGGCGGTGGGGTCGAGCGGGCGGTTGTTCGAACGGCCGGTGGAGGGGGCGACCAGCGATGGCGCGAGCGTCGCGGGTGTGATCGCAGCGGCCTGCTGCGGATCAGGAGTGTCGGACGCGATCGTTGATTCGGTGCTGCTGACCAAGCGTGTCTCGGTGGCGGCTTCGGTGGTTTCCTCCACGTTCAGTTTCGTGGCCTCGGTTTGTGGCTTCACCTTCGTGGGCTGCTCGTTGGTGCCCAGCGCCGAGGCGTCTGGTTCATCGCCGGGCTCGACCGCCTGTGCCGACTTGGGAGCTTCCGACTCGGTGCTGTTGGTTTCGGAAACACGTGTGACCGGCATGCGATCACGCGGCGGTGAGGCACCGGGCTGGGCGAACAAACCCCCGGTCGCGGACTGATTCGCGTCGCTGAGGGTCTGGGCGAAGGACTCGCGCGGAGCTTGCGCCGCGGGTTTGGCCGAAGCCGCCGCGAGAAGGGCAATGGCTGCGCTCTGGTTGTTGGCTCGGGCGGTGGTGGCGGCGTTCATTTGGCTGGAACCTCCGGAGCGCGGATCGCAAGTCCGCGCGTCCGGAGACGCTCTAGCAAGTCTGCTGCCAGCTTCGGGTCTTCCTGGATGAATTGGTCCACGATCTTCCCGCGGGTGCGGCCGTCCATGGCGTTCAAGTAGCTCACCACCAGGTCCGACCCCGAAGCGAAGGACTGCCCATCCCCTGTTGTGGCGGGGGTCATGGCCAACATTTCCTTCAGGGCTTTCTTGGCCTGATCGGGCTTGAGGTCCTGGAGCGTCTGGAGCGTCTTCTTGAATTGCGCCGAGCCCTCGTCTTCGGCGATCTTCTTGCGCATCGCGTTGAACGCCGTGGTGTCAGCGGTCAGCTTCGCCCGCTCCTTGTCCAGCGTTTCACGCTCGATCTGCAGGCTTGCCTTGAGGGCTTCGACCTGCTTGTCGAGGCTCGCCAGCTTTTGGCGACGAACTTCTTCGCCTTTCTCGCTCAGCTCCAGCCGATCCGCCGCGGTGATCGGCGGGCGTGCGGCCTTCGCCTCTTCTTCGGCCTTCTTCTTCTCCTCGGCCTGCTTCGCGGCCTCCGCTTCCTTGGCCTTGCCTTCCTCCTCGATCGTGGGCGCAAAGAGCTCGCGCAGCCGCTGCATGCGGTCCTTGTTGAGCCGACCGCTGGTCTGCAGCCACCCGACGAAGCCGGCGGCGGCGAGCACGTTCGCCAGCGTGAGAATCGAGATGATGGTCCACAGCCGCTTCACTGCAGAATCTCCATCCGGACGGCGTGTCCGGTGACGGCGATCTCGTCCAGAGACCGGGCTTCCAGCGCTGCCTGCTCGGCACGCCACTGCTCATATCGGCGCTCCTTGAGCTTCTCCACCGCTTTGCGGCGGGTGGTGGCGGCGAGAAGCTCCTTGCGAGCCACTTCCAGCCGCCGGTGCAGGGCCGCGAGCTGAAAGACGGTTTGCTGGGCCTTGGCGACCAGGTGCAGCGACATGTTCGCCTGCATGCGGACATGGCGAAGATCGACCGACGCGGGTGCCCCGGTCTGCGCGCCCGGGGCGAGGCTGTCGCGGAGGTCGTTCTTCTCAGCGGTGATCGAGCCCTGGAAGCCGCGGAGCTTGTCCTCCAGAGCGAGCCGCGTGCGTTCGAGATCGGCGAGCGCGAGCTGCTTCTGGCGTTCAATGGCCAGACGCTGCTTGATCACGGCTTCGAGCTCGAATCGGAACTTGGGCACGGGGCTCCTTCAGGGCTCTTTCAGGGGGTCTGAGGTCACGCCGCACGCGGGCGGGACTTGGCGTTGCGGGCGAGGATCGATTGGGCCAGTTCGGCAAGCCGTACTAGGTTGGCGCGGCTCTCCTCGAAGCTGGGCGTCTGACCCTTGGCCTGGCGCAGATGCTCGTTGATCTGCGGCATGAGTTCAATCGCGACGTCGGCCTCGGGGTTGGTCCCCTTGGCGTACGCGCCGATCTGCACCAGGTCTTCCACCTCGCGGTAGACGGCCATCAGTCGGAGGATGTGCCGCCGGGCCGACTGCTGCTGGGCGTCCGTCACGTCATCGGCGACGCGGCTGACGGAGTCGAGGACGTCGATGGCGGGGAAGTGGGCTTTCTGTGCGAGCTTGCGGCTGAGGATGACGTGGCCGTCGAGGATGCCGCGGGCGGCGTCGCTGATGGGCTCGGTCATGTCGTCGCCCTCGACGAGGATGGTGTAGAGGCCGGTGATGGAGCCGCCGGATTCGAGCGTCCCGGCCCGCTCCAGCAGCGCCGCGAGTGTGGAGAAGACGCTAGGCGTGTAGCCCTTGGTGGCGGGGGGTTCGCCAACAGAGAGACCGATCTGCCTCTGAGCGTGGGCGAAGCGAGTTATGGAGTCCATCATCAGCAGCACGTCGCGGCCGAGATCGCGGAAGAACTCCGCGCACGAGCAGGCGAGCTTGGCGGCGCGGAGGCGGAGCAGCGGGGATTCGTCGCCCGTGGCGACGATGACGACGCTGCGGGCGAGACCTTCGGGGCCGAGGGCGTGGTCGATGAAGTCCTTGACCTCGCGGCCGCGTTCGCCGATCAGAGCGATGACGTTTACATCGGCGGCGGTGCGGCGAGCGATGGTGCCGAGGAGTGTGGACTTCCCGACGCCCGGGCCCGCGAAGATGCCGAGGCGCTGGCCGCGGCCGAGGGTGGTCATGGTGTCCATCGCCCGCATGCCGGTGGCGAGGGGCTGGGAGATGCGTCGGCGCTTCATCGCGCTGACGGGATCGGGTGACAGAGGCACCGGATGCGTATCGAGGATGGGACCGGCGTTATCGATGGGGCGGGCGAGGCCGTCGAGGACGCGGCCGAGCATCTGGCGGGACACCCCGACGGTGGGGGAGGCTTGCTCGCCGAAGACGCGATCGCCGGCGCGGATGCCGCCGGTCTGGCCCAAGAGCATGACCACGGCGTGCTCGCGAGTGAAGCCGACAACTTCGCCGAAGGTGACGGCATGTTCAACGCCAGCGCGGGAGCGGATGGAGACGAGGGAGCCGACGGGGAGGGGCAGATCCTCGACGAGCACGGTCATGCCGCGGATGGAGACGACCTGGCCGATGACGAGCATCGGCTGGGTCCGTCGCACGGTGGCGATGGCGCCGGCGAGCGTGGTCATGCGGTGGGCTCGCTGGGAGGCTCGGTAGGTAATTGGGTTGGGAGCTGGGTGGCTGGCTCAGCGGCGGATAAAGCTGAGGCGCTCGCAGTCGAGCGAGGAAGCACGGCGTCGATGATGCGGGCGAGCTGTGTGGAGAGCTGGGCGTCGATCGCGCCGCCGAGGGTTCGGAGCGTCGCCGAGCCTCGCGGCATCGCGGCGTCCTCCACGATGTCGACATGGGTCGCGTTGGCGTGACGGGCCAGAAGGCCCGGCAGCGATGCCTCGATCAGCGGCTTGTCATCGGGACTGATCGCGAGCCGAACCTTCGTCGGACGCACCACCATCGCCAGGGCGGCGTCGATCTGATCAACCACCGTGTCCGGCTTGAGCTCCACGCTGCGCTTCACCACAAGCTCGGCAATCTCGCAGGCTAGACGCAGCACCTCGGTGCGAGCCTCCAGCAGGAGCGCATCGCGTGAGGCCTCGAAGGCGTCGATCGTGCGGGTCCAGGTCTGCAAAAGGGTCTTGAGCTCGGCGCTCGCGGCGGCGATCGCCTGTTCGCGTCCCTCCGCTGTGCCCTTGGTGTGCCCCTCGCGATACCCCTCCTCGCGTCCGAGTCGGAGCCCCTCTTCGCGGGCGGTCGAGATGAGCCGATCGCGCTCGGCCCGCGCGGAGGCGAGCATCGCGTCCGCCTCGCTCTTGGTCTTCTCGCGGAGCGTCTGCCCCTCGCGCACAAGGTCGCCCAGCCGGTACACGATGGCCTCGGCGACCGGCTTGGAGATGTCGGATTGACGGATGAGCGCCATGGTCGGTCCGCGAGGTAAGAATCAGGGTTACACCAAAAGCTCGGAATCTCCGCCGCGGCCCTGGATGACGACCTCGCCGGCCTCTTCGAGGCGGCGGACGATGTCCACGATGCGCTGCTGAGCGGCCTCGACGTCGCTGACCTTGACCGGGCCCATGAACTGGATGTCTTCCTTGATGAGTTGGGCCGCCCGCTCGGACATGTTCTTGTAGATCTTCTCCTGCAGCTCCTGGCTGGCGGTCTTGAGCGCGAGCGCCAGCTCGTCGTTCTCGACTTCCTTGAGCACCGCCTGAATGCCCTTGTCGTTCACCGACTTGATGTCCTCGAACACGAACATCAGGCGACGGATCTGTTCGACGAGGTCGGGGTCCTCGGCCTCGAGCCCTTCCAGGATTGACTTCTCCGTGGCGCGGTCGGCGAGGTTGAGAATCTCCGAGACAGTCGGCACGCCGCCCGCCTTCTCCATGCTCTGCACCAGCATGTTCGCGAGCCGGCTCTCCAACCCCTTCTCCACCTCGCGGATGACCTCGGGGTTGGTCTGCTCCATGTTGGCGATGCGTTTGATGACCTCGATCTGCTTCTGCAGAGGGAGGCCCGCCAGAATTTCCGCGGCCTTGTGGTGCGGCAGATGGCAGACAATGAGGGCGATGGTCTGCGGGTGTTCATCCTGGATGAACGTGAGCAGGTTCTCGCTCTCGGCCCGCTGCAGGAACGAGAAGGGCGTCTTCTGCACCTGCGTCTGGATCTGGGCGAGGACACGCTCAGCGACCTTGGGATCCAGAGAGCTCTTGAGCACGTTCTTGGCGTAATCGAGGTTGCCCTCGGCCGCGAACTGGCTCGCGATCGAGATGTTGTAGAACTCCTCGATCACCGCGTTCTGCAGGTTCTTGGGCACGCGGCCAAGGCCGGCAAGCTCGCGTGTCACTTCCTCGACCGTCTCGGCCTCCATCGACTTCAGGATGGCCGAGGCCTGCTCCGGACCGACGGCCAGCAGCAGAATCGCGGCCTTGGTCAGGCCCTCGATGTCCTCGATCTTGTCCGGGAGTTTCTCGTGCGGCTTACGGGGCATGGCAGTGGGAGTGGAAGAGGCCTAGTTCTCGGTCGCGATCCAACGGTTGAGCAGCTTGGCCGCGCCGTCGGGCGAGCCCTTCACAAACTCATTGACCTGCTCGAGCATCTTGCCGGTGCGGACCTCAGCGTCGTCGACCTCGATGCCCAGCATCGGCGCGTCGCTCTCGTCGGCCTCGCCGATCAGGTCGTTCTTGGTATCGAGCGCGGGCGGCAGTCCCACGATCTCCTCCGCGGTCGGGAGGTCGGCCTTGCGAGCGGTCTTCTTGACCATCATGACCATCATGCCCATCGCGACCAGGGCCATGCCCCCGAGCAGGACGTTCTCGATCAGCCCCACACTCAGGCCCAGCGGCAGTGAACCGCCTCCGCCTCCGCTGCCCCCTCCGCCGCCACCCCCTGTGAGAAGCCCGCCACCTCCCGTGGACGCCAACGCAAGATCAACCGGGATCATCGAGACGCTGACCTGCGTCATCAGCATCTTGTTCAGGTCGTCGGGGCTGAGCGCCGGATTGGCGGCCGCCACCATCGCCTTCACGTGCGGCAGGATGCTCTCGATGATCTGGGGCTTCACATCTTTCTCGAACTTGTCCTTGAGTTGCTCGGGCGTGGCGGCTGCGGCCTTGTCGTCCTTCTTGTCGCCCGCCGGCGCCAGCTTGGCGGCAACGAACGCCTCGGGCACGTTCACCGAGACCGCCACCATCGTCGGACGACCCTTGGGGTCGGCCGTGGTGCTCTGGATCCGACCGGGGTGATTGGCGAACTCGGTCTCTTCGTCCTTCTTGTTGCTGCCGCTCGGTGCGCTACTGGGTGAGGTGCTGACGTCCATGCCCACATTGGAGCGGATGCCGGACTCGGCGCCGTTGCCAAGGCCGCCCGATTCGGTCTGCGAGTTGGTCTTCTCCCGCTTGAGCAGCGAGATCGTGCCGGCGTCCTTGGGAAGGTACTCCTCGCGGACGCTGTTGAGACGGGTGTTATCAATCTGCGCGGTGACCGCGACCATCACCTCGGGGATGTACGAGAGGAAGCCCACCAGCTTCTCGCGAGTGGAATTCTCCCAGCGGGTGACGTCTTCCAGGTATGTGGACGCCGCCATGTCCTCGTTGGCGGTGGCGCGGCGCTGGCGGCGGGTGTTGCCGTCGATGATGCGGACGTTCTCGATCGTCAATCCCGCGCGGCTGCTGGCGAGCAGGGCCGCGACTGCGTCCACCGTGGACTGATCGAGCGCCCGCCCTCCGGTCGCGAAGACGGTGGCTGAGGCGGTGGGGCGGCGCGAGCCGGCACCGAGCCCGGCCCGCTCGGGCACGTCAATGAACACCGAGGCCTTGGAGATCCCGCTGAAGCGTGAAATGATTGCCGCCAGCTCGTTCTGGAGCGCCAGGTTGTAGATCTGCTCGTTCTGCTGACGCGTGCTGTACCACGTCTGCTTCTCGAGCATGTTGCGGAACAGGGTGCTCGCGTCGTCGGGCAGGTTGCCCGACTGGGTGTACGCGGCCAGAGCGTCGATCCGCAAGGCCGCCGGGATCAGCACACGCGTGCCGCTCATCTCGTAGGGGATGTTGCGGTCCTTGAGGAACGTGGCGGCCTTGGTCTGCTCGGCCTCGGGCTGGTTGGGGAGGAAATCGACGTAGTCCTTCTTCGAAGAGAACGAGTAGGCGAGCGCGAACGTCATCATGACGATGACGACGATGGCCGCGATCAGCAGCTTGTGCAGCGAGGAGAGCTTGGTGAGCTGCTCCTGGATCGTCGCGAGAGTGTTGCGAAGCGCATCCACGCGCGGGGGCCTCCTGCCGGATCGTGCTCGGCGTCCTGCCGAGCGGCGACGGGATCGTCGCGATCAGTGATTCGGTCGTGGCGCGCGCTCGCCTTGAAAAGCCACGCAGAAATCGCCCGCCGATGCTGCGCGGGCGGAACACAATTCTGCGCGTCGTTGTGGTTGACCGCTCGCTCGCTACCAGCGGTGGTGGGGGCGGTGGGGTGTTGCGGCGATCTGCAATCCGTCCGGGGCGAGCGGCGCCGCATACGGAATCATCACACGCGGACCTGCTTCAACTCGTCGTACGCCTCCATCACGCGGTTGCGCACCGACTGCAGCATGCGAAACGCCGAATCGGCCTGCTGGGTCGCGAGGATCACACCCTCGAGGTCGTCGCGCTTGCCGGTGGCGATGTCTTCCATCGCGCGGTCGGCCTGCTGCTGCAGCTCGTCGACCTTCTTGATGTTGTCGATCAAGGCGTCCTTGAACGACGGGCCGCCGCCGGCGCTGGAGGCCGCCGGACGCTGCCCGACGAACGGGTTGACGCCCTGGGAACCGGAGATGAAACCAAGAGGATCCGCCATCGCTCGCTCGCTTCCGCCCGCTTCTTCATCGGCCCGCTCGGTCGAGAGGCCGCAGGAAAGCCCGGGCTCGTCAGAGGATACCTCCGTTTATCCGCTGACGCCAATCGTGCCGCGGCCTCCGTGCCACGGTGTGCTGCATCCGCTCACCGCAAACCGCTTGCCGAATCGGGCGGCGGCCCTATCGAGGCGATCATGCAAGCAGGCGCAGGGCCTGCGCCATCATCTGCTTGGTCGTCTCGGCCGCCACCACGTTCGCCTCGTACGCCCTGGACGCCTCGAGGGCGTTGAGCTGCTCGATCACCGGGTTGACGTTTGGCTCGGGCACATGCCCCTGCCGCGGGCCGCTCTTGATGGCGTACGGGCTGGAGGGATCCCAGCGATAGTTGTACTCGCCCTGATCGATCTCGATCGCGGCGACGTGCACGCCCAGCTCCTTGCCAGCTTCGGTCTTGGCGCTGGGGTCGCCTGGTGCGAAGTTGACGCGGCGGGCGCGATACGGGTTGAGGTTGCCCTGGGCGTCGATGATGGTGTTACGGTTGGCGATGTTGGCAGCGATCGCCGTCATCCGCGCCCGCTGCGCGAGCATGCCGCTGGTGGAGATGTCGAGCGTGCCGTACATGATGGGGGCTACGCAAGCGGGCTGCCAAACGCGAACGCCGGCGCACGAGTGCGCGAATGGAAGTCACTCACGGGCGTTGAGTAACAGCGACCTTGAGCATCTCAAACCGCGTGCGGAGCAGGTCCACGTTCATGCGGTAGAACGCCGCGTTCTCGACCGATTGCTGCATCAGGCGTTCCAGGTCGCGGTTGTTCTTGTCGTGGAACAAGATGCCCCCGGTGGGCGTCTGCGGTTGAAGTGTCATCGACCCGCTGGCGTCGATCTGCACTTCATCGGTGCTCTCCAGGGGCAGAGGGCCGTGCCCGCCGGTCGTGGCCCGTCGCTCTTCGACCGCTCGTGCCAAAGTCGCCTGGAAATCCGGCACGGAAACGTCCTGCTGGATGAAGTTGGGTGTCGAGATGTTGGCGATGTTGTGCGCGATGAACTTCTGACGCTGGCCCGCGAAACGCAAAGCAGCCGCTAGCGTGGGGATCGCACCGGAGTTTGTCAGGTCGCCGAACATGATGAGGTTCCGGGGGAACTCGATGCCCCGCGGCCAACGACGGAGCCAGCAAGATCAGGGCCACCCGCCGACGCCCGATGCCGTCTTCACAGCGTCGCTTCGACGAGCCGCATTTCCTTCCACTTCTTGAGCTTGAGCCCCAGGGTGCGGACGCCGATGCCCAAGGCGCTGGCGGTTCGCTGGCGGTGGCCGTTGAACTTGTGCAGGGCGTCCACGATGGCCTCCCGCTCCAGGTCCTCGAGCGTGCGGATGACGCTGGAGAGGTTGTTCTGGGCGCTGGGCTTGCCCTCGACCTGAGCCGACGGCGTGCTGTGCGTCGCGATCGTCCCGCTGGAGATCGGCGTGGCCTGCTGAGCAGCGGGGGCGTGCAAGGGCGTGGCTCGCATCGGGGTCGGGCAGATCCAGCTCTGCAACGGGTCGGCGCCGATTGTGACCGGCTCGGCGGAATCGCTGCGGCCCAGCAGCACCACCGCGCGCTCGCAGATGTTTTGCAGTTCCCGCACGTTGCCGGGCCACGAATAGCCCTGCAGCACACGCACCGCTTCCGGTGACAGCCGCATTGGTGTGCGGCCCTCGCGCTTGCAGACCATGGTCAGGAAGTGGTTCGCCAACGCCCCGATATCGCCCGGGCGCTCGTGAAGGGCCGGCGCCTGCACCGGCAGGACGTTGAGGCGGAAGAACAAGTCTTGACGGAACTCGCCCGACGCGACCGCCTTGTGCATGTCGCGGTTGCTGGTCGCGATCACGCGGACGTCGATGCCGATCGAGAGGCTGCTGCCGACGCGTTCCAAGTTGCGTTCCTGAAGCACGCGGAGCAGCTTGGCCTGGATGCGGGGAGAGACCTCAGAGACCTCGTCGAGCAGGAGCGTGCCGCCGTCGGCAAGCTCGAATCGGCCCTTGCGGAGCTTGTCGGCGCCGGTGAACGCGCCCTTCTCGTGACCGAAGAGCTCGGATTCCAGCAGGCTTTCCGACAGAGCCGCGCAGTTGACGGCCAGGAACGGCCCGTTCTTGCGGGGCGAGGTCTCGTGGATCGCCCGGGCGACGACTTCCTTGCCGGCGCCCGAGGGGCCGGAGATCAACACCGTGCCGTGCGACGAGGCGATGGCGCGGAGCGAGTCGCGGAGCTTGCGCATCGGCTCGCTGTCGCCGACGAGACGCGACACACCGGTCAGGCCAGGGGCGCAGCCGCGGTCGGTCTGTTCAATGGACGCCGCGCCGTCGGGGATGCCCGCTGCGGCCCGAAGGAGCTTGTTCTCGCGGAGCACCCGTCCGTGCTCGGCGGCTCGCTTGATGGTGATGACGAGCTCGTCACCCTCGAACGGCTTGGTGAGGTAATCGAACGCGCCCTGCTTGATGGCCGACACCGCGGTCTCGATCGTGCCGAACGCGGTCATCAGGACGACAGGCAGATCGTCGTCGATGTGGCGGATCTTCTCGAGCAGTTCGAGGCCGGTCATGCCGGGCATCTTGAGGTCGGTGACGACCACGTCGGGCCGCTTGGCCGCGATCTGGGTGAGGGCGCTGGGCGCGTCCGGGGCGGTGGCGATCTGGAAGCCGGCTCGCTCGAGCGTGGCTCCGACGCTGTCCCGCATGAGTTCTTTGTCATCGACAACCAGGACGCTGCGCATACGCACGACTCCGTCATGCAGCCGCGGCACCGTGAGTTCCTTACGCGGCTCCGGATAGCCTCCGATCCGGCGAGCCCGCGACGGCGACGAGCGGCAAAGTTTGCTCGACTGCCTCCATCGGCGAAACCTCCCGCCCGGGACCAGAACTTTCTGCGCGTTGGGGCGTGTGCTCGGCGCGGGCAAGCGGGAGCATGAGCTCGATCGTCGCCCCCGGGCCGTCGGTGTTGTTACTCGCGACCACGCGCCCGCCGTGTGCGTCCATGATCCGGTGCACGATCGCCAGACCCAGTCCCGTGCCCGCCTTGCGGGTGGTGAAGAACGGGTTGAACATGCGGGTGAGCACGTCGGGGGCCAACCCCGGACCGCGATCGCGCACGCCGATGCTGGCGAACCTCTCGCGCTTGCCGCCGCGGCCCGCGAGCTGTCGGCGCTTCAGCTCGATCCGCAGCGTGCGGGGCGGCGAGCCGGACTCGACCATCGCCTCGATCGCGTTGCGGATCACGTTCGTGAGTGCCTGGTGCAGCAGCGTCTCGTCGGCCTTCAGTTCCTGCAGGTCGGCGGGCAGCTTCGACGGATCCGGTCGCTCGATGGTCACGCTCTGCCAACCCTCCACGCCGTCGTGCTGGCACGCTTCAAGCGCCCGGTCCAGGAGCGCCGCCGTGGACACGGGCTCGGCGGACACGCGGAACTCACGCGAGAAGGCGAGCACGTCCCCGACTACGGCGTTCAGGCCTCGGGTGGCGGTCAGGATCTTCTCGGCGAGCTTGTGCTGCTCGGGACGTTCGCCAAGATCATCGCGGAGCATGCGGGCAAAGAGCGAGATCGAGCCGAGCGGGTTGCGGATCTCGTGCGCGATGCCGGCGGCCATCTCGCCCAAGGCCGCCAGGCGGCTGGCCCGCTCAAGCTGCTCGTTGGCGTCTCGCAGCTCACGCGACAGGCGTGCGACCTCGCCTCGGAGCTGTTCGTGCGTCGCCTGCAGCTTGCCGGTGACGTCGTTGAACGCCGACATCAACTCCGCGAGATCGCCCGCGGTGATCGGGCCACGTGCGATGTCCGCAGTCGTCGCGGTCGGTGCGGCGGCGAAGACATCGGACGCGGCGTGCGGCGAGTTCGCGGGGACGGCGGCGGAAACGGTGTGGTGGGTGGGAGTGCGGGTGGAGGTGGGGGTTGGGGGCTGCATGGGCCTCGTGCTCCGCCGAGGAAGATGATGGTCAAACGCGTGGCGAGAAATCGGCCGTCACGGGTTAGGCGCTGGTGTCTTGGAACCCGGGACCGGGACGGGTGGGCCTGGCGTACGCGCCGGTGGCGGCGCGGTTGGTGTTCATGGCCGCGAGCTCCGCCGCGAGCTCGTCCCGCTTGGCACCGAGCCGTTGGGTGTCCGCTGCGTCGGAGCGGCCGATGGCGCGGGCCAGTTCGGAGACCGCGGCCTTGCGCTGGCGGATCAGGGGAAGCGACCCGTCGGACGCGGGCAGTGCTCCGATCGCTCCATCGATCTCGGCTCCCAGCTCCGCGGCCTTCTGCAGGATCAGGCCGCGCTGCTCGATAACGGCCAGCAGCTCCTCGGACTCGTTCTCGTCGATCAGGCGTGCCTGGGCCGAGCACAAACGCCCGACCGCCTCGAGAAGCTCGTGCTGCTCGGTCAGAAGCGAGAGCGCCTTCGCGGCGTGTGGTGATGGGTTCTGCATGAGAGCCTCCTGCTCGTAGAGCGACAGTGTCGCGGTGGTCCGGCACTCCGTGCCGCTACTCGTGTTCCTTGTTCTCAAGAGCCTGCGCGGCGGCGAGCCGGTCGGTCGAGTCGAGCCAGCGTTCCCAGTTGTCGCGCGTCATGGGCAGATCCGGGTCGTTCCAGACTTCATTGGGCAGGCTCTTGTAGAAGCGACGAGCCCGCTCGTTGGCGGTGGCGGCGGCCTTGTAATCGCCGCGCTCCAGGTTGGCGTTCACGATCTGCGTCATCGCGACCAGCGACGCGGGATCGGTGGGGTAGCGATCGCGGGCGGCGGTGTACGCCCGGATCGCCTCGTCGTAGTTGCCCTGCATGTACTCGCAGTCGCCCAGGTAGAAGTAGGAGTTGCGGAGATAGGTCTCCTCGACCACGGTCCGCTTGTGGGGCGGCTTGGCCTCGAGCGCCCGCCGAGTCTGGTCGAACGCGAGCGAGGCCTTGGCCAGCCGGTCCCGCATCGCCCGCTCGGCCATCTGCCGCTGATCCAGTGGCTGTCCCTCGCTCACCGCCCCGCGCATCGTCTCGGCCGAACGCCGGTAGCTATCGGCGAGTCGGAAACGCAGCAGCTCCGCGTTGGCGGTATCGGGGTAGCGTTCGAGCATCTCTTCGATCCGCTCGATCGCGCGGTCGTAGTTGCCGTTGCGGTAGCACATCGTTCCGAACTCGGCGAGCGCGTCTCGGAAGTTGGGCGAGTCCACGCCCGTTACGGCGCCGTTGAGCACCGAGATCAACAGATCCTCGGCACGCAGCAGCTTGTCGGGGTTCTCGGTGGCGATCAGCGTTTGGGCCAGGGGCACATAGCTGGCATCCGCGAACGGGCCGCTGCCCACGCGACCCGGGGAGCCCTGGCGCGTGGCGATGAGCTCCTCAAACGTGGTGATCGCGAGGTCGAGATCGCCGCGAGCCTGGTAGCAGCGGGCGAGCCGGAAGCGGGCTTCGGCGCTGCGCGGATCAGCCGGGAACTCGTCGGCGAACTGCTTGAACAGGACCACCGCCTGCTCCTGCTCGCCCGCTCGGTCGTACGCGTCGGCCGCGAGCCACAAAGAGTCGCCGAATGCGGCGCTGTTCTGGGCCGCGACGGACGCGGTGTGTGCCTTGAAGGCTTTGGCGGCGGAGATGAAATGCTCGCGGGCCCGCTTCCGGGTCGTCGGGTCCAGGTCCATGATGCTGACCTTGGCCGAACCGTTGGAGAACTCCGCGATCGCCTCTTCCGCCAGCGTCCGGTGCGCGTCGCCGATGGCTCGGAGCACCTCGGGCGGGCGCTTGCCCTCGGGGAACATCGACTCCGCGATCGACGCGTACCGCAGCGCGGTGTTGGTGTCGCCCGCGTCGTAGCGCGTCCGGTAGCGGGCGACCATGCTCTCGGCGGCCTCGCCCTTGGTCAGCTTGCTCTCGGTGGTGGGGTCGTTGAACAACTCCGCGAGACGCGAGTACGCATCGAGCGAGGGCTCGATCTCATCGAGCGACGCGAGCGTTGTGCCGAGGCCCAGCAGCGCCTCGCGCCGCAAAGGCTTGGTCCCCGGGGTTTCCAGCACGGACTGGTACAGATTCTTCGCCGTCTCGTACTCGTTCTTGGCGCTGGCGATATTGGCCAGCAGCAGGCGTGAGCGGCTCGTGACCGGCTCGGCCCCGCGTGCGACCTCGACCGCGCGGTTCAGCCACTTCTCCGCGTCGGGCATCTGCGACGACGCGTAGTACGCGCGGCCCAGAAGCTCGAGCAGCGCCGCACGCTCATCGTTCTGATTCTCCTCCAGACGCGGGAGCTGCTGCAGCATGCCCCGGATCGCCTCCTCGTGGAAGCCGCCCAGGATGCGCAGCTCGGCCTGGCGGGTCATCGCCCACAGGCGGTCGCCGCCCGGCAGACTCGGCTCCCCGAGCATCCATGCCACGAGCGCGGTGGCCCGCTCCTGATCAGGGATCGGCTTGGCGAGCATGCGCTCGACCAGCTCGCGCACCAGCGCGATCTGCCGTCCGCGCTCGCCGCTGGGGAGGGTCTCGATCCGGTTCTGCGCCTCCTCGAGCCGCCCCAGCATCATCAGGCAGTGCGCGAACCGTTCGATGTCGGGCGCGTCGAGACGCTGCTTCAACTCCTCCGCGTGCAGGTAGCTCCGGATCACGTTGTCGTAGTTTTCTTCGCTCGTCAGCTTCTTCGCGACCGCCGCCTCGTAGATCGAGCGTGCGATGAGCAGGTGGTACTGCTTCTGACCCGAGACCGGCAGCTTGCCCTTCTCGATCTGGGGCCAAACCTCGGTGTTCAGGAGCTTGATCGCGTCCTCGAACTTCTCAGCTTCGACAAGCTTGGTGGCCTCTTCGACGCGCGGCATCACGTTTGTGGCCGGCCGGGCCATGAGCACCGCCGCCAGCCCGGCCGCGAGCGCCACGCCCGAGACCGCGAAGACGGGCAATTGCCACGCGTCACGCCACGACGCCGGCGCGGACTCCTCGGGGATTGGCTGCGGTTCGTCGGCCATGGCAGCTCAGTCAGGACACGACACAACGCCGCGAACAACGCGGCGTGGGCGGATCAATAACACTGGATGTATCGGGTTGAGCTCCGGCCCGGCTTCAGCCGTGCGGGACGTATTCGGGGGGATAACCAGGCTGACCTGAAGCTGTGGGGCCCCAAGCCACCAGCGGGCAACGGCCTATGGCACCGTCTGGAAGTCCCCGCGGGCGACGCTTCCGTCGGGCATCAGCACGACGACCTCCACCCGGCGCTTCGGGACCGGGAAGACGCCCTCGGTCTGGCGGGCGGTGACGGTCACTCCCTTGCCGCTGGCCTTCGCCTCCAGTTGGGTGAACGCGAAGTCGCCTTTCTCGAAGTGGTACCCGTCGCCGGCGTCTTCATAGAGCTCGCCCCGCGCCTCGTTATTGTGGTCGAGCGCGACGATCAACGTCAGCGGGTCGAGCGGCTTCTCGCCGTCGAACTGCATGACCGGACCGATGGGCAAGATCGAGCCGGGCTTGAGGAAGAGCTCGGGCAAGTCCGGGTCGCGGCGCACCGTGGCGTACGGCGTCTGCGGCTCGAGCAACTCGAAGGGTCGCCACGACCCGCTTGCAATCTCTGGCAGCGGCGACCCGGCGGCACCCACGCCTCCCAACCCCGAGGTGGGCATCCCCTTGGCGTCGCGCTTCATCTCGCTATTCGACCACACGTTGCACCGAACCAGCAGGGCATCGCCGAGCAGGAACGCGTCGTCCACCGCGCGGAGGGCGCGCTGCGTGGGGTTGGCGAAAAAGAGCGGGCGGGCAACCGGCAGGCCGGTGAGGTGCGACTCTCGGAACAGGGTGTAGAGATAAGGAAGCAGCCGGGCGCGGCGTTCCAGAGCCCGGCGGCAGGTCGCTTCGCACGACTCGCCGAACGACCACGGCTCGTGATCGATGCTGTCCTTCACGCTGTGCCCGCGAGCAAACGGCAGCATCGCGCCGATGCCCATCCAGCGGGCGAAGAGTTCGGCGTCCGCGTTGTCCGCAAAGCCGCCGATGTCCGGGCCCACAAACGGCTGTCCGCTGAGGCCGAGGTTGAGCACCATCGGGATCGACCAGCGCAGGTGTCGCCAGTTGCTCTTGTTATCGCCGGTCCACGTGGCGGCGTAACGATGCCCGCCGAGGAAGTTCGAGCGGGTGAGCACGAATGGGCGCTTGTCGGGGTTGGCGTTCTCGATGCCGCGACGGCTGCCGCGGACCATCTGCATGCCGTAGATGTTGCGGTAACGCAGGTGATTCCCACGCCCGCCGAGCTCGGGGTCGGCCTCGTGCACGTTGCTCTCGGGCATCTGCTTGTTGGGGACATCAAAGACGGCGGGCTCGTTCATGTCGTTCCACACGCCGTCGATGCCCGTGGCCATGTAGTCCTTGTAGAGCGTGCCCCACCAATCGCGGGTGCGCTTGCGTGTGAAGTCGGGGAACGAGCACGGCCCGGGCCAGACCTTGCCGACAAAGTCGTGCCCGAAGCGGTTCTTCACGTAGTGATCGCCCGCCTTGCCGTCCCGGTACGCGGGGTACTTGTCGTCGGTCATGAGACCCGGATCGATCATCCACACGCTCTTAAAGCCGATGGAGTGCAGGTAGTCGTTGAGGGCCTGGGGCTCCGGGAACTTCTCGGTGTCGAAGGTGAAGCAGCGGAAGCCGAACATGTAGTCGATGTCCATCCAGATCACGCCGCAGGGGAGCTTGCGCTGGCGGAAGCCCTCGGCGATCTCGCGGACTCGGGAATCGGGCTCGTAGCTCCAGCGGCACTGCTGATACTGAATGGCCCAACGCGGGGGCATGGGCATCGTGCCCGTGAGGCGGGCCAGCACTCGCAGCACCTCCTGCGCCGACGCGGCCTCGATCACCGTGACGCCCGGGCTCTGCGTGTCGCGAGTGGTGTACTGAGCGGCAAAGAGAATGCCGTTGCGGAGATCGACCACTCCGCGGTGGGTGGTCTCGTGAATGACGCCAAAGGCGCTGCCATCGGGTCGCACACCCAGCACCCACGGGTGCGCCTGGTACAGCGAGGGCATGGATTCTTCGTACCCGAAGCAGTCGGTGGTCCAGATGGTGCGCTTAATGCCGTTGCGAAGCAGGCGGCCCGGCTGCTCGCCGGTGCCGTAGAGCGAGGTTCCGGGTTCCACGGCGATGTGCGCCAGCGCCCACCGGTCGGACTGGGCGAAGCGGGGACGCACCGTCCCTCCAAACGCACGGCCGCGGGCGACGGGCTGATCGACGTACGCAGGGAACGGCGGCGGGGCGATCGTCGTGAACTCCGGATCGCGGTAGCGAACGGCCCCGCCGTCGAGCGTGATCCCGGGCGAGGCGGAACGCCACTGCGTGACCGTGTCGAGCGCCGGGGAACGGGGGAAGACGTAGTCGGGAACGG
>DASVYC010000081.1:0-137009 GCA_036392375.1 Phycisphaerales bacterium
GATGGATGATATGGGAAGAGGGGGGCGGGGGTGCAGGGGAGGCGGGGCGGGCGACAAGAACCGGAGAAGAGGAGAACAGGGGAAGAGGGGAGCAGGCAGGACAGGAGTACGCGGGGGTGCTGCGGGAGGTGGCGGCGTTTCTGTTTCTACACTGCACCGGTGGGATGAAGGGGCAGCAGCGGATGAAGAACCCTTCGGACAGATTCGGGCTTTCGGTGGACAAGGCGGCGGGCGCGATGCCGCCGGCGGCGGTGGCGTCGAGCGGGCCGTTGGCGAAGCGGCGGGCACTCTCCCTCGACGAATACGAGCAGGGCGTGCTGCAGGCGGACCGGGCGGTGCTGGGGCGGGCGTTGTCGCTGATCGAGTCTGTGAACCCGGACCACGAGCCATTGGCACGGGATCTTTTGGCTCGCGTGCTCACGAAGAGCGGCGGGGCGATCCGAGTGGGGATCACGGGCGTGCCGGGAGCGGGGAAGTCCACGTTCATCGAGCGGCTGGGGGTCACGCTGGCGGACCGCGGGCGGAAGGTCGCGGTGCTGGCGGTAGACCCGTCGAGCAACATCTCGGGCGGCTCGATCCTGGGCGATCGGACGCGGATGTCGCGCCTGTCGGGGCATCCCAACGCGTTTATTCGGCCCTCGCCGAGTAGCGGCGCGCTCGGCGGCGTGGCCCGCAAGACGCGGGAGTCGATGCTGCTGTGCGAGGCCGCGGGGTTTGACGTGGTGCTGATCGAGACGGTGGGTGTTGGGCAGTCGGAGACGCAGGTCGCCGAGATGACGGACTTCTTCCTGGCGATCATGATCGCGGGCGCGGGGGATGAGCTGCAGGGGATCAAGCGCGGGATCCTCGAGCTGGTGGACATGATCGCGGTGAACAAGGCCGACGGGGAGAACGAGCGGCGGGCGAAACTGGCGGCGAGTGAGTACGCCGCGGCGGTGCGGCTGTTCCAGCACCGTGACCCGACGTGGAGCGTGCCGGTGACGACGTGCTCGGCGGTGAGCGGGATGGGCGTGGCGGAGATCTGGGAACGCATCGAGCAGCGGGTGCACACGCTGCGTGGCAGCGGTCGGCTGGATGAAATGCGGCGGGGTCAGGACCTGCGGTGGATGCACGCGCTGCTGGAGGAACACCTGCACCGGCGGCTGACGGAGAGTGCCGAGGCGCGGGCGATTGTGAGCCGCGCCGAGGACGAGGTGCGGGGCGCCCACGTGCCGCCGGTGGTGGCGGCGGAACGGGCGGCAGAGTCGTTGCTGCGCGAGATAGCGAACAGCGTGCGACATCCCCCAATCGAATAAGTCCTATAAAATCATTGTTTCCATGATCCCGGATAGAAAAACTACTTCTATTCTTGATTTGCTGATCGCGTGGTCATATATTCAGACGAGTGAGACGATTCCGGTATTGGCGGAGAGCTCAAAGGAAGTGACCCTCATGAACAGCTCTGAAGCGGTCGGACAGAACGGCGTCTCGTCTGCGGCGATCGCATCGCTGATCGCCGCCAAGGGTGTGAATCACATCGGGATCGCGGTTCGATCGCTGGACGCGCAGCGGGCGTTCTACGAGGGCGTGCTGGGAGCGCGGTTCGAGAGCATCGAAGAGGTGCGGAGCCAGAAGGTGCGGGTCGCGTTCTACGCGCTTGGGCCCAAGGAGAACCCGACGCGGCTGGAGCTGCTGGAGCCCACGTCGCCGGATTCGCCGGTGGCGCAGTTCATCGAGAAGCGCGGCGAGGGTTTGCACCACGTCGCGTACACGGTCAGCGATATCGCCGGGCGGCTGAGTGCGTTGCACCAGGCTGGGGTGCGGCTGATCGACGAGTACCCGCGGGCGGGCGCTCACGGGTCGCAGATCGCGTTTGTGCATCCCAAGTCTTCGGGCGGCGTGCTCACGGAGTTGTGCGAGCCCCGCCGCAGCAATCCCGGCGCGGGACACGCCGCGTAATCGCAAGAACGAAAGGATGTTCGCCGTGACGACCTCCACCCCTGCTTCGACTCCGGCGTCCACCTCCAAGCCCGCGGCCGCGACGCCTCTCAAGGCCGCGGCCGCGATTCCGATGTCGGACCGCGTCGCGGAGCTGCAGACCAAGCGCGAGCACGTGGCCCTGGGCGGGGGGGCCGAACGCATCGCCAAGCTCCATGCCGCGGGCAATCTCACCGCCCGCGAACGCATCGACGCACTTATCGACGCCGGCTCGTTCCAGGAACGCTACGGCTTCGCGACCCACCGCTGCACGCTCTTTGGCATGACCGGCAAAGACCTGCCCGCCGACGGCGTGGTGACAGGATCCGGCCGCATTGACGGCCGCACGATTCACCTTGCCAGCCAGGATTTCACGGTCGGCGGCGGCGCGGTGGGCGAGGCCCACGCCGAGAAGATTGTCGAGATGATGCGGACGAGCCTGAAGACCGGCTCGCCGTTCGTCTTCGTGAACGACTCCGGCGGTGCACGCATCCAGGAAGGCATCGATTCGCTGTCGGGCTACGGCAAGATCTTCTATCACAACACGCTGCTGTCGGGCGTCGTGCCGCAGATCTCGCTGATCTGCGGCCCGTGCGCGGGCGGGGCGGCGTACAGCCCGGCGCTGACGGACTTTGTCATCCAGACCCGCCGGGCTCAGATGTTCATCACCGGGCCCAACGTGATCAAGCAGGTGACGCGCGAGGATGTGACCGCCGACCAGCTCGGCGGCGCCGAGGCGCACATGCACTATTCGGGCAACATCCACTTCATCGCGGCCGACGACAAGGAGGCGACGCAGATCTGCCGCAAGCTCTTGAGCTTCCTGCCGGCCAACAACGCCGAGGACCCGCCGTTCGTCGCACCCGACGAAGCGCCGGGCAGCGTCCCGGCGTTGAACGAGGTGCTTCCGAGCGACGCGCGGTTCACGTACGACATGCACAAGGTGATCAACCTGCTCGTCGATCGCGCCGACTTCCTGGAGGTGCAGGCGGGTTTCGCGGGCAGCGTGATCATCGGCTTCGGGCGCGTGGGCGGGCACAGTGTCGGCATTGTCGCCAACAACCCGGGCGTGAAGGCCGGGGCGCTCGACATCGACTCGTCGGACAAGGCCTCGCGCTTCGTCCGCTTCTGCAACGCGTTCAACATCCCGATCGTCACGCTTGTCGACACGCCCGGATACTTCCCCGGCGTGCAGCAGGAGTACGGCGGGATCATCCGTCACGGCGCGAAGCTGCTCTTTTCCTATTCCGCCGCCACAGTGCCGAAGATCACAGTCATCGTGCGCAAGGCCTTCGGCGGCGCCTATGTCGCGATGGCGAGCAAGGACCTGGGCGCTGACGCGGTCGCGGCGTGGCCAACGGCCGAGATCGCGGTGATGGGTGCCGAGGGAGCCGCGGAGGTGATCTTCAAAAAGGAGATCAGCGAAGCCGCGGACAAGAACGCCAAGCGGGCCGAGCTGGTCGCGCTGTACCGCAACACCTTCAGCAACCCCTATGTCGCCGCGGGACGGCGGATGGTGGACGATGTAATCGAACCCAGCGAGACGCGGCGGTTTGTCGCCATGTCGCTGCACGTGCTGAAGAACAAGCGCGAGCTGCGGCCGGAGAAGAAGCACGGGTTGATCCCGCTGTAAATACGGATTCACCACAGAGGCACAGAGACACAGAGAGGAGGATTTGGGAAAGGCAATGAGAGTCGGACACGAGTGCGATCGCGCAACGCGTGAACCACCCCCGACACGCTCTCGATCTGCAGCGTCTTTCCCCAACTTTCCTCTCTGTGTCTCTGTGCCTCTGTGGTGAGAATCGAATCGGCTCATGAACACAATCCCACACAACCCCTCGATTCCCCCGGAGCACGTCGTCGTGATCGCCGCCGCGGTGGCCGCGGCGTGCGGGCCGCGGGCCCGGGCGACGTGGATCACCCCGCTGGATGACCGCGACAATCGTGCGAGCTGGCTGACGGACGGGCGTTCGCGGGTGATGTCGATGCACGCGCCGCGTCGGAATGTGGCGGATCGGGCGCCGGGGAGTTCTGTCGATCGGAGTCTTCCATGAAGATGCGAATCACCGTTGAGGGCAAGAAGTACGAGGTCGAGGTGGAGATGCTCGACAGCGTGCTGCCGACCGCCGCGGCTCCGGCGGCGCCGATCATCAAGCCGAAGACCGACGCCAAGCCCGCGGCGGTGATCGAAACCAAGACAGATGGCAAGCCCGAACTGAAGCCCGACGCGAAGGCCGATCACGGGTCGAACCATCACGTGGACGCCAAGGGATGGCACAGCGTCTCGGAGGGGAAGGCGGGAGAGGTGTGCGCCCCGGTGTCGGGAACCGTCGGCGAGGTGCGGGTGAAGATCGGCGACGCGATCAAGGTGGGGGATTCGCTGGTGGTCCTCGAGGTGTCGAAGGCGGTCTCGACGGGCGAGCAGCCGTTCGCGGGCTCGATCCGATCGCTGCTGACGGGCACCGTGCGCGACGTGCTGATCAAGAAGGGCGAGACGGTGAAGCCGGGGCAGGTGCTGGCGCGGATCGGCTAGACATCGCACGTGACCGCTCGACAGCCTCTCGCGTCAGCGCGAGGTTGGCGCGAAGTCGGTGAGAGGTCGGCGGGTTACGCCCCGCTCCCCATCCCCGCCCGCTACCGTTCCCCGTGCGCGAGAGCGAGCTTCTTCAACGCATCGCCGAGCGGTCCGCGGGCATGCCCGCGGCGTTCCCGCATGTTGTGCTCGGCCCCGGCGACGACTGCGCCGGCGTGCACCCGCCGCGCGGAACGATGCTGCTGACGGTGGACCAGGTCATCGAGCGTCGCCACTTTGTGACAGGTACCCCGCTGGATCTGATCGCGCGCAAGTCCGTCGCTCGATCGATCTCTGATCTTGCGGCGATGGGCGCGTCGCCGTGGTGTGCGCTGGCGACCGGGGCGTTGCCGTCGGGATTCCCGCAGGGCGATGCGGATGCATTGTGCGCGTCGATCAAGAAGTGGGCGGAGCACTGGCGTTGCCCGATGGTGGGGGGCGATCTGGCGTCGTTGCCCGATGCGGGCGGGCCGCTGGTGCTCACGGTCACCGCGGTCGGCGTCGCGCATGCATCGGGGCACGTTGTCACCCGTGCGGGCGCGAAGGTCGGCGATCATGTGTATGTCACGGGCGCCCTGGGCGGCTCGTTCGATCGCGCGACGGGGCTTGGTCGGCATCTCACGTTCGAGCCGCGGCTGCGCGAGGCGGCGTGGCTGCTGGAGACCTTCGGCGCGCGCGTGCACGCGATGATCGATCTGTCCGACGGCCTGGGGCGCGACGCGGGTCGGATCGCTGCGGCGTCGGGCGTGCGGCTGGAGATCGACGCGGACGCGATCCCGTGCAACCCGGGCGTGCCGGAATGGCGATCTGCTGTGGGCGACGGCGAGGACTATGAGCTTCTGTTCTGTCTTGATCCCGCCGCGTCGGCGCTCGACAGCATTCCCGTGCTGGATTCGGGGAGCGTTACGAGCGTTCGCCGCATCGGCGTGGTGACATCGGGCGCTGGCTGCGTGGTGCGTGAGGCGGGACGCTGGATCGAGGCTTCGGAGCTGGGCTGGGACCACGCGGGCTGATCGGCGGCGGTGGGCGTATGGGCCGCGCTCAACGGGAGTTCTCTCTGTTTGTGCGATCGCGTTCGGGCCGCCCGTGTTGCGGCCCGCCGTTCTGGCGGCGGGTTTTCTTGGACCAGCCGAGCGTCTGCTTGGCGTGAATTCCGCGCGGCTCCCGCGTGATGTTGGGGGCCTGCCGGCTCGCACCTGTCGGTGCCGACCGGTCCAGCCAAGACGAAGGAATGATCCATGCAACCACGAAACGCTTTGCAGCTTGCGCTGCTGGCGGGCGCCTGCGCCGCCATCCCGTCCGCTCTCGCCCAGACCGCCGAAACCGGCGTCGTACCGGACGCTGGGGTCAACACGCTCGACGGCAACAACTCCACGGGCGCCCCGCTGGACTCGGACCCTCGCACGGTCCAGATCATGCTGGACCCGAGCGTGCTCGGCCAGATCCCGGTCGGCAGCGTTCTTACCTCGATCTCGTTCCGGTTGGACGCATCGGTGGCCGCGGCGTGGCCCGCGGCGGCGACCGTGTTCTCCGACTTTGAGGTTCGCCTTGGCAAGGCCGCGAACGCCGCGAGCGCGAAGAGCGTGACCTTTGCGGACAACGTCGTGCCCGGGAGCGATGTCCTGGTCCGCGACGGACAGCTCGCGCCGCTGGCCGGTGTCTTCAGCGCGGGCGCCACCGATCCCAATTCCGAAGCGTTCGGCGCGACTATCTCGTTCACAAAGGGGTATTACTACACCGGCGGCGGTCTGGTAATCACCATCCGTCATAGTGGACAGATCGCGGGATCTCTCGCGCTTCTCGATTCTCACACGACGCCGGGCGTGGGTTATATCTACGCGAACGGCCAGCTCGCGGCCGCTGGAACCGCGATCGTCAAATCACCGGTCATGCGCCTCGGATTTGTCCGCGACACCGCCCGGGTGGCCGATGGTGTCAACAAGGTTTTCCTGGGAGAGGAGTTCGCCACTGCCGATGGCTCGTCGTTCTCGAACATTCATCCGTTCACCAGCAACGATCGCACCATCGCCACCACCATCGGCGCCGGCGAGTTGGACGCGTTCGCACCGGGCACGAGCCTCACCGGTCTGTCGCTCCGCAATGACAGCACCAACCTGGTTCCCTCCAGCAGCCCCTGGCCCAGCGCCGACAAGTTCTTCGCGAACTGGTTCCTGCAGCTCTCCCGTTCGCTCACGCCGGTCGGCGGTATGCTCAGCGATATCGATTCCAACGTGGACACCGACGCGGTCGAGGTGTATGACGCGCCGCTGCTGATCCCCGCGAACGCGATGCTGCCCAACCCCGATGGCTGGGGTGTTGGCAAGCCCTCGCCGTACTCGTTTGTTGTGCCTTTCCGGCTTCCGTACGAGTACCGGGGCGGCGACCTGTTCATGCTCAACCGCACCAGCGGTCACGGGCAGGTGGAGAGCGTGGCCGTCGACACGTACGCCAACCCTCGCATGCAGTCGGCGTGGTTCAACGATTCCAACACCGACTCGGTGAACCAACTGGCCACGCCCTTGGTGTACCGCTTCGACGCGGACGCGGGCGTGATCGCGCCCAATGACCGGGCCCAGAGCAACGGCAACTCGCTCACGTGGCAGATGCTCTCCGCCGCCGATGCGACGTACCAGGTCATCATCCACGAGAGCGAGCTCAAGCACATCCCGGCGGGCTCGGTGATCGATTCGTTCGCGCTACGTCGGGCCCTGGGCCAGGGCGGGCCGTGGCCGGACTCGGACGTTGCGGCGCTCGATTACGACGTGTGGGTGAGCACCGCGGCACGCACGCCCGACACCATGAGCACCACCTACGCCACCAACGAGGGTGCGGACAAAGTCCAGGTCCGCGAGGGGGCGTTGGGTGTGCGGGGGCTGTCGTATCCGAGTGGACCCGGAGTGTCGGCGTATGGCCCGGCTATCGAGTTCCAGCGCGGGTTTGTGTACAACGGCGGCGGGCTGTGTATCACGGTCCGCACCACCGGTCTCCCCGGAGTGCTGCCACCGAACTTCAGCGGCGATCTGGGCTCATCGGCCGTTCGGTCCGTGACCACGGGTGATCGCACCGCGACCGACGGGCTCTTCACCGCGGGGCCGGCGATCAAACTCGGCTACATCGCCTCGGGCGTGACCAGCGGCGCCGAAGTCACGGGTCGTCGTGTTTTCGACGGCGAGCGCACCAATCAGATGATCTACTCCGCCGCGACGCTCAACGACATTCCCCCGGGATCGAAGATCACCGGCATGTCGTTCCGCAACCGCATGAACCAGATCGCGGCGAGCTATCCCGCGACCAAGACGCTGCTGCCGCGGTTCGACGTCGCGCTCAGCACCGCCGCGAACACAACCGCGACAATGAGCGCCACCGTGGCGCTCAACGAGGGCCCGGATCGCGTGGACGCCCGCACCGGCCCGCTCATCCTCCCCGCGGGCGCCTTCCGCGACAGCCCGATCCTGCCCACCAACGACGCCGATGAGTTTGATTTCTACATCGACTTCCCGCAGGCGTTCTTCTACCGCGGCGGCGACCTGTGCGTCACCATCCGCAGCGAGTCGCCGCTGAGCGGACTGGCGGCGTTCGATGTGGCTGCAATGGCCAGCGGGGCGCTGGCCACCATGCGGCGGGACGAGTCCGATGCCGACGCCGCTGTGCTGGGCGCGTTCACCGGGCCGCCCATCATCCGCTTTGCGTACACCCCGCCGTCGTCGTGCCTTGCCGATCTGAACAAGGACGGCGTGGTGGACGATCAGGACTTCCAGATCTTCTCCCAGGCGTACGACGTTCTCGATTGCAACGCGACTGCCATGTTCCCGGGATGCCCCGCCGACATGAACTTCGACGGCGTGGTGGACGATCAGGACTTCCAGATCTTCGTCATTGCGTACGACGAGTTGATCTGCCCGTAAGCCCAAACCGCCACGACCACAACCCGCCTGAACCCCTGCCGCCCGCGCTCTCGCGGGCGGCTTTCTTTCATCACCGCGGCGGCGAATATCGGGCCGAAATGGGCCCGAAAGTCCCCTTCTTTCGGATTTCAGGCGAGATGCGCGGGCCGTGCTGGTAGCCTCCGGACATCGCCCGCGGCGGCCGCCGTGGGCGGGGAGAGAGGCCATGCTGTTCACTCGCGTCGTTCCTTCGCGTCGTTCCGTGATGCTCCATCGCATCGCAGCGCTTGTGGTCGGGCTGCTCGCTGCGAGCGCCCAGGCTCAGAGCACGGCCGTGATCCCGCCGGGGGCCGCGAACTTGTCCAACGCGCCGGGCTTTGCCGACACACGTCCGTTGGGTGCGGCGGAGGCGGCGGTCTATCAGGTCATCTACGACGAGGCCTTGCTCGCGTCGATCCCACGCGGGAGTGTGATCACCGGACTGCAGGTCCGGCAGAATTCCACCAACCCGGTCTCCGCGTGGCCCCCCATTCCGCTGACGATCACCCGGTACGACATCACCATGGGTTCGTCGGATCGCACGCCCGCGACCAAATCAACCACCTTCGCCGAGAACTTCCGCAACCCCGTGCTCGTGCGGTCGGGTCCGCTCAATCTCGCCGCCAACGCGTACCCGGGCGGACCGGCAGGATCGGCCCCCAAGCCGTTCGGCCCTCTCATCCCCTTCACCACCGGATACGTGTACTCCGGCGGGCCGCTGGTCATCATGTTCCGAGTCTCGCATCTCAGCAGCCCGTCCGCCGCCGCGGACGTCTTCGAGATTCCCGGCCAAGCGGGCGAACTCGCGACCAATTCTTCGAGCGATGCAACCGACGCCACCGAGCAGTACAGCGGGTCTGGTGTCGTCGTCCGCCTCACCTTCACCCCGCCGCCGACCGACCTCGCCAAGGGCGTGACCAAGGTCACTATGACCAACGACTTTGTGTCCAATTCCAGCACCGTCGGCTCCGGCGCCCTCACATGGACGACACCAATCACGAATGTCGGGGTGATGAACGCCAACCAGTTCTCCACCATCGGTCCGGGGTCGGAACTTGTCGGCGTCGCGCACCGGCTCTACACGTTTTGGGACATCTGGCCGGCGGCGGCGGCGAACTTCTCAAACTACGAGATTCAACTCTCCAAGTCCCAGACCAACCCCGGCGCACTCTCGAACACCATCGCGTCGAATGTCGGTGCCGACGCCGTGATCGCACGCACCGGGCCGTTGTCCATCCCGATCAACACGCTGAAGCCCCGAAACGGGCAATCGATCACGCCGTTCTCGTGGGAGATTGCGTTCGATGCGCCGTACACCTATCGGGGCGGGCCGCTGCTCTCGGTGGTGCGGCATACCGGCCACGGCGTTCCAGCTGGCATTCTCGATGCGATCGCCGACGAGGCCTTTGGATTTGGCTCGCTCGTGGACGCGAAGGCGGCAGAGAGCGCCTCTGCAATCGCAACAACGGACATGACCCCATTTCCTATCTCACGCTACAGCGTCGACGCCGGCACCTCCTCGCCGCTCAACCAAGTCGACGGGGTAGGCAACAACTCCACGTTGTTTCTGGCCGGGCGGATGCAGATCGTCCTTTCCGCGAGCGAACTGCGGTACATCCCCGTCGGCAGCGTGATCGATTCGCTCTGGCTGCGTCAGAGCCCGTTCGCGACCGAAGCCGCCCCGAGCACCGACAAGTCAATTCTTGATTGCGAGATCGCTCTGAGCACCGCGGCCTCCGACCCGATCGGCATCGTCTCCGACTTCGCCGCCAACCAAGGGCCTGACCGCGTGGTCGTCCACGACGGCCCGCTCGCGTTCACCGCCGGTACATTCCCGCCCGGCAACAACGGCAAGTTTGGCAAGTTCGCGCAGCTCCGCCGCCCGTTCATCTACAAGGGCGGCCCGCTGTGCATCGACATCCGTAACCGCGGCGGCTCCGGGTTGATCGGTCAATTCGGTCTCGCGACGAACTCCGAAAGTACGAATCGCGGCGTGCTCGCCCTGAATCCCGACGACACCCAAGGCTTCCTGCTCAACTCCGGCCCGTTGACCGGGATCGCGGTCAAGCTCGGCTACATCCCCTCGGTGCAGACGCCCAACAGCCTCGCCACCGGAACCTCCGTTGCCGACTGGGGCGCCCCGCAGATCCCCAGCTATGCCTTCCAGTTCATCATCCCCGCCAGCGAGCTCCTCTCAGTGGACCACGGCTCGGAGATCTCGGGCATCAGCTTCCGCCGCGCCACCTCGCAGAGCTCGAGCCCCGATCCCTTCCCCACGACGGAGACCACTGTCCCGCGTTTCGACGTGTCGATCTCGGGATCAAACCGCTCGCCCTTGAACATGAGCCCCGTCTTCGCCGAGAACGTCGGCATGGATGAGGTGCTCGCCCGCTCCGGACCGCTCACCATACCCGCCAACGCGTTCCCCGCCAGCGGCCTTCCCGGCACACCCAACGACAACGCCTGGTACATCAACTTTGACCGCGGATACATCTATCAGGGCGGCGATCTCTGCGTCACCGTGCGCGGCGAAGGCCAGATCTCCGCAACCGGAGCCCTTGAGGGCACCACGACCGTCCGCACCGCCGCGGGCGCCGCGCTGTACAACTACAGCAACGCGAACGCGACGTCCGGTTTCTTCTACGGCCCCATGGCCGTCCGCTTCGCCTTTACCCCCCGCGCCTTCTGCCCCGCCGATCTGAACAACGACGGCATCGTCGATGACTTTGACTTCCAGGTCTTCGTCCTCGCCTACGACATCCTCGACTGCAACGACCCCAGCATGCCCGCCGCGTGCCCCAGCGATCTCAACTTCGATCGCATCGTGGAAGACCTCGACTTCCAGGTCTTTGTCCTCGCGTACAACGAAGTACTTTGCCCATGATGAGCCGGTAACCGTTCGTTAAGGTCTCGAGCCGCTGCCCCGCCGCCCCGCGAACGCGCGGGCGTTTCTGTGGTGCGGTGCGGTGTATTTTCGGGCCATCGCCCCTGCTATCCGCCGGTTCTTGCGGATTGGCGTGCCACCAGACGTCGCTCACTGGTAGTCTGATCTGTTCGTCCGCGGCACACGCCGCCGGAGAGGAGAGAGGCCATGCTGATGGATTGCGTAGTCGCGTCGCGTCGTTCGATCGGCCGAATTGCGGCTCTGCTTGTCGGATCGCTTGCACTTACCGCCCACGCCCAGAGCACGGCGGTCATCCCGCCCGCGGCGGAATCCGACTCGGGAAACGCTGAGGCGGACCCGCGTCCGTTGGGAGACGCTCCCCCGAGCGTGTATCAGGTCATGTACGACCCGAGTCTCTTGGCCGCCATCCCGCGCGGCAGTGTCATCACCGGTTTGCAGATCCGGCAGAACAACCCTCCGATCCCGATCGCAAACTGGCCCGCCGCACCCCTGACGATCGCTCGCTACGACATCACTATGGGCTCATCGGATCGCACGCCCGCGACCCGATCAACCACGTTCGCCGAGAACCTCCGCAATCCCGTCCTCGTTCGTTCCGGTCCGCTTGATCTCGCGGCCGGCGCGTACCCGGGCGGACCGATCGGCCCCACCCCGAAGCCCTTCGGGCCACTGATCCCGTTCGCCACCGGGTATGTCTACAACGGCGGGCCGCTGGTGATTCAGTTCCGGGTCTCGAACCCCTCCGCCACGGCCGGGAACTTCGCTGCGCTCTACGTGGTCCCCGGCCAGATGGGAGAAGTCGCGGCCAGTGACTCGGCCGACGCGGCCGTCGGCTCCGAGTCCTACGACAACTCCGGCCTCGTCGTCCGCCTCACCTTCACCCCGCCGCCGACCGACCTCGCCAAGGGCGTGACCAAGGTCACGGTGGGCGACACGTTCGTGTCCGCTCTCGGAAGCATCGGATCGAGCACCCCGCTCCGCGAGTTCCCGCGCACCCAGGTCAGCGTCATCAACGCGGACCAGTTCGACACCATCGGCCCCGGTTCGGACTTCGTGGGAATGTCCCATCGGCTCAACGGCTCGTCGCCCGCGTGGCCCATGGCCGCCGCCACGTTTGCGCGATACAGCGTCGATCTTTCGCGCTCCTCCGCCGACCCTGGATCGCTTTCGACCACTGTCGCCAGCAACGTCGGCGCCGACTCGGTCTCCGTTCGCTCCGGGCCGCTCACGATCCCGATCGGCGCTCTGAAGCAGCGCGCTTCTCAGGCGAGCGCGCCGTTCTCGTGGGAGATTCCGTTCGCGCAGCCGTACTCATATCGCGGCGGCCCGCTGCTCACACTCCTCAGTCACAGCGGCCAGTCCGGGAGCACCAGCGACCTCGTGGACGCGGAGTCCTCCCCCGCAAATGGATACGGAACAGTCTTTCAAACGTTGTTGGCCACGAGCGAGAACGCCGCGGTCACCACGATCACCAACCCATTTCCCATCACCCGCTACAGCGTCGACGCCGGCACCTCTTCGCCGCTGAACCAGCCCTACCCCGCGCCCGGCGGCTTCCCCGCCGACCTCAACCAGCGCCTGCAGTTCGTCATCGCCGCCAGCGAGCTGCGGTACATCCCCGTCGGCAGCGTCATCGACTCGCTCTGGCTGCGCCAGCGGGCCGCGGAGCTGCTCGCCGCTCCCGATGTCGATTCCTCGGCACTCGACTTTGAGATCTCCCTGAGCACCGCCTCCCGCTCGCCGGAGGACATGTCCAATGTCTTCGCAGACAATCAGGGCGCCGACCTGGTGATGGTCCACGACGGCCCGCTCGGTATCGCGGCCGGATCACTCCCGCCCGGCGAGGGCATCTTCGGCAAGATCGCTCAGTTCCGCCGCCAGTTCATCTACAAGGGCGGCCCGCTCTGCATCGACATCCGCCACAGCGGCCTCTCCACCCCCATCGGCACGCTGAACGCGGTGCAGAACACCATGTTCACCAACCGCATCGTGACCTCGTCCAACCCCGACGCTGTCGCCGGCACCTTCTTCGGCGGCAACTACACCGGCATCACCGTCAAGCTCGGCTACACCCCCTCGGTCCAGGCCCCCAACGTTCTCGCCAACATCGGATCGATCGCCGATTGGTTTGTCGCGCAGCAGCCCGCCTACGCGTTTCAGATCATCGTCCCCGCCAGCGAGCTGAGCACCGTCGACGTCGGCTCCGCCATCACCGGCATGAGCTTCCGCCGCGCCACCTCGCAGAGCAACGACCCAACGCCATTCCCCGCCGCGGACACGACCGTCCCTCGCTTCGATGTCGTGCTCTCCGACACCACCCGCTCGACCTTTACCATGAGCAGCATCTTCGCCGAGAACATCGGCATGGGCGAGGTGCTCACCCGCTCCGGCCCGCTCACCATCCCCGCCAACGCCTTCCCCGCCGTCGGTGTCGCCGGCCAGCCCAACGACAACGCCTGGTACATCAATTTCGACCGCGGCTACGTCTACCAGGGCGGTGACCTCTGCGTCACCGTCCGCGGCGTCGGCTCCTTCACCGGATCGGGACTGCTCGAGGGCACCACGTTTGCGCCGAGCGCCGTGGGTGCCGCCGTGTACAACTACGGCGACGCCGACGCCGCCAGCGGCTTCTTCTACGGTCCCCCGGCCGTCCGCTTCGCCTTCACCCCACGGGCCTTCTGCCCCGCCGATCTCAACAACGACGGCGTCGTCGACGACCTCGACTTCCAAGCCTTCGCATCCGCCTACAACATCCTCGTATGCAACGAGATAAGCATGCCAGCTGGCTGCCCCAGCGATCTGGACTACAGCGGCTTCGTGGATGATCTGGACTTCCAGATCTTCGCGGTTGCGTACAACGAGCTGCTGTGCCCGTGACGCGCTGGCGTTCGGACGGTTGCTTCATGCGGTGATGGCGATGCGATCGTTCCAACTCGGTTGCAACGCGGCGCATCGCCGATGCGGAGGCCCGAGCGCTTGCCGTTCGTTCGGCGATCGGCGTCCGTCTGGGGCGTGCTCTTTTTTGGATTTGTGTCGTGAGGCGTATCGGACCACGCGGTAGGCTGGTTCTAGGGAGTGGGTGTCTGGCCTGCAAGCCGTGGAGGATGTCATGATCGCGTTGTTCTCGCGTCGTTGTCTCGTGGCGGCCGCGCTCTTGAGCGCGTGCGTCGTGCCGCACGTCGGGCTCGCACAATCCGTCGAGGTGGTGCCGCCGTCGCTGGCGTCCACGTACGGGGGAACAGGAAACTACATCCCTCTGGGCGGTTTGACGGGAGGTGTGTACCAGGTGCTGTGCCCGGCCTCGCAGCTCGTCGGGCTGCCCGTCGGCGGCACGATCCGCTCGATCCGGATGCGCCAGTGGAACCCGGCGACGACCGGATGGCCGGCGGCGGCGGCGACGATCCTCACGTACGAGATCCGGATCGGTCGCACGGACAAGACGCCGGGCACGATGTCCACCACGTTCGCGAACAACCTGATCAATCCGGTGCTGGTGCGGTCGGGCTCGCTGGATCTCGCGGCGGGCGCGTACCCGGGCGGTGCGGCCGGGGGCGCGACGCCGGAGAGCTGGGGTCCGGAGATCGTCTTTCAAACGCCGTACACCTATGCGGGCGGCTCGCTGGTGCTGGAGTTCCGCAACACCGGCAGCGGCGGGGCGGAGTCGTATGCGGACGTGAGCAGCACCGCGAACTTCGGCAACAGCGTCGGTCAGACGAGTTCCCTCGCCGCGACGTCGGGCTCGCTCACGGGAAGCTCTCTGATCATCGAGCTGGGCGTCGCGGCCGCCGCGACGACCAGCGTCACGCTGCCGTTGGCGAACAACACGGTCGCGGGAAACGGGGGTAATTTCATCCCGCTCTCGGCATCGACGGGCGGGCGCCATCTCTCGCTGTGGGCCGCGGATCAACTGGGCTCGATCCCCGCGGGGAGCGCGATCGTCGGCGTGCAGCTTCGTCAGCGAAACGCGGAAACCGCGGCGTACCCGTCGGCCGCGTTCACGTGCGGGGACTACGAGATCTGGCTGGGCCAGTCACTACGGACGCCGGCGACGATCTCGACGACGTTTGCCGACAACATGCTGAATCCCGTGATGGTGCGTGACGGGTCGCTGGACTATCCGGCGAACGCGTACCCGGGTGGTCCGGCGTCGGGGTCGACGCCCGAGGGTTGGGGGCCGGTGATCTCGTTCTCCTCGCCGTATGTGTACCAGGGCGGCGTGCTGGCTTTTGACATCCGTACAACGGGTGGCGGGACGCCGGTGCAGTTCGCGGACACGGTGGTCAACGGATCCGAGGGTGCGGGCATTGGCAGCACCTCCTCGCCGACCGCGGTCACAGGTGTTTCCGCCAACGGGGTGGTGGCGCGGTTCCAGTATGTCCCGCCGGTGGACTCGCCGTACGGCGAGGGTGTGACCAAGATCTACGCCGCCAAGCAGTTTGCGGACACGATTGCGGGCGATTTCTTTGTCGGGTTCACGCGCAACCAGAGCTTCACGGCCCAGTACTTGTTTGGTCCCGAGCAGTTTCAGACTGTCGGGCCGGGCACGCAGTTGATCGGAGCGGCGTTCCGCAATCAGTCAATGGCCGCGTGGCCGCCGGCGCTGGCGTCGTATGCGCAATTTGATGTGCGCTTGAGCCGCAGCCCGCTGACGCCGGGCACGATGTCGACCACGGTCGCGTCGAACTCGGGTTCGGATGCGCTGACGGTGCGGAGCGGGTCGCTGGCGGTGCCGGCGGGCGCTCTGTCCGCGCGGCCCGCGGTCGGGCCGGGGGCGTTCACATGGGAAGTGCCCTTCTCGCAGCCGTACGCGTATCGCGCCGGCACGCTGGACATGGTGATCAACAACCTGCCCATCGCGGTGGTGGATGGTCCGCTTGATGCGTTGAACGGAAACATCGCCGCGACGCAGTCGCAGGTGCGAGGCAAGTTCGACTTTGGCTCCGGTGGCGCGAGCGTGCCCAACCCGGCCAACGTGCCCGTGACGCGCTACTCGGCCGACGCCCAGGTGATGGTGCCTAATTCGATCAAGAACGGCGTCGGGCTGGGGTCCAACTACATCTTCTGGTCTCCGTACGACAACACCGACTCCACGATCCAGTTCATTCTCGGCGCGTCGGAGCTGACATACATCCCGGTGGGGGGGATCATCAACTCGGTCAGCTTCTTGGCATCCAACACCGCCTGGCCGGAGGGCACGGGCGCTGCGGCGGACGATCTCACGGTCGAGATCAGTTCCGCCGCCAACCCGCCGCAGAGCGCCTCGGTCACGTTCAGCGCCAACAGCGGCGCGGACGCCCTGATCGTCCGCTCGGGACCGATCTCGTGGCTGCCGGGCGATCTGCCCGCGGGGTCCACGGGCAATTTCGGCGGGACGATCACGTTTGATCGCGGGTTTGTCTACAAGGGTGGGCCGGTCTGTGTGACGATCCGCCACTCGCCGGTGAGCAACGGCCAGCCATCGCTGCGGGCCGCCAACCCCGCCACCGCCACGCGCGTGGTCCGGGCCGCGGGCAAGACCGCGACCAGCGGCGAGTTCTTCGGCCTCGACTCCGGTGCCGCGGTTCAGCTCGGGTACATCCCCAGCGGCGTCAGCCCCAAGAACATCCTCAGCGCCGATGGGTTCAACGGTCGCTTCCTGTTTGACGGCCACCGTGTGTATCAGTCGCTCTACAACGCCGAGCAGGTCGGCGTTCCGGTGGGCGCCACCATCAACGGTGTCGCGCTCCGCGTCAACGAAGATGTGGGGGCTGCGTACCCATCGACCGATCACAGCCTCGATCGCTTCGACATCACGATGAGCAGCGGCCTGACGACAGCTGAGACGATGAACACGACCTTTGCGGTCAATGAAGGCCCGGACATCTCCACGGTCCGCAGCGGCCCGATCACCATCGCCGCGCGCTCGTTCCCGGCGCACGACCCGCAGCGGGAGTTCTCCCGGTTCATTCCCTTCACGCGTCCGTTTGTCTACAAGGGCGGCTCGCTGGTCATGACGATCCGGGCAGGCGCGGTCACCGTCAACGGTGGCTCGGTGCTTCTGGATGCACACGGCATCGGTGCCCAGGGCATTCGCGACACGTCAGGCCCCGACGGCGTCACGGGCTCGGCAGGGGTCGGAGCCTTGGCCGCACGCTTCGCGTTCACGGCCCGGGCGTTCTGCCCGTGGGATCTCAACAACGACGGTGTCGTGGATGACGCGGACTTCCAGGTCTTTGTGCTCGCGTACAACATCTTGGACTGCGCCGACGCCACCATGGAGTTCGGTTGCGGCAGCGACTTCACGCACGACGGCATCGTGAACGACGACGACTTCCTGCCCTTTGTGCAGGCGTACAACGCCGTTCTGTGCCCGTAAACGGGATCACGGTCCTGCACACCCACGCCGCGGCCCGTGCCGCGGCGTTTTTCTTTGATCGGGGCGTTCAGGGAGTCTTGCAGCGATCGGTTTCGCAGACCGCGGGCTCGTCGCCGAGCCAGCGCCCGACGCGGGAGCTGATGGCGATGCGGTGGCGGGCGAACCAGCGGTAGCCGGCGTTCGCGAGCACACGCACCAGGGGCCAGCCGGTGATCGCGAAGAGTGCGCTCATGCCCTTGGCGGCGACCCCGCCGCCGCGGGCGAGTGCGGCGTAGGCGTGCCGGAAGACAGCGAGCCCGGTCAGCAAACGTCCGTCGGGCGTCACGCCGTGGATCTGACCCATGGCCTGGTCGTCGGTGATGCCGAAGTCGGCCGCGACAAAGCCGGGTGCGGCGATGTCCACGATGCGGAGCACGCCGCGACCGGCGTCCATGCGTTGCATCGCCGCCGCCTCGCGGCGACAGAGCGAGCACTGGCCGTCGATCAGGATGGTGAACGCCCCGCTCATACAAGTCTCTTCGGTACGAACGCCCGGCGAGATTCGCGGGTTCCGTGTCAATTCCCGGCAATCACCCTGGCGGCTTCATCTAAAATGGTGTTGGCGACCTGTGCGGACGGAGCCTCGGCGATGAGTCGCATGATCGGCTCGGTGTTGCTGCCTCGGACGTGCAACCAGGCCCGCTTGCTCTCGATGTCGACACGCACGCCGTCCTGCCGGTCGAGACGCTCGCTGGCGAAGTGCTTGGCGATCTTCTCGGCGGCGATCTTGGCCTGCGACGTATCCGTGAGATCGACCTTGCGCTTCACGATCGCGTACGCGGGCATGTCCTTCACGATCGCCGACAGCGGCTTCTTGAACATCTTGAGCAGGCCGAGGGTGAGGGCGATGGCGGCGATGGAGTCGCGGACATAGGTGACGCGGGGCCAGATCACGCCGCCGTTGCCCTCGCCGCCGACGAGCGATTGGTGCGACTTCATGGCATTGACGACGTTGGCCTCACCCACGGCGGTGCGCAGCACGGTGCAGCCGTAGCGGGCGGCGAGATCGTCGAGCATGCGGCTGGTGGACAAGTTCGCGGCGAGCGTGAGCCCCTTGGTCGATTCGCCGCGGCGCTTCATCGCCTCGAGGATCGCCAGCGTGGAAAGCACGAGCGTGTACTCCTCGCCGATGTACGCGCCGGTCTCGTCGATGAGCGCGAGTCGATCGGCGTCGGGGTCCTGCGCGAATCCGGCAACGCAGTTGTTGCGACGCACGCTGTCGCACAGCCCGCCGGGCGCGGAGAGGTTGTCGAGCGTGGGCTCGGGCGGGTGCGGGAACAGGCCGCTGGTGTTGTTGCCGAGATGGAAGAACTCATCAACGCCCAGCGATTCCGCGGCATTGATGCAGCCGGCAACGCCGCTGGCGTTCACCGAATCGGCGGCGATCTTGAAGCCCTCGCCGATCACCGACGCGTCCTCGCAGATCCCGGCATCCTCGATGGCGCCGAGCACGCGAGCAACGTGGGTCGGAGTGGCGGCATCGTCGTGGCAGACGGCGCCGATCTCGTTCCATGTCACGCCGGTGTGAACGTTGGTCTTGAAGCGCTCGACGATCGCGTTGGCGAGCGAGGCCTCCGGCGCGCACGCGGCGGAGGCGAAGCGATCCCGACCCTCGGCGAGCAGGCACTTCAGCCCGTTCCATTCCTGGGGGTTGTGGCTGGCGGTGAGCACCATACCCGCGACCATCTGCTTGCTGCGCACGCCAAGGGCGTCGGTCGCGGTGGCGACCGTCGGCGTCATCGCGATGCCGACATCGACCACATCGACGCCCGCCCCCACCAACCCCGCGATCGCGGCGTGGTGGAGCATCTGGTTGCCGGCCCGCCCGTCGCGACCGAGCACGACCATCGGCTTCCCTGAGTACTTGTTCGGATCGCGCCCCGCGCGCTCGCGGAGGAAGTGTCCGAAGCAGCCGGCGAAGCGGGCGGCGACATCGGGGGTAAGCGAGCGGCCGACGATGCCGCGGCAGCCGCTGACGGAGAGCATGAGAGGAGCTGACATAAGTAGGATGGGTGAGGGATGAGGGGTCAATGCGGGACGAAAGAGACAGTATCGGCTCACCATCCGCCCCTCGCGTCCTGAGGCTCACGCGCGACCGCGAGCATCGTCTGCGCAAGAAGGTGACCAAACGCCGCACGAACACAACTTCAAGTTCCGAGAACCCTGCCGGGCTTTGGGAAGGAATCGTGTGGTGGGAGGGCCCGGTGGTCGATCCCCGCTGGAAAGAAGGCGGCGGCATCGAAGCGTTTCGAACCGCCACCGGCCGCGCCGCGTCCACCTTGCTCGGGCCACAGTCTCCAAACTCCAGCCCTGTCCCCTCGACCCTCCCGTAGGATCGCGCATGTACGAGATCACCGTCCAAACCGAGTTCTGTGCGGCTCACGCGCTGATGATCTCGGGGCAGCGCGAGCCGGTGCACGGGCACAACTGGAAGGTCGCCGCGGTCATCGCGGGGGCGGCGTTGGACGGCGACGGTCTGCTGTGCGACTTCCACACGGTGGAGGACGTGCTGAAAGAGATCGTGTCGCCGTTTGACAACAACAACCTGAACGCGTGCGAGCCGTTCAGCAAGGGGGTCAACCCGAGCGCCGAGCTGGTGGCGAAGCACATCGCCGACGAGATGGCGGAGCGACTGGACGCGGCCCTGCGCCCTCACGCGCGGGTCGCGAGCGTGAGCGTGACGGAGGCGCCGGGGTGCGTAGCGAGATATTTCCGAGCGGGAAGGGGTGAGGGATGAGTGGTGAGATCGAGCAACGCAAGTTGCCCAGCGCCAGCCTTCCTCGCGAGCGGTGAGAGGCGGCGCGGAATCGAAGTTCGTGAAGATGGATCGATCGCAAGGAACGGAGTCTGTTGTGAGTGTCCCGGAGTCTGACAGTCGTTCGCGGAGCACGCCCCGTACCGGTTCGGCGGGCGAGGCGCACGCCGATGCCGCGCCAGGACGGCACGCCGAGGGTGCGCCATCGCCCCTGCCGGGGGCGGTGGAGCCGCTGCATCCGGAGGCCAGCGAGGTGGACGACGGCCCGCGGTTCTTCAACCGCGATCTCTCGTGGCTGGAGTTCAACCGGCGTGTGCTGTGGCAGGCGGCCGACACGCGCGTGCCGCTGCTTGAGCGGGTGAAGTTCCTGGCGATCTTCACGAGCAATCTGGACGAGTTCTTCATGAAGAGGGTCGGTCTGCTGCGGCGGCTGATCCACACCGATCCGAACTCGCTGAGCCACGACGGGATGACGCCGCGGCAGCAGCTTGTGGCGATCCGGGCCGCCGTGAACGAACTGGTTACGGAGCAGGCCCGCATCTACACCAAGGAGATCCAGCCGGCGCTGGTCTCGGCGGACATCCACGTGGTGGGGTACGCCGAGCTCTCGCAGCGCGATCGTCGCTACGTGGATGAGTGGTATCGGGCGCACATCTTCGCGTCGCTGACGCCGTTGGCGGTGGATCAGGGGCACAAGTTCCCGTTCATCTCGAACCTGTCGGACAACATCGCGGTGTTGGCCGTGCCGCCGCGGTCGCTGAGCCCGAGGCTGAAGGCCGCCCAGGGCGATCTCGACGAGCCGCGGTTCGCGCGCGTGAAGATCCCGACGGGCGCGAGTGTGCGGCGGTTCGTCCCGCTGCCGACGCGGCCGGGGCAGCGCCAGGGCAAGCGTGTCGATCGGTTTGTGCCTCTATTAGAGGTGATCCGTCACAATCTGGGCGACTTGTTCCCGGGCGTGAAGATCACCGAGCAGGCGGCGTTCCGGGTCACGCGATCCGCGGGCGTACAGCGCGACGACATCATCGAGGCGGGCACGGGCTCTCTGATGCGGACGGTGGAAGAGGACCTAAAGCAGCGGCGCTTCGCGAAGGCGGTGCGGCTTGAGCTGGAAGCGAGCGCGAGCCAGGAGATGCGGCAGTGGCTGCTCGACAAGCTCAACCTCGTGCCGCAGGATGTGTACGACCATCCCCCGATCGATTACGCGGCGTTGTTCGAGGTGGCCGAGATCGACCGCCCGGATCTCAAGGAACGCCCGTATCGCGCCGTGGTGCCGCAGCGGTTCGCGCACGTGGGGGCGCCGGGCGTGGATCCGGCCAAGGGCGCGAACTTCTTCGCGACGATCCGCAAGCAAGACGTCCTGGTGCACCATCCCTACGAGAGCTTCAAGCACTCGGTGGAGCGGTTCATCGCGGCGGCGGCGGTGGATCCGGACGTGATGGCGATCAAGCAGACGCTCTACCGCACTACCCCGGACTCGCCGTTCGTGGAGAATCTCATCCGTGCCGCCGAGAGCGGCAAGCAGGTGGCCTGCCTGGTCGAGCTCCGGGCCCGCTTCGACGAAGGCCGAAACGTCCGGTTCGCGCGCCAGCTCGAGAAGGCGGGCGTGCACGTGGCGTACGGCGTAGCGGGTCTGAAGACGCACTGCAAGACGTCGCTGGTGGTCCGCCGCGAGCGCACCGGGCTGCGTTGCTACGCGCACCTGGGCACGGGCAACTACCACCCCAAGACGGCCCAGCTCTACACCGACGTGGGGCTGTTCACGAGCGATCCGGCGATCACGAGCGACCTGGTGACGCTGTTCAACTTCCTGACGGGCTTGTCGGCGCCGCCGAGCTATCAGCATCTGCTGGTGGCCCCCTTCACGATGCGCCAGCGTTTCGGGCTCTTGATTGATCGCGAGATCGAGAACGCGCGGCGGGGCCTGCCCTCGGGCATCACCGCCAAGATGAACGCCGTCGAGGACCGCGAGGTGGCGGAGAAGCTGTACCAGGCGTCGCAGGCGGGTGTGCCCGTGACATTGATCGTGCGCGGGTTCTGCTGCGTGCGGCCGGGCGTGCCTGGCTTGTCGGAGAACATCCGCGTCATCAGCGTCATCGGACGCTTCCTCGAGCACTCACGCATCTTCCACTTCCGAGCCGGGTTCGAGGACCCGCTCGACGGCGAGTGGATCATCAGCAGCGCCGACTGGATGTACCGCAACCTCTCCAACCGCGTTGAGGTCGCGGTGCCGATCCGCGACACCGACGCGCGACGGAAGCTGCAGCGGATCATCGAGGTCTCGCTGCAGGATCACCGCAACGCGTGGGATCTGCGGCCCGACGGGAGCTACACGCTGCGCTCGCCCCGCGAGGACGCGGAGCCGGACTCGCCCCAGAGCGCGGGCACGTTCAACACGCTGATCTTCGAGGCCACCGAGGAATAGCCGGTTGGTCTCAGACACAAACAAGCCACGCTCACACGTGGCTTGGTGTGCTTGCTTATCGGTGTGGCTTGGGCGCCGCTGCGTTGTGGCGGACGCGTGCTTAGGCGCTGGCGATCATGAGCAGGCGGCCGGAGGCGGCCTTGGCGCCGCGGGCGGCGGCGTAGATCGCGATCTGCTTGGGGGTGATGTTGCTGGACTTGAACTCGCGGCTGACGAACCCGCCGTCGCTGTTGAGTTCGGCGAGCTCGCTGACCACGTTGCCGGCGTCATCGAGGGTGACGAGACGGAGCGTCTCGTTGGGCCCGCCGCTGAGGTTCCGGCAGAGCAAGTGGGCCGAGCCACGGTCGTTGTTGTACCAGATGGCGGCCTGGGCCTTGCTGGTGGTGTCCACGGGGGTGAAGGCGACCTGCTTGGTGTTGGGCGTGAAGACCACGTCCATGAGGTCGTTGGGGCCAAAGGCGGTGACGAGCTGGTTGAGCGAGCTGTCGGTGCCGCTGGCCGCCGCGAGGTTCTTGAGCGTGGCGTTCTGCTGGAAAACGACGACGCCGAGGACAACCGACGCGGTGAGACACGCGAGCGTGAGGCCGCGCCAGACGTTGGTGGTGGCGCGGCGGACAGGGACGGTGGAGGGAACGGTGCGTCCAGCGGCGTGCGGCATGCTCACGCGGGCCTTGCTGCCGAGCACGGAGGCGATGTCGGCCTTGACGGCGGCGAGCACGCGGGCGCGGAGGTCCGGCGCCGGCTCAATCCCGGCGGGTAGGCGCTCGGGCTTGGCGTAGCGGGACTGTTCATCGCGTATCTGGGCCCGCAGCGCCGGGCTGGCGGCCATGAGCGCGGCCTCGAACTCGGCCTGCTCCTGCCCGTCCAACAGACCCATTGCATCGAGTTGGGCCGCTTCAAAGAGTTCGTGCGTCTTCATACCGCGTATTCCTCGCTTCCCCGCTCACGCAGCCGCGTGAGCGCCCGGCTCAGAGCCGACTTGACCGTCCCCAAAGGCGTGTTCAGCTCTTCGCCGATCTGCCGTAACGTCTGTCCACCCAAGTATGCCCGCTTGACGACGGTTCGTTGCAGTTCCGGCAACGAATCGATGCGGCGCATCATCTCTTTCATGTTCTCTTCGCGCTCCGACTGGGAGCGGGAGTCTTCCGGAGCCGGTTCCTGCACCGGCGTTGTTTCGTCGAGCACGCCGGGCTTGATCCGAGCCCGCATGCGGCGCATCCGGTCCACGAGCTGGCGACGGGCGATGAGCATGACCCAGGTCACCAGCGCGGCCCGTTCAGGGTCGTACCGATCGGCGGTCCGCCACAGGCGAATGAAAATCTCCTGGACGGCGTCCTCGGATTCGGCCCGGGTTGGCATGGACTGGAAGGCCATCTTGTACACAAGGCTCGCAAACCGGTCGTACAACTCTGCGACAGCTCTTTCGTCACCGGAGGCCACGCGTTGCATCAAAGCAACGTCGATGGCACCTTGGTCACGATTGATCCGTCGTTCCGCCATGGTCGAATCCCGCTCAAACCCGGTTGAAGAACCTGCCCGGAACGGAACGCCGCCCATTGCCCCACCGAGTGGGCACGCCGGGAGACCCCCGACGCGACTTGCACCCCCGTGAAGATGCGAACCGTGTAGATCGGCTCGCGATAGCTGATACGTAGAGCATGGGCTTCAGGATGCCAGAATCGCGTATTTCCGTCCGCTTCGCAAGGGTAGAAACGCACTTGGCTTGGGGATCGTTCGAGAAAATGTGTTTTTATTTTGTTATGGTCCTATAACTGTTCTTGTCGGGTTGTTTGCGGCAAAGTCCCAAAACCGCAAATCCCCTTGCGGGGTGGTGACGATTCTGGTAGCGTGTAGGTGACAGCGGAGCGGTGGCTCCGTGGTGGAGGTGATGGTGCGGCGTGCAGCGGCACAACTCCCGCCGGTACACAAGGGCGCTTTGCAAGGCGCGCCGCGTGATCACCGCGCAACGACTCCGCTCGCGTTCTCAAAGCGGGCATTCACCATCATGGACCTGATGGTGTCCATCGTGATCATCACGGTGCTGATCGGGTTGTTGCTGCCCTCGATCTCGAAGATTAACGAGACCACCCGTCGTGTGATCTGCCGCTCGAACATGCGGCAGGTCTCGATCGGTGTCTCAATGTACGCACAGGACAACGCGCAGTTCCTTCCGCGGTCGCAGTACGTGAGCAATTCGGGCAAGGGCGGGCGAGCCGCGCTGACCGTGAACATGCGCCTGGATGAATCCGGCGGCACCCGGGCCCCGCGTCTCACCGATTATGACGGCCTTGGGCTCTTGTTCTCTCGTGAATACATCAACGCTCCCAAGGTTTTCTATTGCCCCTCGCACGCGGGCTCGAACACCTTCGCGAAGTTCGCCCAGCAGTGGGCGGGGCGGCCGGGTTCCATCGTCGGCAACTACCAGTTCCGGGGCGCGATGGCCGACGGCTCGCGGCTGCTGAACACCCAGAACGAGGCGGCGCTGGGGGCCCTCATCTCCGACTCACTGGTCTCCGCACAGGACTTCAGCCATCGGACCGGCCTGAACGTGATGCGGGGCGACCTGTCGGTGAGTTGGCTCGCGGACGACCAGAAGAAGATCATCACCCAGATCAACAAGGTCGGCAACAAAGACAAGAACGTCGACGACACGTGGCCGATCATGGACGCCGCGCTGGGCCTGCTCGAGGCCAAGTAATCACCTCGCCCGTTGACCCCTGCGGAAGACTCCTGTCTGCCGCGTGGTTCGTGTTGGTGCATCCCTGAGGTGTGACCGGTCGGCGGATGTGGCACCATGTGTCGGGGATATCCTCGGGGATGCTGCACTCTCGCTCTGTCGCTTTGTTCGGATTGGTTGGCCTGGCGGCCGCGGCGCACGCCCAGCTCTCGCCCACGCGGCTGTACTTCGGCATCAACCGTGAGATCCCGGTTGAGGTCGCGGTGCCCGCGGGCAAGGAGGGCGAGGCCGTCATCGAGCTGCTGCGCCCGGTGACCGGGGAGAAGGCCGCGACGGCGTCGGTGCTGCCGGGCAAGGTGAATCTGGCCACGCTCTTCCCGAACCTGTGGAACACCAAGACCCCGACGCTGCTGTACGCGCAGCTCACCGTCGGGGGCGAGAAGATCGGTCCGGCGCTGGTGATCCAGCCGCTCGTCAACCCCAAGAGCGCTCAGGGCGGCCCCGGCGGGGTGCGCTTCCTGGACGGTCCGACGATCTACTCGGGTCTGCGCATTTACGTTGATAAGCACGTCGTCTTCGAGACCGACAAGGGCGAGATCGAGTTCCAGCTCCGCCCCGACGCCGCGCCCAACACGGCGTTCAATTTCCGCCACCTGGTTGAGGGTGGGTTCTACACCGACATTGTCTTTCATCGCATCGTTCCCAAGCTTCCCAATGGCGAGCCCTTTGTGATCCAGGTGGGCGATCCGACGGCGAGCGGCGGCGGGGGTCCGGGGTACCAGGTGGACCTGGAGCAGAGCACGCTGCCGCACGACTTCGGCGTGCTCTCCAACGCCCGCAGCGGCGATCCCAACTCGAATGGCTCGCAGGTCTTTGTGTGCCTGAGTCGCAACGGCACGTCGTTCCTGGACGGGCAGTACACATCGTTCGCGCAGGCGGTTCGTGGCGGCGACGTGATCCGCGCGATCGCCGCATCACCGATCGGCGCGGGTGACAAGCCGCTGGACCCGATGCCCAAGATCAAGAGCGCGAAGCTGATCGACGCCCCGCCGTTCGCGGGTGCGATCAAGATGACCGACGCGGGCGTGAAGAAGGACGCGATCGAGACGAACACGCCGGCAGAGCGTTGAAGCTGCGTGTTCAGGCCGCATCCTGCAAGCCGCTACGCCACCGCTGCAGCTTCGCGATCGCGTCGGTCGCAGCTTGGAGATCGGCCTCGTCGATTGCCACCTTCAGGATCGTCAGGATCTGTCGCCCCTCCGCCCAGGCGGGATCATCCGTGTGCGCGGCGGCGGCTTCCGCGATGAACCCGCACACGTCCAGCGCCTGATCGAACTTCATTCCGGTCTCGTGGATTCTGCCGCCCACCAGGCTGCAACGAACCACCACCCCGCAAGCCAGCACCCGCTCGCCGTCGATTGCGCGGAGTTCGATCTGACACCTGGAGTTGGGATAGACAAAGACGGGGTGTACAAACGAGCACCCCCACGCGGACAGATTCCGCATCAGGACCACGGCGCTGCGGCTGCCCTGACCCGAATCGATGTGCAACGAAGCGGCCCGAGGGGGTTGCACGACGAACCGCCGTGCCTTCCGCCGCACCCGGCCGCTCTCGCGGCTCTCACGAGACTCGACTTGTTCGATTAACGCGGCTTGCTCAGCGGGGGTGAGCTTGCTGATGTCGTGTGGAATATTCACGGGGTAACTCCGTACGTCGGATCAGCGTGTTGTCTCGACACCGGCTTGTCACGCCCTCAATCAAACCACCTGCGCTGCCCGAACCGCCTTTCCGCGCTCCGGTCGATTAATCTGGGGAAGGTGCCCCGTTCGAGTTCTCGGTCCATGGTCGCCGTGTCGGACGCCGGGATCGTCGCGAGAAGATCTGTCGGCGGTGTTTGTGTCCCCACGGAAAGCTGCTTCGCGGCTCTTTGTCGAACGACGCTTCGTCGAAGCGTTGTGATGCACTCTGGACTCCTGCCGCGCCGTGCCGCGCTGATGGAGGGCAAACCGAAGAGCATTCGGCGATCGCTTTGATCACTAGGAGGGCGTGACGCCGCGCGTCGATTCGTCGGCATGGATTACGGCTCCCGCACATGCGTTCTCCGCTGCACGACGGTCGCTCTTGCGGAGCCGCGTGTCCATCGGGGACCGTCCGAAGCTGCGGTGGTCCGAATGTTTATCTGCACCGGCGTCCTTGGCACATGAGCCGCGGAACGCAGCGTGTGGTATTGACGCAAAGTTCGCCAATGCCCGGAACCATCGCTTCGATCGGGAGTTCATAGTCGCGTGCAGCGCCACGTTCTGACGCACGACCATCTCTCGCACACACGGAGACGCGACATGAACAGTCCACAAGCGATCACGCGGCGAGACGCGCTCCGAGCAGGCGCCGGCGTGCTCGCTGTCGCACCGGCGTTCGCCGCGCTGGCCGCATTCGCACAGGAGAATCCCATGAGCACCACCACGACGATCGATGACAATCCACATCCCGTCTCTGCCCCCGCCGCGACGACCAGCGGTCACACGAAGGCGGGCAAGAGCAAACCCGGCGAGTTCGATTTTCTGGCGGGCGAGTGGAAGATCAAGCACCGACGCCTGAAGAACCCGGGCCCGGGCGCGAAGGTGAAGGAGTGGGACGAGTTCGAAGGCGAGGCGACGTGCTTCACGATCTTGGCGGGCGTGGGGAGTGTGGAGGAGCTGCGGATCCCGAGCCGCGGGTTCTCGGGGATGGGCCTGCGGCTGCTCGACGTCGAGAACAAGGTCTGGAACGACTTCTGGGTCAACGCCAAGAGCGGTGTCTTGACGACGCCGGGTCAGACCGGCGACTTCGAGAACGGCGTGGGCACCTTCGGCGCCGACGACATGGATGGCGACAAACCCATCAAGGTGAAGGGCGTGTGGGACCAGATCACGCCGAACTCATGCCGCTGGTGGCAGGCGGTGTCGTGGGATGACGGAAAAACGTGGGAGGAGAATTGGGTGATGGAGTGGACGAGGGTGAAGTGAGTGGACTTCCGGCTCGTATCAGGCGCTTCGTCGAATGAACTTCCAAAGAAGTGCCGTTACGATCGAGAAGACACCAATCGCTGCCAGTATTGCGGCGACAGGATCGATTCGAGTCGCAGATGCAGGGCGGGACGCAGGCCGCTGCGCCGATTGCGAGGGCGAGGCTGGATTGGACGCTGATAGACTGGAGGGTTGTGCGGTACCCGTCGCTGTCACGGGAGTCGTGCGAAGCCTCGGATCCGACGCGGGATCAAACGCGTCAGCCCCGGGCGCGGGGATCGCAGCGATCGATGTCAAGCGAGTCCGGCTTTGAAAAGTGGGCTCAGGGTCGACTTCGGAGCGACGAGTGCGAATGTCGATGGATTCTCGACACCACCAATTGTTGCGCACGAATGCAACCGGGACGGCGAAGCCGGATACTGGACGGAAGTCTGAATACTCGAATCGCTCAATGACTCGGTCAGCGGCGAGCCTTTGAATCTCGGCGAGCTGCAAGTCCGTCTTGCCCTGTCGTTTGAAGACAAACCGAAGGCCATACCTTGGAACACGAACCACGATCTCGTCGTTGGTATCCGTCACCGTTGACGTGTCTTTCAGCGCATCGCGGACGACGCCCGCTGCGAGTTGCGGGAGCCAATGACAAAACAGATTGGCGGACTCCGCGAGCGCGCGGGGCGATGTGCTCTCTTGAAGATTGGGCGGTGTTCCCGAGAAGACCGAAGCGTCGGGTCGAAAAATCAGCGCGAACCTCTGGCTCAAGGTCCAGGCTATGTCACTCGGCAGGTCGAGAGTCTCCGGAACACCGCCTTGGGGTACTGTTGCCGAGAATTGTTCCTCGACGAACTTGTAGCCGTGTGGCCAACTCAAGATGATGTCGCATGTGCGTCGAGCGAGTCGAGGTTCTCCAGTCGCTTGAATACTCGGCCAACCTTCTGTGATGTACGAGGCCTTGACGTTGGGGCTGCTCTGCGCATCGACGATCCATTTTTCAAGTGCTGCCGGAGCAGAAAGCACCTCGATAGCCAATGCCTCGCGCGCGATCGATGCGACAACCACGACGCATAGAGCTAGTACTCGCCGCAACTCCACATGCAGTTTCTTGCCAACAAATCTACTGTTCATCGCAGCCTTGAGGTGCACCGCATGGCGTTGGATTCTTGAGACGCTTGATCGGGATCAATGTTGGCAAGTCGCCGGTCTCGATCACGACATCGGTGCATTCGGTTCCTCCCCCTGCTTTTTCCCGGCATTCGTACTTCTTGTAGGTAAATTTTTCCCAACTCGTCGAAGGGTTGCCGCAGTCCTTGATGTTCGAATACTGTCCCGGCGGCGTAGAACCGCAAGTGTCGTCCTGGGGCTCCGTCCAAACCCGGCAGGTGCAAGGGACAGTTGGCAAGTTCGGTTCCTTTGGATCGACCTTGTCATTGTTTTTGACGACAGCCGTGCAACCAGGGGTGTCCGGGTCAAGATCGCACGGATCAAACGGGTGATAGTCCGGATCGGCAATCGCGATTCCCAACACAACCACTGACGCGAGTGCAAAGAAAATAATGTTCTTTGACGCCACGGAAAACCCCATTTATGAACACGGAATGCGTTGCGACGCTACTATCAACTTAGTGCATAGGCGACGCTCTGTCGAGGCTCAACGACAAGGGTTCACACTCTTTGAACTCTTGGTGACCATTGGGGTGATTGCCCTAGTTCTGAGTATCTTGCTTCCGGCGCTTCGGCTGTCGCGCGATCGAGCGATCGCATTGAAATGTCAGGCGAATCTCCGCAGTGTGGGATCGCTCGTGGCGGCGTACTCGATCGACTACAAGGACTACTTTCCCACGCGGATTTCAGACGGGCAAGAAGTGTCCAGCCGTCCATGGCTGTGGAAGACGTACGCACTCCAGGGACAGGCGGTCTTTTCATCGCCGATGTGGCGGCTGTACGCCGGGTCGTCCGTCGATCGTTCCGTGTATCGATGTCCGGCAAACGCCACCGTTGCGGAACTGGGCGAGAAAGCCTGGATCGATTTCGAGGCGTCTCCGACGCTCCACGCCGAACCAAGCTATCTCCATCCCGATCTTCCGGAGGCTTCTTGGCGAGGAAAGTTCGGCGGCCGGGCGCAGACCTTCGGCAGCGTCTTGTTTCCCGCCTCGAAAGTCGGCTTGTTTGAGCAGTGGGTCTGGCACGGCTGGCGGCGTGGATTCTCCGCTTCCGGCGGCTCCATCGATGGCCTCTACTGGACCGTCGCGTATGACAGGCCCGGCTCGGTCTGGTTTCTCGACGGAAGCACCGGCGCGTGCTTTTTCGCGGACGCTTTGCCTGGCGTTGTCCGTGGCCCGGAGTGGTACTCTGCGCCGGTCTATCTCACCGCGAGCGGCGTGCGTGGACGTGATTTCCTGCGGTAAGTGCGCTACAACCGGCTCGCGGCCAAACTCGCCAGCTCGCTCCGCTCGCTCTTGGCGAGGACGACGTGGCCAAAGAGCCCGACGCCCTTCATCTTTTCCGCGGCGTACGACAGGCCGTTGCTCGACTGGTCCAGGTACGGATTGTCGATCTGACCGATGTCGCCGGTGAGGATGAGTTTCGTGCCCTCGCCGACGCGGGACGCGATCGTCTTCACTTCGTGAGGCGTCAGGTTCTGGGCTTCGTCCACGATCATGAACTGATGCGGGATCGAGCGGCCGCGGATGTAGGTGAGGGGCTCGAGCACCAGCTTGCCGTCGGCCATGAGTTTCTGAATCCGCTGCTCGGGCGAGTGGCTGTCGGCGGCCTGGTGCATCGTCGCGCCGCGGGTGCTGAGCAGGTACGACAGGTTGTCGAAGATCGGCTGCATCCACGCGCCCAGCTTCTCGTCCTTGTCGCCGGGCAGGTACCCGATGTCGCGGCCCATGGGCATGATCGGGCGGGCGACCAGCAGTTTGTCGTAGCGCTCTTCGTTGAAGACCTTCGCCATGCCCGCCGCGAGGGCCAGCAGCGTCTTGCCCGTGCCGGCGCTCCCGAGCAGCGTGACCATGCGGATCTCGTCGTCCATCAGGAGATCGAGGGCCATGGTCTGCTGCACGTTGCGGGCCATGATGCCGAAGACGGGCTTGCGGGGGCCGGTGACGGGGATGACGTGATCGGTGTCGCCCAGACGCCGTCCCAGGCCTGTGTGGTTCTCGTCGGCCTCGTCCTTGAGGACGACGAACTGGTTGGCGAGGAGCTCGCGTTCGTACTGGTTGCCCATCTCGTCTGTGGCGAGGAGGTTGGGCTGCAAGCGCGGGATCTCGAGGAGGCGGTCCTTGTAGAGCTCGTCGATGAGCGAGCCTTCGACGTCGGCGTTGACGAAGCCGGTGTAGAGCCGGTCGGCATCCACGCGCTGGTTGGCGAAGTCCTCGGTCTTGACGCCGAGGCTGTCGGCCTTGATGCGAGCGGCAAGGTCCTTGGAGACAAAGACGGTCTTGGTGCCGGCCCGGTGGAGCGACAGCGCGACCGCGATGATGCGGTTGTCGGGCATGTCCTCCTTGATGGCTTCGGGGCGGGAGTGATCGATGATGTCGATGCGGATGGTGCCGGTCTTGCCGTTGATCCCGGTGCTGGCTCCGGTGCCGGCCTTGGGCGCCAGCTCGCCCCAGTTGACGCCGTCGAGCAGGCGGCCGGCGGCGCGGAGACGATCGAGATGGCGGATGCACTCACGGGCGTTGCGGCCCAGGTCATCCTCCTTGCGCTTCATCTTGTCGAGCTCGCTGATGACCGCAAAGGGAATGACGACGTGGTGCTCCTGGAACACGAACAGCGCGCTGGGGTTGTGCAGCAGGATGTTGGTGTCGAGGACGAACGTCTTGACGGCAGTGTCGGGCGCTTCGGCGCGCTGCGACTGCGTCGCGCTCTGGCCGCCCGATGCGCTGCCGTTCTGGCCGCTCTTGCGAGAGGGTTTGCCCCCGGTGTGGCCTCCGGTGGCATTGCTCTCGCTGGGAGCGGTGCCACGGGCGGACGGGTCTGATTCGGTTGTCTTGCTTGGCACGTGTGGCTTGATCTTGTTGTCGATCGTTCGCGTGTCGCTGATTGGTGTGTCGTGCGTGTCGGAAGAACCGCGCGTCAACAGCTTCGACATCGATCGCTCCATCCCTGGAGGTGTCCCGTTCGCAGGGGCATCCTGCCCCGCACGCTTGGTCGAGCGCAGCATACCGACCAGATCGGCCCCTTGGGAAGAGGGTTCTCGCAGAGTTTTGCAAAGTTTGAACGATTCACAGGATTCCAAGGCGAAATCTGGGAGCGATTCGGCCGCGACCGGCTCCTCCGGTGGCGCCGTGGCCCCCCTCCGGCCCGGAATGGTGGCTCGAGGGAGAACGCCTGTTGCCGACGGCCCGGCGCAGTTCATTGATGCAACGCTATCATGAAAGGCTGGGCAAATCTCGCGATCTGCGTGCGTACCGTCATTGCCAGCTCGACTGGCGAGATGCCAACGAGGGATCTGCTCGGATGAAGCTCGATTTCCTTGATCGCGTGGCCCGATTGCTGTACGGACGGTTGGTCGGGCGGAATGCTCGGGTGCCGAGGGACCACGAAGCCGCTCTCACGCGTCGCGCGATGAGGCCGACACTGACGGTTCTGACGATGGTCCGGAACGAAGCGGGGCTGATTCGGGAATCGATGCGGCACCTGTGTGCCCTGTTTGATCGAGTGATCGTGATTGACCACCTTTCGAACGACGGGACGTACGAGTTTTTGCTGGAATTGAGAAAGCTGCGCGGAGAGATCTCTGTTCTTCGATTCGATGAGCCCGCGTACTACCAAGCAGAGATCATGACCTGGTCCTTTCAGAACCTCATCGATCCGACGCTGGACGACTGGGTGTTCTGTCTCGATGCGGACGAGTTTCTTCCATTCGCCAGCAGGTCCGCTCTTCTTCAGGAGCTGGAGCGATTCAGCCATGCCCCGGTCATTTCCATGCGTTGGCAGAATCTGGTTCCGCGAGATTTGCGATCCGATGCGGTGATCGGGGCGACGTTTCTGCGCCCGAGTCGAGCCGCCAACCTCCACAAAGTTGCGTTCCAGCCGAGGCTGCTGCCACAGCGAAGGATTCGGATCTCCGAGGGCAACCATTCGTTGAACTACGCCGATGGGCGGCGCAGACCTTTGCCGCCCACGCCGGCGTTTGATCTGTATCACGTCCCGCTTCGATCGTGTTCTCAGATTGAAGCGAAGGTCCGGCAGGGATTACAGGGGTATCGCCGAATGGGCGCCATGCGCGGAAAGGACCACGGATCGCACTGGGAGAGCATCGAACGTGTTCTCCAGACAACGGGATTGACAGAATCTGTCGCGATCGACATGGCGGCTCGATACGGCCAGCAACTCACGCATCCCCTGGGCACTTCCTTCGAAAGCCTGTTGGAGCAGGGCTTTGTCGAGCTTCGCTTGGATGTCGCCGCCGCGTGCGACGAAGACTGGCCACGCGTCGTTGCCAGGCGCCCAATGGACAGTCACGGGCCGACGATCGAACAACGCCCTCGCTCGATCGATCGGGATCGCTTGGTGATGACTGAGGCCGTCGGGACTGTCCGATTCGCAGCGAGATAGAGGTCCGGCTCGGCAACGTTCAAAATCTCAAATCGCCCTTGCACCAGACGCTTACCACCATCAAGGACCTGCTCGAGACTCGCGGGCTCGCGCCCAAGAAGTCGCTGGGCCAGAACTTCCTCGTCGACCACAACCTGGTCAAGAAGTTGGCGGACGCGGCGGATCTCAAGCCCGGTGATGTGGTCGTGGAGGTCGGCCCGGGGACGGGTGTCTTGACCGAGGAGCTCTTGATCCGCGGTGTGCGGGTGATCGCGTGCGAGCTCGACGACGGCCTGGCGGCGCTGCTGGACGAGCGGCTGGCGGAGGCGCGGCAATCGGGCCACTTCCGGCTCATCAAGGGCGACTGCCTCGATGGCAAGCGGGCGCTGCACCCGGTGCTGCGGGAGATCCTGCTGCCGTTGTCGGCGTTCAAGCTGGTGGCGAACCTGCCGTATGGCTGCGCGACGCCGCTGATGACCAACCTGCTGCTGGACTACCCCAACTGCTCGGGGCTGTTTGTGACGGTGCAGAAGGAAGTGGCGGATCGGCTGGGGGCCAAGCCGGGGAGCAAGGACTACGGCCCTCTGTCGGTGATCGCCTCGGCGACGGCGAGCGTGAAACCGATCGCCAAGCTGCCCCCGGAGTGCTTCTGGCCGCGGCCCGAGGTCACCAGCTCGATGTGCTCGGCGACGCGGCTGGCGCGGCCTCTGACGCCGAACGTGCACGCGTTGGCGGACTTCGTGCAGGCGTTGTTCGAGCAGCGGCGGAAGCAGATCGGGGGGGTGCTGCGGGACCGTTTCGATGTTCGCGAGCCATTCGCCTATCCGGAGGGGATCGACGGGAAGACTCGGGCCGAGAACCTGTCGGCGGCGCAGTTGCTTGCGTTGCTTCTGGCGGTGGAGGGTGGCGGCGGGCGAACCGGCGCGGTATCGTGAGCGAACGATCTCTGTCGCGCCGCCAGAGCAACCTCGAGTGAGCTACCTCGATCCACAGGCCCGCCGCGCCGCACCCTCGACCGACGCCTCGTCGCTGGCGCATCGCTTGGAGCCTGCGCTGCGCGAGCACTGTAAGGGGTGCCTGTCGGAGATCACGTGGTTTCACGCGGCGTGGTCCAACAGCGGGAGCGCGACGGGCTCGGCGGTGTGGACGGGCGAGGACGGCCCGATCGAGGTGATCGTGAAGCTGCCGCTGGGGCCGGCGGAGTTCACTTGGACGACGCGGCTGGGGGACCCGAAGCTGAAGGCCCCAACGCCGCGGGTGTTCGCAAGCGACGTGGAGCTGTCGCACTACGACTTTGCATGGATCGTCGAGGAGCGCGTGAAGGGGGAGGCGCTCAAGGGTCGGATGGGCGCGGGGGATGCGCTCGACGTGCTGCGCGTGGCGGCGGATTTTCACGCGGCGGCGATGCGCGTGAACCCGAACCCGAGCAAGCCCAGGCCGTTGGACTGGGTGGGGACGCTGCAGAAGGCTCGCGAGGTGTGCCACGCCAACGCCATCGCCGAAAGCCAGCGATGGAACGAGGCAATTAAACAGGTCACCAAGTTCCTGCCCAAGCTGATGGCCCGGTGGGAGAGCCGTCCGCTCAACTGCTGGTGCCATGGGGACTTGCACCCGGGCAACGTGATGCGGTTGGCGACGCCGCGGGACGCGGAGCGCACGTGCGTCCTGATCGATCTGGGCATGGTGCACGCGGGGCACTGGGTGGAGGACGCGGTGTACCTGGAGCGACAGTACTGGGCGGCGCCGCAGTACCTGCACGGCGTGAAGCCACTGAACACGCTGGCGCAGCTCCGCCGTGAGCGGGGAATGGCGGTCGATTCGGACTATCCGGAGTACGCGAATCTGCGGCGGGTGTTTATGGCGGCGGTGTCTCCGGCGTTCCTGGATCGCGAGGGGCATCCCAAGTACCTGGCGGCGGCGCTCGAGGTGCTGGAGAAGACCTTGCCGCAGGTCGTGCATTGAGTGAGCAGGGGAACGGGAGCGGGTTCTTCATTGATTCAGGGGACAAACCCGCTCGCTCATGCTCTGGGCTCGCCAGCGCGCTCACCTCATACGCTCCGGCATGCACGCGGGCGACGTGAACTACTCCGTGATCGGACGCGGTTATGCGCACCATCGTCGGCCGGATCCGCGAATCGGGGCGTTGATCCACGCCGCGCTGGGCGATGCCAAGACGGTGCTGAACGTGGGGGCGGGAGCGGGCTCGTACGAGCCGACGGACCGCGAGGTGATCGCGGTCGAGCCTTCCGAGGCGATGCGAGCCCAGCGTAGGGCGCAGCTGGTGCGGGCGATCGACGCGTGCGCGGAGGATCTGCCTCTTCCCGACTTGAGCGTGGACGCGACGATGGCGATCCTGACGGTGCACCAATGGAACGACCGGCGGCGTGGGCTACGCGAACTGCTGCGGGTCACACGCGGGCCGATCGTCATCATGACGTTCGCGCCCGGATCGGCCGGCTACTTCTGGTTAGGCGAGTACTGCCCGGAGGTGGCGGCAATCGAGTCGCGGCGTGACCCGTCGGTGGAGGCGATCGCGGCGGACCTGGCGGCACCGGGGCGCTCGATCGAGAGCCGCCCGGTGCCGGTGCCGATCGATTGCGTCGATGGATTCAGCGAGGCGTTCTACGCGCGGCCGGAGCGGTTCCTGGATCCCGCGGTCACGGGCGCGCAATCGACGTGGGCGTTCATCTCAGACGAGGTGCGGGCCCGGTTTGTGCGCACGCTGCGGGCGGACCTGGAGAGCGGCGCGTGGGACCGCAAGCACGGGCGGTACCGGGAAATGCCCGAGTTTCTTGGGGCGCTGCGGCTGATCGTCAGCACGCCCGCGTGATTCACATTCTCCATACACTCCTGACGCGATGTGCTTCGATCTGTTTCAGTCTCGCTCGCCCGAGGATGTGGGCGCTCGCATGCGCGATGAGCACAGCCGCTGGCTGACCGAGGCGCTTCGGCGCGGGCAGTTCGAGCTGCCGCGCATCCCGGTGCGGCGCGCGGACGCGGGCGGCTTCGATTTTCTGACGGCGACGGCCCGGGGACGGGCGGTGTGCGAACGCTGGTGGCGGCGGGCGCTGCGTGCGATTTTCTTGTGATGGATTGTCGCGGCCAGCCGGCGCAGGTCAGTCCTCGGCGGTGAGCGTCACGGTCTGGGTCTGGCGGCTGATGTTGAACAGGCCGACCTTCACGACGCGCTCCTGCGTTTCGCGGACGACGCCCTTGGCGGGGTCGATGTCCAGGATCGCGGTGCGGTCCACGGTGGTGAAGTCGAACTTGGCGACGAGGGCGGACTCGACGCGGAGCAGGCCGTCCTTGGTGCCCAGGAGCGTGGTGGTCTGGGTGGCCGTGCCGCGGGTCTTGTTGCCGCCCTTGGAATCCGACATGGTCACGTCGGCGGTGCTGGTGACCGGCTTGGTGAGCGTCGCGGGCATGAGGACCAGGGCGGGGTCGAAGGTGAGGATGCGTCCTTCGGCGGCGAGGTCGAGCTGCTTGAGGAAGACGCTGCCATCGGCGCCGCGCTCAAGGGTGGTGCGGCGGACAAGGGCGCCCTTCAGCTTGGGGTCGCGGGTTTCATACTCGGAGATCGTCCAGGCCTGCGCGTTCGGCGTGTCGGGATTCGACGCGACCGGCTCGGCCTCGCGGCGGACGAGGCGGGCGCCTTCCTTGTAGTTCTTGGTCCAGGGCGCGGCCCGGTAGACAGCCGCGGCGTCGAGCGATGTGGTCGAGACGGCCGCGCTTGAGGCGGCGCTGATGACGGGTGTGTTGTCGGTGCTGCGGTCGGCGGTGGCGCAGCCCGCGAGGAGCAGCACCGCGGCGATGCCGGAAACGCAGAGAGCCCTTTCCCCCTCCCTCGGGGAGGGGGAAAAGGAGCAACCAGAAATCGTGCGTGCGGTGGGCATGGGGAAACTTATACTCCCGCCCATGGCGTTGCCACGACCAGTCGTTTCGGCTTGGAGCTCTTGCGGGGCGGTACGCCGCGTCGCGGCGGCGCTCGGCCTTGGGGCAATCGCCTGCCTCGGCGGGTGCGATGTCTTTGATGATGTGAAGCCGGGGGCTCAGAGCCTGTTTGATCTCTGGCAGTTGCCGTCGCCCAGCGAGGCCGCGGAGATGGCCGTCGATCCGTACGACGCGGACAAGCGCTACCGCGGGACGATGCTGCTCGCCAATGCTTACTTCGCTGGTCAGGACGTGTACATCCGGCTGTTCGAGGACGCGGCGAAGGACCAGGACTCGGGCGTGCGGCTCGCGGGCACGCGGGCGTTGGCGAACCACGGCTCGTCGAAGCATGTGGCGATTTTGATTGAGCGACTAAAGGACAACGAGCCGCTGGTGCGCCTGGAGGCGGCGCGGGGGCTGCAGCGTTTGCACGGCGAGGAGGCGATCGAGCCTTTGATGAACGCGAGCCGCGACCCGGACCTGGTGGCGCTGCGTGATGAAGCGTCGGAGGAGAACCCCGACATACGGACCGAGGCGGCGCACGCCTTGGGGCAGTATCGCACCGACGCGGTGGTGCAGCACCTGATCAAGGCGCTGGCGGATTCGAAGCTGAGCGTGAACCGCAGCGCGTTGGCGTCGCTCAAAACGCTGACGGGGCAGGATTTCGGGTTTGATCGGCGGCAGTGGGTGACGTGGTACGGCGAGGCGTCGGACCCGTTCGCGGCGGGCACGCCGTATGTGTATCCGGTGTTCCAGCGCGACAAGACGTTCCTGGAGTACTTCCCGTTTGTGCCCCCGCCGCCGAATGAGGTGGCGGCGACGCCTTCGGGCATGCCCCCGATCGCGGGCGGGACGCTGGCGCCGCAGTCCGAGAATCGGCAGAACTGAGCGATGGTGCATCGACGAGCCCGGAGCGTGAGCGACGGGTTTTCGGGCGTGGCGTTGCTTGCGGCGCTTCAGATCCGCACGCTGACGCTCGGGGCTCGTTGAGGCGGGGCATCGGGTCGATACAGAGAGGATGCGAAGGTTGGTCTGGCAGGCCGAGGGTGCGGCTGGCCGCGCTGTGCTGCGCGTGGGCGATGGCGCGGAGCCGGTGGCCAAACAGGGCGAGGCGATCGTGCGCATGACGCGGGCGGCGGTGGATGGCCTGCACGCGGGCGATGCGGGCGTGATCGCCGGGCGCGAGATGGTGGGCGTGGTGATGAGTGTGGCCGACGCGGCGCGTGGAGTGGGGGCGGCGATGGTCGGCAAGCGCGTGGTGGTTTCGCCGCTGGTGGCGTGCGGGGCGTGTGACTTGTGTCGCGGCGGGCTTTCGACGCACTGCCGCGAGCGGAAGGAACTGGGCGCGACGAGGGATGGCACACTGGCGGAGCGGGTGAGTGTGCCGCTGGCGAATCTGGTGGAAGTGCCGAAGGAACTGGATGACGACCGTGCGGCCTTCGCGGTGCCCTTGGGCGCGGCGCTGCACGCAGCGAGCCTGGCGAAGCTTGAGGGCAAGGTGTTCGTGACGGTGATCGGCGATTCGCTCGAAGCGGTGCTGGCGGCCCAAGTGATGGCGCAGCGGAACGCGTCGGTGCGGCTGTTGGGGCGGCGGGCGCAGCGGTTGAGCGTGTGTGAGAAGTGGGGCGTGAAGCACCGGCACATCGACGAGGCGGGGCGACGAGCGGATCAGGATCTGGTGCTGTCGTTTTCGGGGAGCGATGTGGACCTGGATGTGGCGCTGCGGCTGGCGCGGCCGCGGGCGACGGTGGTGCTGGCGGAGCGGGTGGCGTGGACGCACGCTCGGGAGGCGCTGGTGCCGCTGCGGGAAGGCGAGATGACGCTGATCGGGGCCCGGGGCGTGCGGCTGGCGGAGGCGGTGGCGCTGCTGGCAGGGGGCGGGATTGATGTGATGGCGCTGCTGAGCGGGAAGTTTGCGTTCGCGAAAGTGGAGGGTGCGATCGCGGCGGTGCAGGAGGGGAGTGAGAGCGTGTGGCGGGTGGTGGTGGAGGGGTGAGGGTCGCGCTTGACGCACGACTCAGAGCCGCGGGCTGAAGCCCGGCTCTGAGGGGCGGTGCCGATGATCTCGCGTAGCATCGGGCATGAAGAACGTCGCTTCCCTTGTGGTTGTTTCGCTCGGTGTCGGTCTTGGTCTGGTCGCGGGTGGCTGCGCGACGACCAAGCCGGGAGCGGGTGCGGCTGTTGAGCTTCCGGCGCACGCGGCGGCGTCGCCGGCGCTGGCGGAGTTGGCGTTTCTGACCGGGCGCTGGGTGGGTGTGAACCCGAACAAGACGGTCAACGACGAGATGTGGACCGCGCCCCGTGGCAACTCGATGGCGGCGTTGTTTCGGCAGGTGCGGCGCGACGGGAAGCCGGCGCTGCACGAGGTGTCGCTGATCACGGCGGAAGAGAGCGGCGTGTTCCTGCGGGTGCGTCATCTGCACGCGGCGCTGGATGTGCCGGAGAAGCAGGCCGACGTGAAGGTGTACAAGCTGGTGAGCGCCGGCGGCGGGCGGTGCGAGTTCACTGGTACTGCCGAGGGCGGCTCGGCGGATGTGGCGAGCGTGGTCTACCGGCTCGACGGGCCGAATGCGCTGATTATGGAAGTGACGTACGTGCCGGGTGGGAAGGAGAAGGGGTATTCGTTGCGGTACTCGAAGGAGTAAGGAGTGCAGGTGAGGAAGGGTGCAGGGGAGTAGCAGAGCAGGCCGGAGTGGTCACGCTTCGTAGAGATCGATGGGGGGGTCGTCGGGGTCTTTGATGAAGGTGACGCACTTGCCGCGGCCGGTGGGGGGAATCTCGGCGAATGGCGTCAGCGTGTCCCTTCGATTGCGGCCGCAAGATCGACCTGAACGAGACGTGGCCCCGATTGAAAGATGAGAGCTCGGCCATCGGGCGTGATGCACGGGCCGATCTCACCGTCGAGGGTGTTGACGCGTGTCAGCGGCACGGGCGCGGCGAAGCTGTCGGCCTCGCGGTACGCGATGTAGAGATCGCAGCCTCGGTACCCGGCTTCGACGGGTGCGCGGTAGAAGATGATGAACGAGCCGTCCGGTGCGAGGCAGGGATCGCTTTCCCAATCCGGCGTGTTGAGCGCGGCGAGGTTTTCGAGCGGGCCGGGCTTGCCGTCGGTGTAGCGGATGCGCCAGAGATCCACGCTGCCCTTGGTGCCGTCGCGATCGGAGGCGAAGTAGAGCGTGTCGTCGGAGGCGACCTCGGGGTAGCCGTCGTACGTGTCGCTGCTGGCTTCGGGGACGTGCACGGCATCGGACCACTGGTTGTCCGCCGCGCGCTCGACGTACCAGATGTCCTGCGAGATCCAGTTGGTGTCGGTGCCGGGCTTGGGGCGGCTGGACATGAAGTAGATGCGTCGGCCGTCCTGCGTGACGAAGGCCTCGTAGTCGTTGAACTTACCGGAGAAGGGCGCGACGGAGGGCGGGGACCAGGTGTCGCCGGTGAGCGTCTGCTGGAAGATGGTCATGCGCTTGTGGCCGTAATCGGCGGGGGCGTCGGGATCGGCGACGGGGGAGGCGGTGTAGACGGTCCGGGCGTCGGGCGCGAAGGAGACGCCGTTGCCGGTGGAGACCTGGCCGCGGGCAAAGAGGGTGGGTTTGAGCTTGGTGGCGCGAGTGGGCGCGTCCTTCGTCACAGATGGGGAAGTCGATTGGGGCGCTGCTTGGGAAGTAGGTTCGGACGAGCTTGGGGGAGTCGTTTGCGCTGCGAGGGCGGCGACGACGAAGAGCGTGAGCATGCGGACCTCCGATCGACAGGGCGTACCGGAGTTCGGGCATCGCGTTGCGGCGGTGCTTGAACGGTTGCCGCGCCGATGCTGGCTCACGTCTCGTAGAGCTCGATGGGCAGGTCGTCGGGGTCTTTGATGAAGGTGAAGCGCTTGCCGCGGCCGGTGGGGGTGGTGTCGGTGCGGACGGGTTCGGCGACGACGCCGAGGGCGGCGAGGCGGGCGAGTTCGGTGTCGAGATCGGTGACGGCGAAGGCGAGGTGGCGCAGGCCGCGGGCTTCGGGGTGGGTGGGGCGCGGCGGGGGATTGGGGAAGGAGAAGAGTTCGATGCGGGGGAAGATGGGTGCGGCGGCGTGTGCAAGCGCGTCGTTCGTCCGGGTGTCGTGCGGCGGGATCGTGTCGCGCGGGTCGATGGCGAGGTCGAGCTTGTAGGAGTTGCGGTCGGGGCGGAAGGTCTCGGCGAGGATGCGCAGGCCGAGGAAGTCGACGTAGAAGCGTTTGGAGCGCTGGTAGTCGGAGCAGATGATGGCGATGTGGTGGAGGTGGAGGGGCATGGCTGTGTGTCGGGACACCGTTTCGGCGAATTGAGATCGCTCTGCCGACAGACGCGAAACGAACTCTACGAGCGATGGTATTGGCTTCTTCTAGAGGGTGTGGCTGAGCGTGCGGCGGGCGCCGGTTCGCTTGAACGTGCATCACAAGGCCCGAAGGGCCGCCCGTTCCAAGCCCTGGGCGTGAGCCAAGGGTCAGGGGCGCGATGGCAGCCGCGACACCGGGCTTACGCCCTGTGCTTGGAACGGGCGCCGCTTCGCGGCTTGCAGTGGTTCGTCGGGCTCGTCGATCGCCTTCTGGGAATTGAAGCCTGGTATTGTCGGCTACAGGTCCGAACCGCCGCCGGCGAGATTCCAGATTACGGTGCGGTTCTCGGCGAATGGTGGAAACGCAACCAGTGTCCACCAAGCGTCGCGATGGAAGGCGGGCAGGTGCGCTGTAGCGGAGGCGAGGAAGTTGTCGTACCCCTCCATCTCCTCATCGACGAACAACGTTGTTCCGTCTTGACGAAATAGGTCGAGCGTGATCACGTCGGTTCCAACGCAGTCGCGCTTCCAAGCTTCAATACAGATGATGTCATTCCAAGCGCAGGTTTCGAATCGGTCCGGGAAGTGGACAACAACACCCAAGGTATCGCAGCTAATCTTCGGCATCGGTTTCGTTGGCCGCTGAATGAGTTGTCGTAGCCAGTACCACACGGACAATCATTGCAACGAATGACAATCCGGTCGAAACGACGGCCGATTGCGTATCGGCTCGCCGAGTCGCGTGGACGTGCGGATTCGCTTTATCTTCAGACGACCCGATCGTCCTTGCTGATCCCCAGCGCCGGCCGCACATCCAGCGGCACCAGCACCTCGCGGCCTGCCTTCTGCTCGATCATCTGCTTCGCGGTGTCGGGGTCGACGTAGTCGCTGTGGCACGAGAGCTTGGCGGCTTCGTCGCCCTTTCGCTTCGTCGCTTCGTCGCTTCCCATGGCCTTCTTGGTCTTGCTCGCGAGCTTGTGGATCTCGTCGGGGCTGAGGACGCCGCGTTTGGCGAGGATTTCCTGTTGTTCGGCCGTCAGTGCGGCGGACTTTTTGGGTGCGCCGGGTTTGTCGCCGTCGGCGCCGCCCATGCGCTCGAAGCCTTCGGCCTTGCCGCTGGCGAATTCCTGGATCTCCTTGCTGATGCGGACGCTGCACCAATCGTGGCCGCACATGGCGCAGAAGTCGGTGTCGACGTCGAGGTCTTCGTCGTGGTAGGCGCGGGCGGTGTCGGGGTCGAAGGAGAGCTCGAAGTGCTTCTCCCAGTTGAGTGCGGCGCGGGCCTTGGTGAGTTCGTCGTCGCGGTCGCGGGTGCCGGGGATGCCCAGGGCGACGTCGGCGGCGTGGGCGGCGATCTTGTAGGCGATGCAGCCTTGCTTCACGTCGTCTTTCTTCGGAAGTCCAAGGTGCTCCTTGGGCGTGACGTAACAGAGCATGGCGGCGCCGTGGTAGGCCATGGCGGTCGCGCCGATGCACGAGGTGATGTGGTCATAGCCGGGGAACATGTCGGTGACGAGCGGGCCGAGGACGTAGAACGGGGCGCCGTGGCAGAGCGTGCGCTGGACCTTGGCGTTGTATTCGATCTGGTCGAAGGGGACGTGGCCGGGGCCTTCGATCATGACCTGCACGCCCTTGCGCCAGGCGCGTTCGGTGAGTTCGCCGAGGGTTTCGAGTTCGGCGAGCTGGGCGGCGTCGGTGGCGTCGGCGAGGCCGCCGGGGCGCAGGCCGTCGCCGATGGAGAAGGTCACGTCGTACTGGCGGAGGATGTCGCAGATGTCCTCCCAGCGCGTGTACATGATGTTCTCCTGGTTGTGGACGAGCATCCACTTGGCCAGGAGCGATCCGCCGCGGCTGACGATGCCGATGAGGCGGTTCTTGACGTGCTTGAGGTGAGCGCGGCGGACGCCGGCGTGGATGGTGAAGTAATCGACGCCCTGCTTGGCCTGATGATGCAGCGAGGCTTCGATCGTCGGCCAGTCGAGGTCTTCGATCTTCTTGCCGATGATCATCGAGTAGATCGGGACGGTGCCGATGGGGACGGTGGAGTTCTCGATGATGGCCTTGCGGCAGGCATCGAGGTCGCCGCCGGTGGAAAGGTCCATCACGGTGTCGGCGCCCCACTTCTCGGCCCACTTGAGCTTCTCGACTTCTTCGTCAGTGCCGCTGGAGACCGGCGATGCGCCCATGTTGGCGTTGACCTTGGTCTTGCTGGCGCGGCCGATGGCCATGGGGTCGAGCTTGTGCTTCAGGTGGTTGATGTTGGCGGGGATGACGAGGCGGCCGGCGGCGATCTCGTCGCGCACGGCTTCGGCGGCCTTGCCGGGGAAGAGCACCTCAAAGTGCGGCTCGCGCTCGGCGACCCGCTTCATCTGCGGCGTGATGATGCCCAGACGGGCCGACTCAAGCTGCGTGATCGGCTTGAACGTGCCGGGATAAATGACCCGGAGCACCTCGCCCTTCGCGGTCGCGAACTCGACGACGGAGCGATCGCCGACGCAGTTGTTGCAGACGGCAGAGGAGGGCTTCACGCCCTCGGCAAGCGTGCCGAGACGGACGACGCTCCAACCCTCGGGCAGGAAGTCCCACGCGGTCTTGGTGCTGGGCGCGGGCATGCCCGGGGTGTCGGGGCTGGCGAACATGAGCGGGCCGCCGACGTCGGGCTTGAGCGCGAACGAGCCGGGGGTGGTGACGTTGGGGGTGGCGGCGGGGTTGAGGGCGCCGTGGGTGGGGAGGCGGAGAGAAGAGGTGCTCATGCAAGTCCTTTCGAGCGAAAGGAACCTGACGGGTGCGAGCGTGGGGGGGGCGCGGCGTGCCGCGGTCGCTTCCCTCCGCCGGTGCGAACCGGATCAGGTTCAACGGGTGCGTCTCAGCGGGGAAGGAATTGGGCACTAGGGACTAGCAATACAGCCAGTCACTAGGGTCCAAACCTTCCGCCGCGCCCCGAGCGTTACGGGGGGATGGTACGCCAGCGACTCACGCGGCCTTGGGCTTCAGTTTCTGCATGATGCCGCCCACGATCGACCCCACCACGCCGCAGACCGCGGCGGTGATGAAGACGCGTTTCCAGTCGATGCCGTCGGCACGGAACTCGTACGCGTGGCCGGGGTCGAAGGCGAAGGAGTCGGCGATGGCTTCGAGCCCGGGGCGGGCCGCGGCGAAGGTGGCTTCGGGGGCGTAGGCGTGCACGAGCACGTTGTTGGCGACGCCGAAGTTGGTGATGCTGAGCATGCCGCTCGGGTCCTGGCCTGGCACCACGACGCGGCCGGTCATGATGACGCGGCTGCGTTCGCGGTCGAGTACGGGTGCGAACGTGGAATCGACCGAGGCTTGCTTGAGCTCGCCCTGCACGCGTCGCGAGGATTCGTCGAGAACGGCCTGCAGATCGGAGAGGCGGGCGCCGGGCGGGAAGGCGGGTTGCGTCTGCAGGAGGATGTAGCGGCCGTCGGGCTGTTTGGGGATGAGCAACGCCGTGTACTTCACCGCGGGTGCGCCCTGCATGGTTGCGGCCAGATCGGTGGCGGCTTGGTTGAACGCCGCGAGTCGTTCGCCGGTGTCGAGCTCCCAGCCCTCGGGGATGGTGATCGACCAGTGGTCGGGCGAGCGATGGACGGTCTGGGCGAGTGCCGGCGCGGCGCACGCAACCACGACGGCGGCGGCGGAGACAGATTGGAACCAGTTCGACATGCAGCGACCTCCCATCCTCAAAGAGGCCTCATGCTACACGATGTGGCGATCAGCATGGCTGCTGAGCGTGCTGCCAGTCGATGACGTCGAGGTCTGGGAGTTTGTCGGAGATGCCGGGCACGTCAAGGCGGCGGAGCATGTTGAGGCACTGGGCGCGGTGGTAATGGCCGTGCGTGAGAACGTGGATCATCGCGGCGGCGGCGGTGAACTGGTACGACTTGCCCTCATAGGTAAGCGTCACGAGCCGGTTGGGGTCGGAACGCACCATCGGGAAGAGGGCACCGAGTTCCGCGCTCGCGGCGTCGAGGTCGGCGCGGAGCGAGGCCACGGTGGCGGCGTCGGCCTGCAGGAACGGGCGAAGTTCCTTCGCGCCGATGCGGTCGGCCCAGCGGCGCATGGCACCGACGATGTGGGTGAGCGTGGCCCGCAGGCCGCCGGACTCGCCGGGGCCGATGGGAAAGGACATCATGAACTGCTCGGGCGTGAGGCGTTCGCAGCGGTCGAGGACGATGTGCGTGGCCCAGCGGTCGTGGGCGAGGAGGATGTCGAAGGGGTCGGAAAGTGCGAGCATGCGACGACTCCGCGCGTGCCGCGGCTTGCAAGTGGTGCAAGCCGCGGCACGGCGGGGATGGTATCGGAAATCGTCGCGCGATCGTCACGCCGTCGCGATCCGTGCCGGCAGAATCACCATGCTCTGCCCCGCCCACTGCAGTCGGCGTTGGATGGCGAACGCCGTCTGGTTGTGGAGCAGGCGCTCGAGCAGGGATTCGTGGCGGAAGACGAGCTTGCCGGCGAAGAAGACGGCGGACGGGAACTCCTTCGCAACCGCTAGGCACAGGTCCTCGGCCTGCTCGACCGGGTCGGTGCCGATGGAGGAGCGGCCGACGGCCGGCAGTCCCAACTTGCGGGCGGCATCCACGAACTGCGCGAGCGTGGCGTCGGTCTCGCGGCGGAGATCGTCGATTGACTCCGGGCCCTTGAAGCGGCCCGAGTCGATGACGCCGACGCAAACGAAGACGACGTTGTGGAAGTGGCGCGGGAAGAGGCGCAGGGCGTTGAGGAGGGTGTGGAGCCCCAGGCCGCCGAAAGAGGAGACGAGGATGACGGCGGTGGGTTTGGAAGGATCGAGCGGGGGCACGGTGGGGGCGGGCTGCTGGGGCAGCTTGACTAAGGACTGGATCGCAGCGGTGGCCGTCGCGCCGAGGTGGATGTAGTGGCGGCGAGTGAGGACGCAGAGCGCGACGACGGCGCCGGTGGCGACGAGGGTGATCCAGCCGCCGGCGGCGAACTTGTCGATGACGGTGACGGTGAGGATGACGAGACAGAGCGTCAGGCCCACGGTTAAGAGGGTGAGATCACGCTTGAAGGTGGTGGAGACCTGACGCTGGCGCCATGTGTCGATGAGCATCGCGAGCATGGAGAGCGAGAAGGTGAGGAAGACGTTGATGCTGTACATCACGACGAGCAGGGCGACGCTGCCCTTGGTGTAGAGCAGCGCGACGAGGGCGGCGGCGCCGACGAGCAGAATGCCGTTCTGGGTGGTGAGGCGCTCGGAGAGCGACGCGAAGCGGCGCGGGACCCAGGAGTCGATGGCCATGTTGGCGAGGACGCGCGGGCCGTCGACGAAGCCGGCCTGTGCCGCCACGACGAGCAGGGCGGCGGCGGAGAACATGGTGACGAAGACAAAGACGCTGCCCACCGGCCAGCCGCTGGCGAGGCGTTCGACGAGCACCGCGTTCATGGTCTTGCCTTCGACCGGGCGGATGTCCCAGAGCAAATAGAGGAGCAAGAGGCCGGTGGCGGTGAAGGCGAGCGAGACGGCCATGTAGATCATGGTGCGCTGCGCGGTCTGGACCTGGGGGTGGCGCATGATGGGGATGCCGTTGGAGACGGCTTCGATGCCGGTGTAGGTACCGCCGCCCATGGAGAAGGCGTGGAGCAGGAGCAGGATGAGCCCGAAGACACCGAGTGAGGAGGCGCCGGTGGAGAAGCCGTGCGAGACTTCGCGGGCGGTTTGCGTGGCTTCGGGGATGTGGCCGAGGAAGCCGCCGACGATGACGACGAGGTGGGTGAGGACGAAGACGAAGAAGATGGGCGCGAGGACCATGACGGATTCGCGCACGCCGCGGATGTTGAGGAGCGTCATGCCGAGCAGCATCGCGACCGCGGCCGGGAGCTTCCACGGAAGAAACGACTCGGGCAGCACGCTGAAGAGCGCATCGCCCGCGGCGGCGATGGAGATGGTGACGGTGAGGACGTAATCGACCACCAGTGCTCAGCCGGAGACAAGGCCGGGCTTGGGGCCGAGGACCTTGGTGGCGACGACGTAGCCGCCGCCGCCGTGGGGGAAGCGGCGGATGATGCGGGAGTACGCCGCGGAGATGACGAGCACGGTGGTGACCATCAACGCCGCGAGTGCGACGGCGAGATAGCGGTGTTCACCCAGGGCGCGGAAGGCTTCTTCCGGGCCGTAGGCGGACGACGACAGACCGTCGGCGCCGAGGCCGACCCACGCCAGCACGGCGACGAGCGAAACCTTGTGGAAGAGGCCCTTGTCTTCGAGCGAGCGGGGCGGGCCGATCAGCGCGCGGCGGACCCGCTGCGTGAGCGACAACTGCTCCCGGGGTGACGCTTCCGCGCCGGGAGTCTCCGAACCAGATTGTCCGACGTTCATCGCGAACCTCCGAAGCACAGCAGAGGACGACCTCCGGCTGCTCCGGGTGGTTCATCCCTCCGACGCCTACGGGGTTAGCTGACGGGCTCGGGCCGAAAGGTTTGCCCTACGCAGCGGCCACTCGCCGCTGTGATACGCCCCAATGAAGTGGGTCCCCCGTTCCCGCGTTTGTCAGAATCGCGGGACTCGGCGATACACAAAATGATATCGGCGAGTTGGGGAAGTCAAGCGATCGATAACGCGCGGAGGCCGTTCCGCACGGGGTCCGAGCGGGAGGCGAACGCGGCTGGTGGACGCACGCGAGGGTGTTTGCGCGAACGGCACATCGGGCTCGCAAGCCCGTTTGGGGATTGTGCCGATCATGGCTGCATGTCGTCCAGCACACCCGAGGAGCACGCACCATTGATGTTGATCGGCGGCGGTGGTCACGCGCTCGTGGTCGCCGAGGCGGCGCGGGCCGCGGGACGGGCGATCGCGGGTGTGTTCGATGATCGGAGCGACGCACCGGCGATCACGCGATTGGGGTTGCCGCGGATGGGGCCGCTGCGCGGGGCGCCGGAGGCGGGGCCGTGGGTCGTGTGCGTGGGTGATCTGCGGGTGCGGATGGAATTGCTCGCGGCGATGGGCACTGGATCGGCCGCGGCGGCGGTGGTGCATCCCTCGGCGGTGGTGTCGCCCAGCGCGACGCTGGGCGCGGGGGTGTTCGTGGGACCACGGGCCGTGGTGCACAGCTTCGCGAAGGTCGAGGCGCACGCGATCGTCAACACCGGCGCGATCGTGGAGCACGACTGCGTCATCGGAGTCGGCACGCATGTCGCCCCGGGCGCGATCGTGGCGGGATCGGCAAACGTGGGATCGGGCTGCTTGCTGGGTGTTGGATGTCGCGTGTTGCCCCGGGTGGCGATCGGCGACGGGTGCACGGTGGGTGCGGGGGCGGTGGTGGTCAAGGTCCTCGCCGCGGGGTCGAGGGTGGTGGGTGTCCCGGCGCGTGCGCTGTGATCGATCGCGAACTTACCGCACCGCGCCAGAGCAGAGCAACTGGTCGTACGCGTTCACGAAGATGACGAAGTCGTTGTCGTCCACGAAGCCGTCGCGGTTGATGTCCGCGGGGCAGCCGGCCGCCATAGCGGGGTCGAGACAGTCGAGCAGGTTGTACGCGGCGGCGAACACGACGAAATCGGAATCGTTGATGACGTTGTCGCAGTTGAGATCGCTGGGGCAGATCGTGACCGTGGCGGCGATGGAGAGCGCCTGGCCGCAGTCGCCGGTGATGATCAGGTCGTACGACCCCTCGTCGGCGTAGTTGAAGCCGGTGATGGTCAGTTCGGCGGCGGCGCTGCCCTGGATGGTGGCCCCGCTGGGTCCGATGCCGTCGGCGAGGGGCATCGCGTTGCGGCGCCACTGATAGGTGAGGTTGCCCGCACCGATCGCGGCGGCGTGGAGCGTGACGGTGCCGAAGAGGCACGTGGTCTGCGTGTCGGGGGCCTGGATGAAGACGGGGTTGCACGGGACGGCGACGTAGGCCTTGGTGTTGCTGCTGGTGTCGCCGGGCGGCAGGCCCTTCCCCACGATCAGACCGATGTCGCTGACAGCGTTGGCGGCCAGGAGTTTCCAGCCCGTGGGGTGCGCGGGTTGGGGTGGCGCGGTGAGCGCCGCGAGCGCGTGGGGCGTGGGGGCGGCGTTGATCCACACGACGGCTTCGCTCGATGCGCCCTGGCCGCTGCGGCCGACGACGGTGCCCGCGGCGTTGACAGAGAGGGCGGCGGAACCTTCGAGGTATCCGCCGCCGAGCGACTGCAGCTTGGTGGGCACGCCTCCGACCCACGCGATGGGGTGGACGCGGGAGAGATCGGAGGCATCCTCGGCGATGCCGCAGATCACGCCCGTGTTGCCGATCGCGTTGGCGATGCCCATCTCGGTGGAAGAAGAGAAGGTGGGCAGCGGGGTCTGGCTGCGTTGGACGGTGTTGACGAGCACGGGGCGTTGGAGGAGGACGGGGGCCTCGAGCGTGCCGGTGTTGATGTTGGTCCAGCCGACGAGGAAGGCGGAGTCGTTGATGGACATCGCGCGGGTGTCGGCGCAGAACGCGGCGGAGGAGACGTAGGCGGTGGCGAGCGCGCCACCGGCGCCCCAGCCGCAGCCGAAGAGGGTGGATTCGGAGAAAGAGCAGTCGAAGGTGGCGCTCCCGACGATGGTGCCGGCGTTGTTGATGGCGCGTGCCTCGGCCCCTCCGGGCGGGCCGAAGCGGGTGCGGCCGCTGATCTGGGTGCGGACGCCCAAGGGATTGATCAGCAGCGCGGCGTTCTGTCCGGCGCCGGCGTCGGCGGTGGCGACGACGAAGCGGTCGTTGTTGATCGCCCACGCGCCGTGGTCGTCGCTGGGGCCCAGCGCGCCAAGATCGATGAGTTGGCCGGTGGGCAGGTCGTAGACGAATCCCGAGTACGCCTGCGCGTCCTCGATGAAGCAGCGCCCGACGATCTGGCCCTTGGCGTTCACGCCCAGCGCTTCCGCGAAGACGCCCGCGGGGAGCAGCGGGATCTCCACGATCTTGAAGCCCGGGAGCGGGTCGGCGCGTGCGATCAGCGCGGCCGCGGCGGAGCCAGCGGCGACGACCAAGCGCAGCGGTGACCCCCAACGTCGGCTCACGCGGGACCTCTCACAAAACGCCCGAGAACCAAGGCCTGCCGCCAACACGGTGTTCGGCGGCCGCGGCTTGGGTGATGCTACGAAGATGCAACCAGACCGGCGGCTGGACCAGCGGGATTGTTGGATTCTGCACGATCTTGGGACCGCGGAACGGGCTGAAAAAGTGATCCGACGGACCCCTTTCTTCCAACGACCGAGAAGCCCGGCTCAAGGGCCGGGGCGGGACCCCAGGGGGGCGAGCCGCAGAATCTGAACCCCGGGCTCGGGCGTGCGGGCGAGCGCGGCTTCGGCCTCCGCGAGGCCGAGATTCTCAAGGGCGGCGCTCAGGCTGGGGGAAAACTCGACTGGGATGCCTGCCAGCGGGTCGGGCGGCGGGGATCGGCTGTTCGGAGTCGCGAGCACCCGCGCGGGGCGGAGCCAGAGGATGATCTCCCGGGTCGCGGGGCTGGTCGGCTCGTCCAGGATGAGGGCGTCGATGTGGGCGGCACCGAGCTCGCGGGTGATGGCCGCCAGCCCGCGGGCGCTGATGCCCCCGGTATCGATGAGTGTGGCAGAGGCCGGCGTCCGCACGAGCACGCAGCGGCGGGAGCCGACATCGAGCCGCGCAAGCTCGATGCCCACACCCCGCGGGAGGGCTTGCGAGAGCGCCAGCTCGAACCCCAACCAGACCGCCGAGGCGAGCGCGAGCACCAGGAGCGTGGCCCGACGCAGCCGTGGGCGGACCAGCCACACGACGATGATCGCGGTGGCGCACAGGCCCCACAAGGGCGAGACCCATGGCAGGCGCAGCGCCGATCCCGGCATGGCGTCAGCACCGATGACCAATGCACCCGCCGCGTCGGCGAGCGTGGCGGCGGTGCGGCCCAAGGGAACGGCAAGCGACGGGAGCGCCACGCCCACCAGGACCGCGGCGTAGCCGAACCAGAGCAGCACGGCGATCACGGGCGTGACCACCAGCCCGGTGACGAGCGCGAGCGGATTCACCGCGCCAAGCTGCACCACCAGCCACGGCGCCGAGACGAGCCAGCAGACCAGCGACGCCGCGAGCGCCGAACGCCACCACGAGAACGCCTGCCTCGGGACCGAGCGGCGCAGCGAGGCGCGGCCGAGGCGGGACGGGAAGAGGCGCTCCTGCAGCCGCGGGGTCAGACCGATCAACGCGGCGGTGAGCCCGAAGCTGAGCTGGAAACCCAGCGACCAGAGCTCGCTGGGGCGCGCGATCAGCACCAGGAGCGCGGTCCACAGCAGGATCGTGAGACGGTCGTAGCGGCGGCCGATGAGGCTGGCGGCGAGCATCGCAAGCACGATGATCGCCGCCCGCACCGTGGGCGAGCCCGGCGGGACGATGACGAGAAACAGCCCGACGCACGCGGCGACGATCAAGGGCTCGAGGCGTCCCAGATCCCCGCACAGCCGCACGACAAACAGAACCGCTCCCGCGAAGACCGCGAGGTGGAAGCCGCTGATGGTGAGGATGTGCGCCAGGCCGACGCGGTAGAAGGCGCGGAAGGCGTCGAGCGGGTCGTCGGGGTCTTCGCCCAACAGCAAGCCGCGGACGAGCTGACCGGTCGCGGGATCGGACGTCGCGACCGCGGCGTCCACGACGCGGTGGGCCCGGGCCCGCAGCGCGGCAAGCGCTCCGCGCGTGGCGCGTTCGATATCTTCCCGGAACGACGAGGGGGATTCGTCGGGACGAACCGACAGCGTCGCGGGCGCGAAGATCGAGCCCTCGATGGCGCGATCGCGGGCCCAGCGAGCCAGATCGAACTCACCGGGGTTGCGGGGGGGCTGGATGGGACGGAACGCGCCTCGCACGAGCACACGATCGCCCGCGGACCAGGCCGGCTTGGCTTCGGTCGCGGGGACGCGGAGCCAGACGACGCCGGAGGCGTCGTGCGTCCGAGCGTGGGCGTCGAGGATGCCGCGGCTGCGGGCCCGGACGATCCAGACCGGGCGAGATGCATCGGAGCTACTGAGCCTCGGGGTCTCGAGCAGGGTGAGCCGCAGCACGATCGGACCCGACGGGTCGGCGACGCGGGTGATCGCGTCCGCGGGGGATTCCCTTAGGCGGAGCGTGCTCCACCCAGCCCCCGCGAGCATGACGGCGAGCAGGAGCGTCGCCGCCGCGACACGGCGAGCAGAGCGCGACAGCGCGACGCATGCCAACGCGAGGGCGGCGACCAATGCGGCGCTCACGAGCAGCGGGGCCGACCGAAGGTCGAGCGCGGCGTTCCAGCCGAGCCAGATACCAACGCACCAGGCGGCGGTCGCGGCACCGGCGCGGAGCCGGGCGGCGGCGATGGGTCTTTGGATGACAACGGGCGCGCCCACACGGGCACAGTAAACGAAAACGCCCCGGCGCGGCCGGGGCGTTTCTTGGGAGCGAGGAACCGATCGACGGCGTCAGTTGGAGACGAAGATGTCGTCGAAGGCTTCGGTGAGGTTGCGGGCGGTTTCCTTGTCCGAGGCATCTTTCAGGAGCGTGCCGCCCGTGTCCTTGAACGACGAGCCGTAGAACAGTTTGTTGTCAGAACCGGAGAAGAGGCGGGCACCCTGCCCACGGGCGAGGAAGACGCCGTCGGTGCCGGGGGCGTGGAAGATGAGACGGCCGCGGGGCGTGCCGGGGAAGATGTTCTGCACGGCGGCGGTGCGGACGTCGGAGCCGTTGAGACCGACGGGGTTGCCGGTGCTGCCCAGGACGGCGGTGAGTGTGTCGAGTTCGCCGCCGGCGTTGTCGGCGTCCTCGGAGATCAGGCTGTGGGACGGTGAAGTTGGGGTGGCGTTGGTGAAGTCGCGCCCCTGCTTGCCCGCGGCCTTGCTGCGGAGGATGGAGGCGTTGGATCCCCAATAGAAACGCGAGCCGGCGGCGTTGCCGGTGTTGTACACCTTGTCCACGAAGCTCTGACGATTCAGGACGGGCGCACGCGAAGAGTCATCCACCTGCCAGAGCAGGATGGGCTGTCCGTTGGAATCCACGAGATCGGGGATGCCCAATTCGTCCTTGGTGCGCTTGGTGTAGCCGGTGCCAACCTGTTGGAACTCGGTGCCGGTTCCCATGGTGAAGTTGGCGAGGTACTTCTTGGCTGGGGCGAAGTACGAGCCTTTGCCGGCGCCCAAGAGATCGGGATTGAACCAGACCTGATCGTCGGGGTTAGAAACGGGCTTGGGGCCGACGTCCTTGATCCAGTTGTTCTCAAAGCCTTTGTTCTTGATGTCGTCGTGGGCGGCCTTGCCGACGCTCACGGCGTCTTTGCCGCCGAGGTCGAGCATGAGGTTCTCCATCGCCGTCATGCCGCGACGAGTTGTGACAACATTTTCGTCACTCGCGATCTCGCGTTGGCTGAAATAGCCCGGGGCGCGGCGGTTGTCGAGCTCGAACGAGGCTGCGGCACCCGACAACTGGGACAGCATGTTCTTGGTGGCCGTGTTGGCTGCGGCCTTGCGGACGTTGCCTAGGGCCGGGAGCAGGATGCCGATGAGCAGCGCGATGAGCGCGATGACGACGAGGAGCTCGATCAGGGTGAACGCGCCGCGACGGGGCGTCGGAGTGTGTTGCTGCATGCGCATGCCCTTCTGTGGCCCCGACGGGGGCTGGATTGGCGACCGGACCGGTCCTGATCCGATAGCCGCGAGTCTCGATCGGTCGGCGTCCGCCGGTCCGAGGCCGCACCCGCCGCCCACGAGGGCACCAAGCCGCCTCACCCAACTCTATTCGAGCCGCGGGCTTTGGGGTTCCATTGGAGGGGAAGCATCCGGCATGGGGCATCCGGGATCGGCAATCGGGGGGCTGCCACACCCCCTCAACCCTGCTCGCTCCAGCCTCCGCCCTTTCGCCTTGGGACCTGCTCACAAGATTCGCCGCGCACGGGGGTAGCTGCCGAGGACGATCAATTCCTGGCAGTGCTCGCCCGCCTCGCGGATGGCCGCGGCCACCTCGGGGTCGTCGCGGTGGCCCTTGGCGTCGATGAAGAACGAGTAGCTCCAGTTCGTCCGCCCGCTGGGGCGCTTGTCGATGTGCGAGAGGTTCACGCCGCGTTCGCGGAAGACGCCCAGCACATCCACCAGCGCGCCGGGCTTGTCCTCGGTGGTGAACATGATGCTGGTCTTGTCGTCGCCGCTGCGCACCGCGGTGTTCCGGGCGATCACGAAGAAGCGGGTGATGTTGCTGACGTTGTCCTCGATCTTGCTGAACAGCGACTTCAGTCCATAGATCTGGCCCGCCAACTCGCTGCCGATGGCCGCGGTGCCGGGGACGGCACCGATCTCCAGAGCCTTGCGGCATTCCTCGGCGGCGATCTGCGCTGCGCGCGACGAGCTCGCCGCGGGGATCAACTCGGCCTTGGGGTACTGCGTCGCCAACCAGTGGCGGCACTGGCTGAAGACCTCGGGCTTGCTGTGGATGCGCCGCACGTCCTTGGGCTCGCAGTTGGCCAGCAGCGCATGGTGTACCTCGAGCTGCACTTCCGCATAAATATGCGTCGCGGTGTGGTATTTCTTGAGCGCATCGAGAGTCTCGACGATGCCGCCGCCCGTGGAGTTCTCGATAGGAACCAGGCCGTAGTTCACGTGCCCGCGGGCGACTTCCGTGAACACACCTGCGATCTCGTGCAGGTCTTCAAAGGCGACCGACGAGCCGAAGTGGCGCACCGCCGCCACGTGCGAGTGCGAGCCCAGCGGGCCCAGGAAACCGATCCGCAGCGGTTGCTGCAACTGGAAGCTGCCCGACATCAATTCGCGGTACACACCCTCGAGCGTGCGATCCTGCAGCGGACCGGTGTTGGCGTGGATGACCTTGTCGAGGACTTCCGCCTCGCGGTGGGGGGCGTAGATCGGCAGGCCCGCCGCACGCTTGAACTTGCCGACGTTCACCACCAGCGCGGCACGCTCGTTGAGGAGGCTGACCAGCTTCTTGTCGATCGCGTCGATCTTCACGCGCACCTTAGACAGAGCCTTCACCGCCGCGGGACTGAGCTTCTTCGCCTTGGTCTCGTTGGTCGGGGTGCCTTTGGTGGAGGCCTTGGACTTCTTCGTGGTTGGCTTGCTGCGCTTGGCCATGGGAACGGTCGCCCTTTCGATCCGAAAGGCAGTTCACCACAGAGATCACGGAGAACACAGAGACGAAGAGAAGAATCAAACAATCCGCAACGCTCAGCACTCGTGTCTCTCTCTGTGTTCTCGGTGATCTCCGTGGTGAACCGACATTTCTGTTGGGGTTCGGTTTGCACCGCGGGATGCTACAAACGTCCTAAAACCAACGTCCGCAACAACCGCCCGAACCGGCAATTATCGGCTGAAGGCAGGGTCCACATCGGCCGATGGCGCAACTGTCGACGCATTGTGTCGCGTCGGGCCGGGAATCACGCCGCGAAACCGCGGTTGAGGCGTTCCCAGAAAGGACTGGAAGCGAACGCTTCAGCCGTCACCCATGTCCTCCGCCGCTCCCATCTTCGAACCCATTCTCGTGCTCGCGACCGAGCCGGCCAGCGTCCTGCGCGTCGGGGGCGAGGCGATCGGGCACGTATCGGGCTGGACCCAGGCGGCGGCGGACCAGTTCGCGCAGTCTCTTCACAGCGCGATCCCGCCCCATGTGGTGGGACCGACGCTGGTGGGGGCCGGTCTCTTTCTCAGTTTGCTCTTGTGGTTCCGCGGCGCGGCGTTGGCGCGGCCTTCGCTGACCTTGCTTGGCATCTGCATCGGTGGGCTGCTGGGTGCCGCGATCTCTCTGCCCATCGCAGCCACGGTGGTCGGACTGCCGGCGCCGCTGGTCGGCGCCACGCTCGGGAGCGTCGTGGGTGGCTTCATCGGGTGGGCGTCGTTCCGCCTGGTGGTCGGCGGCGTTGCGGGTGTGGTCGCGGGCGCGCTGGCGTTCACGATCGCGCTGGCGCAATCGTCGATCGCCTCCGAGACCGGGCGCGAGGCTCCGATTGAAACGCGGTACGCGCTTTCCAGTGATGAGGCCGCGATCGCGCGGGACGCCGAGGAACTGTGGAAACGGACGCTCCGCGGCGAGGTGGTCGCATCGACCGCCGCACGCGCCGAGGATGAAGCGACCACGGGCACTGGAGGTTCCGGCACCCAGATTTCGGGCGTCGATCCGCTCGCGGTCGTCCGCACGGCGATCGTCGCTCGTTTCGAGGCCTTGAACGACGGACAGAAGCTGTTCGTGTCGGCGGCCGCGGCGATCGCCGCCGCGGTCTCGACGCTGATGGGGTTAATCGCTCCGCGTTTCACCACGTCGCTCGCGTCGGCGGCGATCGGGACCACGGGGCTGCTCGTGTTCGGCTTGGCCGCGGGTCACATGACGCACTGGAACGGGCTGGACCGGTTGGCGTCGAACCCGTCGGACCTCGCGATCGCGTGGGGCGTCTTGGCGGTGATCAGCGTGTTCGCGCAGCGGCCGCGGAAGCAGAACGCGGTGGCGGCGGCGGCACCAGCGCCGGCGCAGCCGGTCCCGGCGTGCTGAGGCGGTGGTGCGAACGCCGGATCATCATGCGATTTCGTGCTTCCCGGCGACACATGATCGGGCGCGGATTGCCGCGTGGATCGACGCCGGGCTCTAGCATCCTGCATGTCCCTGAGCAAAGACTTCGTTTCCAGCTGTCTCACCGGCGTCGCCGATCCCGTCCGCGGCAAGGACCTGGTTTCGTCCGGGGCGCTGCAGTGGGTCAGCGCCTGCGACACCTACGCGTCGATCCGCCTCCAAATGCCGGGCGGCACCGGACGCGGAGTGCTCGATCAGGTCGCCCAGCTCGCGCACGCGAAGCTGTCGCAGGTCGCGGAGCGCAACGGCACGCGGGTGGACTCGTTCATCGTCGAGTTCGTGGACGAGGCGGGCACGGTCGTGCACAAGAATCGCTTCGGCGGGATGGCGTCCGGCGCTGGTGGTGCAAGCGAGCCCCGAGTGTCCGCGAGCGGGCCTGCCGCTGCTTCGGCGCCGGGCTCGGCTGGTCACACACCGATCCCGGGCCTGCAGCCCACCAATCGCCCGACAGGCGCGGGGTTGCCGGGGGTGAAGAACATCATCGCGGTCGGCGCGGGCAAGGGCGGCGTGGGCAAGAGCTCGATCGCGTTAAACCTTGCGGTGGGGCTGGCACGCAAGGGGCACGCGGTGGGGCTGCTCGACGGCGACATCTACGGCCCATCGATGCCGACGATGCTGGGACTGGCGCCGCTGGAGCAAGCGGTGCTGAACGGGAGGTTGCAGCCGTTCTACATCCACGGCATCAAGGCGATCACGATCGGGAAGCTGGTGGACGCGGACCGGCCCCTGATCTGGCGCGGGCCGATGGCGCACGGGGCGTTCAAGCAGCTCACCGAGCAGACGCAGTGGGGCGAATTGGACTATTTGATCATCGACCTGCCGCCGGGGACGGGGGATATTGCGTTGACGATGGCGCAGTCGCTGGCGTTGACGGGCGCGGTGGTGGTGTGCACGCCGCAGAAGGTGGCGCTGGACGACGCGATCCGTGCCGCCCGCATGTTCCAGCAGCTCAACATCGAGGTGTTGGGCGTGGTGGAGAACATGAGCTCGTTCGTTGGCGATGACGGGAAGGTCTACGACATCTTCGGCAAGGGCGGGGCGGAGGTGATGGCCCAGCGGCTGGGCGTGCCGTTCCTGGGGAGCGTGCCGATCACGATGAGCCTTCGGGCCAACAGCGACGGCGGCGACCCGACGGCGAACTTCACGGGCACCGATGCGGCGGGCATGCGGCTGCGGTCGTCGCTGGACACGCTGGTGCAGAATCTCGAGTCGCAGGTCGCGCTGGGCGCGATGCGGAGCGGCCGGGAGAAGCCGGTGCTCACCATCTCCTGATCGTCACGAGTCTCGGGGTTTTTCCCAGCGGACGCAAGAACGTACGGCGGTTCTTACATTCGTCCTGATGCCCGCCCCCGCCGAACATTCAACGCTGTCCCAGCTCGCCGACGACCGCATCATCGAGATCTGTCTCAGGGGTGAACGCCTCTACGGCGACGACTTCACCCCCGAGCAGATCGCCCGCTGGTACGTCGACGAGGAAGAGGGCTACGCCAACCTCGGGGCCAAGGACGAGAGGTCGTACCGCTACCACTACCACGCGATGAACCGCTTGCACGGCTATCGCCACCTGCCGGCCGGGCGGCGGTTCGCGCGGGCATTGGGCGTGGGCAGCGCGTACGGCGACGAGTTCGAGCCGATCGCGAAGCGCGTGGATCGGTTCACCATCCTCGAGCCGTCGAAGCAGATGCGGCGTGAGTCGGTCTATGGCAAGCCGGCGGAATGGGTGGCGCCGCGTCCGTCGGGAGACATGCCCTTTGCGAGCGACACGTTCGATCTCATCACCTGCTTCGCGGTGCTGCACCATGTGCCCAACGTGACGCACGTGGTGGGAGAGATCGGGCGGGTGCTCGCCCCGGGCGGGTTTGCGTTGATCCACGAGCCGGTGACGTCGATGGGCGATTGGCGGCGGCCCCGCGGCGGGCTGACCAAGCACGAACGTGGTATCCCGCCCAAGGTGCTGCGGGCGGCGATCGACGGCGCGGGGCTGAGGGTCGTGAAGCGGACGCTGCACACGTTCCGGCCATGGACCGTGCTGGCGGCGAAGATGGGCTACGAGGTGTACAACGTCGACTGGGTGACGCGGGTGGACCAGATGCTGTCGCTGCTGTTCGCCTGGAACACGCGGTACCACCCGACGAACATCCTGCACCGCTTCCGTCCGGTGTGCGAGTACTACGTGCTGACCAAGTAGCTCGGGGTCTGAGACGGGCGGCGCGTACCATCTGCCCCATGTCCGGCGAGTACCTGAATCTGTCTCGCGACGCGTTTGTGTCGCATGTGCGTGGTGTGCGGGCCTCGGGGTCGGCGAAGACCCTGGCCGTCCCGCTGCGGGTGCGCCTGCTTGCCGATCAACTCACGCCCGTGCTGGCGTACCGCCGCCTCGTCGCGCCCGATGAGCGGCACGCGCCGTCGTTCCTGCTCGAATCGGTCGAGGGAGGCGAGCGGCAGGGGCGGTACTCGATCTTGGGCAGCAGGCCGGTGCGCGAGATCGTGGCGACCGGAGGCTTCGGCGGAGACGATCCCCTGGCCCGTATGAGGCGGGCGACGGCGGATATCGAGCTGTCTCCTGCGCCGGCGACCGCCCGCGACGCGTTGCCCGCGTGCTTCCTGGGCGGCTGGGTCGGCTACGCGGCGTACGACGCGGTGCGCTACGCCGAGCCCGAAAAGCTGAATCACCCGCCTCGCGATGATCGCAACCTGCCCGACGTCGCCTTCGCGCTCTACGACGGCGTGGTGGTCTTCGATCACGTGGACAAGATGGTGCACGTGGTGCAGCTCGCGCTGGTCGCGTCCGACGCGGACATCGAGGGTGTGTACAACCAGGCTGTGAGCAAGCTCGAAAAGCGGGTGGTCGAGATCCAGACCCACAGCAAGCCGCTGCCGGCAGGGCGTGTGCCATCGGACGCGCCGCCCGCGACGCTGGCGAGCAACATGACGCGTGAGCAGCACGCGGCGATGCTCGACAAGGCGCTCGAGTACATCCGCGCCGGCGACATCTTCCAGGTGGTCCTCGGCCAACGCTTCGAGCGACGCAGCAAGGTCGACCCGTTCGATGTCTACCGGGCCCTGCGGGCGGTGAACCCGAGCCCGTACATGGTGTACATGCAGACCGGCGGCTGCATCCTGGTGGCGAGCAGCCCGGAGATTCTGTGCCGGGTGCGGAAGCAGAACACGTCGCTGGTCGTGACCAACCGTCCTCTGGCAGGAACACGCAAGCGTGGCTCGACGCCCGAGGAAGATCGCGCCCTCGAGAAGGACCTGCTCGCTGATCAGAAGGAGCGTGCTGAGCACATCATGCTCGTCGATCTGGGACGCAACGACGTGGGCCAGGTCGCCAAGCCCGGCACGGTGCAATTGCCCGCCGTGATGGAGGTCGAGCGCTACAGCCACGTGATGCACATCAGCAGCACGGTGACGGGCGAGTTGCGTGCGGGGCTGGATTGCTGGGATGCGCTGCGGGCCGCGCTGCCGGTGGGAACGATCTCGGGCGCGCCGAAGATTCGCGCCATGCAGATCATCGACGAGCTCGAGCCGATCCGCCGCGGGCCGTACGGCGGGGGCATGGGCTATGTCGGGCTGGACGGGCAGATGGATATCGCGCTGGCGCTGCGGACGATCGTGGTGCCGTGCGATCAGCACGACGGCAGCGGATGGATGTACCACCTGCAAGCCAGCGGCGGGATCGTGGCCGATTCGCAGGCCGAGCCGGAGTTCCAGGAGACGGTGAACAAGGCGGCCGCGCTGGCCCGAGCGATCGCGCTGGCGGAAGCGGCGTTTGGTTGAGGGATGAAACGGGCAGAAGGACTCTTCAACTCAAAGGGCTCAAAGGACTCGAAGCGAAGTCAAGTGAGAGCTTGGCTGAGTGAGAACGAACTCGCGTGGCTTCTTGCTTGCGAAATATCCGCTGTTCGACGCGCCTTTCCCCCGTTCGTCTTCGAGGCCTTTGAGTTGAACCATCTTCTTGGTTTCTGAGCACCGACATGCCCGAATTGCCCGAAGTCGAGAGCGTGCGTCGGTCGCTCGAGCCGCTGGTGCTCGGGCGGGTGATCAAGCGGGCCGAGATCCGTCGACGCGATTTCGTGGTCACCGGCGGCGCCAGGCCGCGGGGCGCGACGCCGTCCGAGTTTCTGGAAGGGGCGCGGGTCGTCACGCTCGAGCGGCTGGGCAAGCAGGTCGCGATCGTCGGTGATGACGGGCGGAGCGTGTGCGTGCAGCTCGGGATGTCGGGGTACGTGGACGTCGCGAGCGAGAGCGAGCCCAAGCACACCCACGCGGTGTGGACGCTCGATAACGGGCTGCGTGTGCTGTTCGTGGACCCGCGGCGGTTCGGGGGATTGACGTGCTACCCGACGTTCGAGGCGCTCCGCGCGCAGCATTGGGGCGGTCTCGGCCCGGATGGGCTGGAGCTGGGAGCCGGACGCCTGATCGAGGCCTGCCGCGGAACGAAGCGGGCGATCAAGGCGGTGCTGCTCGATCAGTCGGTGGTGGCGGGCGTGGGGAACATCTATGCCGACGAATCGTTGTTCGCGTCGGGGATCGATCCGCGGACGATTGCGCGGCGGGTGACGCCGGCGCGGCTGGGGCGGTTGGCGAACGCCGTGCGGGCGGTGCTCCACAAGGCCGTGGAACTCAAGGGGAGCACGCTGCGGGACTACCGGGACGCGGCAGGTCAACCGGGGGGAGCCCAGGCTGCACACGCGGTCTACGGGCGTGCGGGCAAGGCGTGCGTGCGGTGCGGGACGGTGCTGCGCTCGGGTCAGGTCGCCCAGCGGACCACGGTGTGGTGCCCGAGTTGCCAGACGCGTGGATGACGCGAGGGTCGGTCTCTTCTATGGAATAGAAGATATCTCTCGTAGTCGTAGTGAAGAGCGCGTGTCGGTTGGGGATAAGCGCGGCCGGGGTGGTGTGAAGTCGAGAGCAAGTGTTGCGGCTCGCGGAGTTTGCGTGGTGACGGACGCGCCCGGGACGATCTGTCGGTTGCCTGGCGCTGGCGCGCACTGATTGATGCGGATCGACCCAGGCGGGCGCAACCGACAGGCGGGGAGGGTGTACGCGAGCGTCGCGGCGGAGCGGCAAACGGTCGTCGGGCACGCGCCGGCGCCCGGTTGTCCACGGCTTGTGCACATCTATTGTCGGATGCGCGGCGGGCGTGATGAGGGACAGAACGTCGATGCCAGACCCGCGAAAAGTGCCGATCGCGCGAACCGGGTCGGTCTGTCGTTCGTCTTTTCGCCGGGTTCGTGGAAGCGGGGTCGGACGCGGGTGTTGCGGCGGCCGATACAGTCGGCAGCGGCGCGTTCCGCCGCTTGGTTTCATTGGTCCGGCACCTCTTTCCGCGGCTTCACCATGTCCAGCCCCACCTCCCAACGTGCGACCCACGGCCTGCTCAACAAGATGATCCCCCAGGGCGGGAAGCAACTGCTCCGCGACGCGGCGCTGCAGTTCATCCCGACGATGCGGCACCTGGACATGCCCACGCGGCTGGCCCACCTGGCGACGCAGGGCTTCGCGCCCAAGGTCATCTTCGACATCGGCGGGGCCCGCGGCGAATGGGCACGGATGGCCCGGCACATCTTCACCCAGAGCCGCATCGTCTCGTTCGAGCCCAACGCCCGCGAGAAGCCGCAGCTCGAGCAGACCAAGCAGGACATCGGGAACTACGACTACAAGATCTGTTTCCTCGGCCCTAAGCGCGACACGATCACCTACGCCGACGAGAACACGCAGACCTCGCTCTTGTCGGAGAAGAAGCCGGGCGGCAACGCGACGGCGGAGATGTACGTGCTGGACGAACTGGTGGCGTCGGGTGAGCTGCCCATGCCGCAGTTCATGAAGCTCGACGTGCAAGGCTTCGAGCTGGAGGTCTTGAAGGGCGCCGAGAAGGTGATGCAGAGCGGCCCGGCGTTGCTCTTGGAAGTGAGCTTTATCGATTTCTTGTCGAACATGCCTCTGGTCGAGGACGTGATGAAGTTCATGAGTGCGCACGACTACGTGTGGCACGATGTGATGGGCATCGCGCGCAGGCCGCAGGACGACACGCTGTGGCAGATGGACATCTTGTTCGTGAAGCGCGACGACGCGCTGCGTCGGGCGAAGGTGTGACGGTCCTGCTCGAGCGCGGGGACGCACGAGAAGACCGCAAGAAGGGTGCCGCCGGGGCGTTGAAGTAGCGCGTGCGTCGGCGACGTGTGTCCTGAACCTATCTTCCCGCCCGTGAGCACTCCCGAGCAGAAACCCGAGCCGAGTACCACCGTCCCTGGCAAGGGCGGCTACGCGAGCGCCGCGCTCAAGGGTTCGTTCTGGATGATCGTGAACACGATCCTGACGCGGATCGGTTCGTTCATCGCGCAGATCTTCCTGGCGTGGTGGCTCACGAAGTACGACTTTGGCTTGTCCGGCGTGGCGATTGCGCTCAGCGGGATCGCGTCGGTGCTGCGTGACGGCGGGGTGCGGCAGATCCTGCTGAAGGACCATCAGGACCACGACCGCCTGCTGGGGCCGTGCTTCTGGATGGCGATGGCGTTCAATATTGTCCTGGCGGTGCTGCTCACGGTGATCGCCTGGCCGGCGGCGGATCTGTACAACGACAAGCTGCTGATCCCGATGTTGCTGGTGATCGCGTGGGCGATCCCGCTGGGGACGCCGGGCGGGATCCTGCTGACGAAGCTCTTGGCGGACATGCGCTACCGCGAGAACGCTTCGGTGATGACGGCGAGCGCGATGACGCGGTACTTGTCCTCGATCGCGTTCGCGTACATGGGCTTCGGGGCGTTGTCGTTCGCCTTGCCGAACATCTTGTGTGCGCTGGTCGAGAACGCGATGGCGTGGCACTATTGCCGCCAGAGGCCTTGGGTCCAGCCGCCGCACCCGGGGATGTGGTGGCCGCTGTTCCTGCGGTCGCGTTGGGCGCTGGTCGCGATCTTGGGGATCTCGGGGATGAATCAAGGCCCGGGGGCGGCGATCGGGCTGGCGGCGCCGCTCGAGGTCGTGGGCGTGTACACGTTCACGTTCCTGATCGTGGTGCAAGTGGGAAGCCTGCTCTCGACCAACATCAACCAGGTGCTGGTGCCGGTGTTCACGCGGCTCGCCGAGGATGAGGAGCGCAAGCGGGCGGCGGTGCTGCGGACGCTGCGCCAGATCATGGTGCTGGCGACGCTGATGTCGGTCGGTCTGGCGGTGACGTTCCGGCCGTTCGAGGCGATGGTGTGGGGTGCCAAGTGGGCGGTGAGCGTGCTACCGGTGCAGATTGTGGGCATGGGGTACGCGGTGAACGTCTTGATCGCGATCAGCCTGGCGGTGCAGCAGGCCCGCGGGCAGTTCCGGGCGTGGGGCCTTGGGCTGATCTCGCTGGCGATCGGGACGATGGGCTCGGCGTACCTCGGCGCGTGGTACGCCCAACCGCAGCTCAGCCGCGCGATCGCGGCGGCGATGATCTCGCCGGGCTGTCGCGACTTCCTGGACGACGCGGTGCAGTATTCGAGTGTGTGCATCGCGGTCGCGACGGCGGGCTTTGGCGTGCTGTCGAGCCTGGTGCACGTGGCGGTGGCGCTCAAACCCCTGGGCGTGAGCCGTCGCTCGGTGCTGACCAATGCCGTCAAGGTGTGGGTGCTGGGTCTGATCGCGGGCGCGGCGACGATCGTGTTGGATATGCGGCTCGCGGGGCCCATCGGGCAGATCGCGTCGGCGTGGCTGGGCCAGGGCGGCGCGGCGCGGTTTGTGGGTGAGGGCGTGCTCTTCTGTGTCGCCGGAGGGGTGTTCGTGGTGCTCTTCGCCGGGCTGGTGCGGCTGCTGACGCCCGAGACGCTGCGGGAGAGCCTGCAGATCATCCCGGGGCGCCTGCGCGGACCGGCGGCTCGGTTCCTGGCGCTGCGCCCCGAGGGCGGGTGAAGCGGATACTCTGTGCCGCGGATGCCTCGTGCGGCGGCTCTCATCTTTCGTGTGTGCTCGGCGGGCTTGTTCGCGCTCGCGGGTATCACGCTCGCGTTGTGGCTGGTGGGGCGGGTGTTCAACGACAGCTTCCGCTGGTCGCAGTTCATCTTCTGGATTCCCAGCATCTTCTCGATCGTGTTCAGCGGTATGGCGGCGGTGCTGGCGCTGTCGATCCAGTTGTTTGTGAAGGGCTTTGAGCAGATCCGCACCGGCGGGCCCCGGTACGAGCGTCCGGTCTTCTACAAGCGGTACGCGAAGAACCCGTACGTCTTGCTGTGCTTGGTGTGGATCGCCTTTGCCTCGTGGTCGGCGGTCAGCGAGCACCGGGTGCACGGCGGGCTGATCGACGTGGGTCGGGTGCGTGGCGCCAAGTCCACCACGGCGACATTCTGGAACATCGGCGGGCGCGTGCGCGAGGGCTGGGTCGAGGCGCTGCGTCCGCTCGAGAGCGATCTGATCGTGGTCAGCAACCAGCCCAACTGGGACGTGGTGAACGACTTCAAGACGCTGGGCGACGGACAGACCACCACCTTTCTGGCCGGGGTCTTCCTGGTGCACACGCGGCTGTCGCTCCGCGAGTGGGGGTTCACCACGCTGGGCATCGAGCCGGGTGTCGGCTTTGATCCGCGGCGGAGCACGGGGCGCTACGACACGGTGGACCCGGGGTACGCGATGTACCTGGTGTTCGAGGCCGCGGGCACGGCAAAGGAGGGGCTGGGGACCGATTTCGTGGTATGGCTCATGGACCTGCCGAGCGATCCGACCCTATCACGCCAGAACGTGACCAGGCAGGCGCGGGAGGCGCTCGACAACTGGAAGGGCGTGGCGACAGTCCGTGCCGCGGCCGACCCGGCGAAGCCGGATGCACCGGTGCAGTGGACGAACGTCCCGGCGGAGCAGCTCGGTCGCCGGGGGTTTCCGACGCCGGACTTGGTGCTGGGGGATTTCAACATCCCGCGCGGCAGCCGCAGCCTGAAGAACCTGGTGGGCGATATGGCCAACGCGTACGACCAGGCGGGTGCCGGGTACACGGCGTCGTACCCGCGCAAGGTGCCGTTCGCGCAGCTCGACGGGCCGGGCCTGATCGGGCTGGTGCGGTGGATGATCCCGAGCGACGTGCCGTTCTTCCACATCGACCAGGCGTTCGTGGACCCGAGCCTGCACGCGACGCGGTACCGGACGATGAACCTGGGTTTCGGGACGCACTGGGCGCAGTTTGTGGAAGTGCAGGCGAGATGATGTCGGATTTCGGATGTGGGATGTCGGATGTGTTGAGAGGCGCGTCTACTGCTCAGACGCGGTTCTTTTTCGCCGATCGAATCGTCGCGACGACGATCGCCAAGAGTTCTTCACACTCATCTCGCAGCTCAGTCAGCCGCGAAGCCTTCACCCTTCCACTGTCGGCGAGCAACTCAAGCCAGTACGACGACTCATCCGCTTCTTCCTCGACGATTCCAAGCTTGCTGATGAACTCCGCTCGTGAACGGGCGCGGCGAGCGGCTCGATAGTTCGCTCCGATCGAAGTTGCGGAGCGAAGCAGTTGCTTGCCAAGGACGTCAGACACTCGTCCGGTTGGCAGCGAATCGACCAACTTGATGACTCGCAGCGCAAACGTTCGCGTACGAGTCTTCATCTCGTCTGCGTTCATCAAAAAATCGTATCAAATGTAGGATCCGGATGACATCCGACATCCGACATCCGACATCCGACATCCGACATCCGACATCCGACATCCGACATCCGACATCCGACATCCGACATCCGACATCCGACATCCGACATCCGACATCAGGCCCGGACCAGACGGTCGCCCATTTCGCCCGCGTGCTTCTTCATGGCGTTGCGGGTGTCGACGACCAGCTTGCTGTGCTTGGCGACGACGCCGTAGTCGAACGCTGAGTGGTTGGTCGAGATCAGCACGCAGTCGTACTTCGCCAGGTTCTCCGGCGTGAGGTCGACCGAGTGCATGTCGAGGTTGTACTTGCGGACCGGCTTGGTGTACTTGACGAAGGGGTCGCTGTAATCGACCTTCGCGCCCATGTCGAGCAGGAGCTCGATGAGTTCGTACGTCGGGCTCTCGCGGGTGTCGGCGATGTCGGGCTTGTACGCCAGGCCGAGCACCAAGACCTTGGCACCCTTCGTGGCCTTGCTGTGGTTGTTGAGAGCGGCAGCGACCTTGTGCACCACGTAGTGGGGCATCGAGTTGTTCACTTCGCCGGCGATCTCGATGAAGCGCGCGGGGACTTTGAACTCCTTGGCCTTCCACGTCAGGTAGAACGGATCGATCGGGATGCAGTGACCCCCCAGTCCGGGGCCGGGGTAGAAGGGCATGAAGCCGAAGGGCTTGGTGCTGGCGGCCTCGATGACCTCCCAGACGTTGATGCCCATGGCGTCCATGATGGTCTTGAGCTCGTTCACCAGCGCGATGTTCACGCAGCGGAAGACGTTCTCAAAGACCTTGCTGGCCTCGGCGACCTCGGCGCTGCTCACCGGGACGACCGTCTTGATCGGGCCGGTGTAGAGCTTGGTGGCCAGTTCGCCGGAGACTTTGTCCAGGCCGCCGACGAGCTTGGGGATGGTGGTCGTGCTGTGGCTCTTGCGGCCCGGGTCCTCGCGCTCGGGGCTGAAGGCGACGAAGGTGTTGTCGCCGAGCTTGAGGTTGACGCCCTTCTTGGCGGCGGCCTTGATCATCGCGGGCAGCATGTCCTCGCGGGTGGTGCCGGGGTAGGAGGTGGACTCGAGGACGACGAGCTGGCCCTCGCGGCTGTTCTCACCGATCATGACGCCGGTGTTGACGACGTAGGAGAGATCGGGCTCGCCGTGCTGACCCAGGGGCGTGGGGACGCAGACGATGATCGCGTCGGCCTTCTGCAGTGCCTTGGGGTCGGTGGTCGCGTCGAAGCGCTTGCTGCCGACGAAGGGCTTGCACATGTCGCTGCCGAGGTGGGGCAGGTAGTTCTCGCCCTTCTTGAGCAGGACGGGCTTCTCGGGGTCGATGTCGAAGCCCAGAACCGGGTAGCCGGCCTCGTGGAACGCGGCCAGGAGCGGAAGTCCGACATAGCCCAGGCCGATGATGGCGACGAGGGCCTGTTTGGATTCGATCTTGTTCTTGAGCTGCTCGGCGTGCGTGCCCATGCCTGGTGATCTCCGGGGAAGCCTGCTACGCCGCGGAACGGTCGGGAGTGCGGCGGAAGACATCGTCGGTCCGAAAAAACGGGCCGGACTATAGCGATCCGTGCCAATTGGACCGCCCGGTCCGGCAGTGTTCCCAGGCGACTTCATCGGCTCTTTGCAGGGGCGTGTTCGGCGTGACTGACCGCGATCTTCTATCCTCACCGCCCGTGGCGACTTCGAGCCCCACATCCGGACCCTCCGACGCGACGAGCCGCGTGCCGAACGCGCAACTTCGGGTCACTGTGTGCGAGCCGGCGCTCGCCCGGTACCGCTTGCCGACGTGGCAGGAACTGTCGCGTAGACCGGGTCTCAAGTTTCATCTGGAGTACGCGTCGGACGGGCATGTGCCGAACGTGGAGCCGGTGGGGATCGATGCCCATTTCACACCTGCCAAGGTGGTGCTGAAGAGGCCGCCCTTGTTCTGGAACCCGGGCTCGCTGGCGACACTGGACCGCGTGCCGGCGGACGCGATTGTGTTCAACTGGAACGTGCGGGTGCTGAGCCTGCCGCTGGCGATCCGAAAGGCGCGGCGGAAGAACTGCGGCGTGGTGCTGTTCGGGCACGGGTTCTCCAAGAACGAGACGGCGCTGCGGCGTGGGCTGCGGAACTGGGTCGGGCGCAAGGCCGATTGCGTGCTGGTGTATTCGGAGTCAGCGCGGCAGGACTTGATCAAGGATGGGTTTGAGCCGCAGCGGGTGTTTGTGGCTCCCAACAGCGTCGATCAGACGGAGATCCAAGCGGCCCGCGCTGATTGGCTGTCGCGGCCGGGCGACTTGGAAGCGTTCCGCCGGGAGAACGGGTTGGAGACGAGCGAGCAGGCGGGCGGCACGCGAAGCCCGGTGCTGATCTTCGTGGCCCGGCTCGACCCCTTGCGCCGGCTGGACATGTTGCTCGAGGCGATGCCGACGATCGGTAAGGCTCATCCCGGTGTGCAGTTGGTGATCATCGGCGGCGGGAGCGAGCTTGAGCCGCTGAAGCAGCAGGCGGCACGGCTGGGGCTGAACGGCGAAGCTGGCGGCACCACCGGTGCAAACGTCCGCTTCCTCGGAGCGGTCTACGGCGAACCGAACATCGCGCCGTGGTTCCTGTCGAGTGATCTCATGGTGTTCCCGAGCCATATGGGCCTCAGCGCTCTGCACGCCATGGGCTACGGCGTGCCGGTCATCACCTGCAACAACGCCAGCAAGCACGGGCCGGAGTTTGATGTGATCCGTGATGTGTTTGCGGCTGCATCCACGAACCCCACGCGCGAGCGTGGTGCCGCGGACGCTTCCAAAGCCCCGAACGGCGCCACCTTTCGTGACGAAGACACGCAGGATCTTGCCGCCAAGGTCATCGACCTGCTCAACGACCGTGCTCGCTTGCAGCAGCTCGCCGCCAGCGCCCATCACACCGCCGCGGTGCAGTACAGCATCCCGAAGATGGTGGACGGGTTCGAAGCCGCATTGCGATTTGCGGCGGCGCGAAGGGGCAAGTGAGCGAAGAGGCCAGACGGGGGCGGTGCCTTCTAGGCCCCGGCGTGAAGCCGCTGAAGCAGCCGAATGAGAGTGGCGTCTTGCAACAGCCCAGCGGCGTCCTTGGATACACCAAAGGTGTGACTGGCTTGAAGTCATGCACCGGAGCGTTCTGCGCCGGGGCCTAGAAGGCCCCGCTCCCAAGACTTGCGTCGCTTACAGTCTTTCGATGTCCGCCGATGCCGAGAAAACACTGTCCGCCGAGTACGTCCGCAGGGTCGCCGCGTTGTCGCGGCTCGCGTTGACCGATGCCCAGGTCGAGCAGTACCGCGGGCAGCTGTCGGGTGTGCTTGGGTATGTGCAGCGGCTCCGCGAGTTGAATCTCGACGGCGTCGAGCCGCTGGCCAACGTTGGCGGCGAGACCAATCGGTTGGACGACGATGTGCCCGGGCCGACATTGAGCAACGAGGCGCTGATGAAGATCGCGCCGGAGAGCATGCCGCCGTTTGTGAAGGTGCCGAAGGTGTTGGGGGATGGAGGTGGGGCGTGAGATTCGATTGGCGGATCAGGGTGAGTGCGCTGGCGGTTGCACTGTCGTTCGCCGCGTGCGAGAAGAAGGAAGCGGGCATCTCCGACGCGGAGAAGAAAAACGTCATCAAGGCTGACACGGACGATCCGCGCATGGTCGCCGCACGGCAGGAAGCAGTTCGGCGATGGCCCGAGTTTGTGACTTCGTTCCATGCGAGGAAACCCGGGCTGCAGCACGCCGTGAAGGCGCCGTTTCAAGACGCGTCGGGTGAGGTGGAGTATCTCTGGGTCGCCGCGCGGCGAGTCACCAAGGACGAGATCGTCGGGGTACTTGCCAACGACCCGATCCTCGACGTCGGGATCAAGAGCGGGGATCAAGCGACCGTGAAGGTCTCGGATGTGTACGACTGGATCGTGACCGACGCCGAGGGCAAGATTCATCAAGGCGGTTTCCAGACCGAGGTCCTTCGCAAGATCAGGGAAGAGAAACCGAAGTGACAGCCACCGCTCGTGAGATCGCCGCGGACGTTCGTTCGAAGCGCACCAGCGCCGAGGCGGTCGCTCGCCGCACGCTCGACACCCTCGCTGCGGCTGAGCCCAAGCTCAAGTCCTACATCTCCGTCTTCACCGATGGCCCACGCTCCGCGATCGAGCAGGCAAAGGCCATCGACGCTCGCATCGCGAAGGGCGAAGACGTCGGCCCGCTCGCCGGCGTGCCGATCGCGCTCAAGGACAACTTGTGCCTCGATTGGGGCACGACAACCTGCGGCAGCAACATGCTGCGTTCGTATGAGTCGCCGTACACAGCGACGGCGGTGCAGCGGCTGATCGACGCCGGCGCGGTCATCGTCGGCAAGACCAATCTCGACGAGTACGCGATGGGTTCGAGCACCGAGCACTCGTGCTTCGGGGCGTCGTTCAATCCGTGGGACGTCGCCCGCGTGCCCGGGGGCAGCAGCGGCGGAAGTGCGGCGACGGTCGCGGCCCGCGTGGTGCCGATCGCGCTCGGCAGCGACACTGGTGGCTCGATCCGTCAGCCTGCGTCGTTCTGTGGCATCGTCGGCGTCAAGCCGACGTACGGGCGCGTGAGCCGGTACGGGCTGGTCGCGTACGCGAGCAGTTTGGACCAGATCGGGCCGTTGACGACGACGGTGGAAGACGCCGCACTCACGCTGCAGACGCTGTGCGGGCACGATCCGCGCGACTCCACCTCGACCAAGCGCGAGACACCGAACTTCCTCGCCGAGCTCGATAGCCCGATCGAGAACCTGCGGCTGGCGGTGCCCAAGCAGGCCAAGAGCAGCGCGAATCACCCGGATGTCGCCCGCGTGCTCGACGAGACGATCGCGGCGTATCGCGCGATGGGCGCGGAAGTCGTCGAGTGCGACCTCCCGCTGATCGACCACGGCATCGCGGCGTACTACATCGTCGCGCCCGCCGAAGCCAGCAGCAACCTCGCGCGGCTCGACGGCATCCGCTATGGCCATCGTGCCGCGCTCGAGAAGGGCGAGGACCTGTTTGATCTCTACTGCAAGTCCCGGGCCGAGGGCTTCGGCCCTGAGGTGCAACGCCGCATCATGCTTGGCACCCACGTGCTCAGCAGCGGCTACTACGACGCGTACTACAACACCGCACTGAAAGTGCGGCGGAAGATCAAGGTTGATTTCGATCGCGTCTTCGCGACCTGCCACGCCGTGCTGATGCCCGCGGCACCGTCGCCGGCGTTCAAGGTCGGCGAGAAGACCGGCGACCCGCTCGCGATGTACCTCGAAGACGTGTACACAGTGACGATCAACCTCGCGGGCCTGCCTGCGATGTCGGTGCCGGCGGGGTTCAGTGCCGCGAGCGCTGGTGCGCCGGCCCTGCCGATCGGCATGCAGCTCGTTTCCGCCGCGTTCGATGAAGCACGCATGCTGCGGATCGCGCGGATGCTGGAGAAGGCGACGAAGGCCGGCGAGCGGGTGCCGAACCGGTAGTGCGAGCACCGTTTCGCGCGAGGACATTGCTCGGCCGATGACGATCAATCAGCGAGCCGGGGCGTCCTCGCCCCGGCGCTGTCGATCGGGGCTCGATGCTCCGAGAAGCGGCAAGGCATTTCACCGCGGAGGACACAGAGAATGCGGAGGAAGGCGATCTGCCACCGAGAGCACAGAGACATGGCACTTCGAAGCAGCCTCGCCTTCACCCAGTATTTCGTCGCGCGTCTTCACTCCGGGTTCTCCGAGATCTCCATGGTAAATCTCTTCCGGATTCACTCCGCGTTCTCCGCGCCCTCGGCGGTGAAATGCCTTTCCAACTAGACCGTCGAAATGGATTCGCTCGCACCCGCACAAGAGCGAGGCCACCCCGGACCGCTGCCTCGTGGCGTCGCGACATGTTCACCGAGCGTCACAAAAAACCAACTGCCGGTCTTTCGACCGGCGGTTGGGTGAGGAGGTGTTCGTCCGAGCGTGCGCTGGGGGTGCACCCCGGACGGACTCGGGATGTCACTTCTTGTCGATCTTCTTTTCCATCTCGTCGAGGCGGCTGTTGAGCTTCTCGAGCTGCTCGGCGAGCTTGTCGAGCTTCTTGTCGGTGTCGGCGTGTTCGATGGTCGCGGCCTGACCGGGGCGGATGCGGAACACGTTGGGCGAGGGTTGGTTCCACTGGCCTTCGTTGAAATTCCGCCACCAGTTGTGACCGGCCGCCGCGGCCTTCTCGCGGGCCTCGGCCATCTGCTTCATCGCAAGGTCGAGCTCCTTGCTGACATCGTCGCGGACCTGATTCCAGTCCGTGGCGTTCATCTTCTCCCGCAGGGCCGCGGCCTGTTCCTTCACCTGAGCCTCGATCTCGGCGAGCATCGCCTTGAGCTGCTCGGGGTCGAACCCCTCGCCCTCTTCGCCGAAGCCCGGGGGCGTCGGGGCGTTGCCGAGCATGCCGGGGTCGTACTTCTCGAGCTTGATGGTGAATTCCTTGTCCTCGCCCTTGCGCTTGACCTTCACCTTGAGTTCGTCGCCGGGGTTCTTTTCCTTGAGGATGTCGCGGAGCGAGCCCTCGTCGAGGTCGGACTCACCGTCGGCCTCGAAGATGACGTCCTTTGGCTGGAGGCCGGCCTTGTCGGCTGGGAGGTCCTTGCGAACGGTGACAAGCAGCACGCCGCTGTCGATGCCGAGCTGCTCGAGGAGCTCCTCGTCGGCGTCGGACATAGTGACGCCGAGCATGACCTTGGGGGCGCTATCGATGCTGACGCGGAAGTTCTGCGGGGCGCGGGGGGCACGTGGCGCGATGGCCGGGGGGGGCGGCGGGGTCAGGAACATGCGGTTCAGCCCGTTGCCGCGGAGGGAGATGACGGCGGCGGGCAGGCGCTTGATGACCTTGCCGTTCTCATCCAGGATCTCGATCTGGCCGCGACGCTCGCGGACGCGGTCCTTGTCGATCTTCTTGCCATCGTGCTCGACGGTGACTTTGCCGTTCTTGTTGGTGACGGTCCAGGTGCCGTCGTCGTCAATGGTGGTGGAGGAGGAGCTGAAATTGCTGGACGATTTTCCGGTGGCGTGACCCTCGCCGTGGCCTTCGCCTTGCTTCATGGGCTCGTCGAAGTTGCCGGCGAGTTCATCGTCGGGCTCGGTGGACGCGCTGGCGGGCGTGCCCGCGAGGAGCGTGAAGGCGGCCAGGCCGGTGCAGAGGCTGAGGACGCCCCAGCGACGCAGCTGAGACTGAGAGGGGTTGGTGTTGCTTTCGCGCTGCATGGTTGAAACTCCTTCGGCTTTGTCCCCACCGTTTTTCACGGGGTTGTGACGGGATGCAGGGTGACGGAAACGCGTCCACTCGCGGGCCCTTGTGGGCCCTCAAGGTTCCTTGAGGGTCAGAGCGGCGAGAGTGTGTCGAGGCGGTTGACGGGCAGGGGGATTTTGCGGCCGGATTCGTCAACCTTGTATTTGCTGAGGCTGTCGACCCGGGCCCGCTCGACGATCTGGCGGAGGTAGATGATGTCGTATCCGTTGCCGTCGGCGGCGGGAGCGGAGTCGAGAACAACGAAGTCGGGAAGCTGGCGGACGACGCGGCCGGTCTCCTTGCCGCGGGAGAGATAGCTATCCAGGGCGGCGTCGGGCGAGGTGGGGGGCTGATCGAAGATGGGCAGCGAGGGACCGGCGGTCTGCGTGCCCGGGGTGTTCCAGTTGGGGACGACCAGCATCGCGACCGCGAGCACCGCGGCGGCGGCCCAGCCCGCCCACTGCGTGGCATTCATGCGGGCGCGGCGGATGATCACCAGCGGCGCGGGCTCCGGCAGGTCGATCTGATCGGCGGTCGCGGTGGCGCGGCCGACGGCGAAGTCGAGGAGCTGCTTGTCGCGCTGGGCCTGCGCGATCTCGCGCCAGACGTGCTGGTCGGCGGCGGAGATCAGGTCGATCTCGACCCAGTCGCCCGGGCTGGCGACGCCGTCGACCACGCGGCTGATCAGCAGGTCGCGATCGGGCGTGTTGGGGTTGTTGGTTGGGGTCGTCATACGTGTCTCCACAGCAACAAGATGCGCGACGCCGGGGCGTCCGTCAGAATCCGCCCGCGGAAAGCCGACGGAGCGCACACGCCCGAGAATGCGGCGTGTGAGGGGCCTGAAAATCAGGACGAAACCGTCTTCTCCGCAAGTTCACGCAGTTGCTTGCGGGCCCGCGCGATGCGGGTTTCGACGGTGGTTTCGGGGATGTCGAGGATGTGCCCGATCTGGCGGTAGCTGAGGCCTTGCACGCTCTTGAGCAACAGCGGCTCGCGGTAGCCGTCGGGCAGTTGCTTGGCGAGCTCGAGCAGCCGCGAGGCCTCTTCGGTCTGGGTGGCGGCCTGGACGGGGCGGAGCTCGGTGGTGTCGGCGGGGCCGCCGGTGGGGTTGTCTTCCTCGGCGGCGTCGAGCGAGCCGTGCAGCCGCAGTTTGCCGCGGCGGGCGGCCAGGCGTGCGATGTTGGTGGCGACGGTGCGGAGCCAGGGTTTGAGCGCGCCCGCGTCGCGGATCTCGTGGCCCTTGCTGACCAGCGTGGCGGCGACTTCCTGCAGGAGATCGTCGAGGTCGGCCCAGCGGGGTTTATGGGCCAGAAGCAACGCAGCGACCCAGCGCCGGTTTTCATCCCAGAGGCGTTGCAGCTCTTCGTGGTCGGAGGGGGTCAACGCGAGGGCACCGAGGCGCTCCGGCGGCGCGTCCTCGGACTCGAAAGGCCGAGGGTCATCGAGAGGGCGGCGAGCGCCCGCGGGTGCTGAGAGCCTGTCGTCCATGCCCGATCCGGTTCCATCGGCGTTTGGTGCCCGCCGGCCGCCGATTCCCACGATCACATCCTCTGGTACGACCGATGCGCGGCGAGGGTTTTTCCGGCAATGTCTGTGCGAATTTCGTTCGGAAGCGAAAACCGCAATGACTGTCTTCGGCCATGCGGCGGGCGTTTGGCGTTCATTCATGGTCGCTTACGCTTGAGGGTGCCCGACGTGCCAGACGAACAACCCCAGGACCGGTCGCCCCCGGACGCGGACGGGCCGGACGCCCGCGGCTTGGAGGGCGTGGAACCCGTTCGGCCCGAAGACCGTCGCGGCGTGATGGGGGAGCGGCGGCCGAATCTGCTGGCCGGAGTGCCGCGTGAGGACGAGCCGGAAGTGGGGGACAGAGAGGATCTCGGCACGGGGCGGCGGCGCGAGGACGACGACGCGCGCGCCATCGTGCGTGCGCCGCGGGAGCGGGACGCGTCGCGCGACCCCTCGCGCGAGCTGGGCGAGAAGGTGATGAGTCTGGGGGATCACCTCGACGAGCTGCGGACGCGGGTGATCCACGCGCTGTGGGGGATCGCGATCCTGTTCTTCGGGAGCCTGTACTTCGGCCCCACGGTGCTGAACTGGATGATCAAGCCGGTGCAGGCGGCGCTGCGTGCCGAGGGATTGCCGGCGACGATGCTGGCGACGGGGATGTTCGAGACGTTCTTCACGTACCTCAAGATCTCGACTGTGGCGTCGGTGGCTCTGGGGTTTCCGTGGATCCTGTGGCAGCTGTGGAAGTTCGTCGCGCCCGGGCTCTACCGGCACGAGCGCCGGTTCGTGACCATGCTGCTGCCGATGAGCCTGGTGCTCACGATCCTGTCGTCGCTGTTCCTGTACTTCGTGGTGCTGCCGGTGATGCTGCACTTCTTCGTGCACTTCGGGACGACCGTGAGCCCGACGCAGGCCGCGGTCGCGCCGATGCCCGAGGGTGTGGCGCCTCTCAATATCCCGGTGCTCGCGGCGGATCCGCCCGCTCCCAAGGTGGGCGACGTGTGGTTCAACAGTGATCTGAAGGAGCTCCGCCTCGCGCTGGTGGCGGCGGGGGCGGCCGAGGGCGCCAAGCCGCTGATCTACTCCACGCCGTTGTCGACGAGCTCGGGCATTCTGCTCCAACCCAAGATCCGTGAGTGGGTGGACACGCTGCTGGGGCTGGCTCTCGCGTTCGCCGCGGGGTTCCAGTTGCCGGTGGTGGTGCTGCTGTTGGGATGGATCGGCGTGGTGACGCCGGCGTTCCTAACCAAGTACCGGTTGCACGCGCTGTTTGTGATCGCGGTGATCGCGGCGTTGATCACGCCGCCGGACCCGATCAGCATGCTGATCATGATGGCACCCCTCTATGTGCTGTACGAGGTCAGCATCTGGATGCTGCGGGTGTTCCCGGCGAGCCGGGTGGCGGGGGATACCGGCGGCGAGCCGGACGGGGAGCCGAGCGAAGGGTGACGTGAAAGGGGAGAGAACGCGGAGTGGGCAGAGCGGCGCGGAGGGAGGGCTTGGTCAAGGCAAGAACACAAGAAAGGCAGCGAGGTTCTGCTCGTGCTCCTGCCATTCTCTGACTCATGAATCCCCTCCGCGGAACTCCGCAACCTCCGCTCCTCCGCGTTCTCTTCGTTGGACTGCTCGATACCCTTGGGCGTGCCCGAGGACTCCACGGACAATCACTGGATGGACCACGCGATTGCGCTCGCGAAGCAGGCGGCGGCGCTCGGCGAGGTGCCGGTCGGCGCGGTGGTGGTGCTGGCCGGAAGCGTGATTGGCGAGGGGTTCAACCGCCGCGAGCTGGACAAGTCCCCGGCGGCGCACGCGGAATTCCTGGCGATCCAGCGGGCGTGCGCCGCGATCGGTGACTGGCGGCTGGAGCGGGCGACGCTGTACGTGACGCTGGAGCCGTGCGCGATGTGCGCGGGGCTGATCGTCAACGCGCGTGTGCCGCGGGTGGTGTTCGGGGCGACGGACCCCAAGGGCGGGTGCGCGGGGACGCTGTACAACCTGCTGGAAGATGAGCGGCTGAACCACCGCTGCGAGGTGATACGGGGCGTGCGGGCCGAGGAGTGCGGCGGGCTGCTGACGGCGTTCTTCCGCACCTTGCGGGGGCGATGAGTTGAAGTGGAGGAGGGGCGTAGTGGGGGCGGAACCCATACCATGCGGCGATGCTGTCTTCTTATCTGCTTGCCGCGGGAACGACGCCGGCCAACGCCGGGCTGTGGGGCTTGTTCACGCAGTCGTTCGACGTGTTCACGGTGTTGCTCCTGGTCGGGTCGCTGGTCGCGGTGGCGATCATCGTGCGCTGCATGATCGACGTGCGCGAGAGCCGCATCTTGCCTGAGCAAAGCGTGAACCGGATCACTGACCTCGCTCGCGCCGGGCGGGAGGAGGATCTGCGTGCGTTTGTGCGGACCGACGAGAGCTTCCCGGCCCGCGTGATGCGGGAGGTGCTGTCCTCGGGGCGGAAGGATCGCAACTCGATCCGCGAGACGGCGGAGATCGCCGCGAGCGACGAGTGTTCGCGGTGGTTCCGGGCCATCGAACCGCTCAACATCATCGGCAACCTGGGACCCTTGATCGGGCTGGCGGGCACGGTGTGGGGCATGATCATCGCGTTCACGTCGCTGGGTGAGTCAGGCGGCCAGGCGGGCCCGACGGATCTGTCGATGGGCATCAGCAAGGCGCTGTTCCACACGCTGCTGGGGCTGACGCTGGCGATCCCGTGTCTGCTTGTGTTCGGGTTCTATCGCTCGATCGTGGACCGGATCTGCACCCGCGCGATGGTGGTGTGCACGCAGCTTGTGGACCTGCTGCCCGCCGAGGGCACGAGCGGCCCGGCGGCGGAGGATCGCGGGGAAGCGAAGCCGTCACGGGAGAAGGCACGGGTCTGAGCGATGCGCAGGCGTCCCAGCAATCTCTCGGGCGGCACGCCGCATGTGAACGTCACGCCGATGATCGACGTGGTGATGTGCCTGATCATTTTTTACTTGATGGTCGGGCACCTCGCGTCGGGGCGGAGCGGGAGCGTGAACCTGCCCAGCGCCGGCCAGGGCGAGCGGGCGGAGCAGGCGGCCCCGATCGTGATCAACCTGGCGCCGAGCGATGAGCCGGGTGCGGCGCCCGACGCCGAGCCGGTGCTGCTGATCGGCGATGAGCGGGTGCTGATGCGGAACCTGGCGCAGCGGCTCAAGGACCTGGCGACGCTTTCGCCGGGTGCGGAGGTGCAGGTGCGTGCGGATCGGCGGCTGGCGTACGGCAGCGTCTCGCCGGTGCTGAACGCGTGCCGCGAAGCCGGGCTCTTGTCGGTGAAGCTGGTGGCGCAGCGCGGCACCCCGAGCGGCGGCCTCCCGAGCAACGCCAAGCCGGGCAGCACCAACGCGGGCGGAGGACAGCCATGAGCCGCCCGCGTGTGCTGCGTCGGCGCAACGCGCTGGCAACCCACGAACTCCACTACGGCCCGAACATGACGCCGATGGTGGACGTGGTGATGGTGATTTTGGTGTTCTTCATGGCGAGCGCGAGTGTCTTGGGACCGGAGTGGCTGCTGAAAACAGCGCTCCCGCCGAGCAAGCCCTCGCCCATCGCGCCCAGCCCGGACATCACGCGGATCGAGCTGCAGCTCGCGATGAACGCGGGCGTGGTGGTGGTGCGGGTGCGTGAGGCGACGGACGCGAAGATCGACGGCGGCGGGATCGACGATGCGATCCGGTTCCTGAACGAAGTGGTGCAGCGGCGGAACCCCAAGCAGCTCGCGGTGGTGGTGCGGCCGCGGAGCGAGGTGCCGTATGAGACTGTGGTCCAGCTGCACGAATTGTGTGCGCGGCTGGGGATCGAGAAGATCGGGATCCTCGATCCGGCGAAGCAGTAACAGCGCGTGTCGGCGAGCCTCAGTGGCGCCGGACGGTGAGGTACATCCAGAACGTGTACGCCGCGAGCAGGATCACGCCTCCCCAGAGGAGCGAGAGTCCCGGCCAGCCGTGGGCGTGGGTGAACTGCTGCCCTCCCGCGATGGTGATGACGCACAGGAGCGCGGGGAAGAAGGACCAGAGGTAAACCGTCAGCGGCAGGCTCTTGCTGAAGCGCAGGGCCGTTACCGCGCCGGTAAGCAGCATCACCAGGCAGCTCACCGACAAGGCCACGCGATCGTTCTGCTTGCCCAGGATCTCGCGGGACAGGTCGGCCAATTCGCGGCGGAGTTCACCGGTCACGACCCGGATGGTGCTGGAAGACTGCATCGTGTCGCCTTGGGCAAGCAACTCGAGCGAGGTCATCTTGAGCAGGCTCTCGGCCTGGGACTGAGGGGCACGCAAGGCGCCCAGCGACAGCCGCTCGCGCTTGGTGGCGTCCTGACGATCGGAGCCGAGCGGGGCGCTGTTGGCGTCGCGGAGCTCGAGCCGCAGGGCCATGCCGGTGGCGGCGGTTTCTTCGGTGAGATCGGGGGCGAGGACGAGGCTGCGGGCCGCGTGGCGAACACCAGCCCCGGCGTCGCTGCCGCGGAGGACGTCCACGGTGGCGAACTCGCCGCGGGGCACGACCGTCCACGCGCGGCCGGGCCCGTTCTGCAGCGAACGCCCGCTGACGACCACCTGGCGCCCCGCGCTGTCGAGCAGGGTGAACGAGCCGGTGAGGTTGAGGGTGCGTGAGAACTCCTCGACGACGCGCTCGCGCGCGATCTCGGTCGCGAGCTGGCGACGGCGCTGGTCGATCCAGCCCATCCGCTCCGGGCGGTTGCGCAGATCGCGGAGCTCATCCGAACGCAAGAACTTCGGATCGTCCGCCAGCGTCGCCGGGACGGTGAGCGAGACGGGCAGCGTGCGCCCGGTGACGAGGCCGGTCTTGGCGTCCTTGCTGACAAAGTCCTCGAACCGCATCGCGAGGCGGGTTGTCGGGCCGGTGTCGCCCTGGCTGGGCTGCGGGAAGAGCCAGATGGTGGCGCGGCTCGCGGTGCCTTCGCTGATGACCGCGCCGCCGGGATCGCGCTCGAGCACCGCGGGCCGCGCGAGCACCACGCCGGAGCTGGCGCCGCTGGCGGGATCGACCTCGATGGGCTGGGCGCGATCGGCATAGACAAGGTACTTCTTGAGATCGACGCTCTGCCCGCGGTTGATGTTTGTGGCGAGGAGCTTGGCGATGTCCTCGGTGATCATCAGCCGCATGGTCTGCAGGAACCGCGGGATGACCTGGTCGGAGAGGACGGTCATGCCCACGAGGAGCACGAGCCCGAGCGCCGCCGCGGGGAGCAGCAACGACCGGTGCGACACGCCGCCGGACGCGGCGGCGACGAACTCGTTGTCCGTGCTGAGGCGGTAGTACACCAGCGAACTGGCGAAACATCCCGCGAATGGCAGGGCGTACGCGAGCATCGGGGGGATCGCGAGCAGTGTGTACTTGATGGCATCGAGCGGGCCGAGCCGGCCGTCGGCGAGGGGCTTGATCGTCGCCGCGAACGCGATCACGCTCACGAGCACCGCCGCCGTGATCACCACCGTCCGGGCGAGCTCCCAGAAGATCGAGGTCCAGAGGGTGATGGGTTGGGGGCGGGCCATGGGGAAGGGGTGAGTACTTAGGTCTTAGGACTTAGGGCCGAGGTGTGAGGGAGAGGCAATCAGCCGTTGGAGAGTTTGGCGAGTAGGGCATCGCGGACGTGCTTCGCGTCGAGCGTGCCGCCGCCGAGTTTGACGACGGCGCCGACGAGACGGCCGACGGCTTGGACCTTCCCGGCCTTCACGTCGGCCGCGGCTTGGGCGTTCTCGGCGATCGCTTGATCGACCCACTTGGCCAGAGCCGCGTCGTCGCGGACGAGGAGCAGGCCGCGGTCTTTGGCGGTGGCCTCGGCGTGGGCGAGGGAAGAAGAGACATGCACCGCGGAGAACGCAGAGGACGCGGAGGAAGACAATGAAAGAGGTTTGGAAGACGAGGGTGCTGCATCCGCGGCGGTTTCCGATGTCCCGCTGCCTGGACCCATCAGCCTCTCTCCGCGTTCTCCGCGTTCTCCGCGTCCTCCGCGGAGAACGTCTTCTGCCTTTTCTTCACATAGCGCCCCGAACAACTCATCCACACCCTGATTGCTCAGCTTGCCGTCTTCGCGGAGCTTGCCGACGGCGGCGACCGATGCGGGCGTGATGCCCAGCTCGCTGATGAGCCGCTGCTGTTCGTTGGCCCGCTTCGCGCCCGATTGCAGGAGGATGTTGGCCGCGAGCTTGCCGGCGCGGGCATGTCCGAGGCCCATCGCCTCCATCGCGGCGATCACACCCTCGTAGAAGAAGCACACGTCGCGCTCTTCCACCATTGCCGCGGCTTCCTTCTTGCCCAAGCCGAACTCTTCCATGTAGCGCCGGTACCGAGGCAGCGGCAATTCCGGAATCGTCGCCGCGATCCGCGATTTCCACGCCTCGTCCACAACGACAGGAACGAGATCGGGATCGGGGAAGTAGCGGTAATCGTGCGCGTCTTCCTTCTCGCGCTGCAGGAACGTCTCGCCCTTGCCGCCGCGTGCGTGGTCGTTCCAACCACGCGTCTGCTTCATGCCGCGGCCCATTTCTCGCTTGTCCGCCAGCCACCGCAGCGGCTGCTGCTCAAGCTCGAATTCGATCGCGCCCTTCACCGCCTTGAAGCTGTTGAGGTTCTTCACCTCGACCACCGGGGTCTTGATCAGGTGGCCGTCCTTCAGCGTGATGTGCGTGTTGATGTTGGGCTCGAACCGCATGTGCCCCTTCTGCATCACGCCCTCGGAGACGCCGAGGAATCGGCACACATTCCGCAGCACGCGGCAGAAGGCCACGCACTGATCCGCGCTCGTGAAGTCCGGCTGGGTCACGATCTCCAAGAGCGGCGTTCCCGCTCGGTTGTAGTCGGCGATCGAGAAGTCGATCGCGCCACCACCCGGCGCCTCGTGCAGCAGCTTGCCCGCGTCTTCTTCGAGGTGCGCCCGGATGATCCCGATCCGCGTCGGCTCGGCATCAAGGTCGAGCTGTCCCTGGGCGTCGAGGGCGGGCACATCGATGCTGCCGTCGAAGCACAGCGGCAGGTCGTATTGGCTGATCTGATACGCCTTGGGCAGATCGGGGTAGAAGTAGCCCTTGCGGTCCCACTTGGTCAGCGGCGCAATCTGGCACTGCAGGGCCAGCCCGACCTTGATCGCCATCTCGACCGCCACCTTGTTCATGACGGGCAGCGCACCGGGCAGGGCGAGCACGGTGGGATCGATAAGCGTGTTGGGAAGCACGGCCGCCCGAAGAGACGCGTGCGAGGCGTGATCGCCCTCGTGCCCGTGCGATACGTGATCGGCGTCCGCGTGCGGATCAAAGTCGGGATGGGCGGGATTCGGCGCCCGCGTAAACATCTTGGTCCGCGTCGCGAGTTCGACGTGCACCTCCATGCCGACGATGAGCTTCACCGATGCGATGTCCGACGCCGAGAGCGACATGCCGCATCGTAGTTCTGAGTGGGGGTCTCAGTAGGACCGGCCTCCGGCCGGCCGTCACCAGTAGGGCCGGCTTCCAGCCGGTCCTTCCGTTAGAGCGAGAGCGCCACCCGCACCACCCGCTGCACCGCCTCGCCCGCCCGCGGTCGTGACAGGCCCAGGGCCGCCGCCACTTCGCGGACGGTTCGTGGCCGCGGTCCCAAACGCAGCTCCCACACCCGACGGTCGGGCTCGGCCTGCCGGGCCTCGATGCTCGCAGAGACCGACGGATCGAGCCATGTTGGCGATGCCACCACCGCCGCCCGCCACGGGCACGCGGCGTCCACCCAATTCGGCGACGGCACCGCCATACTCCGCGTCGCCCGTCGCGTCGCCAGCACCTTCTCGCGCCCCGCGAACCACTCCGAGAGCGACTTACCAACCGCCAGCGACACCGGTGCCGCCAGACGGCCGCCGATCTCGCGCCGCACCGCCTCCGGCGGCAGAAACCCCTCGATCGCACCGCCGACGGCCGCGACGCCGCGCAAGATCGCCGCGGCCAGATCCGAAGGCTCCAGCCTCTCCGGTTCGCCCGCGACCGCCACGATCGACTCCACCACCAGGGCACTCTGGGCCGCGATCAGCTCCAACCGGGCCCGCAAGGCCCAGCGCAGCGCACACTCCGCCTCATCGATCGCATCCGCCGAGGGCAACTCCGCGTCTCGACCCATCAGCCGTGCGGCAAGCGCCACGCCGGCGTGATGCGTTCGCGCCCACGCTGCTTCAGTCGCCCGCTCCATCGCGTTGCGTGACTTCATGGACTCCAGCAGATCTTCGAGTGTCGACGCCCGCAACAACCGCAGCGTGTGCTCGGACAACTCGCCGACCGTCGCGACCCGATCCATCTCGACGAGCGAACGCGGCGGCGAACCCTGCGAGGGCACGCGCTCCGACAACTCCAAGGCCCGCAGCCGCTGGGCCCGAGCCGCCAGCAGCGAGTGGATCACCGCTCCCCGCGTGCGCCGGGCCGCCTTCGCGATCGAACCGACACCCTCGCCCGCATCCCAACGCGTCAGCAGTTCAACGGATCCGCGACGAGTGGAGGCCCGGGGTGTCGTTCGCTGTACCGCTCGGCGCACCGTGCTGGTCGAGCGTCCCACTTTCTTCGCGAGGTGTGCCGCCACCTTCGCGGTGCTGGCGCCGGTCCGCGCCCGCAGCTTCGCGGCACGTTCGGTCAGAGAGTTCCTCGTTTGATCGTCCGTTCGCGAGAACGCCGCGGCCTTCTTCAGCCGTTCGGCGTGCCGCCGCTCGAACGCGAGCACCGACGCCTCCGGAAACACCAGTGTGCTGCGGCCACGCGTGTCACGCACCCGCAGCGCCACCAAACCGGATTTGCGGTAACGCTCGACGGTCTTGCGATCGACCTTCCAGCGTCTGCACACCTCGGCCTGCGTCAGGAGCGTGCCGAACAACTTCACGTCGGCTCGCTCCACAGCCGACTGCGCCGTCAGCCGCTCGATCAGCCGCGGCAACTCCGTTCGCAAAGCCGTACCCGGCGTCGGCTCCAGCTCGGCCTCCACTTCGCCGCGATAGCCGGTGAGGCGAAAGACAATCCAGCTCCGCGGATACGCCGCCTCGTCGTCGATGAGGTCGATCGTCTCCGCCGCCCGCTGAATATCGCGAAGCACCGCCGCCTTGGGCGCAAACCGCAGCTCATCCGCGAGCGAGGCAAGCACCGGGAGTTTCAGCTTCGGCCAGGCGGGCATGAGAGTGCTTTCTCGGGGGTTACAACAAGCGGGCCAGGCTGATCCAGACATTTCACCGCGGAGGACGCGGAGAGCGCAGAGAGGGGAGAATGGTTCAATTCAAAGAGTCAGCCGTCGTTTGCTCTGTTTCCTTGCATCTGTCTTCACTATCCATCTCTTGTCTTCCTCCGCGTCCTCAGCGTCCTCCGCGGTGAAATGCCTTTCTGTTCCGAGAACACATCGATCTACATCTCGACAAACCGCGCCTCCGCCGACGTGATCAGATCCGCGCTCACGCACTCGGCGAAGAACCGCCGCACCGCCTCGCGCTCTCGCTCACCCACGCGGTAGCGCAGCAGCTCACCCAAGTACTTCCGCGCCAAGTCCGGCGGCCAGCGGAACTCGCTCGCTTTCTCCAGGATGATCCGGTCCATCCGCGTCAGGTTGTGCCGGAGCTGCCGGTCCAGCAGCGCCGCGGCGACTCTCAGCGGCTCACGCTGTCCCGCGTCCTGCACGTCTTCGCTGCGGCACATCCACATCGCGTATACGAACGGCAAGCCCGTGAGCTTCTTCCATTCCTCGCCGAGGTCCAACTGGTACGGATATCGCACCGCCGGGGGGGAGTCGGTCACCACCTTGTCGCCGATCATCAGGAGCGTCTCGGGCCACTCGCTGGGGTTCTCGTTGGCGTGCTCGCGCGTCACCCGCTCGCGGGCGTCGAACGCCGCCACCTTCACCTTCCGGCCGTAGGCACGCTTGAGGATCACCTGGGCGAGCGCAATCGAGGTGTGGCTGTCGGTGTCGGCGGCCAGGGTCGAGATCTGCTCCGGCGGCACGGCCGAGAAGACCCGCACCGTCAGCGTCGGGCCGTCGCAGCCGATCATGCCGCTGGAGAGCATCGCGAACGCGCCGCCCGTGCCGCCCACGTTGGCCCGTGCTGCATCGATCACGCTCACCAGGGCGATGTCGACCTCGCGTGAGCGCAGCATCCCCGAGAGTCGGGAGGGTGCCGCGGGAACGAGGGCCAATTGGGGCAGCTTCTCCAAGCCGTCCACCAAGGGCGTGGTGTTCAGGTACTTCACGATGCCGACGCGGATCGGGTCCATGCTCGCTCCCACGGAACGTTCGCAGCCGCGGGCGCGAGCGTTTCACGCAGGCAAGGGTATTGTCCGTCACGCCTCTCCGAAACAGGCCAGCGGGACTCCGAGGCGAGCCACCGCGGAAGCATCTCCGCTACACTCGCCCCCGTGAACCGTCTTCGGCGACACGCCTGGCAATACGCGTTGCTCGTCGGCACCCTCGCGGTGCTGACGCTGCTCTTGCTCTATCCCATCTTCCTCACAGTCGCGGGCGCGTTCGAGAAACAGCCCGGCGGCGGGCTCTCGGGCAGCGGGGCGTTCCTATCCAACCTCACGCTCGAGCACTTCCGAGTCCTCTCGACCAACCCGAACTTCTTCCGCGCCATCGGCAACTCGGCGCTGCTGGCGATCACCACGACGGTCGTCGCGACCGTGATCGCCCTGCCGCTGGCGCTGCTCGCGTCCAGCTACAAGTTCCCGCTGAAGACGTTTTTCAACGCGGCGGTGCTGGTGCCGATGATCCTGCCGCCGTTCGTGGGCGCGATCGGCGTGCGTGCGATCCTGGGGCGCGAGGGCGCTCTCAACACGCTCTTCGGCACGGACTTTGACGTTCTGGGCAACGCCAAGTTCTGGGGCGTCGTGGGCGTGCAGGCGTTGTCGCTCTACCCGATCGTGTTCCTCAACACGACCGCGGCCCTCGCGAACCTGGACCCCGCGCTCGACGAGGCCGCGGAGAACCTCGGCGCCGGCTGGTGGCGCCGATTCTTCAAGATCACCCTGCCGCTGGTCCGCCCCGGCATCTTCGCGGGCGCGACGATCGTGTTCATCTGGGCGTTCACCGAGCTCGGCACGCCCCTCATGTTCGACTTCTACGCGGTGACGAGCGTGCAGATCTTCTACGGCCTCAAGCAGGTCGAGACCAGCGCCGAGCCGTATGCCCTCACCCTCGTCATGCTCGGCATGGCGATCGTGATGTACGTCCTGGGCAAGTATCTCTTCGGACGCGCGGGCTACGCGATGTACAGCAAGGCCAGCCGCGCCGGCGGTGAGAAAGAACTGACCGGTCTCGCGGGCTGGCTCGCCACACTCGCGTTCGCGGCGGTCTTCGTGCTGGCGATCCTCCCCCACGCGGGCGTGGTGCTCACCAGCTTCACCGTGCCGGGCCAGTGGTACGACAGCGTGCTGCCCACGTCGTGGACGACCGCGCATTACCGCGAGGCCCTGACTGCCCGCGACTCGTTCGGCGCGATCGTGAACTCGCTGAAGCTCTCGGCGGCGGCCATGCTGATCACCATGGTCGCCGGTGTCGTGATCGCGTACCTGATCGTGCGGACGCAGGTGAAGGGGCGGGCGCTGCTCGATGCCCTGTGCATGCTGCCGCTCGCGGTGCCGGGGCTGGTGATGGCGTTCGGCTATGTCGCGATGAGCCTGCGGTGGCCCTTCGGCAAGGACGGCCCGTTGGGCGACTACGTGAGCGTGCTCGCCGCCGAGCCGAATCCGGTGCCGCTCTTGATCGCGGCGTACACCATCCGCCGCTTGCCCTACATCGTGCGTTCGACGGTCGCGGGCCTGGAGCAGACCAGCGGCGAACTCGAAGAAGCCGCGATGAACCTCGGCGCGTCGCGCCTGACTGCCGTGCGACGGGTCATCGTGCCCTTGATCATGGCAAACCTCATCGCCGGCGGCATGCTGGTCTTCAGCTTCTCGATGCTCGAGGTCTCCGACTCCATGCTGCTCGCGCAGCAGAAGCACCAGTTCCCGCTGACAAAGGCCATCTTCGCCTTCACCGAACGCCTCGGCGACGGCGTGTACATCGCGAGCGCCATGGGCGTCTGGGGCATGGCCCTGCTCACCGTGACGCTCTTTGGAGCGAGCGTGCTGCTGGGCAAGAAGCTGGGGTCGATCTTCAGGGTGTGACTTCGCGTCTCGAGCTCTCGTCGTGGAGCACCGCCGCGACACCGACCAGCCACGCGATCACCAGGCATGTACACAACCCGGCGGCCTCCTGCCACCACTGGCGCAGCTCGCGGGTCGCCTCCATCGCCGGCGGGAAGATGATCCCGAACCACAGCACAGCGAGCCCCGCGATCGACAGCACGCGCGTGCGTGCCGAACGCCCGCCCAGAAGCGTGCCGGCGAGCATGAGGGCCAAGGGCAGCATCTGCACGATGTGCCGTGCGTTGGTCTGGGGGCTGAATGCCATCGCGATGGTGACAAGCCCGACGAACTCGACCAGCATGAGCCGCGGGCGAGCGCGCTCGGATCGCCCGAACCTCCCCAGCCACATGGGTTGGCCCGAGCGCGAGTACAGCGCCTGGGTGATCGCGTAGGTGACGAGCAGCAGCACGCCCGCGAAGACAGGCCCGAGGATCGGCTTCTGCAGCCCATCGGCGATGCGGACGCAGGCGGTGGTGATCGAGATGCCGAACGTCCGCGCGTTCATGAGCCGCGCGTTGCCGTCGGCACGCACGCCGCTGGCGTCGGTCGCCTGGAGCAAGCCGCCCAGCGCTCCGCGCCACAGGTACGCAAACTGCTCCCACCCGATGATCGCCCACGGCACGAGCGCCCAGAAGAGGGTTCCAACGACCACGCCGAGCGCGAACTTCATGTGGCCCCGCAGCACAAAGTACGGCAGGGTGATGAGCGCGATGTACTTCAGGTTGACCGAGAAGCCCGTCGCGAGTCCGACGTCGAGAGCCACGAGGAATGTGGGATGTCGGATGTCGGATGTCGGATGTTCCGAAACGTCGCCTCGAGTGCCTTTCACATCCGACATCCCACATCCGACATCCGACATCGGCCTTGCGACCCTCGCCATTCCCCAGAGCCCCACGACCCACGCCAGCAGCATCGAAGCGTTCACCTGCTGCATCTTGAAATCGCTGAGGATCTTGTCGGCGAGCACGATCATCGCCAGCGCCGTCAGCACCGGTGCCGCGGCCATGGGCAGCCCCAGCAGCCGGGCCACGGCCCGTCCGCCCAGCCACGCGCTCGCCGCGAAGCACACGCCGTTGAACACCATCCACACCACGCCCGCCCACTCGATGCCGAGCCTCGCCAGCGGCAGCATCAGCGTCACCAGCATCGGCGGGTACACGTAGCCGAGCTTGCCCGCCTTGAACACATCACGTCCGGTCGCGAGCGAGTCCGCCGCGTCGTAGAACTCGTAGAAGTCGCGGAACCGCTCGTCGATCACGCGGTCGCTGGTCATCATCCGGTAGCACGCGATCGCGCCCCACACGATGATGCCGAGTGTGATGGCGTGCCCGACGCGACGAGCCGTTGGCGAGGCCCACCACACCCGTTGGTCTGAATGCTGTGACTGCGAGTTCGCCGCCATGCGGCTTCATCATTGACTCTCGACCTCACCGTGGCTCTGTTGGAACCGTGTGGTGTACTTCAAGAACGTCCTTTGGAAGCCGCCGGGCGACGTATCGCGTCCAGACGCCGTACCGCCATTCGCCGAGGTACATCCCCACAACCTTCCAACCTGTGCGGCTGGCATCCGGGACCACGACGGGACCGCCCGACATGCCGGAGAGATCCGGGTTCTCGTCGACGTCTAGGAAGACCACATCATCCAATCGAACGTCTCTCGGCGCCCACGTCGGCGTGTCGGCGACGACCGCGGGAATCAGTCTCGGTCCACCCGGGCCCCGCGACGCGGTTGCGGACGGAAAGCCGCAGATGAACACCGTCGATCCAACACAGAATCTGTGGTCCAGATCGATCTCGTCGGGCGCGGGGAGCTCCGCGTCATTCACCCGGACAAGGACCCAGTCGCCCGCTCCAACCTCTCCGCCCTCACCGCGACGCAGCTCGTCCAAGCCCGAGAGTTTCCCATCAATCTGCGCCACCGGCTGGCGGAAGATATGGAGCGCGGTGAGTCCGATGTCGCCACCCAACGGAATAAGAGACCCCGCGATCTGCGGACTCTTGATCCGGCAGACCGCGGGGTCTCGCGCAATTCGGTGCTCGAGACGCTCGGCGCACGCGTGCCTCTCGTCGGACGCACATCCGACAAGCAGGGGCATCGCTATGACAACGAGCGCCCTCATGAGCGTTGCCGCACTACCGACTCCACACCTGGGCGCCGTTCCACGTCACGGCACCCCCTCCAGCCGAGAGGCTGATCTCAAAGACACCGTACTCTGTCGAGATCTGACCATTGAAGTCCCCGACGCCCGCTGCGGCTTCTGCCACCGCGTCCCAAGGCCCGGCGATTCGAATCGCTACAGCGTCGCGGTTGGCGTCGGTCAGATCGCCGCCGAGGAGGTAGTACTCAACGGTCACGCCGTTGGCGTAAGTCCCCGGCATCGGGGCGTTCGCGCCCCACGCGGTGATGTAAGTGAAGTCCACGGTCTGGGCTTCGGAATCGAAGGAATTGACCGAGAAGACCGTCTTGTGCGGGACGCCCGGCTGCCAGCCGTCCAGATCCAGCGCGATCGCGGTCTCCTCAGCGCTCAAGCCCTTCGTGAGCGCGTTCACGCTCCAGAGCATGGTCTCGCTGGGCTCCAGCGCCTTGGTGCCACGAAGCGACGTCGTGACAACCATCGCGTCTTCGAGCCCGTCATCCGAGAACTCGAGAGACATCACACTCTGCTGCTCGGCGCCCGTTGGCTTCGTCGTTGGAGTGCCCGGATTCACCGGCGTGGTGGGGGTGGGACTGACGGGCTCCGTCCACGGAGGGTCACCCAGGACGCGACGAACCTCTTCGCACGTCAACGCCTTGCCCCCGCCGCACGGGATGCACCATATTCCGTTCGAGAGATAGCAACGACCACCGATGTTAACTTTGGTGTAAATGCCGTCCTGGCCCGGATTTTGAGATTCACGAACCTCGATTGTGCCATCCGGCTTCCGCGTGATCGAACACGCGGACAGTGTGGCCACGGCGACAGCCAGTCCCGTGAGGGACACCAGTCGAGCAATCGTATTCATTGACGCGACTCCGCTGAATCAAAGAACCAACCGCTATCCCCAAGTGAACGATCAAGAACACCTTAACCGAGCAGGGCACGGAAGGCTCCGATCACCGTTCTTTGAACAAATCCACCCAGTCCGCCGAGATCCCCAGAATCCGATCAACGATTGCGATCGGGAATGCGGGTACCCTACAACTTTCAAGACTGTTTCGCAAGACGATTCGGAACAATTGTTGTTTGAATTTTGCAAAGACTATCACGCGTCGCGATTGTCGCGTCCGTGATTCTCCTGATCTCGCGATTCGTTTATTTGCGGATCACGCTGTCGCGAGTTCGCTTCCCACGAGCTGCGTCCGCACCAGCCTCTGATACACCGCACAGCGACCCAGGAGTTCCCCGTGCCGCCCGATGTCCACGATCTTGCCCTGATCCATCACCACGATGCGATCGGCCTGCACCACCGTGCTCAGCCGGTGGGCCACGATCAAGCACGTGCGGCCTTTGGTGAAATCGCTGATCGCCTCACCGATCAGGTGCTCGCTCTCGGCATCAATCATGCTCGTGGCTTCATCGAGAATCAGGATCGCCGGATTCCGCAGGATCGCCCGTGCGATCGCGAGCCGCTGACGCTGGCCGCCCGACAAGCTCAAGCCCTGCTCGGCGATCGGCGTCTCGAGCCCCAGCGGCAGGCGCTCGATGAACTCGAGCGCCCGCGACTTGCGTGCCGCGTCGAGGATCTCGGCGTCGCTCGCATCGGTCGAGCCGTAGGAGATGTTCTGGCGGATCGTGCCGCTGAAGAGCACGGTCTCCTGCGTCACCACGCCGATCTGGCGGCGGAGGGAGCGCACCGAGAAATCACGGACGTTGTTTCCGTCGATGAGCAGCATGCCCGCGTCGGGGTCGTAGAGGCGCGGCACGAGCGAGAGCAAGCTCGTCTTGCCGCAGCCGTTGGGGCCGACGAAGGCGACGGTTTCGCCGTGGGCGATGTTAAGCGAGATGTCCTCAACCGCGGGCTTGGGCTGCGAGGCGTACTGCAGCGTCACGCCTTTGAACTCAATCGACCGCGCGTGCCGCGGCAATCGTGCGAGCTTGTGCCCGTGCCCGGGCTCCGGGTTCGACGCAAGCAGCTCGGTTAGTCGATCGGCCGCCGCCGCACCGACCTGGATGTCGGTGATGATGCCGGTCAGAGGCTTGAGCGCGCCGCCCGCGACGCCCAGGCCGCCGAGCGCGACGAGGAACGTGCCCGGGTCGAGCGCGTTGTCGATCATGGCCTTGATGGCGATGAGCGCCAGCGCCCCCAGCGCGATGATCGCGATGGCCTCGGTGAGCGGGCTCGCCAAAGCGCGTGCGGTGCGGACGCGGTTGAGCTCCCGCAGCATCTGCTTGTTGGCGCGGTGGAAGCGGCCTTCCTCGATCCGCTCGGCGGTGTGCACCTTGACCACCCGCATGCCCTGCAGCGCCTCCGTGGAGACCCGCAGCAGGTCGCTGTGGCTGCGCAGGGCTTGCTTGGACGCCTTGCGGATCCGCCGCGACAGCACCCGGATCACCACCGCGATGATGCCGCCGGCGATCAGCGCGATGAACGCCAGCCGCCAGTCGAGCACCACGGCCACCAACACCGCGGCGACGGCCTTCGTCGTTTCCGCCAGCCCCTTGGACAGCAGGCTGTTCATCGCCCCGCCCAGCGAGCCCGTGTCGTTCACGACGCGGCTCACCAGGTCCGTCGCCCCACTGGTCGCCGAGATCACGTCCCGCAGCGGGCGTTTGAGCACGCGGCGGAACGACTCGCGGCGGATCTCGGTCACGACTCGATTCACCAGCGTCTGCGACAGGTACGCGTGCAAAAAGCTCGCGGCGGCACCCAGCACCGTCAGCACGCCCAGCCCCACGAAGATCCACAACGCCGCCGCGTACGCGCCCCGCGGCAGGGCCTCGATCATGGACTCGGGGATGATCTGCGTCGCTGTCGGGAGCTTCCCCGCCATCCACTCGTTGAACTGGCGTGCGAGAATGGGCAAATCGCGGATCTTCGGGTCGTCACGATCGGATGCCGCCAGCACCACGTTCTGCAGGACCGGCACCATCGCGAGCATGGCCGTGCCGACGCCCAACGCCGAGAAGAACGCCAGCACCAGGGCTCCGAACAGAGCCGCCGGGTACCGCGTCATCCGCTTGGCAAAGGCAAAGAAGTTCCGCATCGGGGAAGGGTGAGTTTAGGGCGGACGCAGCGGCGTCCCGGTTCAGTCCAGTCACGCCCGCTGCGCCTCCTCTCCCCGCCCGCGGGGAGAGGGCGATTCGACGCGAAGCGTCGAATCAGGTGAGGGAACCGCGGGCACCTACACGCTGCGACGATCGAACGCCCATTGCCCCTCCCCGGTCTCGCCAAGCCTCGACCACCCCTCTCCGCTGTGCGGAGAGGGGAAGCGCGCGGCCTCCACCGCGACAACAATCCCCCCGCATGACCATCATCAAGACCGTCGCCGTCACAGGTGCCACTGGTTTCGTCGGCCGCGCCGTCGTCGCCGAACTCCTTGCACAGGGGTACAACGTCCGCGCGCTCGTCCGCAGCCGCGTGAAGGCCCGCGAAGTCCTCCCCCGCCCCACGCCAAACTCCGCGAATCTGACGCTGGTCGAGGGCGACATTCACGACGACCGCTCGCCGGCAGAGCTCGTCGCCGGTGCCCAGGCCTGCATCCATCTCATCGGCATCATCCGCGAAGAACGCGGCGGCGTCACCTTCCACCGCATGCACGTCGCTTCGACGCGCCTCATCACCGAGGCCTGCAAGGCCGCGGGCGTGAACCGCTACTTGCAGATGTCCGCCCTCGGCGTGCGCGACGACGCGGATTGTGCGTACCGCACCTCAAAGTGGGAGGCCGAGCAGATCGTCCGCCGCAGCGGACTGGACTGGACCATCTTCCGTCCCGGCATGATCCACGGCAAGGACAGCAGCTTCCTCACCATGGCCGCTCAGTGGTGCAAGGGCGAGGCCCCGCCCTTCTTCTTCCTCCCCTACTTCCGCGGCGGCAAGGAAGACACCAGCGTCCCGCTCGGCGGCGTGAACTACCGCGACCCGGTGATCCAGCCCGTCGCCGTTGAAGACGTGGCCGCCGCGTTCGTGCGGTCGCTTGCCCGGCCGCAGACCGTCGGCGAGACGTACAACCTCGTCGGCACCGAGCGCCTCACCTGGCCCGAACTGCTTGTTGAGCTCCGCAACAACATCCCCGGCAGCAACGGGAACCTGCAGCCCTGGGGTCTGCCCGCGGACTTGATGGCCCTCAAGGCGCTCGGTGCGTCCTACGTCGGCCTCGGCGGTCTGCTGCCGTTCGACCATGGCATGGCCGTCATGGGCGGGCAGGACAACACCGCTGAGACCAAGAAGGTCGAAGCCCATCTCGAGCTCAAAGCCAAGCCCTTCCGCCAGAGCTTCCGGGCGTACGCCGACGCGCTCTGATTCGGGGTCCACTGCTCGGCCGCTGTGAGCCGAGCAGTTCGCCGCAGGTGATCCGTACCATCGTCCATGCCCCCGTCTCTCCCCGCCGCCGTTCGTGACGAGCACCACCGATGGCTGCTCGAAGTCACCCAGATCCCGACCGCCGCCGGGCGGGAGCAGCGCGTCATCAACTGGATCACCCGCTGGGTGCAGCAGCGCCCGAATCTCGTCCTCACGACCGACCGCAGCAGCAACATGACGGTCTCGATCCGCGACGCCCGCGCGACGGATCTCTCTCCCGTCTACTTCACGGCACACCTCGACCACCCCGCCTTCGTCATCGAGCGCATCGTCAGCCCCTCCTGCGTCGAGCTCTCGTTCCGCGGCGGGGTGATGGACGACTATTTCAAGAACGCCAAGGTCGCGATCCATTCCTCGACGCACACGAAGCACGTCGCCGCGTTGACGGGCGAGACCCCGGCACCGGCTCGGGAGGGCGTCGCGACCCCGCCGTTCAAGCATTATCTCGCCGAACTGGTGAACCCCAACGACACGACCAAGGGGCTGGCGCTGGGCGATGTCGCGGTCTGGGACCTGCCCCCCGCCAAAATAGAAGGCGGCAACATCTACACCCAGGCGTGCGACGATCTCGCCGCCTTGGCCGCGGCACTCGCCGCCTTTGACGTGATCGCGAGCAAGAAGGAGACCGCCCGCGACGTGCGGCTGCTCTTCACCCGCGCCGAAGAAGTTGGCTTCATCGGCGCCATCGCCGCCTGCCGCGACGGAACGATCCCCAAGAACGCGACCGTGATCGCGCTCGAGAACAGCCGCAGCTTTCCGCACGACTCTCCGATCGGCGGCGGGCCCATCGTCCGCGTCGGCGACCGCATGACGATCTTCTCGCCCACGCTCAGCGAGTCGATCGCCAAGTGCGCCGAAGCCCTCGCCGGCGGCCCCGCAACGCCCACCGCCTCGCAGAAGATCGACAAGTCGCGGCAGTGGAAATGGCAGCGCAAGCTCATGTCCGGCGGCGCGTGCGAGGCAAGCGTCTTCTACGCCGCCGGGTACGACGCGACCTGCGTCTGCCTACCCCTGGGCAACTACCACAACATGGGCGATCTGCAGGCGATCCAGGACGGCACCGCCACCCGCCCCGCGACCATCGAGCCCGAGTTCGTCAGCGTCAGCGACTTCGACGGCCTCGTCGACCTGCTCATCGCCTGCGGCCAGGACCCGCGGCTGAACAGCAAAGACAACCCCAACCCGCTCGGGCCTGGGCTGCGGCCCGTGGGCGCGGTGCCGGCGCTGGTGGAGAAGCTCTGGACCGAGCGGGCGTTTGTGCTGGGTTGACGCCCCGGGCCGGCGCGATCACGGACGCACAAGGTTGGCGACGCGCGTGGATACGCTCCCCGCATGACCTCATTCAGCGAGATGCGGCTCGGCGAGTTTCTCACCGCGGTCGGGGCCAAATCCCCCGCGCCGGGAGGTGGAGCGGTGGCGTCCGCCGTCGGCGCGCTGTCGGCGGCGTTGGCCCAGATGGTGGTGAACTACTCCATCGGGAAGAAGAACTTGCTCGAGCAGCAGGGCGAGCTGCAGGCCGCGATCGAGGCGCTCGAGAAGGCTCGGGCCCACCTGCTCGAACTCGCCCAGCAGGACGCGGCGGCGTACGCGGTGCTGAACGAGCTGCAGAGGCTGCCCCCCGAAGATGCACGGCGGACGCGAGAGATCGGGGCGGCGGTCGAGCGCGCCGTCGAGGTGCCGTGGACGGTGCTGCTGCGTTCGATCGAGTTGCTCAAGGACTTCGAGCGGCTGGCGCCGATGACCAACAAGTTCCTGCGCAGCGACCTGGGCATCGCCGCGGTGCTCGCCGAGGCAACCGCCCGCAGCGCGGCGTGGAACGTGCGGATCAATGCCGGAGATCTGTCTCCCGCGCGGAAGAGCGAGGTGCTCGCCAAGTGCGACGCACTGGTGCAGGAAGCCAAGCGCCGCTGCGAGCATGTGGAGCTGGCGACGAAGATCTGAAGGACAACATGAACCACGCTCCCGCGCTTTCCCGCCCTGCGGAGGGGGAGAGGAGGCGTCGAAATGAAAACCGCCCGTCGCCGGGCGGTTGGTGTGATCCGAGTTGATCGTCTTGCTCAGCGGCCCGCGAGCTGCTCGCGGAACGACGCAGCGGGGAAGAAGCGGCCGGGGCCCGAGCCCTTGGCGACATCGTCGGCGAGCACGATGCGGTCCCTGGAGATGTCGAGCTCCTTGGCGAGCGTGTCGACGAGCTGGACGAGGCGGCGCATCTGGGCGTCGCTGAAGCGGCCGCGCTCGCCGTTGCCGACCAGGCGGATGCCGATCGCGTTCTTGTTGTACCAGTCACCCTGCTTGCCGCCGGTGTGAGCGCCAGGCTGCTGCTTGAGCCAGCGGGCGCCGACGTGCAGCTCGCCGTCGGCCATGCCGTTGCCGTTGCCGATCACGAAGTGATCGCCCAGGCCGACGAGACCGGCGCCGCGGGCGTCCTGGTCGAGGGATTCGGGGGTGGCGTAGGGCGAGGCGGAGTGGTGGATGACGATGGCCTGCCAGCGGGTCTTGTGCAGCGGGGCCTTGGTGTTGAGCACGACCTCCACGCCAGCCGAGGAGGCGGGCGCGAGCAGGGCCGGGAGCGACACGCCGTCGGCGCGGGGCGCGGCCTTGGAGTCGAGGGAGTAGAGCGTGCCGCCGAGCACCGTGAGGGTGGCGAGCAACGCGCCCCAGACATTGCGGGTCCGGGGTGAGATCATGTCGAGGCGGGATGAGTTTCGACGAGCCATCCGCGTTCCTTCGGGCGACGTGGCGGGTGCCACGCGCGATCTCTCCAGTGTCGCCGCGCGAGTCCGTTCGGGCAAGCGGCACGTGCGAGTTACACGCCAATCATCGTCCGCAACTCGCGTGTCCGTGCAGGGTTTTGTGCGCTTTCTTCACAACGACTTTAGGCTTTTCCACGAGACCGAGTGAAGTGCGCGGCGTGCGCACCTTTCGCTTCTCCAACAGGTCGTATCCGCGCGGCGAGACACCACAAGACACGGTGCCCCTCGGGCGAGCACGCCCCATTCTCAAAGCGACACAACGCCGCACAGGCGGTAGAGATTTCGTGATTTTCGGAATCGCGTCGCGCCCGAGAACTACTCCCGCGGCAGCAGTCGCCCACGGAGGTTGGGTCGGGCGTAGCCGAACTCATCGAAGTACGTCGATGCCGCCCGCTGATCGCGGGCCGCGTCGTAGCGGTCGTACTGGCTCCGCGGCTCGTCGGGCGCAAGCAATGGATCCGCGCACCCGCCCAGCCACACCACCACTCCAATGGTCGCGGTGCGAACACAAGCCAAACCAAGGCGATGACGAGGGGCGTGTTTCATGGGTGTGGAGCCGAGAACGGGCGGGCCAAAAACAAGTGTACCGTCTGCAAGCAGACGGCACACCGAGGAGAGAGGAGATGGATCGATCATCTCAGTAACGTCCTATACGAATGAGAGTTACGCTCGGTTCTGGCCCGCGACCAAAAGAGCGAAAGCGTCGAAGTCTGGAATGCCGCGGTTTTCCCCGGTGGAACACCTCTCGTGATTTTGCCCGTGGGGGCCCTCTGCCATCGGGCCTCTGTCCCAGCTCCGCCAAACACCGTCGTTGCGCGCACAACACGGGGTCACGCTCGGACCCACCTTTCCAGAATGTGAGATTTTTGTTCCTCGCGGAAGCCACGAAAGTTGCGCGCGAAACGGGGCGCGCACGGGTGCGGAGCTGCGCGCACAAACGGGTTCCTCAGCCCTTGGGTGAGAGGCGACTTCGCGGCGACCGGTGGCGACCGGCGGCGGGCCTCGAACGCGAGAGCGGGGGTGGGCGATGGGGTTGCGGCTGCAAGCGTTCCGGAGCTCGCAGGGGGGGCACGGTGCGGCGATCGACGAGGCTTCGGTCGAGCTCGCCTGGAGCGAGCACGCGACCAAGCGCGTGCCGCGGCTTGAGAAGCTGTGGCAGTACTACCGCAACGAGCTGATGAGCAGCGGCGGCATCGGAACGGGGCGGGCGCGGCGCGCGTGGTACGGCCAGGGCCAGGAGATCGGCCTGCCGGCGCGCCTCCGCGGGGTGGCGGGATCAACGAGCGGATTGGGTGGGGGTGGTGGGGGGCTCGTTGATGATCGTCTCCGCGGCGAGAAGGAAGTGGTCATCGAGAACGACATCGCCTGGCGTGTCCACTCGATGATCGACTTCCTCTTCGCCCGCCCCATCCGCTTTGTGAGCACCGCACGCGATGCAGAGACCCGGGCCGCGGTCGAGCGGGCGCTCGACGCCCTCTGGGAAACCAGCGGCGGGATCGCGCTCCTCACCGATATGGCCCTGCTCGGCCACGTCTTCGGGCACGTCGATCTGTTGATCCGCGTCGATGATCCGCGGCCGCAGCGCGGGAATGAATCAATGGGCATCGCGCAGATCGAGGAGCGGCTGCGCCACGCGCCGCCGGTGCGGGTCGAGTTGATCGAGCCGCGGCGGGGGACGCCAATCACCGACGGGGGCGATTACCGCAGGCTGCTGGCGTACATCGTCCGCTTCGAGCGCGAAGAACACTCGCCCGAGGCGGGCGCGATGGGGTTCCTGCGGCAACTGGTCCTCCGTGAGCACACGCCGCGGCGGGCTCGGACCGGCGTCACCGAGATCGTCTCGGGCCACCACCGCCAGCGTTACGAGGGCGAGAACCTGGTCGCCGACGAATCGATCGCGTGGAGCGGCGGACGCGTGCCGGTGGTGCACATCCAGAACGTCAGCCAGCCCTTCCGCTACGAAGGGCTGAGCGAGGTCGAGCCGCTGATCCCGCTGCAGGACGAGCTGAACACGCGGATGAGCGACCGCGCCTATCGGCTCGCGATGCAGAGCTTCAAGATGTACCTGATGCGTGGGTTCGACACCCGCGACGCGCTGGGCGTCGGCCCCGGCGTGATGATCACGACCGACGAGCCCAACGCGTACGTGCAAGAGTTCGGCGGCGACGCGTCCAGCCCGAGCGAGGACGCGCACTTCGAGGCCATCCGCAACGCGATGGACAAGGTCAGCGGCGTGCCGCCGTTGGCCACGGGTGTGGTGCAGGGCAAGGTCGGCAACCTCTCGAGCGCCACGGCGCTGCGGGTGACGCTCATGGGCTTGCTCGCGCGGACGGCGCGGAAGCAGGTGACCTACGGGCGCGGGCTCACGGAGGCGTCGCGCCTGATGCTGTCGGCGCTCGATTGGCTGGGAATTCTGAAGACCCGCGAGGAAGACCGCGGCGTGAAGATCGATTGGCCGGACCCGCTGCCGCAGGACGCACGCGAGGAGATCCACGCGGCCGAGGGCAAGGTGCGCCTGGGCGTGGAGCCGGGGCGCGTGCTGGAGGAGCTCGGTTACACGCCGCGCGACAACGGGGCGGTGTGAGGGCGTTCGTGCACGAGCACGGACCGTGAGCGACCGGTTGGCGCTTGAACCCAGGACTTGACCAACCCACGCGCTCACCACGGGTCTCGGTGATCGGTGCGAACACAGAGCGGCGATGCCGCGGAAAGGACGGGCGCGATGATGGACGAGATGGGCGGGCCGGGCGGCGAACCGGGCGAGGGCGGCGGTTCTCCCGCGGTGGAAGCGAAGAAGACGCCGAGCGAGGAGATCAACTGGCGCGGGCGTGCGCTCGAGGCCGAGGGCAAGCTGTCGGAACTGGAGAAGGCTCTCGCGGACCTGCGATCGACGCTCGAACAGACCCGCGATGCCCTGGACGCTAACGAGCGTCGCCGCGAGATCGAGCTGGCGGCGAGCGGCGCCGGCGCGATCGACGTCGAGACGGCGGTGATGCTGATCGAGACGGCGATGAAGGACCGAGCGCCGGAGGAGCTGAGCACCGTGATCGAGCAGGTGAAGCGGAGCAAGCCGTTCCTCTTCGAGGAGCGACACGTGCCGGCGGGCGCCGGTCTGGCGAGCTCCGGGGTCATGAGCTCCGAGCCGAGCCGCGGGGGAGAGGCGTTGGCCGCGCTGGCGGAGGAAGCGCGTGCGTCCGGCGATCGGCGGTCGCTGCTGCGATATCTGGCGGCCAGGCGAGGTGCGTGAGCCGAGGGATCGGAAGTGGTGCCACTGAGGAGCTTTGCTTGGCGGTTCTGCGCCGAGCCGAGCCGGGTGAGCTCAAGCGCGTCTCTGCACCGCTTGCCCGCCGAGCCGGGCAAGCAGTGGCACCGGGATTGGGTTGTGAGTGACCGGGGTTGAAGTTCTAGCAGAAGGAGAAACACATGGGGTATTCGGGGAAGGCCACGTTCGCGGCGGGCGCGGATCTGCCGGAAGTGATGGAGGATGTGTCGGACCTGGTTGGCATCGTCAGCCCGTACGAGACGCCGCTGCTTGATTACCTGGGTGATCCCAAGCGCCCGGCGATGAGCACGGTACACGAGTGGATCGAGGATGCGCTCGTATCCCGTCTGACAAACGCTGATTGAAGGGCGCTGCACGTGTCGCGCGGCAGGAAGAGCGTACCCACCTTGCGGTCGGGATCAATCTCGATCTTCGGGACGAACGCGTGGACAGCCGGGCGCGCCTCGATCATCGGTGTGCCGGGCTTGAGCGCCCGCGCGAGGTCGGAGATCCGCTCGCGTGCCCAAGCCCGCAGGCGGTCGGGATCGATCGACTTTGTGGACGCGGGCTTGTTGGCCACGTCGGCCTCGAGCGTCTCGCGACGGCGCTTCAGATCCACCAGCGCGGCCCGCAGTTCGCCAACGTCGGCGAGGTCGCTGTCGGAAAGCAGCGCGACCGTCGTCTTGATCCGCCTGTTCAGGTCGGCCAGTTCCCTGCTGCGGTCCGGTTGCGCCTTCGCGGCCGCACCGCGCCCGCACGCTGCCTTCACGAACTGCTCGATGGCCCGCTCGACCCCGGCCTTGTCGGCCAGGAAGGTGGTCCGCAGTTGCTCCAGCACCCAGCGGTCCAGCGCGGCGGCTTGGATGTGCGTCGCCTTGCAGACGCCGATCCCCTGCGCGCGATACCCGCCGTCGGCGTAGTACCGGATCTCGCCCGCGCTGTTCTTCAGCACGCAGCCCCAGAAGTTGTGGCCGCAGTGCTTGCACCGCACGAGGCCCGACAGCAGGTACCGCTGCGTCGGGCGGGCCAGGCCACCGGCGTTGCGGCGCTTGGCCATCTGCTCGTGCGCCTTCCAGAACAGGTCCGGCGGCACGATCGCCTCATGGATGTTCTCGATGACGATCCAGCGGTCCTTGGGGTTGCGCGTCGTCTTCGCCACCTTCTTCGGGATGGCCGACCCGTCGGACGCCACCTCATGGATCTTGCCAAACGTGCGGCGGTTCCACGCCAGCGCCCCGCGATAGCAGGGGTTCTGCAGGATTGACTTCACCGCCATCTGGTTCCAGCGGGCGTGCATCGGGCCTTCGATGCCCTTGGCGTTGAGCGCGATGAGGATCGACCGGAACCCCAGCCCCTTGACGCACATCTCGAAGATGTCTCGCACGACGGCGATGTGCTTCGGGTCGCCAGGGATCAGTCGCACGATGTCCGACTTCATCTTCTTCGGGAGTTTCTCCTTCGGATCGATGAATCGCAGGTGGCGACCGTCCGGCCCGAACTCCTGGCGTCGGCCGTCGGGGAGCGTGCGGACGGTCTTGAGCACCTGCCCGTTGGCGGACACGTACTGGCGGTCGTAGCCGTAGGGGGAGCGACCACCCATGGCGCTGTGCTTCACGGTCACAGTCGAGTGCTGGCCGCGAATGCTGTCGCGCGAGAGTTTCACCGAGTACTGGCGGGCCTGCCACGATTTCACGCCTTGGAGCAGTTCGCCCTCGTCCCCTTCGGGGATGCCTTCGGCGGTGAAGTGCGTCTCGACGCCCGCCAGGCGGAGCCGGTGCAGGTAGAAGCCGGTCTCGTTGGTTCCGCCGCGCGAGAACCGTGACATGTCGTAGCACAGCACCGCATCGAAGTCGCGCCCGTTCTCCGCCTCATGGATGAGGCGGGTGAACTGGTCGCGACCCCGGGCGCTGGTTCCGCTGATGGCGTCGTCCACGAACCACCGCAGTATGCGGAAGCCGTGATCGCGAGCCCAGCGCTCGACCGCCGCCTTCTGGTCGGGAAGCGACCGTTCCTGCAGGTCGGTCGAGCGCCGGGCATAGCCAACCGCAAAGCGGATGTCGTTGGCGATCATGCCACCTCCGTCGCGGCGAACAGGCCGCGCTCGACCTTGCTGAAGCGTGCCGTCTTCCCCTTGGCGGCGATCTCGCGAATGATGGCGGCGTACAGCGTGGCCTCGGGGGTCTTGCCCTTGGGGCTCGACCACAGGCCCTTCGCGCTCGCCGCCTCGATCATCTCCTTGGCCCGCATCGGCTTGCCCGCGTCGGCCAGCACCTTGGCGGCGGCGCTGATGGCGCTGAGCCGCTTGTCTGCGGCCTGCTTCGAAACGGCGGTCGCCTTCGCGTTGGCCAGGTTCCGCTTGGTACGGGCAGCGCCCTCGGCGCGGGCGGCGCTCTTGGACATGCGGACGGTCTTCGGGGCCTTCTTCGTCTTCGTGCTCATGATCATCTCCAAACATGGGGTGCGAAACACCGCCGCACGCGCGGCGACGAATCGCCCGCGGCGCGGTGCCCCGGGCCGGGGCGTGCTCAGTCGGCCAGGAAGCGCTCAACGTCCTCCCGGTCCATTCCGCTCATGAACCCGACCGTGTCGATCAGGTCGCTGCGGACTTTGCCAAGGTCGCCAACGTGTCCCCAGCACTTCGGGTCGCCCTTCGCGGCGTCGGCGTGCTTCTCGAGTTCCATCTGCAGCACATCGATCAGGCGGGCGATGTCGTTGGCCCGCGCGGCGTAGGCCTCGGTTGCGGTCGGTTCGGGCTTCGTGGTCTTCTTCGCGTTCATGTTGGTTGTCTCCATCGCGGGTGGTGTCGCCACCCGCGTTGGTCACATCAGGGCGTCATGGGTCGCAAAGTTCAAGGGCTTTCTGCGACATCTCGCCAGAGTGGGCAACATCTGGGCAAAGTCCGCCCGGACACGCGAAACAAAGTCTGTCTCCCCTTGCGGCTGTTCCCGCGGGCGCAGCCGATGGCCAGGGGCGGCGAAGGAACCGGGCCGGGGGGAGGGGGGTCGAGTTCCCCCCATACCCCCCCGGGTGCGTATGCCCCCCGGGGGGGCATACGCGCGTACGTGTTTGCGCGCAACCCCCCTCCCCCCCTCACGGGCCACCCTCGGTTCTCCGCGCCACGACGAAACGGACGCGATCGGACGGGCCGGGCTGGACGCGCTGGACGAGGCCGCGGGCCTCGGCGAGTTTGAGCATGCTGCTCGCCTTGGCGTGTGACAGGTCCTTGGCGGCCGACAGCAGAATCTCGTCGCGCAGCGCCGGGCCGCCAGACATGAACGCGCCGACGAAGCGCTCCGGCGTCCAGTCCTCGGGAGGCGATGGGCGCTCGGCACGCGGCCTTCGGCGAGGGGATTCAACCTTGAGCCGTTTCGGATCGAGGTCGTCCGCCACATCCCACACCGGGAACGTCCAGCGCAGGCACACCGACTCATGCGGCGGCCATGAGCGCACTGCAGCATCGAGCACGACCACGTCCGCCTCTTCGTGCGGCCGCAGAACGAGGTGCGCATCGGTCGCGCGGCTTTGGCTGCCAGCGCCCGCGCCGACGTCGGTCACCGACTTGCCGGACTGATTGCCCTTGCTGCTGTGATGGATCAGCACGAACGCGCAGCCGAGGTCGGCGGCGTAGCGATCGATGTGGTTGTAGAGCGACGCCATGTCGGCGTTGGCGTTCTCGTCCATGCCCGCGGGCAGGAAACGGTAGAAGGCGTCGAGAACGATGAGGCGGAAGCGCCCGGGCTCGATCGCGCGGAAGTACGGGCCGAGCGAGACGATGTCCTGGAGCCCGCCCCGCAGGTTGCGGATGAACACCCTATCGGCGAACTCATCGGTGTCGATTCCGCGCGCCTTGGCGACCTTGGGGATGCGGTTGGCCGAGGTCTCGCCATGCAGTTCGTTGTCGATGATCAGTACATCGCCGGCGACGGTCGGGAAGCGGCCGAGCCAAGGTCGGCCCGTGGCGACCGCGATGGCCAGGTCGAGCACGAGCCACGACTTGCCGGTCTTGGGAGACGCGATCACGTTCATCGTCTCGCCCTCGCGGAGCAGGCCGTCGATCACGGCGGGACGCAGCGCCGGGCACGCAGCCATGAGCTGGCGCACACTGATGAACTGCGGAGGCGGGGGCTCGGCGTTGGGCATGGGCGGATCAGCCTCCTTCGAAGGAGCCAGCCGCAACGCCGCCTCGGTCTCATCAAGGGCGGGCGGCACGGCGACGACGATGGGCCTCGCAGGTTGTTCCGCCCAGGCCCGCACCTCCGCGAGCCAGGCGGGAAGCAGCGATCCAACGATCCGTTCATCGGAGATGCCGAGATCGGAGAGTCGGAACCACGCGTCGTTGGATGTGGCGAGCGCTTGATGACGGCCTCGGGCATGTGCCGCCTCGGCGGCGTGCTTCAACCGAAACGCCGTCTGCTCGCCGATGAACGCGATTCGCTCCTCCGGATCGGACACGCCGAAGTAGTCGGCCGAGGGAAGCAGGACGCGGGCGACGGAGTAAACCTCGCACCTGGCCCGCCACGCGGCCTCAACCGCCGTCTCGTCCGGCTCGATCCAATTGGCCACCTCCATCGCAGCATCAAGAAACGCGATCCGGTACGCGCGCTCCACGTCGTTCGGATCGCTGCCGTCGTATCGGCTGGGCGACGGGCCATCGTCGTACCAGCGGACGTACCGCTGGCCTGCAGCGACGACGATGCCGAACTCTGCGCTGTGCTGCGATGTCACTCCGGCTCGCTTTCGTGTTGCTCGCGCTCCCACTCGGTCAGCAACCACGCACCGATGTGGTCGATCACCTCGTTCCAACGCGCGGCGGCATCGGGGACCTCGATGAACTCGATCCCGAACGCGATGTCCCCGATCTGGGTCTGGGACGGCGGGCTGTCCTGCTGCTCGACCATGAGCGCACCCATCGCGCCGCCGCGATCGGCGCGGCGTGCGTCATCCGTGATCCGGGTGAGAGAAAGGCCGGAGGCAGCCCGCAACCGCCCCCGGCCGCACCAGCGCCGACCGTTTACGCCTCGCCCTTGCTCCGCACCGCCGCCCGCGGGTCGCACAGCGCTGCGCCGAAGTCGAAGTAGACGCGCCACGAGACCGCCAACTTGTTCACCGTCTGGTCGAGCCCGAAGAACTCGACCGTTGGCGTCTGCTGGCCGTTGAGGAACCCGACGATGATCGGACTCGCCGTCGGGGCCGCGAACAGGTACCAGTGCTTCGTCGAGGCCTTGGTGCCGTACTTCTTCGTGTTGCTCAGGCGCGGCTCGACCTCCAGGCCCACCGCGTTGCGGAGGCTGTTGCCGGTCGGCAGGTTCGTCTGGGCCGCGATGTACTCGCTCTCGAGCACGGCGCGGGCGACCGTCTGGAGTTCCGGCGGCACGACCAGCCGGATCGGCCGCAGGTCCAGGTCGTTGCCCTCCGCATCCCGCTGCGTGAGCATCGCGGTGATGGCCTTCGTCAGGCCGTCCGTGCTCAGATTCGTGTCGGCCCCGGTGATGTAGTTGCCGTTGCCCGCAGAGAAGAACGCGCCGGCGTTGGACATCAGCGTGTCGTAGATCAAGTCGCTGAGCTTCCGCATCGCGGCCTGGCCCATCGCACGGGCGACCGAGTCGAACAGCGACAGGTCGTCGTTGATCAGGTCGCGGCGGTCGATGGAGAACATCTTGCCGTAGGTGTCCACTTTGTACTGGGTCGTGGCCTCGTCGGCACCGCCGTGCTTGAACTCGCCGCCGGGCGGGATCTGCTGCAGCGAGCCGGTGAAGGACGGGCGGATCGCCGTGGCCGTCTTGAAGTCCGGCACGCTCCGCACGCCTGCGAAGGACCGCCAGGTGGCCGGGCTCTCCTGATAGCCGTCGAGCAGGACCTTATTGACCGCGGCTCCCAGCGCCTCGGTGAGCGTGTGCGTCGTCAGCGACGCCCGCACCATGCCCTCGCGGTCGGCCGGGGCGTCGATCCCCTCGTGCTGCAGGGCCGCGCGGCAGAGGTCGAGCGTGTGGGCCACGCGGAGGTCGTCCGCCGCTTCCATGCACGCCGGGCCGAGGGCCTTCTCCGCGAGCGCGGCGAAGCCCGCCCGCTTGAGGATGGCCGCCTCGATCACCCGGGCACGTGGGATGTGTCCCGAGCCGCCGCCGGTGATCACGCCGGAGAACACGGGCCGCGAGGCCCGAAGCACCTCGAGGACGCCCGCGCGGAGTTCGCTGACGGTCATCTCGCCCGCGACGGCCTTGGCCTTCATCTCGTCTACACGCTTCTGGTGTACGCCCCAGTCCCGCTCGCCCCCACCGGCGAGGATGGGGCGGCAGGTCAGTTCGATCTCCTTCAGCCGGTCGCGCTCATCGGCGCGGATCTGATCCTCGTGTGCGATGTCTGCCATGTTCGTCCGTCCTTGACGTGAAGCCGCGATGGCCACCGACGTTTCCGCGTCGGCCCCCAGCGGTGTGATGCTGACTTCCCGCAGCCGCCCCTTGCGCACGAGCGTGAACCCGCTCGGCGAAGACAGCGACCGCCCGTTGATCTCGACTGACTGATTAGGCTTCACCCGCTCGTGCTCGGTGGGTGCGACGCCGACCGACGCCTGGAACTGAAAGCCGCCCCTGGCCATCTCCACGACGTGGCGCGCGGGCTCGCCCGCGCCGCTGACCACGCCAGCAACGAGGAGCCGCCCGTTGGCGACGGCTGGTTCGCCGTGGCCGACGACACTGCCGACGCTGGCGTTGTGGTCGGCCAGAAGGGGCACCTGGCCGCCTGCCTCGAGGCCCGCGAGGTCGATCGCGATGTCGCCCCAGCCGGGCACGCGCATGATGCGGCCGGTGTAGGCGACGACGCTGATCTTGGGGCGGGCGTCCTTGCCCGCGGCCTCGATCTCGACCTCGGCGGCCGTGAGCAACAGGTCATCCTTGACCGCGTTTCCGTTCATGGAACTCTCCTTCAGAGACCACCTTGAAGCCCTTGGCCAGCAGCTTCGGGATCAGCAACTTGAGCCGGTACCGGATCGTGCTTTTCTTCTCGTTGAGCCGTCTCGCAGCCTCGCTGACGTTCCCGTTGCACTCCATCACGAGCTGGCACAGTGCGCGGCTGTCCTCGTTGTCGATGTAATCGAACACGTCTTCCTTGGCCCAGAACGACTGCGATAGGCCGACCGTGCGACTGCTGGCGATCTCCTTTCCAACAAGATCCGGATGGACACCCTCAGCCGCCGCTTGCGAGGATTCCGCAGGCTCGTTCAGCGCCCTGAACTGCCGAAGATCGCGAGCCTCTCGGTCGACGAACTTGATGACCGCCCGCTGCACGATCGTGTGGATGAGCGTTTTCGGGGTCGCGCCCCGCGCTGGGTCCCACCTGGGCGGCTTGGCGATCAGGTGCAGCAGAGCGTGCTGCGCCGCGTCCTCGGGGTCGATCCGCGGATTGCGAAAGCCCTTCGCAATCTCGATCCCTTCCTTCCGCGCGTAGTCGAGCAGGTCGGGCGTGAGTTCGAGTTCGGGGGGTGAGGGATCGGGCATTTAGATCTCCTCGCCACGCTCGAGCCTCTCGCGGATGTCGTCGCACAGCGTGAAGGAGATCACCGCCGGGGTGTTCTCGCGGGGCGGCACGCGGTGCATGACGAAGAGCTGGTCGTCGGCCTGCACCGGCCGACCGTACTTGGCCGACTCACGCTCGGCGGCGTCGCGCAGCGGGCGCAGGAAGTCGGCGTACCGGCACCCGAGCGCCATGCACATCGCCGCATAGGGCGTGAACACGCCCGCCTCTTCGAGGTGATCGGCGGCGGCGTCCACATCGGCCTGCGACCACGCGCCGGGCTTCGATGGCGTGACCACCCCCTGCCGGACCAGCGCGTCGAGGATCGCGGGGCGGCAGTCATATCCACGAGACCGCAGGTGCTGCGATGCCGCGGCGGTCGCCATCGGGAACATCCGGTCTCGCTCCTCCTGGGCCGCCTCATGGAACGCGGGGTCCGCACCCGCCCGGGGCTTCACGCGGAGGTCGAAATGCTCGTCGAGGGTCAGTCCGATTCGGGTCACGGTGGTCTCCTTGCCGGGGGGCGTCGGGCGACAGGCCCACCCCCCAAACCCTTATTTCCTGCCCGAGGGCCGATTCGCAGTGACGACGAGTGATTTTTCTCGCCAATCGCCACGACACATCGCCCGCCGCGGGCGCAGATGTTGACCAGCCGGCGGTGGGATAGCAGCAGGTGGCGATCTGCGTCGAGCATCCCGCATCACCTTCGGAACGACCTCGTGAGTCAGTCTCTTCCCTGCACCGTTTGATGGGCCGTTCTAGCCCAGTCGCCAAACTCCGCTGGGATTTGATCGCCCGCTCGCAGCACCAAATAGCCAGTCAAGCCAGGGTACAGCAAGCCAGCCAACGGTGGTTTCAACGTGTCCGGAACACGTTCCCCAGGAAGCGCAAGCCCCACAACGATTTCCCGCGAAGTCTTGACCCAGGCAACCGCAAACACTGGGTCGCTCGCCTCAGAGGCCACCTGGTACTTCACGTAGATTGTGGTGAGACGTGCCGTTGCCTCGTCCGACACGCTCAGAAGGTACTCGCTCAAATCCAAAAACGTCTGCTTCAGCGGAACCCAGGAAGGACCGCTGACCTTTTGGATTGCCCGGGGATCAAGCCGAGTATTCGTCATGAGCGTGCTCCGTACCAGTTCGTGGGCGGCCGATCGTACGAGCGATCCCCACTTCGGAGACGGTCCTCGTGTCTGACCGCCCCAACCATGCGACTTCACATATGATCCATCGCTGGGTTCGACCCCGGAGACAGCGAGTGACTTCATCCATGCCTGCCAAACCCGCCGCACCTGCCCCAATCGAGACCGTTCTCGAACTGCTGGGTGTTCACCACGCGTCGTTTTTCGCTGCGGCCAAGTATGCGGAGACTACTGCCCACCCTGTCCCTTGCGACACGCGGGCATGGTCACAAATCCTCGTGAGCCATTTGACCGGGCTAAAGGGAATCGCCCGGAAGAAGGGTGCCGACTTGGAGGATGGTTCGGACGTGAAGGCCGCGAACGTCTGGCTGGCAATTGATACGCCCCGCTTCAACGGAGTCCTGAAGTCGGGCAGAAAGGGGGAACAGGGCAGCATTTCGACCCTCGATGACATGCCGTTCCTTTTCTTCGTGATGTGGGACTATTCACCGAGTACCAAACGCGAGAGGTGCAGGGTCTGGGTGGTTCGGACGGGCAAAGACAACGTTTTCCGATCGATCTGTGAAAAGTGGTACGAACAGCGCGACGCTGGAGTCATCAAGAGCGACAATTTCCAGTTGCACCCGCCTCGCAACCTGGACTCTGACGTGTTTCGCAACAATTGTGGATGCCTGCGCTACCCACTTCTCTTTCAGGCCGAGTGGGATGGTGTCTCATCGTACAAACTGGTTGCCTTCAATCCTCAGGTGCTGAAGAACGGACAATGCGCGGTGGAGAAATAGACGAGTTCAACCGATGGTCTTCGCTGCTCCAAGCAGCAACTCCGTTCCCCGAAAACACTCGTCGATCTGTTGCTGCGCGGCGTACTGATCCTTCAGACTCTTCTCGTACGCAGTCGCGAACGTCTGGAGAGACTTGAAGGCCGGAGTGCCCGGAGCGGGCACGGGCAGTTTTACAACTTCCAGATCGCGGTCCTTGATGCGGTTATGAGAGGATGACGTCCCGGAGGTCAGCGTCCGAATCTGGCTCTGGACGACCGACGATCGCAGCAGCAGTGCGAGCGACCACGGAGTGAATTGATCGCCTCGGCATCGCAGCACTGCAAACTCCGGTGAGCATCCAACGTGCCAGGGCGTCGCGGGCACCACTGCGATGCGCACGATCCTTGGGTTGATCTTCGACACCAAAACGTCGCCCGGCTTGCATCGAACACAGGCCGTCGTCGGACGATAGATCTCTACGCCCGCCAGGTCGATCGAACCGTCCTCTCGCACATGCAAGACGCTAATGCACCGGTTGTCCTCGTTCGGCAGCACTCGCTCCGAACTGTCCGGATCAATATCAACCACGTCGCTCAGACTGAGTAGGCTCGCGCCCGGGCCGAGAGACTTCTCCAGGTGCTGAAGCGCAGCAAGTCGACCTGTTCGGTAAAAACCCGCAGTCCAACGGTTGTTGAGAAGTTGGCTTGACGACACTGCGGCGATGGATGGCTGCGCAGAGAGGCACACCACGTCGGCCGATTCTGCCGAAGCAGAAGAGAATGTCGCGTAGCCAGCCGTGATCAACGGCATGTCGTTGGTGCCGATCATCCGTTTTACGGATGCTCCCGCACGTGAGACCACGCGGAAACCGAGATCTTCGGCAGTGGCCATAAAGACATGAGTGCGAGATCGAACACCCGGCTTGTCAGGACGACGAAGGTAGACGACGCTGGTCTTTGTGCGCGTCCCCGCCTGTGCAAAGGTCTCCGCTGGTAGATCGAGCACCGCAACGAGTTCATATCGCTTCGCGATTTCGAGGCGGAACTCCTCCGAAAAACCGCTTCCGGACACAACGTGGTCGGGAACAACCATCAGCAGTCGGCCGCCGGGACGAAGCATCGCCAGTTCGCGATCGAGGAGGATGTACTCTGAGTCGAGCGCCTTGGGAAGCGACCGAGAACGAGCCATCGCGAACAGCGTCGGCAAATTGTTCGGGGTTGCCTTCGCAAGCAACTCCGATGCGTCGAACGTGGCACCGAACGGCGGATTCGTCAAAATTGCGTCGAATCGCCCCGCGACGTCCTCCATGCTCGTTGGAGGCATGATGGAGTTGCCAACGCGGATGTGAGCATCGCTACGGGCGAAGATCTTTAGGTTGACCATCGCCAAACGCGCCATCCGCTCAACCTTGTCCTGCCCAAACAACTGAAGTCGGTCGGACAGTCTGCCGCCCGAGACTTCGATCTGGGCGGCGTGCCGGTATGCTGCCGCCAGGAACGATCCGACGCCGCAGGTCGGATCGCCAATGAGCAGCGGCTCCGATCTTCCGGCGAAGTCCGGTGCTTGAACGATGTCGTTCAGCACGATCTCGACCATTGCCGAGACAACCTCCGGCGGCGTCATGTACTGGGCGTCTTCCTTGCGATTGCGAAAACTGTCCTGAACGAAATGCCCGAATGCTTCATTCACGCTGTCGAACGACCAAGCGCCGACGTGAGCGTCATCGATGTGTGGCAGCGCATCAAGCAGCGGCAGAATCGCGCGGGCGAATTCATCGTCATCGGTGTGAATGTTCAGAGATCGACGAGGCCCGAATGCTCCAAACTCATCAGGGAACTGCGCGCCGACATCGTCGAACACGGTGTGCATCGCCGCAGCGAGGCGAGAGGGCGACCCGTGCATGCGCTCAGCGACGGATTGCAGATACTCAATGCTCAGCCGCGACCCACCAGCGGGGAGCGGGTGGCGCGCGTCGAGGGTCTTGAGAACGAGGAGTTTGCACAGTTCGTCTAGTTTGGCATTGGCGTCATCGAATCGTCCGATGCGATGGAACTCCTCACGCAAACTCCCAAGCGCCCGGTAGAACGCTGAGTATGGGCCCTGGTTCTGATTGCCGCCTTGGGGCTCGAGACGAGCGCAGGCCGCGGGTTCCGGCAATTCGATCGTGACGGGACGACCGGCCCGCTCAGGCTTGAAGAGCGTCGGTGCGGTGGTACCCGATGAGCGATCGATTTTTCGTGCCATTCTTGGACTCCTGAGACCCAAACAGAATACGATCGCCCTGGTCGAAATGCAAGGGAGGGTAGGGAGCCCGCTGGGAATTTGCGGTTCTGGCAGAGCGGTTTGGGCGGGCATGCAAAGGCACGCGATCCCCGGCGGACCGGCTGGGCTATCTCGTCTCTACGCCGCTGAGCCCCCAAGTGAATTGGTAGCCGTTCAGACTGGTAAGCAGTGTGGACACGCTGCTGCCCAACACCGACACGCTGAATCAGACGACGTTCACGCCCGACGCGACCAACGCGACGAGCCTGACGGCCGCCAACGGCTCGCGCTTCCAGGTCGGCGACCAGGTGCGACCCGACGCCAGCACCGAGGTCATGCTTGTGACGGCGGTCAGCGGCAACACGCTCACCGTCGTCCGCGGCTACGGCGGCACGACCAAGGTCGCGCTCACCAACGGGCGGCGGCTGTTCATCCTCGGCAACGCCGCGCTCGAAGGCGCCGACGCCGTGAGCGCCCGGTTCACCAACCGCGTCCGAAGGGCGAACTACACGCAGATCTTCTCCGCCACCGTGGAAGTCTCGGGCTCGATGCGTGCGGCACGCCAGCACGGGATCGACGATGAGCTCGAGTACCAGAAGCAGGAGCGGCTGCGCGAGCTGCTGCGCGATCTTGAGAACTGCGTCATCAACGGCACCGCGCCCGCGAGCACGCAGACCGGCTCGAGCAGCGTTCGCCGCACCATGAACGGCATCGTCCGTCAGATCGCGACCAACCAGTACATGCCCAACAGCGGCGGCATCCCTGCGGGCGGCGGCGCGGGCAGCAACGAGTTGAACGAGCCCGTTCTCAACGCCTCGCTCCGCACCATCTGGGAGCAGAGCCAGGGCAAGATCGACACCATCGTCGTCAGCGGTGCCCAGAAGCGTCGCATCAACGGCTTCGCCACGGGCTCGCGGGCGTACGCGCCGGAGGACAGCAAGTACCGCGACGTGGTGAGCATTTACGAGAGCGACTTCGGCGTCTGCCGCGTGATCCTGAGCCGCTGGGTGCCGAGCGACACGGTGCTGCTGCTCGACTCGTCGCGGATCGGCGTGTTGCCGTTGAGCGGGCGCAGCTTCGGCTTCAAGCCGCTGGCGGCGACCGGCGACGCGAGCGCCGGCCAGGTGCTGGGCGAGTACACGCTGGAGTTCAAGAACGAGAACGCGCACGGGCTGATCCGTGGCTTGGCGGTGTGAAGAAGGCATCCAGGCATCCAGGCATCCAGGCATCGAGGCATCGAGTGCGGAGTAGGCGATGCCGCGATCGAGCCTGAACAGACTTCCTCGCGCGGCCGCTGGTCGGAGCGCGAGGTAAGGGTGGGCGGCGGGTCCGCGCCGGTTCGGAAACGACCGGCGCGGAATTGGTGGGGAAGGGGTGAGGGGTGAGGACTGAGGTCTTAGGTGCCGCGCGTGCGGCGGAGGGAACTCCTCCCTAAGTCCTAAGTCCTAACCCCAAAGTACTTCTGGGGGAAACCATGCTCTTATGCACCGACACCGACCTCGTGCGGGTCGAGCCGAATGTCTTTTCGGAGATCCAGTGGCTCAGCCAGCGGCTGGTCAAAGCCACCGGCAGCGTCAGCGGCACGACGCTGACGATCGCGTCGCCGGATGTGAACTTCGACGGAGCGCAGCTCGCGCCCGGCATGGTCGTGCTCGTCGCCGGAGTGGCTCACGAGGTCATCGCCAAACTCTCGGCAACGACCGCGACGATCTCGCGGGTGCGCCCGACGAGCGACGACGCCGTGCTGACGCCGGCGCCGGTCTCGGGCGTGGAGGTGATCGTCGCGACCATGATGCCGCAGGCGGCGGGGGTGAGCGATCGCGTGTGCCGCATGTTCGGGCTGAAGCCCGCGCCCGCCGCGGGCGACGCGGTGCTTGTCGATCCGGGAGAAGTCACGCGCTTCGCGGCGCTGCTCACGCTGGCCGCGGCGTACAGCGCGGCGGCGAGCATCAGCGGCGACGACTCGCCGACGGGCAAACGTGCGGCGAAGTACCGCGAACTGGCGAAGGAAGAACGCCGCTTGCTGACGGCGCGGATCGATCTCGACGGCGACGGCATCGCGGACGCGGTGCGTAGGCCGTCGGTGGTGGTTCTTGAGCGTGTGTGACAGGGCATTCACCGCCGAGGACGCAGAGAGCGCGGCGGAAGACAGGAAGAGATGGATCGTGTGACTCGGCGATCTGCTCTTGTCTCAAACACCTTGCCTCTCTCCGCGTCCTCTGCGTCCTCCGCGGTGACCTGCCTTGGCCTTGTCGACAAGGAGCAACTGGATGCTGATTCTGAATCCCACGTCCGTGAAGATCGCCGGCGTGGAATACACGAGCGTGGAGTCGTGCGCCATCGATCGCACGGCACACAAGGAGGTGGTGGAATGGAACGACAACGGCCCGTATGCCGTCTTCGCCGACGTGCCGGAGCAGAAGGTCGAGATCAAGCTCACGCAGCGGCTGGAGAGCAACGCAGCGGACCAACTGCTCGACCTGCTGCGCCCGGGGCAGAGCGCGGCGATCGAGATCCTGACCAGTTTGAACTCTTCCCACGCCCGGCGGCGGAAGCTGACAGCGACCTGCGTGGTGCGTGCGGTTCGAAATCTCGTCAGCGTCGGCAAAGACTCGCAGGCCCGCCGCGTGATCGAGTTGGTCGCGATCAGCAGCGATGGCTCGACGGACCCTGTGGGGCAGATTGATTGGTAAGGGGAGCAGTGGAGCAGAGGTGCAGGGTCAGACCTGTTCTGTCTTCCCTGCTCCGCTGCACCCCTCCTCCCCTGCTCCCCTTTGGAGAACCCCATGTCCTCATACAAATCCCTCGAGCTCTTCGGCTCCGGGCCGCACCGCTTCGCGGCGGAGTTCCAGGGTTCGCTGGTCGTCCCCAAGTTGCGGCTGGATATTCAGGAGTCCGGCTCCGGCTGGCTCGGGCTCGAGGAGTTCACGCTCATCGTGACCGGTCGCTTGGTCGCGAGCAGCCAGAGCGCGTTGTGGGCGCTGCGTGACGCGATCGTGGCGCAGCTCGTCGATCCTCCCACGGCGGGGACGCTGGTGGACAACACCGGCCGCTCGCACGCGAGCATGAGCTTCATCGGCTTCGAAGAAGGCGACCGCGTCGACCGCGGCCGCGTGTGGAGCCTGGCGTACACGGCGCGGTTCCGCAGGTTCAAGACGGTGCCGTAGGAAGGGGAGCAGGGGAGGAGGGGAGCAGCGGAGCAGGGGCTCGCTTCCTCGCCTGCGACTGGCTTTGTTGTCTTCCTCCCTGCTCCCCTGCTCCCCTGCACCCCTCCTCCCCTTCCCCATGAACGACGCCCTCGCCACAGCCCTCGCCCAGTTCGGCCTCGCCGGGTTTGTCGCCTGGATGTGGCTGACCGAACGCCGCGCCACGCAGACGCGCGAGAAGCAGATCGGCGACCTGCACGATCGCCTGATGCAGGAACGCCGCGGCACCGATGCGCTGCTGGGGGCTCTTGAACGCAGCACCGCGGCGATGACGGCGTTGCAGGAGGGGCAGAAGAATCTGGCGGCAGCGATCGAGCGGCTGGCGGCGAAGGACGAGCGGGCATCGCGTCGATCCACCAAGCGGGATGCCGCGTAGAGAATCGCGGTAGCTTCCGAGCCGCGGGCTTCAGCCCGCGCGGGGGCACGTGCAAATGGTTGGGCGTAGCGTGCAGTAGACTGGCGACCATTCATGGCCTTCCCGAGCGACAACCCCGACGTGCGATGCTTCCGTTGCGGCTACTCGCTCGCCGGGCTGAATGGCGACGCACTCTGCCCGGAATGCGCCTTCTCCGTGGCTGCGTCGCGGGACCCGATCGGGATGCTCCAGCGCACGCTTCGCTCCGTGGGATTGAAGCGAGCGCGGCTTCGGAATGTGCTCTATGTCGACATCCCGGTACTGGTCTGTGCCGGCGCCGTCCTGCTTTCTGTACTCGCCGGGCCGAGCCTGGTGCTGGCGGTGTTGTCGGGCTCCGTGTTCTTGCTGGCGAGCTTCGTATCGAGTATCGCGGCGGTGTTGCTTGCGTCAGACACTGGCTCCGGAAGTCTTCGTCCGGTGCGGATTGAACGAGCCGCGACGACTCTCCAAGCGGTCGCTGCCTTGAGGTTGGTTCTTCTTGGTGTTGCCGTGGTGTCGTCGTACTTGCTTGTCGGAAAGGTGGGTGTGGCTGCGGGCGTGTTGTGGCTTGCTCTGGCCACGGTCGAACTCGTGTTGAGGGTTTGGTGGATCTCCGCGGTCGTGGACCACGACACCGTGGCAAACCAGCAGCGCTCCGCCGGGCTGTTCAGTGTCGCGTGGGTCTTTGGTGGGGTTTCCTGCACCATCGCCATAGTGTGGATGACGATCGCTTTGCTTGGCGTCGGACGTTCTCTTGGCGACCTGCTGGCGCTCGGGTGGTTGCTGTCATACGCCGCACTGCTCATGATCACCATGGAACTGACCGATGTGGGCCGGACGTTCCTAGCTGGCGTGCCGGAGGGAGTGAAACATCCTGTTCAGAATTGAAAGAACGCACAGACGGCAATTGCCGCAGCTCCGGAAGCGCGGCACGGCAGCATGAACGACGCACCAAAGAACTCCGATCTGCATTGCTTTCGCTGCGGATACTCGCTTGCGGGCATTCAATCGGACACGGTGTGTCCGGAGTGTGGCCTTGCCATCGCACGTTCTATCGAGGCAGCGCATCCGATGGCACCCAGGCGGATTGTGAGAACCCTCCGCACGATTGCCGCTCTCGATGTCGCGGTATTCGTCCTACCGATTGCGATCGCCTTCTTTGTCTACTCGGGCTTCGGCGGCGCACCAAGAGGTCCAGGAGTTGGCCTCACCGTGCTCGCTCTTTCGCCGATCGTTCGCAGTGCAATGCTGCTGTATCTTTTGTGGATCACGGCTCGGAGCTGGGCGAACCGCGGCGATCGTGCGAAGTTGGTGGCCGTCTCTGTGGTGTGCGGACGAATCGCGACAACCGTGTGGCTGATCGCTGCTGAACTCTTCCAGCAGTTCAGTATTTCATCGCCAATCGCGTTGATCGCGTGCGTCTTCTTTGCCGCCTGCGAGGCGATGACGCGGCGGGTCTGGCTGCGGCGAGTGTCGCGAGCATTCGGCGGGCCAACGTCAGAGCACGTGCGATACCTTACACGCATCGCGTCGCTCGCGTCGTGGCCGTTGAACATTGCGGCGACGTTCGTTCTGCTCACGCTCTGGGATCGATCGGTTGAGTTCCTCGTGTTCCTTCCGATCGTCATCGTCGCGCATCTCGTTCATGCGTTCTGCCTCGGGTGTGCAACGTTTGCCTGTGCTGGGACAGTCCCTGATTGACACGCCGCTAGAGTTGAACCATGAGAACGCTGGTCATCACACTCTCGCTCGTCGGGATCGCGACGCTCTCCGCCTGCCGCGCTCCGGGTTCGCCCGAAGGCCTTCGCGCCCACAACGTCAATGTCGGCGGCTGGCCCTTTGTGCCCACCGCGATGCGGGTCTATCCGCTCACGCACTTGGAGCCCGCGTCCACCGAGACCGTCGGCGGCAAGGAGACCAAGCGCGAGGCGCGGATCGTCGTGCACCTGGAGTTCAAGGACGCGTGGGGCGATGGCAGCAAGGCGGTCGGCCCGCTGACGCTCTTTGTGTACGGGCCGCAGGATGGCAAGCCGGGCGCTGGTGGGGGGGCGAGCGTGCAGCAGCGGCGCTACGACATCGACCTCTCGGACCTGCGGCGGAACGCGGAGTTGTTTGATCCGGCGACGCGCACGTACCGCGTGCCGCTGGCGGGGTTGCCGGAGTGGCTGAACGAACTGTCGAGCCAGCCGGGGAAGGATGCGCTCGCAAGTGTGAAGGTGACGGTGCGGGCGGAGATGAAGTCGCCGCGTGCGGACGGGAGCCAGGCGATGCTGGTGGATGAGTATGTGGTGACGAAGTAAGTGTGAGTCGTGCCATCCGTCCGCGGCTGCATTGAGCCGCGCGACCGATGCGGCTGGGTGGAGGCGCACACGGCGGCACCAGGTCGAGCCGTGCCGAGCCACGGCGGACTGGTGGCTCCCGGGTCGGAGCACGGCTCGCGCCCACGACCCTCCCGGTCTCGCCAAGCCTGGACGATACCTCCCCGCCGCGTGGGACGGGGAGGCGCGCAACCGAGTGACGTCGGGTGCATCCAACAATCTTGCATGACGCGCACGCCGCAGAACTTGGTGGGGATGGACTACAGGGCCGCGGGGGCAGCGATGGCGTTCCGCGAGCCCATCATCGACATCCACACGCACATCCATGGCGCGGAGGCGACGAAGGTCTACGCCGCGGCGGCGCGGGCGTACAACGTGCGGCTCACGTACACGCAGACGCGCCCCGAAGAGATCGAGAGCGTGCAGCGCGTGCTGGGTGAGCGGGTGCGGTTCGTGGCGATCCCCAACTTCACGATCCCTGACAAGGCGATCGCGTTCGGGCCCGGGTTCCTGGATTTGATCCGCGTGCTCGCGAGCGAGCACGGCTCGCGCATGATGAAGCTATGGAACGCGCCGCGGACGTGCGACTGGTTCACCGGACCGGACCGCGACGACTACATCCAGCTCGACGGCAAGTGGCGGGTCGCCGCAGCGGACCTGGCGGTGAGCCTTGGCATGATGATCAAGACGCACACGGGCGACCCGGACACGTGGTTCAACGCCCGGTACACCGATCGCGCGAAGTACGGCCTGAAGCGGGAGCATTACCGCGGCCTCGAAGTGATGCTGAAGCGGTATTCGCAGGTGCCGTGGATCGCGGCCCACATGGGCGGGTCGCCGGAGGACTTGGTGTTCCTCGATCAGTTGCTCGAGCGGCACGCGAACCTGCACCTGGACACGAGCGCGACGAAGTGGATCGTGCGCGAGTTGAGCAAGCACCCACACGACACAGTGCTGGCGTTCTTCGAGAAGTGGCAGGACCGGATCATCTTCGGATCGGACATCGTGTCGATCGACGACCAGCTCGTGAAGAAGACGCCTGAGCAGCAGCGCATGAGCGTGATGAGCGATCTGGCGGATTCACCCCAGAGCGCGTTCGACCTGTACGCGAGCCGTTACTTCGCGCTGCGGACGATGCTCGAGGGTTGGGGGCCCACGGGTCTTTGCGAGGATCGCCCCAGCCCGATCGCCGACCCGGATCTCAAGATGTGCGAACCATCGAAGTACGACGAGTGGTCGAGCCCGACGCTGCGGGGGTTCGCTTTGCCCCGGGAGATTCTGGAGAAGGTGTACTACAAGAACGCGGAGCGGGTGGTGATCGGCTGGGAGCGGGGGACGTGGAAGGCAAACAGTAAATAGCAAATGGCAAATGGGCACAGCGTGCGCAACGGGTCCGCCGCTCCGCGTTCTCTCTCGATCGCGACGCCAGCAACGTAGCTACTGCGGCGGATTCTCCAGCGGCTTGCGGACCACGCGATCGGGGAACTGGTCGAGCCGCGCCTCGGACCAACGCTTGCTCGCGGCGTGGCCGTCCTGGTAGACGTAGTTCGCGGTGCGCTTGTGGCGGTTGTGCTTGATCCAGCCTTCGTTGGCGTACGTGCCTTCGCCCCAGCGGACCAACGCGGCTTCGCCGACCCAGGAGTCGTAGTCGTCTTGGGTGACCGAGCCGTACTCCTCGTTGTCGGGGGCGTTCATGGCCTCGCTGTTGCGTTCGGAGAACATGATGAGGCTTTGGTTGGCCATGGTGTTGGCGGCGGCGTCGGTGGCGAAGCCGCGGAGGGCGCGTTCGAGGGCGAAACGGGCGGACTTGTGTGTGAAGACTGAGTTGAGGAGGTAGCTCTGGATGTTGAGACCCCGCTCTTCCGCGATCGCTTGCTCGCTGTCGGGCGGCGCGACCTGCGAGGTTTCGGTGATCGCGCCGTTGTACTCGACGAGGTTGGTGGCGAGTTTCATCGAGCGGGGCGCGGTGTCGGAAGGACAGAAGCCGATCTCGCGCGAGCCCATGTAGGGATAGAAGAAGATGGCCCAGGGCTTTTCGGCTTCGCTGTGGCCCATCCCGCCGCCGGCGCAGGCTTCGGGCGTTGGAGGCAGTGTGTCGACCTGTGTGCCGTCGTCGAGGACCCAGCCTTCGTGATGGTGGAACATTTCGCCCTTGTTGGAGTCCATGTACATACGCGCGGCGATGCCGATCTGGCGCTGGTTGGCGAGGCACTTGGTCTGGCGTGCGGCCTGGCGCGCGGCACCGAGCGATGGGAGCAGGATGCCGATCAGAAGCGCGATGATGGCGATGACGACGAGCAGTTCGATCAGAGTGAAGGCGCGTTGCGTCGTTCGAGCGTGCATGGCAGGCTCCTGGTGTCGGGCGGGTTGCCCCTGGATTCAGCGGGTGTTGTTCTTGCTCGGGGTCAGATCGAATGTGAGTGTCGCCCACAGGCTTTCCCAGTCGCAATCGGGTGCCGGGGGTTCGACCGCGGTCATGCGGACGCTGGCGATCATCCAGAAGCCGGGTTGGTCGAGTTTGAACGTGACTTGGCCTTGGTCGTTGGTTCGTTCGGAGAGCCACTCGCCCGGGTGATCGCGGTTGGTGGCGCGGACGAGCGCGTTGGCCGCGGGCTTGCCGTCGGCGAGCAGAGTGACGGTGAGCCCGTCCCCCGCGGCGAGGGCGTATGGGTTCTGGGTCGGGATGAGTTCGAGCGGGAAACCGAAGGAGTGGTCGAAACCGGAGCCGCGGTCGTCGCCCACGCTGATGAGCGTCTTGGCGCAGCGCGAGTAGCGTTCGCGGCCGGGCACGTCGGACTTGCCCTTGCGGGCCTCGAGCGCGTTGTCGAGGCCTTCCTCTTTGAGGTACGCGTCGAACTTCGGGCCGTCGAGCGTGATCATCGTGTTGCGGCTGCGGTATCCGACGGCGTAGGTGCCGGGCTTGGCGAGTTGGACGATGCCGGCGGGGTCGTTGCCGTCGATGCCGAGGATGGGCTGCGCTGCCGCGCCGCCTCCGGCAATCTCGAAGCGGTCGAGCTTGGTGGGATCGCGGGGGCGCGACTCGCCGGGGAAGCCGTCGCCGACCATGGTGCTGATCTTGACGGTGGCGCCGGCGGGGACGCGGAGCGCGTCGGCCTGGAGCCAGAACTCGTGCGCGAGCGAGATGGTCGCGAGGGCGCCAAGGGAGAGGCAGGCCAAGAGCGAGGCGATGCGGCGGGCGGCGGATGGCATGGGAGGTTGCTCCGAAGAGGGCGGCTTGGAAAGCGTCGTGCGAGTTTTCGCTCGCACGACGCGGCGCGGGATGGCCTCACGTGAGGCGATGGAGAACGAGATCAGCGCTTCAGCACGAAGCCGTTGTTCTTGACCGGGGCGTCTTCGATCTGCAGGCCGGTGAGCGTGCTGCCGCCGCTGTTGCCGGCGATGGGGGCGCGGAGGTAGGGGAACTGGTTGTCGAAGAAGGAGTCGTCGAGGTAGGCGCCGTCGTTGAGCGGGAGCGTGCCGCCGGGGGCGCAGCCGTTGGCTTGGCCGGCATCAGGATACAGGACGCCCATGACGACGCGGAGCGCGGCGTCGACGATGTCGTCGCCGGGGCGACGGCCGTTGGGGAAGCCGGCGACGTCGCCTCCAACAACGCCGAGGCGGTTCTGCATGCCCTTGGGCTTGGTGGGGAACGCAGCGGTGTTGGTGTTGAGGCGGAGCATCTCCGACGCGACGACGTTCTGCGGCTGATTCACGCCGGGGACGCCGGTGAGGAAGACTGTGACGAGGTCGTTGCGGGGCAGGCAGGGGGCCTGCACGCCGTAAATGCTCTGGAGGATGGCGGGGAAGGTGGGGTTGGTGACGTAGGTGAGGAACTGGCCGTCGCCGGTGGGGATGCTGGCGTTGAAGCGGTCCTTGTCACGCAGGCCGATGACGAGCTCGTTCACCAGCGGCATGCCGAGGCGTGAGACCTGGACCCACGAGCCGCTGTAGGTGGCGGGCTTGCCGAAGGTGGGCGTGGGGGTGAGCACGCGGGCGCGGGGAAGGCTGGCGCTGGTCCAGCCGCCGATGACGGTGTCCGGCGAGCCGTCGCGGAGGTAGCTGGCGGGGATCTCGATGGCGAAGGTGGTGATGTTCTTGTCGGCGAGCACGTCGCTGCGGCTGTTGTCGGCGCCGAGCGGGTTGAAGTTGGCGAGGTCGAAGATCTCACCGAGGTTGACCACGAACGGGTCCTTGCGCTGGCCGACGAACATGCGGCCTTGCAGCGACGAGCCGGGGAGGTTGATGGTGTAGATGTGGGTGCGGGCGTAGTTCTCGTAGTTGGGGATGGACTTGGTGCCGATGTTGTCCACCGGCTTGCGGAAGACGGAGGAGTTGGTCGAGGCATCGGTGACGGGGGCGGCGGCGCCGGTGTAGCGATCGCCGCGGATGACGTACATGCTGTAGGTCTCGACGACGTTCAGCCCGGCGTTGTCGGCCGCGGATGGCCCGATGGGGGCGAAGTTGGCGAGCGGGATGGGGACCATGACGCCGCCGATGTTGAGCGCGACATCGCGGTTGGTGTTGGCGACGCCGAAGGAGAAGGTGAGGTCTTCCTTGCCGTTGCCGTTGTTGTCGATGTGAATCTGGTAGAGGGCGCTGGGGTCGAGGGTGAAGAAGTTGGGGCCGCCGTAGGGGTCCTGGAGCGGGTAGTAGTCGGCGACGATGGTGACGAAGCCCTCGCGCCCGGGCTCGTAGCTGTTGAACATGTAGAAGTCGGTGGCGTCGGCCTTGGGAATGGACTTGATGAACGGGGCTTCGCCGTGGCTGGAGGCGAGGGCGGTGCCGGCGCAGGCACAGAGTGCGGCGGCGGCAGAGATCGAGAGAACGCGGAGGAGTCGGGTGTGCATGAGCAGAGTCCTTTGAGTTCGTTGTGAACGGGAAGGTGTGAGATGACTGACGCCCTCGCGCGATCAGGCGCGGCGGCGACGGGCGGCGAACATGCCCGCGAGCGACAACGCGGCGAGCGAGCCGGGGGTGGGGATGGTGATGTTCAATGTGTACTCGCCGCCGTCGATTTGCACGCCGCTGCGGGCGAACGAGTCGTCGCCGAGGGTGGCGTCGCCGAACGCGAAGCCGCCGAAGCCGTTGTCGGGGCGCTGGAGTTCGTTGAATATGGAACCGGAGAACGACGCGTTCGCGCTGTTGCGGCCGCTGGTAATAGCGATGAAGTACGAACCGGCGCTGAGGTTGAACGAACCGAGGAAGGAGTCGAGGGCGGAGCCGCCGAGATGCTGGGCGTCGTCGTTGTCGCCGAGGAGTGTGCCGTCGGAGCGGAAGAGGGCGAGGTAGGTGTCGAGGCCGTTGGTGGTGTTGGTGGTGCTGAAGTGGGCGATGCCGCCGGAGGTGGAGAAGGAGAAGAAATCGATGTCGTCGCCGCCGAGCCGGCCGCGGACGCTTGCGGTGGGGAGCGCGCCGAAGACGTCGGGGCTGTTGTTCGCGGTGAACGAGGCGGCGGCGATGTTCTGGGCCGAGGCGCGGGTGTTGTTGGACGCGAAGCCGTTGTTCTCGTTCTCGATGGCGTTTCCGGCGAGCGCGATCGGCGCGAGCAGCGGCGTGAGGAAGACCCAAAGTCGAGCGTGTTCTTGTGGTCGCATGCGAGGCTCCTGAAAACGGGAGGGCGTTTGGGGGAATGGGAACGCGGTCTCTCTCTCCCGAGCGGGGCGTGGCGACGTCTGCCGGCCGCGGATTGGTCGGTGGTCGTCGGTGGATTGTCTTGAGACCCTCCGCGAGACTTCCGAAGGGCGCAACGTTGCAGATTTTGATGTGCGCGGATTTGCTGTGGATGATGCGTCGTCGGTCGCGCTCGGAGCCGTCAAGCCGCGGGGACCACAACGCTTCAAAAGCAACCGCGGCGTCCCATGGGACGCCGCGGCGGGAAGAAGTCGGCATGTGGGGCGCCGGCTACTGACAAAGCTCGCACTGGTTGGGGTCGCCGAAGACGATGGAATTGTCTACGAGACCGAGGAAGTCCTCGCAGGGAAGGCTGAAGGTGATACCGCCTCGGACTCGGACGTAGTCACCGAGCTGGAAGCCTGTGGTGTTCTTGGGGAAGAGGTAGCCGCCGCCATCGAAGGCGATGATGGGGCTGCAGCCGAAGCCGGTCACGATCGTTCCTTGGCCGACGAATCCGACGCGGGTCTCGTTGTTGCGGAGGGTGACGGTGCCCGGGCCGGTGGAGAGGATGGCGCCGGCGATGTAGGCGTAGGAGCCGTTGGGGTTCCAGAACGGGTTGCCGACGGACTCGAGGTTGACCACCGTGCCGTCGTCTTCGTTGATGAGTGTCCGGGTGGTGGTGTTGAGGAAGCCGTTCGCGGTGTAGGCGACACCGGCGGTGGACTGGCGGACGTTGTTGGCGACCTTGACCTCGCCGAAGTCGTAATCGTCGGTGGAGCGGCCGTAGAGATAGACGGAGTCGCCGACGTTGAACGGCGCGAGTGCGGCCGCGGTGATGGGGTTGGAGAAGATGAGCGTGTCGGGGTCGATGGCCTTGCCGCCGGCGGTGGAGACGACGGTGCCCTTTGCGGTGAAGGCGGGGCGGGCGGAAACCGAGTTCAGCGCGGTCACGCCTCCGGTGGTTTTTCCGACGATGCCTTCCACGAAGCAGTAGTCGCCGACAAGGGCGTCGGGCTGGCTGCCGAGTCGGTCGAGTGCGTAGGTGACGCCGCTGTCGGAGCGGAAGCGCAGGGCGCCGGTGGTGGTGCTGGTGAGGCGTCCGAAGCCGGAGAAGCCGGCGCCGATGACGTTGCTCTCGATGCGGGGCGGGCTGACGAGCGTGTTGACCTGGCCCTGCACGTACACGGTGGTGCCGGCGCGGAAGTTGGAGAGGGTCTGGACCTGGAAGATGCGACCGTCGGGCGTTTGCAAGCGCGTCTGGTTGCCGACGCGGATGAGCGTCCCGACACCGGCGAAGGCGGCGCGGACGGCGGTGGCGTTGATGGTCGGGCCGCCGGTGCCGAAGCAGACGGTGGCCTGCATGTCGTTGTACGAACCCTGCACGAAGATCCGGTCGCCGGCGGAGAAGCCGCCCAGCGTGCTCAGCGCGTAGCGCTGGCCGTCGTCGCCGACGAAGAAGAGACAGCCATACGGGGTTGTGGCGAGCACGCCCTGTTGAGCGATGTTGACGATGGCGGCGTGCGCGGCGGAGGCGAACAGCAGTGCCGCGGGGGCCAACGATCGGATGAGGCGGGAGACGGTGCGCATGAGATCCTCCTGGAAATGGGAACGGCGTCCGGACCGGGGAAACCGGCCGGGCGCCACGCCCGGTCGGGGCAGGACACCATCCTGACGCGCGTGAGCGGGCGGGTCTTTCCGACCCTTGCTCGCTCGGCGGTCATTCATCAGTATAGTAAATAGTTATGTATATGCACGCTGCCCTGGTGTCCGGGCTTCGGGGGGGCGCCGCGGGCGGCTGCTACTCGCAGTTGATGCAGCCGGGGTCGGCGGCTTCGACGGTGTTGTCGACGAGACCGGCCTCGTCGATGCAGGGGACCTCGAAGGTGAGGCCGCCGCGGACGCGGACGTAGCTGCCGAAGCCGAACGGAGCGATGTTGCGGGGGAACAGCTGGCCGCCGGTGGGAGTGCGGACGATGGGGGCGCAGAAGTCTCCGAAGTCGACGAGTCCCTCGGCGATGATGCCTACGCGGGTCTGGTTGTGGGACAGTGTCACAGAGCCGGGGCTCTGAGCGGCGATGGGGCCGGCGATGTAGACGAGCGAGCCGTTGGGGTTGAAGAGCGGGTGGCCGACGAACTCGATGTTGATGACGGTGCCGTCGTCGATGTTGATGACGGTCTTGGTGGGGATGTCGAGGAAGCCGATGGCGGTGTAGGAGAGCCCGGCGCGGCTGAGGCGGATGGTGTTGGCGGGCTTGGCCTCACCGAAGTCGTAGTCGTCGGGCAACCGGCCGCGGAGATAGACCTTGTCGCCGGGGTTGAAACCGGCGAGGGCGGCGGCCTTGAACTGGGGCGCGACGAGCAATGTGTCGGCCTCGAAGGCGAGGCCGCTGGGTGTGGCGACGACGCGGCCGGAGGCGTTGAACGCCGGGCGAGCGGTGACAGACGAGAGCGGGATGACGCCGTTGACGGCCTTGGCCCGGATGCCCTCGACGAAGACGTAGTCGCCGACGAGGGTGGTGAACGTGGGCACGCTGCCGAAGCGGTCGAGGGAATAGACGACACCTGCCTCGGAGGTGAAGCGGATGTTGCCGGGGGTGATGTCGGTGATGCGGCCGAAGTCGGAGAAAGCGGGTCCGATGACGGTGTTGTTGATGAGTGCCGCCGCGCGCGAGGGGGTGGTCACGGTGCCCTGGACGTAGACGCGCGATCCGGCCCGGAAGCCGCCGGTGTTCTGCAGCGAGAACGTGCGGCCGTCGTCGGTCTGGAACCGGGGTTGGCCGTTGATGACCACGATGGTGCCGACGCCGGCGAAGGCGGGGCGGATGGTGGCGACGTTGATGAGCGGCCCGCCGGTGTTGAAGCAGAGCGACGCGGTGGTGTCGTCGTAGCTGCCGTCGACCTGCACGCGGTCACCGGCGGTGAAGCTGCCCTGGGTGCTGAGGATGAAGGTGCGGCCGTCGTCGGCCTCGAAGGTGTTACAAATGCCGGAGATGTTGGTGACGATGACGCCCTGGGTCGAGACCGGGACGATGGCGGCGACAGCGGCGGTGGCGTACGAAACGATGGCGCCGATGATCGCGAGACGGCTGATGCGCATGGAGTCCTCCTTCGATGCGGCCGAGTGTATCGGCGCCGACAAGAGTGACTCGCGGCAACGCCCGGGTAAGCCCGGGGGTTGAATCATCCAGCGTCGCTTCGAATGGGACTCGTCACGGGCACAGCACGTCGTTGTACGCCACGACGAAGAGCTGGAAGTCGAGATCCTCCACCGTGGAGTCGCCGTTAAGATCGGCGGGGCAGCGGGCGGGCATCGTGGGGTCGAGGCAGTCGAGGATGTTGTACGCGGCGGCGAAGATCACAAAGTCGGAGTCGTCGACGATGGTGTCGTTGTTGAAGTCGGCGGAGCAGGCGGCACCGGGGATGCCGACGGTGAAGCCGTGCCAGGTTTCGGGATTGGGGATGGTCCAGTTGATCTTGCTGACGAGGCGGATGAAGCGGATGGTGCCGTGGCCCTCGACGCCGGTGAGGCGGCGGCCGCCGATGTTGTTGAGGGTGCCCGGTTCGCCCCAGTAGCCGGGGCCGAAGGACAGGATGGCGAAGGGCGTATCGAAGTCGCACGTGACCGTGATGCTGGGTTGGCCGAGGCTGACGATCGCCATGATCGGGTGCGGGCGGGCGGGTTGAAGCGGAGGGTGTGGGTGCCGCTGCCGGGCCCGCCCCGCAGGGCGATGATGTCGCGCCGGCCGGGGGCATTTGGGACGGCGGCGCTGAGGAATGGCGTGGCGGGGTTGTAGTAGTTGGTGCCGGAGTCGTTGATGTTGGCGAAGGAGATCTCGCCGAGGTACTCGACGGCAGTGGTACCGCCGGGCGTGGCGATGGAGCCGGTGACGGCGCTTGCGGTATTGGCGGTCCAACTGGTCCAGTCTGTGGGACTCATGGCGACTGAATAGGCGCTGAGGAGCAGAACGAGCGAGAGAGCGGTGCGGCGCGTGTGCACGGCGACTTCCGTGCCGGTTGGGTTCAAAGGGAGCGGCGTTACAGGCAGCCTAGGGCGTTGTATGCGGCGACAAAGATGCTGAAATCAGCGTCATCGACAACGCCATCGTTGTTGAAGTCGCTTGGACATCCAGCGGGCATCGCGGGGTCGGCGCAGTCGAGAATGTCGTATGCGGGTACGAAAAAGATGAAGTCGGTGTCATCGACGATGCCGTCGCAGTTGAGATCGGCGGCACAGGGGACGACGTTGAGGGCGTTGCTCGGCGCGCTGCCGCAGGGGTTGGTGACGACGCAGCGGAGGCGGAGCGGGGAGGCCCCGCCCGTGGTGTTGAGCGTGAGCGTCAGTGTGTCGGTGCCTGGGTTGGCGGCGGAGATGGTGCTGAACGCGTAGGGGATAGGTCCGACGGGGACGTTGACCCAGGTGTTGGGCGCGGACTCGTACTGCCATTGGTACGAAAAAGGACCGACGCCCTGCGCGGTGGAGGAGAGCGAGACGATAGAGGCGGGGCAGGTGGAGGTGCTCTCGGGTTGAGCGGGGATGATGAACGAACCGAAGGCGACGTTGTCGAGCGTGCAGGAGTCGTTGGCGGCGACGGAGAACTCGCCGCGGAGCTTGATGGCGGTGAGGTCAGCGAGCACGCTCTTGAATTGGGACTCGGTGGGAACCGCGCCGCTCAGCGTGGCGATGCGCCAGCCGGCGGTTTCGAGGAGCGGGACGGATCGGGTCTCCCACGTGTCCACGACGGGATTGGCGAGGTTGATGACGAGCACGAGACCGGCGCCTTCAAGTGTGGCGTCGGGCTGGCTGTTGACGGCCGAGCCTGAGTTGGTGGTGTTGAACTGCCAGCGCAGGAGCCCGCCGTAGTCGCAGGAGCGGTCGCCGAGATAGGCGGGCGGGGCGCTGAAGCCCCAGTAGCCTCCCAGACCTTGGTCGTTGCCACGAATGCCGCCGCCGGGGTTTCCAGCGAAAGGGGACCAGGCGAGATTCTCGCCGTCGGCGTAGAGGGACCAACCGTTGAGGCCGGTGTCGAAGGTGTCGAAGACGGTGGGTTGGGCCAGCGCGGGGGTGAGCAACGCGGTGGTGCTGAGCACGCCGCAACGGACGGCGGCGCGACGGCCAAGGCAGAGCGGGAGCATCGGAGTGCCTTTCTGAGGGCGGATGCAGTGCGAACCGCAGGCTATCCGAAGGGGCGTCTCGCGCCAAGAAAAAAGCGGCCAACCGACCGGCGGTGGGGTGGCTGTTCAGTTCACGTGCCAACAAAGCCAAGCGAGTGTGGACTCAAGTGCGGGCTGGTTCGCAAGGTCGAATCGGGTTGTTACGGACAGACCAGGTTGTTGTACGCGTTTGCGAAGAGCACGAAATCGGTGTCGTCCACGAAGCCGTCGTTGTTGAGGTCGCTGGGGCAGCCGGCGGGCATGTTGGAGCTGGTGCAGTCGAGCTCGTTGTAGGCGGCGGCGAAGACGACGAAGTCGGTGTCGTCCACCAGGCCGTCGAGGCTCATGTCGCCGCTGCACCACGCGGTGACGGCGCACGCGAAACCCTGCACGGCGAAGTCGTCGATCGCGGCATCGACGACCGAGCCGCTGCCGGTGTCCTGGGCGTTGAAGCGGACACGCATGTTGGCGGTGGGGGCGACGCCGATGGAAGAGAGCCGGAAGGACTTGAAGAACCACAGGCCGTTGACCTCGGGGGTGGTGATGTTGCCGGGGCCGACGGTTTCGGCGGTGGTCCAGGTGGAGCCGTTGTTGTTGGAGACCTGGACGACGAAGGTGTCGGCGTAGGGGGAGCCGCCGGTGCCGGTGGAGTACCAGCGCCAGTAGGAGATCTCGGCGTCGGACTGTCCGGCGAGGCTGAAGGTGGGGCTGGTGAGCAGCGTGGAGCCGTTGTCCACGTCGGTGGCGCCGGCGCTGTTGCCTAGGAAGCCCTGGCCGGTCATGAAGCACTGATCGTCGGAATCGGAGTGGTCGCGGCCGGGCTGGGCGACCGAGCCGATCGGAGAGACGCGCTCCCAGATGCCGGCGGTGGCGGTGTTGGGGCCGACGGTCCAGCCGGCGGCGTTGGTGGTGAAGTCGGTGGAGTAGATGTCGGAGGTTACGCCGCTGCGGGTGATGTTGAAGCCCGAGCAGGGCAGACGGACGGGCGCGCCGTCGCGGGTCGCGAGCTCGGCGTACCACTCGACGGTGGCGTTGCAGGGGATGTCGGCGAGGGCGGCGGTGTAGATGTCGCCGCCGTGGTCGTAGATCGGGGCTTCGAGCGTGGGGCCGCCGTTGACGCGGTAAGAGAGGTGGCTGGCGGCGAGGTCGAAGCTGTCGCTGGCGTCGGTGATGTTGAGGCGGAGTGGGACGAGGGCTCCGGCGGGGATGTCGCGCTCGGCGCCGTCGAGCACGGCGACATTGATGGTCGCGGGCGCCGTGGTGACGGTGAGGTCGTAGAAGAGCGCGGTGGAGGTCGCGTTGTCGTCCTTGATCTGGATGTAGTACGTCCCGGCGGCGGGGAGGGTGTAGGTGAGCAGCTCGTTGGCGCCGGCGGGGGCGGCGGCGGCGAGCGCGAGGCTGCCGGAGCCGTTGGTGTCAAAGAGCTGGATCACGGCATCGATGACGGCGCGGGAGTCGGTGGGGTTGCCAGCGCAGCACGAGCCGGTGTTTTCGGAGCAGGCCTGATCGGAGTCGTCGTACTCCAGGCCCAGCGGGCGCATCAGCACCGTGAGCTTGGTCGCCTGCGAGACGGTGATCGCGTAGTAGTCGTTGTCGTTCTCGTCGGAGAGCGAGACGGTGGAGGTGAGGTTGGCCTGGGTGAGCGCGCCGGCGGTGGGGCCGGCGGGGGTCGGGAGCGTGCCGACGATCAGCGTGCCGCAGTCGCCGATGGCGAGGGGCGTGGCGGTGCCTTCGTCGTCGTTGGGTTCGTAGATATCGCCGTAGGAGAACTGGGCGTGGCGGATGTCGTCGTGGCGCGGGCCGTCGTAGGCGGTGGAGACGAAGGGCTCCATGAGTTTGGAGGTTTCGATGGGGCAGACGTGGGGCTGGCCCATGCCGTGGCCGTGCTCGTGGGAGACGACGTTGCGGAGGCGGAGCGAGTTGCCGGAGGTGTTGGTGAAGAAGCTGTCGCCGGTGTCGATGACCATGTCGCCGCCGGTGGCGTCGTTGGCGTCGGGGTAGAAGTTGTACGCGAGGACGCCGCTGTTGCCGTCGATGGTGTGCCCGGAGATGCGAACGTCGCCACGGACGCCGGCCTGGCCGAAGGCGGTGCTGGGAAGGAAAGTGCCGGGGTTCTGTGGGTCTTCGGGATTGCGAAGCGCCGCGCCGTCGTCGTTGGGTTCGTAGACGAAGTCGATGCCGCTGACCTGCTCCCAGCGATCGAAGACGGACTGGAGGATGGGGAGCCAGGTGGCCTGGCTGCCGTAGATGCCGTCGAGGTAGGCGCGGAGGTTGGAGTTGGCGTCGGGCTCGCCGTTGAAGCCCTGGACGTCGGTGCCGTCGGGGACGATGGACCAGGTGATGGTGATTGGTTTGCCGAGGGCGGAGCCGCCGGGGGTGAGGGCGGTGGAGGACCAGCGGGGGCCGACGTTGAAGCGGTCGCCGAAGGGCGCGTGCATCGCCTCGGCGAGGCGGAAGGATTCCATGACCTCGTTGGGTGTGCCGGGCTGGAAGCAGGCGGCGAGCTTGGCGGTGTTGCGGCTGGCGAACTCGCGGGCGAGGCGGCGCTCGAGCATCTGGCGCACGTTGGCGTCGAGCGCGGCGAGCTTGTCCTTCAGGTTCGAGGGCAGGATTGGCCCGGCGCGGTGCGGGGCGTTCGCGCCGGCGGTGTCGGGCCGGTCGGCGGAAGCATGCGACGGAGAAAGAGGAAGGCGGGCCGGAGACCGGTCCCTTGAGTGATTGAACTGCGAGAGCGCGACGGCGGCTCCGGCGAGCGTGGTGAGTGTGATCACGGAGGCCCAGCCACGACGAGTCTGCATGCGTGTCCCCTGCGAGCGATGACGGAGCATCGGCAAAGGAAGGCCGCCGCGCCTCCTCCGGCGCGGCGGGCCTTCAACCTTGCATGTCCAACCTACCCCAAGCCCTTGCGAGGAGCAAGAAGAAAGGACCGAGAAGGGCGAAAGGCTGAGGAAAGTCGCGCGGGGCGGCGGGGCGTGCGGGGATGGTCGGGATTGATTCGGAACGTCCGGTAGGCGCGACGCTATTCTGCCGGACTCCGGCCGCTGTCCTCGGTGCCTCGGGTCCACCCCATGATCTCCTTTGCGCTCATCGCGGTTCTTCTTCTCGTCAGCGCCATGCTCGTCATGAGCGAGATCGCGGTCGTCGCGTCGCGGCGGGTGCGGCTGGAGCAGGCCGCCGAGCGGGGCGAACGCGGGGCCGCCACGGCGTTGCACCTGATCGACCACCGCACTCGCTACATCTCGACCATCCAGATCGGGATCACGGTGATCGGGATCCTGATGGGCAAACTGGGCAGCGATTCGTTCGAGGATCAGTTCCACGGGTGGCTGGTGGAGAACTACCCGTTCCTCCAATCCTGGGCGTGGCTGATCTCTACCGCGGTGATCGTGGTGGGGCTGACGGCGCTCCTGCTGCTCTTCGGCGAGATCATCCCCAAGCGGCTGGCCCTCGCGAACCCCGAGTTCTTCGCCAAGCTGTTCGCGGGGTCGATCTATTTCCTTGCCCTCGCGGCCACCCCCGCGGTGTGGCTGCTCACCGCGAGCACCGACCTGTTCGCCAAGTCCATCGGCCTGGGGTCGGGTGAGGAAGAAGTCAACGAAGAAGAGATCCGCGGGCTGATCCAAAAAGGCGGCGAGTCGGGGGTGTTCGAGGAGAAGGAAGCCGAGATCGTCGACCGCGTCTTCCGCTTGGCCGACCGCAAGGTGAAGGGGCTCATGGTCCCGCGGGCGGAGATCTCGTGGATCGACGCCAGCGAGAACACCGATCGCGTGCGGCTGATCGTCGCCACCAGCCCGCACTCGCACTTCCCGGTCTGCCGCGGCGGCATGGACGAGATCGTCGGCATCGTGCATGTCAAGGACCTGGTGAAGTACGGCCTGGTCACCGGCGGCGAGGTGTCGCTCGAGCAGCTCGCCCAGCCGCCGCTGTACGTCCCCGAGAACACGCTGGCGCTCAAGCTGCTCGACCGCTTCAAGGAGACGCGGCAGCACATCGCGCTGGTGGTGGACGAGTTCGGCGGGACCGAGGGGCTGGTGACGCTCAACGACCTGGTCGAGGCGATCGTGGGCGACGTGGTGCGCGACGAATCATCGACCGAGATCGTGCGGCGAGCCGACGGGTCGTACCTGGTGGACGCACGCGTGCCGCTGGAGGAGCTGGCGCACGCGCTGGAGCGGGAGCCCTTCGACAGCGAGTCGCTGGGGTTCTCGGACACGGACATCCAGACGGTCGCGGGGCTCGTGCTGGCGATCCTCGGGCACGTGCCACAGACCGGCGAGATTGCCGAGGGGCTGGGCCTGCGTTTCGAGGTCGTGGACATGGATCGACAGCGGATCGACAAGGTGCTGATCTCGGCGGTGCGCGAGCTGCCCGAGCAACCCACGGGCGAGGCGGGGCACCCGAGTTGAGCGTGCGGCGGGGGCGATCTGCCGCGAAACCGGCACGCGGACCTTGCGGGGTGTGCATCCGTGTGGAAGAATCTGGCGGGTCCTGCGCGGGATCCTGTGGCTGTGGTGTTCCTTCGTGGGCGCAGGAGTCTGGTGATGCGGCGCGGCACGAGGCGAGTTAAGATCGGTGCGGCGGCGTTGGCCGCGGGTGTGATCGCGGGGTTGACCGCGGCGAGCGCGGCCGCCCACCCGATCCGCATCCCCAGCCCGTTCCCGGAGCACCCGCTCTTCCAGGAAGCCGACGACACCGAGCTCTCGTGCGTGCTGCCGACGCAGGAGTTCGACGACCGCAGCCTGTGGAACGCCAACCTGTGGCCGGGCGGCGTGGTCTATTACACGTTCGACGCCAACGTCTCGAGCACCAACGCCGACCGGGCCCGGATCGCGATGTACGAGATCGAGACGGTCTGCGGCGTGCGTTTCAACCCCCGCACGAACCAGGCGAACTACATCAAGCTGACCGACAGCAGCGGCAACAGCTCGTTCGTCGGGATGATCGGGGGCGTGCAGAACGTCAACCTGTTCAACTGGTCGTTCCGCTACATCGTCATCCACGAGCTGATGCACGCCCTGGGCGTGTTCCACGAGCAGCAGCGATCGGATCGCGACGGGTTCGTCACCGTCAACCAGTCCAACATCCAGCCCGGGTTCTTCAACGCCAACTTCCCCAAGAACAACGGCGCGCCCGTCGGGACGTACGACTTCGAGAGCATCATGCACTACGACGAGTGCGCGTTCTCGACGTGCTGCCCGTCCGGCTCGTCGTGCTCGTGTCCCTCGACCTGCTTCGCGATCACGGCGCTGCCGGCCTTCGCGTCGTTCCAGGGCCTGATGGGCAACCGCAGCTACATGAGCCAGGGCGACAAGGACGGACTGGTGAGCCGCTACGGCGTGTCGCCCGACGACGCGTTCGCTCCCAACGCCACGCTCGCGACGGCGCGGCAGCTCACCTCCGGCCAACCGATCATCGGTCGCCTCAACACCACAAGCGACTGGTACAAGCTCACGCTTCCCTCCCCGCAGGTGCTCAGCGTGAGCGCTATCGGGGACGTCTGGGCCCCCAGCAACTCCAGCGTGCGGATCAAGAACGCCGGCAACGCGACGATCCAGAGCGCCTCGTTCACCAAGGTCGGCACGACCATCTCAGCCAACCCCAGCCGCGCGCTGCCGGCGGGCACCTATTACATCGAGATCACCCGGACCCAGCCCTTCGGCGGGCCGTACGTGCTGACGGCGACCGCGACGTGCAAGCCGCTGGACTTCACCGGCGACTCGATCGTCAACGACACCGACTTCGCGCTCTTCGCGGCGGCGTACAACCTCGTCACGTGCAGCGACCCGGCGATGCCCTCGGGCTGCCCGGCCGACATCACCAAGGACGGCATTGTGGACGACGCCGACTTTGGGTTCTTTGTCAGCGCGTACAACACCGTGGTCTGCCCGTAACGCCGCGGTCAGGGCTGCTGATTCTCGAGTCGCCCGTCCACGCTCAGGGCTTGATCACCATCGGGATCGGCGGGAGCGGGCTCGTTCGGTACGGCACCGGGCGCGGTGGGTGCCGAGCCGCTGCCGGGGTAGATGACGCCGTAGATCACGTCGCGGGCGGTGGTGTCGTAGTAGGTCTGCCACGCCGCCAGCTCGGTCTCGTTGTAGAAGAAGTCCCAGATGACCAGCCCGGCGGCACCGACCTGGCGCGGGATCTCGAGGCCCTGTCGCAGGTTGATGGGGCTGATGAACTTGTTGGCGTACGCGCCGGCGGAGGGGTGGTACTTGAGGAGGAAGAAGGGATAGACGGGCTTGCCACGGCTGAAACGGACCGACTCGCCGACCATGCCGAGGATGTACGCCTCGTTGCCCGCGGGCTCGACCTGGTTGGGGCCGGCGGGTGACCCGACGGAGTAGACGGGATAGATGGACGGGCAGAGCACGTCCACGAGATCGAAGTACCACTTGAGTTCCTGCTCGTGGATCTCGCGGTAGCGGGCGAGGTCGACGCCGTACTGGGCCACACCGTTGAAGATCCAGTACGAGCGGAGCGGCAGGCCGTACCAGCTCAGCTTGGCCTTGGGGCGCTTCTGGCGGATGATGTTGGCGGTGAACTCGTAGTACTGGCGGACGGTGGCCTTGTACTCGGTCTGGATGATGCCGTCCCAGAGCGTGTCGGGCTTGCCGGCGAGCAGCTCGGGGCGCTTGGTCTTGATGTAGTTGGTCCACGCGGCCTGGACGTTGCCGCTCCACTCCCAGCACGGCCACCACGATTCGTGGTCGATGCAGATGATCCCGCTGAAATTGACGTCGGGGATGGTGTCATCAAGATCCTTGATGAGCTCGGCCTGGTGGCGGGCGTAAAAGGTCGGGTCGCCCGCGATCATGTGCGGCCCTTCGTGGGGGTGCAGCCCGATCGTGCCGCCCGAGACGTCGTTGACCAGAGGCACGCCGCGGTACTGGATCTGGTCCGCGTTGCGGCTCTGGATGGCGAGGCGCACGTCGTAGGACGCGGCCGGTCCGGCAAGCGCCTGCCCCGCGAGCGCGGCGGCGAGCGCGATGAATGTCATCGAGGTGCGAAACAGCATGTGTGATCCTCACTCCGCGTCCGATCCCGCAGGTCCGGAGCGTACAGGACAAGGCCCGGAAACAGAAGCGTGATTTAGAGCGCAGAACGAGCGATTTTTTACATCGAATTCAGAATAATTCCCGCGTGAAATCACGCGGGGAACGTCCGTTTAGGGGGGTTCGCACACACCCCAGACGCGCGGTCCGCGCGCACAATCAAGAGCCCGAGTTCGTACCCACCCCGATGTCGCGCGGCCGAGTCGTGGCGCCGCCGCTTCGGGAGAGTGAGGTGTTTGGCCGATCAACTGTCGAACGCATGGGCGACCAACCCGATCATCCGCCGCACATTCTGGTGAACGCTCTCTCGGTGAGCAGCGGCGGCGGGTTCACGGTCGCGCGCGAGGTGCTGCGCGGGCTGGCGACGCTGCGGCCGGCGTGGACGTTCACGCTTGTGATGACCGGCGGCAGCGCGTTCCACGAGCCGATACTGCGCGAGACATTCCCCGAGAATGTGCGCTTCCTGTGGGCCCCGCCGGGCACCGGCCGCGTGCGCTCGCGGCTCGTGTATGAGAACTTCACCCTGTTGGACTGGTGCCGCGACAGATCTGTGAGCGCGGTGGTGCAGCTCAACGGCCAGAAGCCGCTGCGGCTGAACCTGCCGATGATCGCGCACTGCCAGGACCCGGTGCCGTACTTGCCGCACGTGTGGGGTGGCGGCG
>DASVYC010000082.1:0-49647 GCA_036392375.1 Phycisphaerales bacterium
GGCGGAATGGTAGGGGAAGGGAAAAGCTCAAATCTCAAGGCGGAAAAGCTCAAATCAAGACATGGCGTGCCCATGGCGGAGCGCCTTGATTGGAACGTTCAGGTTTGCTGCTTCGGGCGTTGCCGTTCGCGGCAGGCAACATCTGCGCGAACCCGCCCGGCCTCAGAAACGAACGTCCGATCAAAACGCGGCGGGTTTTCAGCCGATGCAAGGAGTTGAAGAACCACGCCCCCGCCGGTCGTATCCTGACCGTTCAGGTCGCCGCGCCCGGCCGCCGTCCGCGCAACCCGTCCCCTGTCCGACTGGAGAGTCGCTTGAATCAGCCCCGCCGCACCACGAACGTTCCCGCTTCCCGAGCTCTTCGGCTGGTGCTCGCCGCCGGGGCGGGTGGGGCGAGCCTGGGCCTCTTGACCGGCTGCGAGTCCGACTCCTTCTTTGATCCCTCCGTCGTCGGCCGCTGGGAGCACACGCCCACCAAGGTCCCGATCCTCGAACGCATCGCCAGCATCGAGGACGCCAAGGGCGATCTGGTCGAGATCTCCTCCCCGACGCCTGAAGACCTGTACTCCGACCCGCGTGACTACCGCGTCGGCCCCGGCGACGTGCTCCAGATCGAGATCTACGACTTCGCCACGACCCAGACCGGCCAGCCCGAGCAGTTCGAGCGCGCCGTCGATCCCACCGGCAACATCGATCTTCCGCAGCTCGGCCGACTCTTCGTCTCCGGCCAGTCCATCGAGGGCGTGCGCGACATCGTCGCCGAAGCGATGAAGAAGTTCGTCGCCGACCCGCTCGTCGGCGTCGTGATCCGCGAGCTGCGTCAGCAGACCTACACCATGGTCGGCGCCGTCGAGCGCCCCGGCCCGTACTTCATCCCCTCGATCGACTACAAGCTCGTCGCCGCGTCCACCGCCGGCGGCCGCATCGACGAATCCACCAAGGAACTGCTCGTGATCCGCTCCGTCCCGCTCGACGAGCGGGCCATGAGCCCCCGCGACACCGGCCGTTCGCCGCTGCCCAGCGCCGGCCCCAGCCGCGCCCCGGCCCAGCCCACGACCACCGAACCTCCCAAGTCGGGCGAGTCGCTCATCGATCTCATCGATCAGCTCTCCAAGCCCGAGGCCGCTCCCGCCGGCGACCCCGCCGCTCCGGCGCAGCCGGCGGACCAGCCCAGTCCCGCCCGTCCCAAAAGCGAGCCGCCCGTGCCGCTGCCGGACACCCCCGCCTCGCAGCCCGCGCCGTCTCCGGCTCCCGCTCCGGCCCAGCCTGCGCCCCAACCCAAGCAGGAGCCCAAGCCCGAGCCCAAGCCCGAGCCCAAGCCCGAGCCCAAGAAAGAAGCTCCCAAGCCCGCGCAGCCGCCCGTCGATCTGCCCTCGCCCGGCATGGTCAGCGGCTTCAGCGACTCGCCCGTCGGCGGCCGCCGCCTCGCTCGTCTCGACGAGCCCGCACGAGGCTCTCCGGTCGTCGATCTTCCCGAGTCCGGTCGCAACGCCTCCAATCAGTCCCGCTCCGACGAGCCCTCCACATCCTGGGTCTTCCTCGACGGCAAATGGGTCCAGCTCGCAGGCCCGGCGCCCGCGCCCGGCCCCAACGGCGAGAAGCCCAAGGACACCCGGCCGCAGGTCGTCGCTCAGCGCGTCATCCGCATTCCCTACAAGCAACTCCTCGACGGCGACTCGAGCGTCAACATCGTGATCCGACCCGGCGACGTCATCCGCGTTCCCTCGCCCCCCGTCGGTGAGATCTACGTCGATGGCCAGGTCAACCGCCCCGGCGTCTACAACATCCCGCAGGTCGGGCGCCTCACGCTCACCCGCGTCATCACCGCCGCCGGCGGCCTCTCCAACCTCGCCATCCCCGAGCGCGTCGATCTCACCCGCGTCGTCGGCGACGGCCAGCAGGCCATCGTCCGCCTCGACCTCCGCGCCATCACCGAAGGCACACAGCCCGACATCTACCTCAAGCCCGACGACCGCATCAACGTCGGCACCAACTTCTGGGCCCTGCCGCTCGCGGTTATCCGCAACGGCTTCCGCGCCAACTACGGCTTCGGCCTGGTCGTCGACCGCAACTTCGGCTCCGACATCTTCGGCGTGCCGCCCGAGGTCCGGACCCGCAACGGCTTCTTCTAAAGCGCTCGCGTCACAGCGATCGCGCCACGGTCGGTCCCTCGGTCGGCGTCCCGGTTCGCGCGTTGCGCGTCCGCGGGTTGCCCATCTTTTCACGCGCCCGTCTTCCGCCCCAACCCGGCACGGGCCGCCTCCGCGCGCCTGCCGGATCGCGCCGCAATCCCGCCCCCATCGTCAACCTTCGCCGGAATTCGGCCGATGTCGCGCCCACGCCGCGGCGGTGACGGGTCACCGCGCGTCGGCATCCCACCACGGGGCACGCAATGACCACCTCGAACGCACCGAATCTCACCGGCGACATCCTGCTCGACGCGGGCACCAACGAGCTCGAAGTCCTCGTTTTCCGGCTCGGCCAGGGCCACTTCGGCGTCAACGTCGCCAAGGTCCGCGAGGTCATCCGACCCAGCAAGACCGTCCACGCCCCAGGGCAGCATCCCTCCGTCATCGGGATGTTCAACATCCGAGGCAGCGTCATCCCCGTCGTCGATCTCGCCATGCACCTGGGCGTCGAAAAACGCTGGGGCTCCGGCGACGACGCCCCCGAAGGCCGTGTCATCATCACCGAGTTCAACGGCCTGCGCACCGGCTTCATGGTCGACACCGTCGATCAGATCCACCGCATGTCCTGGCAACGCGTCCGCCCCACGCCCAGCGTCAACTTCGGCGGCCTCAGCGAACGCCCCGAAATGGCCGCCAGCACCACCGGCGTCATCGAGATGGACAGCAAGCTCATCCTCATGGTCGATTTCGAGTCCGTCGCCGACTCCATCCTCGTCGAGAAACGCCTCCACGTCGACAAGGTCGACAACGAGTACGGCGTGGACCGCGCCACCAAGCGCGTCATCCTCGCCGAGGACTCCCCCTTCATGCGCTCGCTCATCAAGAAGGTCTTCATCAACTCCGGTTACAGCAAGCTCGAGGTCTACACCGACGGCGAGGCCGCCTGGAACGCCGTGAAGGAAACCATCGAGGCCGGCGACAAGGCCATCCCCATCGACGCCGTCATCTCCGACATCGAGATGCCCCGCATGGACGGCCTGCACCTCTCCAGCCGCATCAAGGGCAACCCCGCCACCAAGGGCGTCCCGGTTGTGCTCTTCTCCTCGCTCGTCTCCGAGGACAACCGCAAAAAGGGCGAACAGGTCGGCGCCGACGTCCAGATCCCCAAGCCCGAGCTGGCCGAGATGGTCCGCCTCGTGGACCAGATCGTCTCCGGACGCGCCCAGCCCAAACGGACCGTCACCGCCGACGCGGCCTGATCCACCAGCGCAGTTTTGGCCTCTCCGGCACGGATTCCCGCCCCCGGTACCGAACCCGCACGGACACAAGGCGTAGCAGACATCTGGAATGCCGTGCGCCACCCAGGCTGCCCAGAGCGCACCGCCCGGGCTGCATTGGCACGCCGCGATGGTCGATGTCTGTTGGGAATCGGGGACCACGCAAGCCGATCGTCGGTGCGCCCGAGCCCGCGACCTACCGCCCCTGTCGTCCGCAAGGGCCGGGAACTTCTACCCTCTTCACCCCTCTCCGATCGGGGAGCAACGAACCTCGGTGACGACGCTGTCCGCACAACACCTTCCCGCTCAGCCGCGCGATCGCATCGCCGGCCTGCTCACGCCCGCGCAGCTCACCGCGTTGGCGTTGCTGCTGGTCGGTGTGATCGCCGTCTTCTGGCAGTGGTTCGAGCGACAGCACCGCCACTCGCTGGGCGCGCCCAGCGACTGGGGCCACGCGTACGTGATCCCGCTCATCAGCGCCTACCTCGTGTGGCGCGACCGTGAGAACATCAACCGCACGCCCACCTCGACCTTCTGGCCCGGGCTCTTGCCCGTGCTCCTGGGCATCGGCTCGTACTTCGTCGCCGTGGTGGTCGTCAAGAACCACATGATCCAGGGTTTCTCGATCGTCCTGACGATCGCCGGCCTGGCCCTCCTGCTCACCGGCCCGCGCATGTTCGCGCGGCTCTTCCTGCCCATCCTCTACCTGGTCTTCGCGATCACGATCAGCGAGATGATCATGATCAAGATCACCTTCCAGCTCCAGCTCATCGCCAGCCAGGGCGCGGGCGTCCTGCTCGCGCTCATCGGCCCGCTCATGGGCTTCACCGTCGACGTCGACGGCAACACGCTCTACATCACCCCCGCCGGCAAGGAACCCCTGCCGCTCAACGTCGCCGAGGCCTGCTCGGGCATGCGCATGGTGATCGCCTTCTTCGCGCTCGCCGGCGCCGTCGCCCTCATCTCCAGCAAGTTCTGGTGGCAGCGGATCGCGGTCCTCGTGCTCGCGCTGCCCGTCGCGGTCTTCATGAACATCGTCCGCGTCGCGATCCTCGGGATCGCCAGCAAGTACAGCCCCGAACTCACCAAGGGCGACGCCCACGTCATGATCGGCACGCTCTTGCTCCTCCCCGGCCTGCTCCTGTTCCTGGGCGTCGTCTGGGCCCTGGGCCGCGTGATCGACGAGCCCGCGGCACCGGAGGCCAAGCGCCCGACGCCGCCCCCGCGATCCGCCGAAGGCTGGGGCCCGCTCCGCACCCCGGCGTTCATCGCCGCGATGTGCGTGATGACCCTCGCCGGCGCCAGCATGACCGCGGGCATCCGATACGCCGGCATCCATCTCAAGAAGCTCGCGATCTACCCGCCCGACAACCGCCAGGTCGCGACCGTCTCCACCGAGACGCCCACCTGGCGGCAGATCGGCGCCGACAAGCTCGAGTCCGCCGAGGTCATCGAGACCCTGGGCACCAGCAACTACGTCAGCCGCACCTTCATCAAGAAGTCCACCGAGAAGAGCGACAAGCCCATCATCATCGACTTCCACGCCGCGTACTACACCGGCATGGTGGACACCGTCCCCCACGTGCCCGAACGGTGCTTCGTAGGCGGCGGCATGCAGATCGGCAACGCCACCCGGACCCTCCCGCTCACGCTCGACGCCTCCGCCTGGTCGCCCGCCGACGCCGAGCGCGCCGCAGAGCGCGGGCTCTTCCGCCAGCGCGTCCCCAACTACGCCCGCGACGGCGTCGGCACCAGCGTCGTTCTCCCCCGCGACCCCTCCAAGATGCAGCTCCGCATCACCGAGTTCTCCAACAAGAACGGCAAGAAGATCTTCGCTGGCTACTTCTTCATCGCCAACGGCGGCCACGTCTCCAGCGCCGAGGAAGTCCGCCTGCTCGCCTTCGATCTCCGCAGCGACTACGCGTACTACCTCAAGGTCCAGTTCACCTCTTCGACCGTCACCTCCGCCGAGGAACTCGCCCGCGAGTCCTCAACCCTCTTGGGCGAATTGCTGCCGGAGATCATGCGGTGCGTTCCCGACTGGATCGAGGTCGAGGCCGGGCGGTACCCGGCGAAGAATGACGACCCGAGCACCAAGCGCTGACGCGTGATTCCGCCGCGTCGGTGAACGTCACTCGGGTTGATTGTCTTGGTTTGGTTGTCTTGGGTTGGGTTGGGTTGGGTTGGGTTGGTTGTGGTGGTGGGGCTCTCGGGCTCGTGTCCCGGGATGTGCAAGGTGTGAGTCGCGGCCGCCCCTGGGCCGCTCGAATCGAGAACGCCCACGGGGCTCGGAGTCGGAAGCGATGGCCTCCAAAGTCAACGTCAAGTTCGTCGCGGTGCTGGTCGGCGCCCTGGTCCTCCTCGCCGGCGGCGTGGGCGGCGCGGCGATGTTCGTGCTCTTCAAGTCCGCCAAGGACCTCGCCTCCCAGGGCGACTCCTTCATGAAGGCCAACAACCCCACCGAGGCCGAGAAGGCCTTCGCCAAGGCCGTCAACAAGGAGCCCACCAACCCCGAGTACCTGCGCAAGTGGCGCGACGCGCTCGGCGGCGTGGTCCCCAAGACCCAGACGCTCTTTGACAGCAAGTACCCCCAGCACGCGATGGTCCGCAAGCGCCTCGCCGACCTGCTCCGCACCGACGTCGCCGCCCACCGCGATTACCTCGACACCATGATGGAGATGCTCGGCGCCGGCTACAACCGCTCGCTGTGCGAGAAGATCGCCCAGGACACCACCGACGCCCTGCTGCAGTTCGGCGAGACCAAAGAGTCCACCGACTCCGACGTGCTCAAGCGCTACCGCGCCCTGGCGAACCTTCGGATCATGACCGAGGCTCGCAACCTCAAGCCCGAGGCCGAGCAGCAGATCAAGAGCGACTTCGAGGCCGCCATCGCCGCCGACCCCGCCGACGTGGACAGCGTCATCGGCCTGCAGACCTGGTACCTCTATCAGGCCGACATGGCCATCCGCGGCGAGCGCCTCGACGAGGGCAACAAGCTCGCCGAACAGGGCCGCCAGATCGTCCGCGACTTCCGCAGCAAGGACCCCAACGAGCCCAAGACCGCGCTCGCGCAGCTCGGCTGGCTGCTCACCGACGCTCGCCGCCAGGCCCAGGCGATGACCAGCCCCGCCGACCGCAAGAAGCTCGCCGACCAGCTCCGCGCCGATTCGCAGAAAGGCCTCGACGCCGTCGCCAAGGTCTTCGAGACCATGGACGCGGCCAAGATCGACCCCGCCGCGCTCAGCCAGTTTGTCTATCTCGAGCTCAGCCTCGACGACAGCGGCAAGCTGACCCGCAGCCGCGCCGCGATCGAGCGTGCCCTCAAGGTCAAGCCCCAGGACGCCGCCCTGCTCATGGGCCGCGCCGAGGCCGAGACGCTCGCCCGCGAGTTCGAAGCCGCCATCGCCACCCTCCAGGTTGTGCGCGACCTGCCCGCGCCCGCGATCAGCGTCGCCGGCCGCCTCCTGTGGTTCCGCAAGAACGAGGCCCTCTTCCGCCAGGCCGCCATCGGCCTGCGCGCCTGGGAGTACGCCAACGACGCCGACGAAGCCAAGCTCAAGAAGACCCGCTCCGACTGGCTCGAGAAGGCCAAGGCCTATCGCGCCGAGCTCGCCAAGGTCGAGCCCGAAGGCTCCACCCGACTCCAGTTCGTCGACGGCAAGATCAAGCTCGCCGAGGACGACTTCCTCAACGCCCAGCGCCTCCTCACCAGCTACCTCGCCAGCGTGGGCGAGCAGGACGCCGACGCCCTCTTCGCCGCCGCCAAGGCCTCTGCCCAGCTCAACCAGCCCGGCAAGGCCCGCGAGCTGCTCGAGAAGTGCCTCGCCATCAACCCCGGCAACATCACCGCCATCATGCTCCTGGGCGAGGTGGAGATCCGCCTCCGCAACGTGCCCCGCGCCAAAGAGCTCTACCAGATGGCGGCCCAGATGCTGCCTGACAACGAGATCATCCAGCGCCGCCTCGTCAGCATCGAGCAGGAGCTGGGCGAGCGCGAGGTGACCGACCCGGTCGCCAAGGTCATCGCCGAGGCCCGCTCCAAGCAGCAGGCCGGCGACGAGAAGGGCGCCGCCCAGGCCCTCGAGACCGGCATGGTCGCGCTCAACTACCCGCAGGATCTCACCATGCGGGTGGTCAACCTCAAGATGGGCGTCAACGACCTCGACAGCGCCAAGGCCGTTCTCGACAAGGCGATCGAGGCCGCCAAGAGCCGCCCCGCCGAGCTCGAAGTCTTCCAGAAGGCCAAGGCCGTGCTCACCGCCGGCGATCCCACCAAGGCCCGCCTCGAAGCACTGGAGCAGGCCAAGGACATCCCGCCCGCCCAGCGTGCCCTGCAGCGCGCCGCCATCCTCGACGCCGGCGGCGAGGTCTACAAGCAGCAGGCCGCCGACGCCTTCGCCGCCCTCGCCAAGGACCACCCCGAAGACTCGATGGTCATCGAGACACTCTTCATCAAGGCCCTGCGCGAGCGCAAGTTCGACGAGGCCAAGACCTGGTCCGACAAGGCCATCGCCCGCAACCTCGACACCTACGACGGCGTCACCTTCAAGGCCCGCCTGATGGCCGCCGAGGGCAACCGCCGCGGCGCCATCGGCCTGCTCGAAGGCGGCATGAACAAGTACAACTACAACGTCGAGGCCTGGCGCGTGCTCTCGGGCATGCAGGCCGAGGAAGGCCGCACCGCCGACGCGGTCGTCAACATGAAGAAGGCCCTCGACCTCCGCCCCGACGATCCCACCAGCATTCTCCAGTACTCCGCCACGCTCCAGGCCGCGTCCCGCGGCGACGAGGCCCTCAAGGTCATGCGCGAGGCCGCCCGTCTGCTCACCTCCGATCCCAATATCCGCGACGAATGGCTCCGCCTCGAGGGCACCGCCGGCGACCGCGATGTCGCCCTCAGCGAGCGACTCAAGGACGCCGACCGCGACCCCATGAACCGCAACTACAAGGTTCAGATCGCCGCCCTCAACGTCGATCTCCGCCGCTTCGATGAGGCCCGCAAGCGCATCGACGATGTCCGCAAGACGCAGGACGGCCCCGACATGGTCCAGATCGACGCCGCCTGGTACTACGACCAGGCCAACGTCGTCGGCGCCGAGAAGGTCTTCCGCGACTACGCCGAGAAGGTCAAGAGCGAGCCCGACGGCGCCGCACGCCACGCCGACGCGTTGATGGGTCTCGCCCGCTTCATGGCCCCGCGCAACCAGGGCCGCATCGCCGTCCGTGCCCTCGAAGAAGCCCGCGCCGGCCAGGACCCCAAGCAGCTCCCCGCCGACCGCATGCTCGCCGAGCTCTACCTCGATCAGAAGGAGAACGAGAAGGCCATCGAGGCCCTCCGCCGCGTGCTCGAGGCCACCAAGGACGCGCCCGAAGACGGCGTCCGCCTCCGCCTCGCCGAAGCGCTCATCGACGCACGCCGCTTCGATGAGGGCGAGAAGGAGATCGAGAAGCTCGGCAAGGACGCCCGCGAAGGCGTGGTCGCCCAGATGCTCCGCGCCGACGCCGCCAACGCCCGCGGCGACACCGCCAAGGCTTTCGACATCCTCGACAAGGCCATCGTCGCCTACCCCGGCAACGCCGGCGTCTTCCTGAAGCGCGGCCAGCTCGGCATCGAGCACCGCCGCAACAACGCCGACACCCTCGCCGACCTCGACCAGGCCGTCAAGCTCGATGCCCGCCTCTGGCAGGCTCATCAGCTCCGGGCCGTCATCTTCGAACGCACCGATCGCCGCGAAGACATGATCAACGCGATGAAGTCGGTGCTGCAGATCTTCCCCGGCTACGACGAGATGCTGGGCATGGTCGTCCGCGAGCTCGTCAAAATGGACCGCGACGACGAGGCCGCCTCGATCGCCGACGACGTCGCCCGCCGCCGCGGCGGGATGGGCGCGTTCTTCGCCAGCCTGGGCGATCTCTTCGATTCACTCGGCCGCCCCGACCGCGCCCGCTCGTTCTACAAGCAGGCCTTCGCCAACGACAACCGCTCTTCCCACGCCGTCCGCTACATCAACTCCGTCCTGGCGCAGAAGCCGCCGAACATCACCGAGGCCGAGGGTGTGCTCACCAAGGTCCAGGACCGCATCAACAAGGACCCCGAGCTGCTCCTCGGCCGCGCCGCCATCCGCAAGGCCCGCGGCAACATGGCCGAGGCCCGCAAGGATGCCACCGCGTCGCTCAAGCTCATCCCCGTGGAGAGCGTCCCCGCGATGCAGAACTGGTTCAACTCCGCCTTCTCGCTCCTGGGAGGACCGGAGACCATCGGCACGCTCGACGCCATGACCCGCGACCCCAGCGTGAACCAGGATTGGCTCACGTTCTTCCGCGCCCGCCTCGCCTCCGACCGCAAGGAGACCTTCGAGAAGGGCATGGACGACATGACCAAGCTCGCCAAGAACACCAAGATCGCGCCCCTCGCGGCCCTCGCCCGCAGCGAGCACGCCGGACGCCTCTACCTCGCCGGTCAGTTCGATAAGGCCGAGGCCGCCATGCGCGACATCATCGCCAAGAACCCCGAGGACGCCGAGACCCTCAATAACCTCGCCTACCTGCTCGCCAAGGACCTCAAGCGTCCCTCCGACGCCCTGCCGTTCGCGCAGAAGGCCGTCGAACTGCGGCCCAAGAGCCCCGAGACCCTCGACACCCTGGGCCTGGTCCTGCTCGAATCCGGCAAGCACCAGGAATCCCTGGACGTCCTCCTCCGCGCCATCGGCATGCCCTCCTCACCCGCCACCCAGGTCACCATCCTGCTTCACATGACCGAGGCCCAGTTCAAGCTCGGCAAGGTGGACGAGGCCAAGTCCACCCTGAATCGGGCCAAGAACCTCTCCCAGCAGGCCCAGAGCATGACCGAGGCCGCCCAGAAGGCCGACATCGAGCGACTGGAGGCCATGGTCGCCAGCAAGTAGACGTGCCCCCGCACTATCCCCGCAAGGCCGAACCTGCGGCCAGGGGCGTGATTTTCCGCTTCCAAGGAGCCGCAACGGGGCACGCGCGGAGCTTGCGCGTCGGGGCGATCGGGGCCCGGTTGGGAGGGCGGGGCGAGAATTCCGCCGCAGCAGCGGGCGGGGCGAGCCGATGCAAGATCCGGGTCTCCGCGCCGCAACACCCCGCGGGGGCGAACCCGACCCTCTCGGCGGTCGAACCGCTGTGAGACCAGATTGGTGATTCATGGGGACCATCCGACCGCCAGAGCACTCCAGTAGAGCACTTCAGCAGACCACTTCCGGACACCATCCCCGACCACTCTCGGCGGACCAGCAGCACAAGGGACGAGGCATGAGCGCAGCGACCAACACCACACCGACCCTGACGCCCCCGCAGCGCCCCGCGGCCGCGCCCAGCGCCGGTGCCCCGGTGGGCGCCGGCGGCGTCGCCATCGACCCCGTCAAGCTGCTGATGAAGTACAAGTACATCCTCGCCGGCGCCGGCGGGCTTGGCCTTGTCATCGGCGTCGTCGCGTACATCCTCCTGCTCAAGCTCAGCCCGGTCTGGACCAGCTCCGTCATCTTCGAAGCCTTCACCCCCAACGCCAACATCGTTAATCCCACCGCCGTCGGCACCGGCGAGTCGCAGAACGAGATCGAGCGCTTCATGCTCACCCAGGCCCGCCAGATGACGCGCGAGGACGTGCTCGACCGCGTCGCCAAGGACCCACGCCTCCCCCGCGAGGCGCCCCAGTGGGCCGCCAAGTTCGACGAGGGCGGCAAGATCGATCAGATCGCCGCCGTCAAGGCTCTGGGCGATTCCGTCGCCCGCACCCGCATCATCCCCGGCACCCGACTCATCGAGCTCTCCGCGAGCTGCCGCTGGCGCGAGGACGCGACCGCTCTCGCCAAGCTGCTCAAAGAGGCGTACATGACCGAGCTGCGCCGCATCGCCACCGGCAGCACCCAGACCCAGCGCGACCAGCTCTCGGCCCAGATCGAGCGCTTCAGCAACGAACTCCGCGACATGCAGAACCGCCGCGACACGCTCCTGCGTGACAACGGCCTCAGCACCCTGGGCGAGCAGGGCAGCGAGACCCTGCAGAACCTCTACCTGCTCAACAGCAGCATCATCGAGACCCAGAAGGAGCAGGAGATCCGCAAGGTCTCGATCAAGCAGCTCGAGGACCAGCTCGCCAACCCCTCCGGCATCCAGTACACCGACTTCATCCGCGCCGAGGTCGAGCAGGACCCGCTCATCATCTCCACCAAGCAGGAGATCCAGCGCGTCGAGGCCGAGCTCAAGGGCATGCTCCTCCGCGGCCTCACCCGCGAGCACCGCGAGTACAAGCGCCTCGATTCCACCCTCCAGGGCATGAGCCAGAACCTCGAGCAGCGCCGCGAGGACGCCCTCCGCAAACGCTTCGACGCCAACCTCGATCAGCTCAAGATCTCAAACCAGGCCCTTGAACAGCAGCTCGCCGAAATGACCAAGCAGCGCGACACGCTCAGCGAGAAGCAGCAGGCCGCCGCCCGCGCTCTGGCCACCGTCCGCGATCTCGACTCCAAGATCGAGAACGTCCAGAAGTCCATCGCGACCTTCACCGAGAACCTCCGCACCGCCAGCATGCTGGCCGACCTGCCCACCTCCAACCGCATCGTGGTGGCCAGCGACGAGAAGATGCCCCGCGAGGTCTCCTCGCCCAAGGTCACCGTCATCGTCCCCGCCGCCGTGCTCGCGATCGTCGGCCTCGTCAGCGCCCTGATCCTCGCGATCGAGCTGATGGACAGCCGCGTCAAGGGCCCGGCCGACATCAACCTCATGCCCCGCACCCGCCTCCTGGGCTGGATCCCCGACGCATCCGAGGACCCCGCGGGCGCCGGCGCCATCGAAACCACCTTCCGCGACCGCCCCCGCGGCGTCATCGCCGAGAACTACCGACAGCTCCGCTCCGTCGTCGCCAAACGCCTCGCCCAGGCCGGTCACAAGACCATCCTTGTGGTCGGCGGCATGCCCGGCTCCGGCGCCACCAGCGTCCTCACCAACCTCGCCCTCTCGCTCGCCGCGTCCGACAAGAAGGTCCTCATCGTCGACGCCAACTTCCGCCGCCCCGGCGCCCACCGCGTCTTCGCCCTCCGCGAGACCCCGGGCCTCTCCGACGTGCTCAGCGGCGCGGAGCTGTCCGACCTCGTGCAGCCCATCGGCGACGGCAACCTGCACCTGCTCAGCGCCGGCACCCGCGACAAGCGCGTCTTCGAGATGTTCAGCAGCGAACGCTTCTCCCAGTTCCTCGCCAAGGCCAAGGACCGCTACGACGTTGTCCTCATCGACTCCGCACCCGCCCTTGTCGCCAGCGACGGCATGGCTATCGCCAACCGCTGCGACGCCAGCATGCTCGTCGTCCGCGCCCTGGGCGAGAAGCGCGGCCTCGTCGCCCGCCTCCGAAACGATCTCATGGAAACCCGCGGCGAGTTCCTCGGCGTCGTCGTCAACGCCGTCAAGCCCTCCGCCGGCGGCTACATCCGCGGCAACATGCGGGCCACCCACGAATACCAGAACCCCAGCGAGGCACAGGCCGCGTAGCACGCCCCGCCGCGGGCACGCCGCGGCCATTTGACACAGTCTTCACCGGGGCCGGGTGCGAGAGCGCCCGGCCCCGTTTACGATCCGATCCAGTCAACCCCCGCTTGAACTCCCTCTCATGAGCGACGCCGCGTCATCCCGACGAACGCTGATCACCGGGGGCGCGGGGTTCATCGGCTCGCACCTCTGCGAGGCGCTGCTCGCCCGCGGCGACCGCGTCACCGTGATCGACAACCTCTCCACCGGCCGCGCGTCCAACCTCGCCGAACACCCGCACCTCCGCTTCATCGAGGCCGATCTCCGCGAAGCCCTCGAATCCCTCGGCAAGGGCGAGGTCTTCGACCAGATCTATCACCTCGCCGCCGCCGTCGGCGTGAGCTTGGTGATGAAAGACCCCGCCGGCGCGATCTGGACCAACGTCGATCAGACGATGGCCCTGCTCCGCTTCGCCGCCAGCCGCACGACCCCCAGCGCCACAACGCCCGGAATCCCCACCCTCATCGCCTCCAGCTCCGAGGTCTACGGCAAGAGCGCCAAAAGCCCCTACGCCGAGAGCGACGACGTCCTCTACGGCCCGACCACCGTCGCCCGCTGGAGCTACGCCTACAGCAAAGCCATCGATGAGTACCTCGCCCTCAACTTCCGCGAGCCGCGGCAACTGCCCGTCGTGGTCGCCCGCTTCTTCAACACCGTCGGGCCCCGACAGGTTGGTGATTACGGAATGGTCTTGCCCCGATTCGTCCGGGCCGCCCTCGCCGGCCAACCCCTGCGAGTCTTCGGCGACGGCGCCCAGTCGCGCTGTTTTTGCCATGTCGCCGACGTCGTCGGCGCCCTGCCGCGACTGCTCGACACGCCCCCCTGTCACGGGCAGGTCTTCAACCTCGGCTCGGATCGGCCGATCTCCATCCGGGAACTGGCCGAACTCGTCGTCCGCATCACCGGATCGCGCTCGGCCATCGAGTTCGTTCCCTACAGTTCTGCCTATCCGCCCGGCTTCGAAGACCTGCCGGATCGCCGCCCAAGCCTCGACAAGGTGCGACGGGCGATCGGGTTCGAGGCGCGGCGGACGCTGGAGCAGACGATCCGAGACGTTGCTTCATGGCTCGAGGGGGATGCCGCTCGCGGGCTGCCGAATCAGGGGACGAGCGACCGCCCGATGAGCATGATGAGGCCCGTGGCCTCGACCGAGGAACAGGGTTCGTGACCAAGCCGCTTCTCCCCAACCCGAGCCTTCATCGCCCATTCGCGTGGGGAGCCGGTCTCGCGATGACGCTGGCCGCATGGGCCCAAGGAGCCGAGCCGGCCGGCGCACCGAACCCCGCCACCGATCTCTTGCACCACTCGCGGTGGGAGATCTTCAACGGCTACGCCTGGGTCATGGCCGTCGCGTTCATCGTCACGCTGGTCACCACGCCCCTGATGCGCCGTCTCGCGATCAGCTACGGCATCGTCGATCGCCCCAGCGAGGCCCGCAAGGTCCACCGCATGCCCGTCGCCTACATGGGAGGCGTCGCCGTCTTCCTGGGCATGCTCGCCGCAATCCTCTTCAGCTACGCCTCGATCAAGTTCGAAGGCCTGATCGAGTACCACGCCACCACCCACGCCACCGAGCCCGAGCAACGCATCGTCCCGCTCTTCGTGCTCTTCGGTATGACCGTCGTCGTCGTCGTCGGCCTGCTCGACGATGTCTGGGGCCTCGCGCCCCGCGTGAAGATCGGCGGCCTGCTCTTCGCCGCCGCCCTGCTCGCCATCGACGACATCGGCGCCCGCGTCGCCGCCCAGGTCCTCTCGCCCCTCGGCACGCTGCTGGGCAACCAGACCCTCGTCTTCACCATCCCCCTGCCCTTCACCCTCCCGGGAGCCGAGGTCGGCGGCATCCAGTTCGATCTGGTCTATTGGGTCGGCACCGCCATCATCGCCTTCTTCGTCCTGGGCGCCTGCAACGCCACCAACCTCATCGACGGGCTCGACGGCCTGCTCAGCGGCACCACCGCCATCACCGCCATCGGGCTGCTCGTCATCGCCCTCGGCCTCGCCGCCGCCGACGACGGCGTGCGCGACACCCAGCGCCTCGTCCTCTGCATGGCCCTCATCGGCGCCTGCCTGGGCTTCCTGCCGCACAACTTCAACCCCGCGACGATCTTCCTGGGCGACGCCGGATCGCTGCTGCTCGGCTACACGACCATCGTGATCATCCTCACCTTGGGCGCGACCGACAAGACCCACCTGGTGATGGCGGGCCTGATCGTCTTCGCCGTCCCGCTGATCGACACCAGCCTCGCGATCGTCCGCCGCAAGATGGCCGGCCAGAGCATCTCCAGCGCCGACAGCGACCACCTGCACCACATGCTCAAGCGGGCCCTGGGCGTCAAGGGCGCGGTGCTCGTGCTCTACGCGATCGCCGGCAGCTTCGCGACCCTGGGCGTCATCATCAGCGCCGGCCGCGCCCGCGTCGTCTACATCCTCGCCCTCATGCTCGCCTCCTTCATCGGCGTGACCGCGATCAAGATCGCCCGCCGCAAATTCATCGAGCAGCAGGCCCTCGACTTCGAGGCCCGCCGCGCCGCCGGCATCCAGCCCGCCGCCCCGATCGCCGCCGCCCCGAGCCAGGCTTCGAGCCACGGCCCGAGCCTGACCCCGACACTCGCCCAGGAACAACCCGTCGGCGTCGGCGGCGTCAGCCAGGCGCCGATGCCCTGATCGCGGCCACACGCTCGCGAAACCCCGTCTCATCCCAGGGCCGGTGTTCGTATACTCGGCCATGCCCATCCCCGGCGTGCCCAATTCGTCCCGGCCGGTGCGTCTGATCGCGCTGATGAACCAAAAAGGCGGCGTCGGCAAGACCACCACAACGGTCAACCTCGCCGCCGCCATCGCACGCTCGGGCCGCCCCACGCTCGTCGTCGATCTCGACCCCCAGGCCCACGCCACCATCGCGCTGGGCGTCGATCCCGCCGCCGCGTCCTCCACGGTCTACGACCTGCTCGTCGGCGCTCCGACACCCCAAGCCGCGTTGAGCGCCGTGCACGACGTTGGTAACAACCTCTTCGTGCTCCCCAGCCACACCGACCTCGCCGCCACCGAGAGCGAGCTCGCGATGGCGCCCGATCGCCTGCAGCGCATGGAGCGCGTGCTCGCGGCGCTCGAAGGTCGCTTCGAGTTCGTGCTCATCGATTGCCCGCCGTCGCTCGGTCTGCTCACGCTCAACGCCCTCGCCGCCGCCCGCGAGGTCCTCATCCCGATGCAGGCCCACTTCCTCGCCCTGCAAGGCGTGGGCAAACTGCTCGAGACCGTGCGGGCGCTCGCGCAATCCGGCCCCGCTCCCGCGATCAACCCGCGTCTCAAGGTCGCCGGCGTGGTCCTCTGCATGCACGACACCAGTAGCACGCACACCAAGGAAGTCGTCGCCGATCTCGACGCCTTCTTCGAGGCCGCTCGCGCGCAAGACGTCCCCTGGAAGATGGCCCGCGTCTTCCGCCCCGCCATCCGCCGCAACATCAAGCTCGCCGAGTGCCCGAGCTTCGGCAAGACCATCTTCGACTACGCCCCGCTCGCCACCGGCGCCGAGGACTACAAAGCCCTCGCCGACGTCTTCGTACGCGACTGGGACACGTTCCTCTCCTCCCGCGGCATCGCCATCGAGAAGCGTGAAGCGCCCATCGTCGAGACCCGCCCCGCCACGGCCCCCGCACCCTTCCCCGCCGAGAGCACGCCCGGATGAACGCCCTCCGTCTCGCGTTCGCCGCGTACGCGGTGCTGCTCTTCCTCGGCACCCACTGGCCCCAGCTCAACATCCAGGGCCCCGTCCCGCGCTCCGATCTGTGGGTCCATCTCGTCGCCTTCGGCACATGGTCCGCGCTCGTCACGCTCTGCGGCTTCTTCGGACCGCGACTCTCCGCACGCAACCTGCTCCTGAGCTGGATCCTCGCCCTCGGCTACGCATGCCTCGACGAAGGGCTCCAGGGCATCCCCGCGCTCGGACGCACCTGCGCCTGGGACGACCTCGCCATGAACGCCTGCGGCATCACCCTCGCGTCGCTCGCGCTCGCCGCCCTCGCGCGGACACGAACGCCCCGGCCCGACGCATTGCCGGAGGCCGCGGGCGATGGCCGATGATTCCCCCGTGAACGCGGGCCCGACATCCACCACCGGCCAATCCTCCGATCACGCCTTCGGCGGCGTGCTCGCCGCCGCCATCCGCGTCGTCGCCAGTTTCACCCTGCTCTCGCGCTTCACCGGCCTCGCCCGCGATCTGCTCACCGCCCGCCTCTTCGGCGACACCGCCGTCGGCTCGGCCTTCAACGCCGCGTTCCAGATCCCCAACGTCTTCCGCCGTCTCTTCGGCGAGGGCGCCCTCTCCGCCGCGTTCCTGCCCGAGTACACCACCCTTAAGCGCGAGGCGCCCGACGCCGCCGACCAACTCGCGTCGCTGGTGATGCGGCTGCTCACGCTCGTCACCGGCATCATCGTGCTGGTGATCGAGGCGGGGCTGCTCGTCGCGCTGCTGCTCAATCTCGACCACCCCGACCGCGCCCTCTCGCTGCGGCTGATGATGCTCATGCTGCCCATGATGCCGATGGTCTGCACCACCGCGATCCTCGGCGGCATGCTCCAGAGTCACGGCCGCTTCGGCCCCTCCGCCGCGGCCCCCGTCATTCTCAACCTCGTCATGATCGCCGCTGCCCTGGTGCCCATGCTCTGGCCCGGCGTCTCCGTTCAGACCGGCGCCTACCTCGTCGGAGCCGGCGCCGTCCTCGCCAGCGTGCTCCAGATCGCCTGGTCGCTCCACGCCCTCCGCGGCCGCGTCCGCTGGACCCGCGCCACCGCCGACGCCCGCGACGCCGGGCGCCGCGTCCTCTCCCGCTTCGTGCCCGTCGTTGTCGGCCTCGGCACGCTCCAGCTCAACACCTGGATCGACACCCTCATCGCCATGTGGCCCATCTGGATCGGCCCGACCATGTTCGGCCTGGTCCTCACGCTCGATGATTCCTCCAACTCCATCCTCTCCTACACCTCGCGTCTCTACCAGTTCCCGCTCGGCGTCTTCGGCATCGCCGTCGCCACCGCCGTCTTCCCGCTCCTGTCTCGCACCGCCAAAGACCCCGCCGCGTTCCAGGACGTCCTGCAACGCGGCGTCCGCCTCTCGCTTTTCATCGGGATCCCCGCCAGCGTCGGCCTCGTGCTCGTCCGCGAGGACCTGGTCCGCACCATGTTCGGCACCTTCTCCGCCGAAGGCCTCTCCCGCTCCGCGCTCGTCGTCGCATGCTACGCCCCCGCGGTCTGGGCCTACTCGCTCAACCACGTGCTCACACGCGCCTTCTACGCACGGGGCGACACCAAGACGCCCATGCGCATCGCCGTCGCCATGGTGGCGATCAACCTCGCGCTGAACCTGACGCTCATCTGGTGGCTCCGCGAGGCCGGGCTCGCCCTCGCCACCGGCTCGTGCGCCATGATCCAGGCGATCGTCGTCGGCGTCGTCGCGGCCCGCAGGCTCCACGTCCGCATCCTCGACCGCGCGCTCATCCAGGGCGTGCTCAAGCTCTGCCTCCTCGCCGTGCTGATGGGCCTCGCCGTGGCGGCCTCCAACTGGCTCTTCACCGCCGCCGGCATGATCGACGGCCGCTGGCGCAGCCACTTCCTCCGCCTGCTCGTCGCCACGGCGGTGGGGGCCGGCACCTACGCCGCCGCCGCGTTCGTCTTCCGTGCCGCCGAGCTGCGCTGGCTGCTGCAACGCGGCCCCAAGGGTGCCGGCGCCGAAGAAATGGTGCTCGACTGACCGAGCCGCCCCCCCGAATGAGCGGCCGTCGCACACCGCAATTTCACGCACCCGTTCCGAAGTGTTGATATGATGCCCTCGACGGCCCGCGGAGCGGGCCACCATCGTGTGTCCGAGTTTTCCGGGTTGGAGACCATCGAACATGAAGACCGATCGCGCCCGCACCACTCGCCTCGTCGCCGCCGCCCTCCTCGCCCTCGCGCCCCTCGCGCTCGTGGCCTGCAACACCGTCAGCGGCGTCGGCCAGGACCTCGAAGAAACCAGCAACAACACCAAGAAGGCCTTCAGCGGCAAGAGCTCCGCCGACGCCGGCTCCAAGTCCAGCACCAGCAACGACACCGCCGCCCGCAATTGATCCGCTGAGGCCCGAACAACAACCTCAGCTCCGCCGCTCGGGGAGTCGGCGTTCCAGATGGCCATCGACCTGACAGGACGCACGATCGCGATCACCGGCGGCAGCTCCGGTATCGGCAAGGCCACGGCGATCGCCTGCGCCCGCGCGGGAATGAAAGTCATCATCGCCGCACGCCGCGAGGAAGCCCTCAAACGCGTCGTCGGCATCATCCGCGGCTTCGGCGGCCACGCGGCGTACGTCGTCGTCGACGTCGCCAACCCACGCGACAACGAACGCATCATCGAGGCCGCCCTCGATCACTTCGGCTCGCTCTACAGCGTCTTCGCCAACGCCGGTTACGGCCAGGAACGCACCGTGCTCGGCTACACCGACGCCGAGCTCGAGCACATCTTCCGCGTCAACTTCTGGGCCAGTCTCCAGCTCACCCGCCTCGCGGCCCATCACTTCCTCAAGCAGGAACACGTCGGAAACGCCAAGCGCGGCCACATCCTCGTCTGCTCGAGCTGCGTCAGCAAGATCGGGCTCCCCAACTACGCCGCCTACTCCGCCACCAAGTCCCTCCAGGACCACTTCGCTCGCGCCATGCGCATCGAGCTCGCCGATCGCAACGTCGCCGTCTCCAGCGTCCACCCCATCGGCACCCGCACCGAGTTCTTCGACACCGCCAAGCAGCTCTCCGGCGGCCGGCGCATCAGCATCCAGACCCCCGAGCGCCTCAAACAGCCCGCAGAGACCGTCGCCGACGCCGTTGTCCGCTGCCTCCGCAAGCCCAAGGGCGAAGTCTGGACCAGCTTCCCCATGCGCGCCATGCTCGCGCTCGGCACCGCCTTCCCCGGCTTCGCCGACGCCATGCTCCTCAAGCGCCAACGCCAGCTCCGCGACGCTGTCACGCGATCCTGACCCGGCCCCACCCATCAACCTAGATCCGCACCAGAAGCGCCACCGCGTGCACCTCGATCGCGCGCGACTCACCCACCGCGTCCACCCGCTCGTGCGTCTTGCCCTTGAGCCCCACCCGCGTCCGATCGATCCCGAGCGCCGCCGCGATCACCGACTGCATCGCCTCCTTGTGCGGGCTCAGCTTCGGCTTTTCGAGGATCACCGTCGCGTCGATGTTGGCGATCGCCCAGCCCAGCCCCCGCACCCGCGTCGCGGCCTCCTTCAGAAACTCGCGGCTGTCGCGCGACTCGTGCCGCGGGTCGTTGTCCGGAAAGAGCTGCCCGATGTCCGGCAACCCCGCCGCCGACAACACCGCGTCCGTCACCGCGTGCAGCAACGCGTCGCCATCGCTGTGCGCAATCGGACCGCGATCAAAGTCGAGCGTCACACCGCCCACGATCAGCGGCCGCCCCTGCCCCGCGGGCGGGCGAGGCTCCAGCCGGTGCAGGTCGTACCCGTGCCCCACCCGAAGACGATCCGCCAGTGACTCCATGCCCGGAGTCTACCGGTCACGCGCACCCCAAGCGTGCCCCACGCCCCTCCGAGCGCACGCGCCGATCTCGGCGTCTTGTGCGCGTCCGGCGCACTCCATCCCCTAACTTTGCCAAAACAAACCGAACCCGCCCGGACTTGCGTCAGTACGCTGCGGGTTGTGCCGATACTGGAGCGGTACATTCTGGGACGCGGCGATCGGCCCGGGTCACGGGCGTCGCGGCGTCGGAGGTTTCTGATGCACTGCTCACGCCGTGTCGTTGCCGGTCTTGTCGCTCTCTCGCTCGCGTTCACGCTCGCGGGCTGCAACATCTACCGCCAGGGCGGTTCGCTCCGCTCCAACGACACGTTCACCTACATCGCCGACGAACACTACCCCGTCACCGTCACGCTCATGGACACCCGCGTGAACGAGCCCGTCTGGACCGCCGACGTCCCCGTCGGCAAGCAGCTCACCATCCGCTTCCACGAAGCTCAGTACCCCGACAACCCCGCTAACCCCGACGCCATGCGCTGGCGCTTCTTCGATCGCCCAACCCGCGCCGGCGAGCTCGGCAGCGTCATGGCTGTCCCCAACAAGTTCGCCCGCCGCATCGACGTCTCGATCCGCAAGGCCCCCGAGTACCCCGCCGGCACCGACCCCCGCGGCCAGTCCTCGCTCACGGTCGCCAAGCCCGTCGACTCCGCGCCCCTTCCCGCCGACGCCGCCATGAGCGTCCCCAGCATCACCACGCCGCCGCCCCAGCCCAAGTAAGTCCGGTCGCGGCCCGCACGCCCCACGCCCACGCCGTGGTACCCTCGTGCCGTGCCGCGCGATTCGCTCCCTCCAGCCCGCAACGACGCCCTCATGTACGTGGGCGTCTTCTTCATTTTCGGCTCGCTCGCGATGCTCATCGCGTTCATGCAGCCCCGCGCCCTCGGCTGGCTGGGCGGTCTCGCGCTCGTGCTCTTCGGCGGCACCATCGCCGTCGGGTGGGCCCACGCCTTCGCCGCCCGGCGCTTCTGGCTCCTGCTGCCGCTCATGATCCTGCCCTTCTTCGCCGAGCCGCTGTTCTTTAATCCGATCGCCAGGCTGGGCACCTTCCGCGTCGGCATGGACGCCCCCGAGCTCACCCGCAAGATCATCCTGGCCGTGATGATGGTCGTGCTCACCTCCATCGGTTTCGTGCTCTTCATCCATTTCGTCCGTGCCAAGGAACGCCTCGCCCAACGCGCCCAGGCCGAGCTCCACGTCGCCCGCGTCATCCACGATTCCATCGTTCCGCCGCTCTCCATCCGCACCCCGTTCGCGAACGTCATCGCCCGCTCCCAGCCCTCCACCGAGATGGGCGGCGATCTCGTCGACGCCGTCTCCCGCGACCGCGAGATCGACGTCTTCCTCGCCGACGTCTCCGGCCACGGCGTCGGCGCCGGCATCGTCATGGGCATGCTCAAGGCCTCCATCCGCACCCGCCTGCTCGCCCGCGGCGATGATCTCGGGGCCGTGCTCCGCGACGTCAACCGCGTCACCGCCGATCTCACCCGCCCGGAGATGTTCGCCACCCTCGCCTGCGCCCGCGTCCGCGCCGATCGCTCCGTCTCCTACGCCCTCGCCGGACACCTGCCCATCTTCCACTTCGTCGCCGCCAACCGCCGCTGGAACCAGATCCACAACGAGCAGCTCCCCCTGGGCATCGAAGCCGATCTCGACTTCAACTCCGGCAGTCTCGCCGCGGGCGCCGGCGATCTCTTTGTCTTCCTCACCGACGGCCTGGTCGAAGTCATGAACCCCGAAGGCGAACAGCTCGGCCTCGACGCCGTCGCACGCGTGCTCGAGTCCGTCCCCGAGCACATCCCCCAGGCCGTCGCCGACGCCCTGCTCCACGCCGCCAACTCGCACGGTGACCAGACCGATGATCAATCCGTCCTCATCGTCCAGATCACCTGAAGCATCGCTCACCCGCCGAACACCGCTCGCCTCGACGCGCGCTCCCGACGACGTCTCGCGTACCCTTACCTCCGCGTGCTCGCCCCCGAAGTCATCGAAGCGTTGGTCGGCCTGCTCGAGGCCAAGGACACCAGCACCGCCGCCCACACCTGGCGCGTGGTGCTCTACACCCGCGCCCTGGCCGAGAAAGCCGGTGTCTCCGCCGACGACCTCGACCGCCTCACCGCCGCCGCCGCGCTGCACGACATCGGCAAGATCGAGATCCCCTCGGCCATCCTGCAAAAGCCCGGCAAGCTCACCCAGGAAGAGTTCGAGGTGATGAAGTCCCACGCTGCACTCGGCCACGAGCGCCTGCTCCGCATGGGCGAGGACGACCGCGTCATCCTCGATCTCGTCCGCCATCACCACGAGCGCTTCGACGGCAAGGGCTATCCCGACGGCCTCTCCGGCGACCAGATCCCCGTCGCCGCCCGCTACTTCGCCGTCATCGACTCCTTCGACGCCATGACCAGCCTGCGTCCCTACCGAAACGAGACCGGCCACGGGGCCGCCGAGAAAGCCATCGCCGAGCTCGAGTCCGGCATCCGCACCCGCTACTGCCCCGGCACCGTCGAGATGTTCGTCTCCATGTACCGCACCGGCGACCTGGGCTGGATTCTCGAGTACTTCAACGACGGCGCCGAGGTCCCCAAGTTCAACGGCCGCACCGGCGCCGGCGCCCGCAGCAGCGTGCGCCCCGCCTGACCTCCACCCGCCCGTTCTCCCCGTGTTGGAGGTCGCCCGGAGCGCGCCATATACTTGCTCCCGCGGTTTTCCGCGTGATGGTGGCCATAGCTCAGTTGGTTAGAGCACGAGGTTGTGATCCTCGGGGTCGCGGGTTCGAGTCCCGTTGGCCACCCTTTTTCGAGTGGGAAAGTGCGAGGGCGGAGGTTGGGAACAGCGCAGAGGACTTCGGCCTGAGGACTTCAGCCTGACGACTTCTGTCTTTACACCGAGGGCTGGGGCTGCAGGATCGCCCGCCCCTGCCTCACAGGCCCGCGAGCTTCCGCAGGACCTTTTCCAACTCCCGCGGCACGACCATCGCGCTCAGCCGTGATTGCTTCACCAGCGCGAAATCCGCGAACCGCTTGTCGGCCTTGATGGCGTCCAGCGTCACCGGCGTCTTGGCTCGCGCGGCGAACGCGATGTCCACCACCGGCGTCTTGGTCTCGCCCGCCGCCGTCACGCCGGGGTTCTCGGGATCCGGGTACGCGTCCGAAACCATCCGCGCCAGGCCCACGATCGCCCGCTCATCGCCGGTGTGATACAGGAACGCCTCGTCCCCCGCCCGCGCCTCGCGCAGGGCCTTGAGAGCCGCGGCGTTCGTGATCCCGTCCCACCGCACCGGCTTCTTCTTCGACTCGCGCTCCAGGTCGTCGATCGAGAACTCGCCCGGCTCGGTCTTCAAGAGAAACATGGCCATGCCCCAGCGTACGCGCCGCGGCCACGCCAGCAGCGACGGCAGTGGGGGAGATCACGACGCAATCCGAAGCCCCGGGTCCTCGCCACGGCACAGCAGCCGCGAGCACGTCTCCACGAACACGTCCCGCTCGATGGGCTTGGTGAGGTACTCCGTGCACCCCACGTCGAGGCACTTCTCGCGGTCGCCCGCCAGCGCATTGGCCGTGAGCGCCACGATCACACCCTTGTACCCGCGGGCCCGAAGCTCGCGCGTCGCCGCATACCCGTCCAGCGACGGCATCTGCATGTCCATCAGGATCATGTCGAACGGGTTGCCCGCGCCCACCGCCGCCAACGCGTTGTTCACCGCCTGCCGCCCGTCTGGCACGATGATCGATTGCAGCCCCATCTTGCGCAGGTAGAACGCGATCAGCTTCTGGCTGTCGCTGTTGTCCTCGGCGACCAGCACGTTGCCCACCAGCCACGGATACACGCCCATGTCGTGCCCGCGTGTCTGCCCGGACATCGGGCTCGCGGCCGCCTTCGCCAGCGACACCCGCAGCACCGTCCCATGACCCGCCGCGCTCTCGCCCGTCAGCGTCCCCCCCATCAGCAGCACCAGCGTCCGCGCCAGCCCCAGCCCCATCGTCGGCGTCGACTCCAGCCCTGTCACCGCCGTCTCCGCCGTCAGCCCGTGCCGCGCCAGTTGCTCGAGAGTCATCCCCCGGCCTGTGTCTCGGATCTCGATCACCACCCGCGACGCGTCCGCCGGATCCCCTCGCCCCGTCACCACGATCTCGCCCTGGGGCGTGAACTTGATCGCGTTGCCGACAAGCTGCAGGAGCACCTGCCGCAGCCGGATCGGATCGCCGATCACCGCCGCCGGCAGCGAGGCGTCGATCTGCTCCGACAACGCCAGCTTCCGCGTCGTCGCGAGCGGCCGCAGCATCGTCACCACCTCGTGGATCGCCTGCTCGGGCGAACAAGGCACGCGCCCGACCGCCAGCTTCCCCGCACCCGCCGCCGCCTGGTCGATCACCTCGTGCACCAGCGCCAACAGATGCTTGGTGCTCCGCCGGATGCTGTTGGCGATCTCCGAACGCTCCTGGGTGCTCAGCCCCGGCTCAAGCAGCATGTCCGAGTAGCCCAGGACCGACATCATCGGCGCGCGGATGCTGTGGCTCACGCGCTCGAGCATCGCTTCCTTCCGCTGGGCCTCCGAGAGCGCCCGCTCGCTCGCCGCCCGCGCCCGCATCACCTCAGCGCCCGCCCGCCGCAGCGAGGGCACGATCAGCATCGCCACCATCGCCGCAACCGCGCCCGCGCCCACCGCGCCGGCCCCCAGCACGATCCACATCGCCGCCGCCGCGTGCGACGCCGAATCACGCGTCAGCCGATCCGCCGCCGCTTCGACTTTCTCACCGAAACGGAACTGCGCCGCCGCCAGCCGCCACAGCCGCGAGTCCCGCTTCTTGTCCGCCGCGTCCGGTTGCAGCGTCTTCGCCGCATTGGCCGCGGCCTCCAGCAACGCCCCGCCGGTGGCCGCGATCTCCGCACGTTCCTCCGCCGACAGCTCGCCCCGCGCCAGCAAAGTGCCCCCGGCGATCCCCTCGCCGATCTGCTCGAACGCCCCGGCCGAAGCCAGAAGCTCCTCGCGGAACCGCTTGCTCAGGCCCGCGTCCGTGCCGTGGTTGGCGTGCTCCAGCATCGCCGCCGCCTTCACCATCTGGTGCCCGAGCAACTGATGCCGCACCGCCAGGTTGATCGCCTGCGCCTCCCGCGCCGAGACCCCAAGCAGGTGCGACTGCAGCGATTCGGCGCCGACCACGCCCAGCGTGAACACCGCCAACACCCACACCAACCGCCGCCGCAGCAGCCCCAGCTCCGACGCCGCATCGGATGCACATCGCTCATTCATGCGGCACGCGCCCGTTCACACGCGGTGATCACATCGCGCAGCACCGCGGAACTTTCCTTCGGGCTCTTGGTCCACGACAGCATCTGCAGAGCCCGTTCGGCGCTCGTCGCCATCCCCGGGAACCCCATCGACGGCGCCGACCCCTTCAGGGTCATGCACAGCGACTCGCACTCCCGCACGTTGTCGCTGTCCACCGCCTTGCGCAGCTCGCTCGCGATCCGCTTGAGCTCCTCCAGGAACCAAGGCAGCATGCTCAGCGACGGATCGTCGGGCTTCAGGATCGACTTGCTCTCGTCCCCCGAGCCGTCGGCCGCGCTGCCCAGGAACTCCGCGATCGCACGCACCACCCGGTCGTACGTCAACGGCTTGCTCAGCAGCCCGTCGCACCGCACCGCGCTCAACTCCATCCGCGTCTCCCGCGACGCATCCGGTGTCAGCATCACGATCGGCGCGTGCATCCCCGCCGCACGCACCTGGCTCATCAGGTCCATCCCCGTCCCATCGGGAAGCTGGAAGTTGGTCACGATGACGTCCGCCGGCTCTTTCAGGCTCGCCATCGCTTCCTTGATCGTCGCCACCGTCCGAAGCCGCACCCGGGTGCGGCGCATGAAGTGCTCGAACAGCTTCTGATCGTTCTTCTCCGGCTCCACCAGCATCAACACACCCGCCAGCTTCTCCGCGTCCACCTTCTCCAGGCTGAAGAACTCCGCTTCGCCGCCCGCCGACACAAACTGCTTCGCGTCGATCGGTGAATCAAACTTCACCCCGATCTCGTGCACCACCCCGCCCCGGTGCTTGCACCGCACGATCGTCCCCTGGACGTCCAGATCCCCGTGCGTCGGGTGCGGCAGCCGAAGCACGCACCTGGAGCCCTCGTGCACGAACGAGTTGTGGAACAGCGACATCCCGCCACGCGAGATGTTGCGGCAGCACAGCCGCAGCGTGAGCTGCGTGCCCCCCGGCTGCTCGATCAGCACCGGAATGCGGTCGCGATGGAACGGCCAACGCACAAACTCACGCTTCAGCGAGCTCGCGCTCATGCCCCCCGAGATCGTCTCCAGCTTCTCCGACAAGGCCCGCACGCCCTTGCCGTCCAGCCCCAGCGTGTTCCGCCGCGCCGAGGGCGAGTTGCCTCCCCACGCACCGTCACTCGGCCAATCCGACATGCCCCGCTTGCCGGCCATCGAAGATCTCCCGGTGCCTCACGTGAACTCCTCACGCACCCGAGGTGTCATCGTGCGCTGCCCGTGCCCAGTTGAGCCCTCGCGACACCGCCGCTCCCTAGCCCCCGTCGCAACCCGTCGCCCCCCGCGCACGTTGCCCATGTTGCCCCCGTCCTTGTCCGCTATCAAGCGGGTTGGACAGGCGGCCGGTCTCAGCAGGCTCTCTTCTGAAGCTGGGCGCTCTCGCACGCCACAATCAGCCGCTGCAACGCCGCCCGCGACGAGTCCGTCGATCGCGTCTGCGCCAGCGACTTGCCCGCCTGCTCGGCCAGAAGTCCCACGCCCGAGAACCCCATGCCCGGTGCCGCTTTCGCGATCTGTGCGCACATCGCCCGCAGCGAGTCCGGGTCTCGCCGCTCCATCAGCGACCGCATGTCCCCCGCCGACTCGTTCAGGCTCCGCACGAACGCCGGCAACAGCGACGCACGCTCGTCATGGCCCAGCATCGAGCTCACCGTCGCCGTCCCGCTCCGCCCCACGATCAGGAACTCGGCCACCGCGCGCAGGAACAGCGCCTTGGTCATGGGCTTGGCGACGATCGCCGCAGGCTCGAACTCGCGCAGCCACCGCTGCCGCTCGTCCTTGCTCCGGGCCGTCGCCACCACCACCGTCGTCGCCACGCCCGCGTCGTTCATCGCCGCGAAGAAGCTGTCCAGCTCCAGCTTGCCCTGGTCCGGATCCGCAATCAGGAGGTCCGCCCCGTCCGCCGCGTACGCCAGAGCCGTCTTCTCGTCGTCCGCGCACCGCAGCCGCACGTCCGTCCCCTGCAGGAAGTTCTGGATCAACCGCTGCTCGATCTCGCTGCTGCCCACCACCACCAGGCAGCCCCGAAGCTCCTCGGGCGGCACCGCCTCCAGCGAGAACCAGTCCTCCAGCTGATCCATCTTGATGTAGTCGCTCGGCTTGATCGGCTGGTCGAACCGGATCCCCACCTGGTGCACCACGCCCTTGAGATGCTGGCTGTGCGTCACCTTCGCCGACAACACCGTCGGCCCGCGGCTGATGTGCTTCAGCGTCACCAGCACCCTCGTCCCGGGATGCACGAACGAGTTGTGCAGCGCCGCCAGGCCACCGCTTGACAGGTTGCGGCAGACCATCATCACCGCCGTACCAGCTCCCCCCGGCCCGATCATCTCCACCGGCAAGGACGCGATCCGGTACGTCCGCCGACGGAACTTCCGCGGCGTCTTCCGCCCCCGCGCCTCGCTCTCGCGGTCCGCCTCGTCCAGCCTGTTCAGCAACGCCGCCACGTCCTGCACCGTCATCCCGAGCGTGTGCAGCTTCGCGGTCGCAGAGGTCGGAACGTCATTGGGGCGGGGGTTCATCGCGGATTCCAGGAAGGAAGCACCCCTTCTGGATCGGCCCGCTCACGCCCTCACTGCACGCACGCCCGGACCCCGGCCGCGCAACCCCGTTCCCCCAGCCTCGCCACGCGCTCCCGCCCGCTCCCGCGTCACAACCCTGTCAAGTCGCCCAGCCCGCACAATCGGCAGCGGCCGCCTACAGAGCACCGGCGCGCACGACCACCTCAGGCCCCCAACACGATGCCATCCGGCCGCACGCCGCTCGGCACTCTCCCCGCGGCGAGTCAGACGTCCAGGTTCTTCACCTCGAGCGCGTGCTCCTCGATGAACTTGCGGCGAGGTTCCACCTCTTCGCCCATCAGGACCGAGAACATCGCGTCCGCGTTGCTCGCCATGTCCCAGTTCACCCGCAAGAGCACCCGCTTGCTCGCGTCCATCGTGGTTTCCCACAACTGCTCCGCGTCCATCTCGCCCAGCCCCTTGAACCGCTTGATCTCAAGCCCGCGACGCCCAAGGTCCTGCAGCGAATCCAGGATCGCGGGCAGGCTCGCCGCCTCGATCACCCTGGCGTTCTTGCCCGAAACTGAGGTCGTCACCGTCTTCTGCGCCGTCGCCCGCACGCCCGTCTCGGCGCTCTCGTCGTCGGCCGTTTCTTCTTCAGCCTTCTCTTCCACCTTCGCCGCATCACCCACCAGCACCCACGCGAACTTCGACGGCAGCTTCTCGCCCGTCACCGACTCTTCCTGGATCAGCGTGTAGTCGTCGATCGACAGCCCGATCGCAGCCAGATCCTGGAACAGCCGCTCCATCTCGCGGTTCTCGTGCAGCTCGCGGATCGTCGCGTGATCGGCCGTCAACGAGTTGCCGGTCTCGCTCCCGCCCTCCGCCCCCCCGTTCGCGGTGTCCGCCAGCCGCAGCTTCTTGTGCGAGACGATCTCGAAGGCTTGTTCCTCAGTCCAGGCGTACGCATCCCCGCCGCGCCACGAGACGCGCCGCGTCGGCAGCCGCCCCTTGCCCGCCGGGTCCTGCGACCGTGCCCCCAGCAGATCGGCAAACTTCACGCCGCGACGCTCCGCGATCGTCACCAACTCCTGCAGCCGCGCCAGCAGGAAGATCGCCCGCTTCAGCGAATCGCCCTCCAGCCGCGTGATCTCCTTGGGCTCGCGCCCCGCGTGCAGCGGGTCGACATTCAAGATGTCGCGCACCGACAGCACCGCGTTCTCAAGCCCCAGGTTCACCAGCGAATCCTCGAGCGTCCGCTCGTTGAGCACATACCACGCCCGCTTCGCCTTGCCGTGGCCCTTCGCCACTTGATACAGCGGCGGCTGAGCGATGTAGATGTGCCCCTTGCGGATCAGATCAGGCATCTGCCGGAAGAAGAACGTGAGCAAGAGCGTGCGGATGTGGCTGCCGTCCACGTCGGCGTCGGTCATGATGATGATCTTGCCGTAGCGGAGCTTCGCGATATCCAGCTCGTTGCCGATGCCGACACGCAGCGCCGCGATCAGCGTGCGGATCTCCTCGAAGCCCAGGATCTTGTCGATCCGGGCCTTCTCGACGTTCAGGATCTTGCCCTTCAGCGGCAGGATCGCCTGCGTCTCCACGTTCCGCCCCTGCGTCGCGCTGCCGCCTGCCGAGTCACCCTCGACGATGAAGATCTCGGCCTCGTCCACGTTCCGGGTCTTGCAGTCCCGCAGCTTGTGCGGCATCGAACCGCTGTCGAGCGCCGTCTTCCGCCGCGTCAGCTCACGCGCCTTGCGAGCCGCCTCGCGTGCCTGCGCCGCGACGATGCCCTTCAGGCAGATCCGCTTCGCCTCCTGCGGGTGCTCCTCCATCCAGTTCTCGAGCGCCTCGCCCACCGCCTGGCTGACGAACGTCTCGATCTCCGGGTTGAGGAGTTTTTCCTTGGGCTGGTTGTTGAACGTCGGATTGGGCAGCTTCACCGAGATGATCGAGACGAGACCCTCGCGCAGGTCCTCGCCGCTCGGCACCGGGTCCTTGTCCTTGATGATGCCCGCCTTCTTGGCGTACGCGTTCATCGCGCGGGTGAGCGACACCTTGAAGCCCTGGGCGTGCGTGCCGCCGTCCACGTTGTTGATGTTGTTGGCAAACGTCAGCAGCGTCTCGTTGTACCCGTCGTGGTACTGCATCGCGACTTCGCAGATCAGGCTCTCCGCCGCGTTCTCGCGCTTGATGTACACCGGCGCCGCCACCGCGTTCTTGCCGGTCATGAGGTAGTTCACGTACTCAAGCAAGCCGTTCTCGGCCTTGAACGTCTCGCCCCGCGTCTTGCCGTCGGGGCCGACGCGCTCGTCGGTGAACTTGATCGTCACACCCGGGTTCAGGTACGCCAGCTCGCGCAGACGCGTCGCCAGCGTGTCGTAGTTGAACGTCGTGTCCGGGAAGATCGTCGGATCGGGGCGGAACGTGACCGTCGTGCCCCTCGTGCGGCTCGAGTTCGCCGGGATCGCGCCCGCCGGGTGCAGCGGCGTCGTCACCCGCCCGCGCTCGAACCCGATCGCCATCACTTTGCCGTCGCGGTACACCTCGCAGTCGAGATACTCCGACAGCGCGTTCACGCACGACACGCCCACGCCGTGCAACCCGCCCGAAACCTTGTACGCCGAGCCTTCCTGCTGGAACTTGCCGCCCGCGTGCAGCTTGGTGAGCACAATCTCGATGGCGGGCTTGCCGTTGAGGTTCGGGTCCTCGTGCTTCATCGCGTCGGTCGGGATGCCGCGCCCGTCGTCGATCACACAGCACGAGCCATCGGGCTGGATCGTCACCTGCACGAACGTCGCGTGCCCCGCCATCGCCTCGTCGATCGAGTTGTCCACGACCTCGTACACAAGATGATGCAGCGCGTTGATGCCCGTGCCGCCGATGTACATGCCGGGGCGCTTGCGCACCGCGTCGAGGCCTTCGAGCACCTGGATCTGCTCCGCGTTGTAGTTGTCGCCGCCCCTCGTGATGGACGGCGTGATCGACGCGGAAGAGTTGGTGTTCGCGTTGGTGTTCTCAGTGGACAAAGGCTTCACCTCGATGTGTGACGCGGCTGCCGTGCTCGATACTGCGGCGGAACGTGTCATCGCAATCCCCGTGCGTCGATCGCAACCGATCGCCGCCTCACGCCACCCCGCCGCCGGCTCTCGCCGACGCCGTCAGTGGCATACCGAACAAAGACTGACTCCGACGCCGCTTTCGGCGATCAGAATGATAGGTTCTCATCGACCAAAACGCGCAAAAAACCGTCGAAACGGCACCGCCAAAAACCCCTGCAAATCAAGCACTTACGCGAAGTCATCGCCGTCCCGGCAGACCCTCCCAAACGCCCATGACAAAGGGGTGCGTCCACACACCGCCCCGCTCCGTGCCTCGCCCCCCATCTCGCCCGGTCCAGCACCCGTTATCCACACCGATGCCGGGCTTCTAAGTTCCTGCCACTGCGAGCCTTGTTGCGCACGGATCGCGGCCTCATACGACCCGCCCCTCGATTCAAGCGTTCACCCTCCAACGCACGATAAACTGCCCGTCGCCGACGGACTTCGTCCGCCGACCGGCAGAGAGAGAGCCGCGAGGAGTTGAGAGAGCTCGCGAGCGACAATTCGTGAGAGACGAGGCGCGAGCCGCACGACAGTGCGGCTCGCTGCTTTTCCCAACCCCCGCCTACTCGATCCGCGGGTCCACCAGCCGGTACAGCACATCGACCGCCAGGTTCAGCAGCACCAGGAACGTCGAGAAAATCAGCACCACCCCGATGATCAAAAACAGATCCTTGTTCCGCACCGCGTTCACAAAGTGCTGCCCCAGCCCCGGCACCGCGAACACCCGCTCAACCACAAACGACCCCGTCATCGCCAGTGCGCTCGCCGGCCCCAGGTAACTCAACACAGGCAAGAGCGCGTTCCGCAAGGCGTGCCGTAGCACCACGCCCCGCACCGACACCCCTTTCGCCCGGGCGGTGCGGATGTAGTCCGACTGCAACTGCTCGATCATCGACATCCGCGTCAGCCGCGCGATGTACGCCGCGAACCCCAGCGACAGCGTGAACGCCGGCAGGATCATGTCCAGCGGCGTTCCCCAGCTCGGGATCCGCCCGATCCCCAGCCACACCGGGAACACCAGCAGCAACGCCGCCCCGATCACAAAGCTCGGCAAGCTGATCCCCGCCATCGACAGCGTCAGCGTCGCCACGTCCGCCAGCGAGTTGGGCCGCATCGCGCCGATCACGCCCGCTCCCACTCCCAGCACCAACGCAAAGAAGATCGCCAAGGCGCCCAGCGCCATCGACACCGGAAGCGCCGAACCGATGATCTCGTTCACCCGCTGCTCGCGGTACGAGAGCGACGGCCCAAGATCGAAGACCGGTTGCACCGGCGCCAACCGCCCCGCGGCCACCGCCTGCTCGCGCCGCAGCCGCGACTCCCCGCTCAGCTCCTGCCGCACATACCGAATCCCCGTCGCGCTGTCCAGGTACGAGAAGTAAAACGTCCAGAAGCTGTCGAGGTTGTACTGCGCCTTCATCGCCGCCACCACCTCCGGCGCCGGACGCCGCCCCTCCGGATTCTCCAAGGGATTGCCCGGCACCTTCCACGCCAGCACCAGCGTCACCGTGTAGATGATCGCCAGGATCAGCGGCAGCTGCACCAAGCGACGAAGCACAAGCCCGATCATGCGCACGCCCCAGCAAACAAACTCTCACGAAGAGCGCCCCGCACACGCACACAGCACGCCGCGCCCCGAACCCTGCGACGCGATCCGCTCACGCGTCGCGGCGACCGCCGCGCACCACCCGCCACCCGCGACGCCCCCACACCAGAGCCCACACCAGAGCCCACACCAGAGCCCACGGCACGCACGCCCGACGCTCCACCAGACTTCTCACCCGCCTCCTCGCCCACGATCATCCGCACCCGAAACAACTGCTGCTCGCTCCGACGGTTGCTGCTGATCCCCTCCAACCCATCCGGGTTGAACAGGTTCAGGTTCACATAATGAAAAATCGGGATCAACGGCAAGTCCTGCTCCACCAGCACCCGCTCCGCTTCCGCCAGCAGCCCCGCCCGCACGCCCCCGTCGCTCTCGTTCTCCGCCCGCGCCATCAGGTCGTCGAACACCTTCGACGAGTACTTCCGGTCGTTGTTGCCGTCGCCGGTGCGGTTGATCTCCAGGAACGTCGTCGCGTCCGGGTAATCGCCGAACCAGCTCGCGCTGCTCGTGAAGTAGTTGCCGTTCTTCACCTGCTCGCGGAACACCTTGGTCTCCCGCACCACGATCGCCGTCGTGAGCCCCAGCTCGCGCTCCCAGTCCTTCGCGATCGCCTGCGCCACCAGGTCGTTGTTCTGCTCCTTGTTGATGAGCAGTTCGATGGTGGGGAAGTTGTTGCCGTTGGCAAATCCCGCCTCCGCCAGCAGCCGCCGCGCCTCCTCCGGGTTCCGCCCCAGCCCCGCCGGCCCCGCGTACTCCCGGATCGAGCCGGGCGGCACCAGCCCGCCCGCGACCGATTCGCCCAGCCGACGCACACCCTCCGCCACCGCGCGCTTGTCGATCGCCAGCGCCAACGCGCGCCGCACCCGCGCGTCCGCCAGCGGGTTCACCCGCCCGTCCGGCAGCCGCGGCGCGCAGTTGAGATTCCAGAAAAACGTCCCGAACGCGGGGAATATCTGCGTGCTCTTCCGCGGATCGGGCGGCAGAGCCCGATCAATCTCCACCGGCCCAAGCCCACGTGCCCGCAACCCCCGCACCGCTTCGGCGTGCTCGGCCCGGAACGCGTTCTTGCCCGCCACCATCTCCGCGCGGAACGGCGCCACCACGTCGCTCACCCAATCCACCGCTCCGGTCTGGAACGCCATCGCCTGCGACACCGGATCGTCAATGCTCAGGATCGCCATCGAGTCGATGCGAACGTTCGACGCGTCCCAATACATCGGGTTCTTCGCCAGCCGCATCTCGCGCTTGAATCGCCACGATTCCAGCCGCATCGCCCCGATCGACGGCGAAGCCCGCGTCCACACCGTGTCCCACTTCACCCGCCCAGTCGCCGCGTCCACAACCTCGTACCGCGACACCACCCGCTCGCACACCGGCACAAACGCGACCGCGGTGCAGATGTCCAGAAAATACGGAACCGGGCGCGTCAGCCGCACCACCAGCGTCCGCTCGTCCGGCGTCTCGAGCGCCACCATCGCGTGAAATCTCGACTTGGTCTGCTGCCACAGCTTCTCCGCCGCATCCGCGGATCGCGCCCCGGCCGGGCTCGCGACAAACGCCGCCAACGCGCCCGCCCGCCAGTCAAAGAACTCCTTCGCGCCCTCGATGTGAAAGAAGAACGACGTGTAATCCGCCGCCGAGTCCGGCAGCGTGCCACGCAGCCACGCGTACACGAAATCACTCGAGCGCAGCGGCGTGCCGTCGCTCCACGCCGCGTCCCGCAGATGAAACGTGTACACCCGCCCGTCCGCCGACACCTCCCATCGCTCCGCGAGCGCGGGCTCGATCGGCAGATCGTCCTTGGTCACGTCGCTGCGCACCAGCCCCTCGTGCAGGCACCGCATCAGCCGGATGTCGCGCAGCCACGACGCCACGATCGGGTCCAGCGTCGTCGGATCCCCGCCGTTGATGATCGTGAAGTCCGCCCGCGGCGGGGGCGTCGACACCGCAAGCGTGCCCACCAGGCCCGCGACAATCACCAGGAATGCGACAACCAGACGCAGCACGCACCGAGTGTACGGAGAACTCACCCGCCCCGATCACCCACAACCCATCACATATCGCCCCGACAGGTCGTAGAGCCTCTCGCGTAAGCGAGAGGACACTCAAACCCTCGCCCCACAGACCCACACGCTCCTAGAGCCTCTCGCGTCAGCGAGAGGACCCACAAACTCTCGGCCCTGCTCCAATGCCGCCCAAGAGCCCAGCGCGCAAAAGCAAGCAAGCCCGCCCGCACGCAACCTCAATACTGCAGCACCGAGTGCACGTCGCCGTACCGCACCACCTTGTCGCGCCCCTTGAGCTTGGGCAGCTCGATGAGCACCGCGATCCCCGCGATCTCGGCCCCGCACCGCTTCACCAGCTCGCAGCACGCCGCCAGCGTGCCGCCGGTCGCGAGCAAATCGTCCACCACGACCACCTTCCGCCCTTGGCCGATCGCGTCCGAATGGATCTCGAGCCGGTCCGTGCCGTACTCCAGCGCGTAATCCACGCCGTGCACGCTCCGCGGCAGCTTCCCCGGCTTGCGGATCGGCACAAACCCCGCCGACAGCGCCTGCGCGATCGCTGTCCCGAAAATAAACCCACGCGACTCCGCGCCCACCACCAGCTCCACACCCTTCCCGCGGTACGGATTCGCCATCAGCTCCACCGCCAACGCCAACCCCCGCGCATCCGCCAGCAGCGGCGTGAAGTCCTTGAACAAAATCCCCGGCTTCGGAAAATCCGGCACGTCGCGAATGAGTGATTGGAGTTGCATGGGGAGAGAAGGAACGAAGAGACGGAGAGACGGAGAGACGAAGACATCATGACCCGAAGTGATCGCACACAGACCGGCGCTCGCGCGAACAGATGATACAAGATCCCCCAACCACACATCCCCTGCTCCCCTGCCCCCCTTCTCCCCGGTGCACCCACCCCCTCTCCACCTACTCTCCCGCATGACTTCGAAGCCCGTGCGCAAGTCTTCGCTCGAGATCGTCGAACCCGTCGGGAAGCGGGTCCTCATCCGCAAGGACGAGGACAAGAAGCAGACAAAAACCGGCATCCACCTCCCCGACAAAATCGAGATCCCGACCCTCACCGGCCGCGTGGTCGCGATCAGCCGCCAGGTCGAGCGCGACGAGGACTACACGATCAAGCAGTACGACCGGGTGCTCTTCAACCCCAAGCACGCCATCCCCGTCGAGTTTGAAGGCGACAACCGCCTGTTCGTGATCCCCATCGAAGACGTCGTCGCGATCTTCCGCAAAGCCGAGGAGACCGAAGAACCCCGGCAATAAGAGAGCGGGGCCTTGCAGGCCCCATTGAAATGAGAGCGGGGGCCTTCCAGGCCCCTTGAAATAGTGCGGGCCCTTCCAGGCCCCCCGCAACAACACAATGTGGTGTCGTCGTGAGTGAGAATGCAGAGATCCAACTCCCGCCCGATCACCCCGCCGCGGTGCTGCTGCGCCCGCTGGCCGATCTGCCGTCGCTGCTCCCGATCCCACCTCTCCCCCGCGGCAAGCGCGGCCTTTTCAACATCGCGCTCCGCACCCCCGGCTCCAAGTCCCTGACCAACCGCGCACTCCTCCTCGCCGCTCTCGCCGAAGGCGAGTCCACGCTCCGCTGCCCCCTCCTCGACGCCGACGACGCCCAGCGCATGCGGGCCGCTCTCGAGACCCTCGGCGTGCAGCTCTCCACCGCCCGCGAAGTCGACGACGACGTGCTCCGCGTCCGCGGCGTCGCCGGTGCCTGGAAAACCACGGGTGAAGTCACCGTCAACCTCAACAACGCAGGCACCGCCACCCGCTTCCTCGCCGCCGCCGCGCTGCTCGGCGCCGGCAGCGGCGCCGCCCCCATCGTCATCGATGGCAACGCCCGCATGCGCGAGCGCCCCATCCGCGAACTCGCCCAAGTCCTGGCGCAGATCGGCGCCAAGGTCGAGTACGCCGGCCGCGAGGGGTACCCGCCGCTGCGCATCCACCCGCTCCCCGAACGCAAGGGACCGGGCACCGTGCTGGAAATCCCCACCACCCAGAGCAGCCAGTTCATCTCCGCCATCCTCATGATCGCGCCCTGGCTCGCGGGCGGGCTGACCATCCGGCTCACCGGCGAGATCACCAGCCCGACCTACATCGAGATGACCATCGGCCTGCTCCAGCAGGTCGGCGCCCTCGTCAAGACCTCCGAGGACCTGCGCGTCATCCGCGTGGGCCCGCCCGCGCCGCAATCGCTCGGCCTCAAGGCTTTCGATTACGACGTCGAGCCCGACGCCAGCGGCGCGACGTACTTCTGGGCCGCCGCCGCCATCAACCCCGGGTCCCAGGCCTGCGTGAACGGCTTGTCGCACCGCTCGCTGCAAGGCGACGCGGATTTCCCCTCGCTCCTGGCCCGCATGGGCGCGGCGATCGAGCAGCACCCCGCGACCCAGACCACACCCCATGGCGTCGCCCACATCCCCGTCGCACCCGCCGCCCCTTCCTACAAAGACGAATCCTGCCCCCGCGATCACTACATCCGCGTCTGCGGCCCCGGTCGCCTCGAGCCCATCATGGCCGACCTCTCCAAGATGCCCGACACCGCCATGACTCTCGCCAGCGTCGCCTGCTTCGCTCCCGGCATGTCCATCCTCCGCGGCCTGCGCACCCTCCGCGTCAAGGAAACCGATCGCATCGAGGCGATGCGCAACGAGCTCACCAAGATCGGCGTTCGCATCGATTGCCCCGTCATGGGCGATCACGACGTCATGGGCATCACCCCGCCCCCCGGCGACATGGCCCTCGCCAACTCCCGCGTCGAGTTCGACACCTACGACGATCACCGCATGGCGATGAGTCTCGCGCTCATCGGGCTCCGCCGCCCCAACGTCTTCATCAAGGACCCCCAGTGCGTCGCCAAGACCTACCCCACGTTCTGGCGCGACCTCGCGAAGCTGTACGCCACGCCGTAAACCCCACCGTCAATCCCACCGAGAACTCCGGCTCTCGGACCTGCATCGGCCAATCTCTCCGGCATTTCCCCACCGCGAGCCGAACAAAGAACGAGGTATCCTGACTCCACCCGCCGCTGCCGCGGCGTCTCATGTCCACACCCGATCCCGGACAACCCCCGCTCCACTTCACCGGCGAACCCGATCCGCCCGCGCCGATCAAGTTCCCCGCCCGCAAGGAAGAAGACGGCCGCGGCGACGCGCTGCTCGTCTCCCTCGCCAGTCGCGGCGACGACGAGGCCTTCATGGCTCTCTACCGCCGCCACAAGAACTTCGTCATGAACGTCGCCCGCCGTTTCACCCGCGACGAGAGCGAAGCCCTCGACGTCCTGCAGGACACCTTCGCCTACCTGCTCAAACGCCTCCCCGACCTGCGGCTCACCGCCAAGCTCTCGACCTTCCTCTACCCCGCGGTCAAGAACATCGCCTTGACCATTCGCCGCAAGGACCGCGGCGTCGCCCTCACCCCCTCGCACGACCGCGCCCTCGACTCCGCCGCCGACTCCCCGCTCTCGGTGGACATCAAGGCCCTCATCGCCAACCTGCCCGAAGGCCAGCAGGAGGTGCTGCTGCTGCGGTTCGTGGACGATCTCTCGCTGCGGGAGGTCGCCGCGGCACTGGGGATTCCCGTAGGAACCGTCAAGAGCCGCCTGCACCAGGCGATCGCGACCCTGCGGGAGGACCCCCGAACACGGGCCTTGTTTGACCTGGAAGAAAGCGGATGATCGGACCTGAACCTTTCGTTCCCCCGCCGCGCTGAAGGGTTGGTGCCAGGATGTCGGATCACGCGAACACAACCCCGAACGACGAAGCCGCCCGCGGCGACGCGCTGCCGGATCCGGTGCTGCCGCGCCGCGCGGTCGCCGCGCTGCGCGAGGCCTACGGCTCGACGCGCCCGCTCGCGGCCAGCACCGACGCGGTGGTGCTGCGGACGCTCTTCGAGCAGCGACGCCGAACCAACGCCCGCAAGAGCGTGGTCCGCACGCTCCAGGTCGCCGCGGTCTTCGCGCTGGTGGCGACCACGGTCTACATCGGCAACCGCAACCGCGAACAGGCATCCGGGAAGGCCGACGCCAAGAACGCGCCCGTGACGATCGCCGCGGCACCGCCGGCCGCTCCTGAGTTCGGCCGGGGCGAGAGCGCGGGCCGGCTGCTCGATGAACGATCGGCTCCCGTGCAGCTCGCGGGTGTGACGATCCTCGACGCCTTCAAGAAAGCACGCGAGGTCGAGCAGAAGAGGAAGGGCTTTGTCTCCAGCGGCGAACGCGTCGCCGAGATCGACGAGGTTGATTCGCTCGTGGCCCAGGTCGTCGGAACCGACAGGGACACGCTGCGTGCGACCGATCGCTCGGACGTGGAGGTCCCGCCGGAGGCGATCATCAAGACCGATGTCGGCAAGGCCGGGCCGATGCGGGTGATCAGCTACGACATCAAGCTCGATACCGGCAGCCGCCCGCTCGCGGCGTTCCAGGTCGAGGTCGAGCTCTCGGCTCCCGACACGGCGGCGGTGACGGGCCTGTGGCTGCGGGGCGGCGATCATCCCGCGCTGCAGCGTCGCCCGTACTTCAACAACCGCGTGACCCGCGATCTCAAGAACAAGCCCGGCTCGCGGGTCCGCATCCCCTTGGCCAACTTCGACACCGGCGGCGATCTGCCCACCGGCGACATGCTGGTCGCGCGGGTGGTGCTCACGGTGGTGGGGACGGGTCATCCCGGTGTCACGGCGCGTCTGGTGGTCGCGGCCGGACCGGAGGCCACGGCGATTCCCGCGAGCGTGCGGGTGGTTGAGCGGGGCGACTCGGAGATCCGCTCCGAGGTCAAGCCGTCCGACGTGAAGTCCAAGGACGCGTCGCCGCGGTGAGCGGCGTCACGCGTTGATCAGAACTCGAAACGGTTCGCCGCCAGGCTGAAGGGCGGGCGGGTGAGCCGCTTGGTGAGCAGTTCGCGGGCGCCCTCGAGGAACTGGGCGTCGGTCGAGACGTCGGGCTTGCGGACCAATTCCGCGAGGTTGGTGCGGATCGGATCGTTGTTGCCGGCGACGAGCGAAACGATCTGCTCGCCCGCGCCCACGAGCTGGGTCGCGAGCGGGCGGAGGGCTTCCTTGCGGGCCTTCTCGGCGGCGTCGTCCTCGCGGCGGACGGGCGGGAGCTGGCCGCTCTTGACGAGGCGGGCCACCAGCGCGATGCAGTCGCCGCCGACTTCGCGCCGCGCGGCCTGGGCCGCGGGGTTGAGCGCGGGGCGGGTGTTGTCGGTTAGGTCGTCACGGATCTCGCTGGCGATGCGGACGAGCGGGAGCAGGCTGCCGGCGCCGGGCTCGACCGTGGTGATCTTGCGGGCCCGGGCCGCGAGGCCCTTGGAGGCGACGATGGAGGCCTGGCTGCGGACCTCGGCGTTGGTCGAGATGCGCAGGGCGGTGACCAATCCGCGGGCGGCGGCGTCGGCGACATTGGCGCTGGCGGTGGACTCGAGCAGCTTGCCCAGCTCGTTGACGGCCTGGGTGAGGCGGCCGGGGGCCACGGTCTGGGGCGTGGCGCGGACGACCTCGAAGGCGCGGGTGGCGCCGCCCGCGGCGGCGATCTGGATGGCCTCGTCGCCGCTGGCGTAGCCCTTCTCCAAGACGTCGAAGCCTTCCTGGGTCGCGAGTTCAGCGGCGATGCGCAGAGCGCTGACGGCGCTGAGCGGGTCCTTGCGGTCCACCACGCGGGCGAGCTCGGGGCCGAGCACCTTGGAATAGCCCTGGCGGAACGCGAGCGAGGGCGTGCGGCGGTCGCTGGTGAGAGGCCCGGTGAGAGCCAGGCGGGCGTTCTTGATCTTGTCGGGGTCTTCGCCGGCGAACGCGTCGAGCGCGGGCTTGGCGAACGCGGCGATCTCTGCTTCCTGCTCCTTGGAGAGCGAGGACGCAGCGGTGACGACGGAGGGTGAGAGCTCGCTCTGGGCGAGGGCGGCGGGCGCTCCGGCGAGCACGCCGAGGAGAGCCGCGAGCGCGGGGAGGGTGGCGTGGCGGCGCTGGACGAAGGAACGGGAAGTGGTGGTGTTCATAGCGTGTGGCATGCGTCCAGAAAACTCCGTCGCGGGTTGGCCCGCGGTTGCGGGAAGCGGATTGTTCGCAGCCGCGGGTGAGTTTTCTTCGGCGAGAGGGCGCGCCGGCTGCCGGGCCGATCCGGGGTTGTGCCAACCCAAATGACCCCAGCCGCGGTCGCCCACGGTTGGGCGCGAATGGAATTCACCACCCGGCACCCTCCCCTCCCCCGCCACGGGAGGTGGAGTGGCGTGCGGCGCTTTCAATGCGGCGGCGACGGATTTTCGGAGTGTTTCCAGGGCGCGATCGGTGCGATCGTGGATGCAGTCGGTCAGGGTGTTGAGCGCGAGCAGCGTGCGGAGGGCGGCCGACCGAGCCTGGGCCTGCAGGAGGGCGGCGCGGCGGGACTCGAACGCGATCTGATCGTCGATGATGGCGCGGGCTTTGTCCGAGTTGGCGATCGCGAGGACCTCGCGGACGCCCAGGTCGAGCGACTCGGCGGTCTCGGCGACGGTGCGGCAGTCGTCGAGCAGCGAGGCCATCACGCGGCCGAACTCGGGGTGCGTGCTTGGATCTGGCGCATTGTCTGGCGAGTGTTCTGACGCGTCGTCGTGTGCGGCGGCGAGACGCAGAGGAACGTGATTTGGGAGAGCCGTCATGGGCGGGAGTTTCTTGGAAACCGCCGGATGATTCAATGGGGGGCGCGGGAGGGAGATGCAGATTGCTGCAAGTGGTGGTGCGGCCGGGGGAAGGGGAGCAGGGGGGCAGGGGAGCAGGGGAGGTTCTGGAATGTCGAAGAGCGCCGCGGCATCAGTCGCGCCGCTCCGAGCAGCGGCGGACTGGTGGCACCGGATGCGAGTTGCGGTGGCGGGTGCCGCGGAACCGGACCCCACCTCGGCCTTGCTTCGCTCGGCCACTCCTCCCCGCTGCGCGGGGAGGAGAGTTGTCAGTACACCTCGAGGAAGACGCGGCGGGTGGGCCTGATCTGCTTGTGGAGCATCTTGCGGTCCCAGGCGTTGATGGTGTCGCGTGCTTCGGGGTCGATTTGCAGCAGCGCGTCGAGGGCGTCGCCGGTGAGGGTGCGGGCGAGTTGCTGGAGGATGCCGAGTTCCATGCCGGCGATGCCGCAGACGTAGATGAGGGAGCGCGAGGAAGAGAGGATCGACGTGAGCTGTTCGCGGTGGGTGGTGAGGCGGTCCTGGACGTAGAGAGGTTTCGGCGCGTCGGGCATCTTCTCGCGGCTGATGGCGGTGAGGTAGGTGAAGTTGGTGTGCTTGCTCGCGAGTTCGAGCAGGTCGTTGTGGTAGAGCAGATCGCTGGCGTAGGGCGAGCCCATGATGAGGGCGATCCTGCTGGTCGCGTTCTGGGCGATGAGGTCCTTGATCATGCCGCGGAAGGGGGCGATGCCGGTGCCGGTGGCGAAGAAGACGTAGTCGTGTGCGTTGGGATCGGCGGGGAGGACGAAGCGCTTGCCGTTGGGGCCGGTGACGCGGACCTGGTCGCCGGGCTTGAGGTCGCAGAGGTAGTTGCTGGCGACTCCGAGGAAGAGCTTGCCGGTGTCGGTGTGTTCGTCGATGAGGCGCTTGCAGGTGGTGGCGAGGACTTTGCCCTGACCGTCTTCGCCGGTGGTGGGGGAGGCGATGGAGTAGAGGCGGAGGGCGTGGGGCTTGCCGCGGGAGTCTTCGCCGGGGGGGAGGACGCCGAAGGACTGACCGGAGACGAAGTTGCCGGCGAGTTGGGTTTGCGAGACATCGATGGCGACGTGGCGGACGAAGCCGGCGGACTTTTTGGCGTGGGTGCAGCGTTCGTTGGAGACGACGGTGCCGACGCCCGGTTTGGCGGGCGAGTGCAGGTGCATCTTGACGTCGGGCAGCGTCGGACCGGGCACGGCTTCGGTGGTGGACATGGGGGATTGAAGAGAAGCGGGGGACGGAGGGCAACTGGCGGGGCACAAAACTCAAATCTCAAAACTCAAATCTCAAATGGCAAATGGCGAAAGCGGAGCGAGGGTCGCTTTGGCCAGCGATGAATTGAGATGATCGCGGAGCGATCGGCGATCAGCCGCCGCCCTGCATGCGCTTCTGGAGTTCCATCAGGATGGACTCGATCTGGGTGATCTTGCCGCTCTTGACGTCCTCGGTGATGGAGGCCATGGCCTTCTTGATGGGCTCGGCCATGGGGATCATCATGGCGGCGGGGCCGGAGGCGAAGGACGAGGAATCAAGGAGCCAGTTGCCGTTCTCGCGGATGAGCTTGAGCGGTGCGGGACTGGCCGGATGCGACACGGTGGCGGACTCGCCCTCCGGCGTCACGGTGTAGTCGGCGGCGGACTTTGGAGCGGTCTGACCCATCGCGGCGGCCTGGGACTCGGTGAAGGTCTTGCCGAACTTCTCCTGGCAGGCGGCGTCGAGGGCGTTCTGAACGGCGGTGAGCTCGGCGATGGCGCGGATGGTGGGTTCGTGAGCCGGATCGGAGAGTTTGGTGAGGGGGAGGAGCGCGTTGGCATCGCCGGATTCCAACGCGGCGTAGATCGCGGTCCAGGCGGCGCCGGCGTCGTCGCTCGCGGGGGCGGCGGCCTGCGGCGGCTGCTCGGCCGCGGGCTGGGCGGCGGGCTGGCCTTCTGGCTGGCCTTCTGGTTGGGCGGGCTGCTCGGCGGGCGCGGCGGACTTGCCGCCGAGGACGCCGAGCTTTTCCGAGAGCCGGGTCATGCGTTCCTTGATCTCGCCGGTGCCGCTGCCGCGGAGCTGGACGCCGGCGAAGGCGGACTCGGCGGCCTCGAAGGCGGACCTGGCCTCTTCCACGGTGGCCTTGTGCTGCTCGAGAGTCTGCGTCAGCTCGGCCTGGTGCGCGGCGGCGAAGGGGAGCGCGGGCTTGGCGTTGGCGACGTAGGTGAGCAGCAGAACGTGCTGCTGCAGGCTGAGGGCTTTGGATGAGAGGGCGTCGGCGAGGGCGAGCTGGGCGCGGGCGCTGAGGAGCTTGTTGGCCCCGCCATCGGTGGACGCGGACTTGGCGGTGGCGAGCGCCTTGCGGAGCTCGGCGATGCCGGTGTCGTACGCGGAAAGGACCTCGGTGGTGCGGGTGGAGGCGAGCTCCTTGAGCTTGGCCTCGATGTCCTTGGCGGTCTCGCCGGCGGCGGCCTTGGCCTGAGCGGCGGCGGCCTGGCCCTGCTGGGCTTTTTCGCTGGCCTCGAGCTTCATGCGGTCGATGCCGGCGATGCGGCTCTTGCTGGCGTCCACCAGAACCTTCAGCTCGCGGGCCTCGGGCTTGAGCAGATCGGCCTGGGCCTGGAGGCGGGAGGCGTCCATTCGCACGGCGTCGCCTTGGCGCTTGGTGTCGCGGGCGGCGATGAGCTTGGACTCGGCCTGGCTGGCGGAGAGCGTCGCGAGTGAGGCGCGGACCGCGAGGTACTCGTCGTTGAGCTTCTTGGCTTCGGCGGCCTTGGCGTCGGCCTTGGCGGTCAGGTCGGCAATGGTGCGCTCGACTTCCGAGAGCTTGGCTTGGTTCTGGGCGATGTCCTTCTCGGCCTCGGCGCGGCTCTTGTCGAGGTCGGCGATCAGGGCGGCGGGGTCGAACCCGGCGCTGGTCTCGGCGGTGAGGCTCTGGCTGGTGTAGTTGTCAACCAGGGCGCGGATGACCGAGGCCTTGGTGAGGGTGTTGATCTCGGCGTCGGCGGCGGCGAGCAGGTAGGGCTGGGCGAGGCCGAGCTGCGAGGCGCCGATCATGCCGGCGGCGGCGTGACCCTGAGCGCTCTGAGCGTTGGCGTCCATCACCGGCTTGGCGGTGGCGAGGACGCCTTTGTAGACGTCGTTCTGGAGCTTTTCCTTCGGGGCGTTGTACGAGCCGCCGGAGAGGTTCTGGAGCGCGCCGGAGCTGACGGCGAGGGGGCGTGCGGCGGGGTCGGCGCGGTCGCAGGCCGAGAGGGCCGCGCCGGCGGCGAGAGCGAGGGAGAGCGCGAGGGCGCGGGTGGGCGTGGAAGCGGGCATCTGGGTCTCCGGGTCGAGAGCGTGCCGTGGTGGTCCGGCGCGGGGGCAGAGTTTATCAGTGTTGGGAGGGGTGCGTGAGGATTTGGTGTCGGGGTGGGGAAGGTCACCCATGCTCGGCTTCTGGGGGCTCAGCGTTCGGGGCGAGGGGCGTCGGCGGGGACGAGGCCTTTGGGCTGTGGCGGGTCGTAGTTGACGGCGTAGTCGGGGCGGGGCTTGTACATGGAGCGGATCCAGTTCAGGGTGTTGATGTAGCGGCGGTCGTCCTTGGAGCGGATGGCGGGGCGCCACTGGTCGAGGCCGTTGGCGTCGCGGACCTGGGGGTGCTTGCGGACGGCGAGGTTGCGGGGCATGGCGAACTGGACGAGGGGTGACTTTTCGGGTTCGGTGTAGTTGATGAGGGGGCTGCCATCGGCGAGGCGGAAGCGTTCGAGGATGAGGAAGTTGGTGTAGAAGGTGGAAGGCTCGGCGGGCCGGTAGCGGTCGAGCATGAGGCGGCCGGCGTGCTCGCCGCCGTGGCAGCGGGAGGTGGCGCAGGAGTTGATGAGCCAGCCCTGGTGGATGTCGCGCTTGAAGTTGAGGAAGACCTCGGGGTCTTCCTGGACCTGGACCATGGAGTAGAGGTCGCGGGCCTTGAGGCGGTAGAGCAGCTCGATGATCTGTGTGGGGCGCGACTTGTACAGAGCCTCGCGCCCCTCGGGCGTGGAGGGGATCAGGTCGTCGGCGGCGTAGCGCTTGATGATCTCGTCGATGAGTTCCTTGGGGACGAGCAGGCGCGGGGGGTTGGCGAGGTCGAGCTCGTAGACGCGGAGGATGTTGATCTGGTCGGGGCTGAGCTTGGGGAAGTTGCGGCTGCGCTCGGCTTCTTTCTCGATCTCGCTGGGGCCATCGGGGGATTGGGGCGCGGTGGGCGGCTTCTCGGCGCGGCGCTTGGCCGCGTCGCGGTCCATCTCGATCTGGAGGTCGAGGAGTTTCTTGAGCTCGCGGGCGCCGGGGTGTGCGCCATCGGCCTTGAGGATGCTCTCGACCTCGGCGAGGGCGAGGGTGTACGCACGCTTGTCGCGGAGCCACTGGGCGAGGGTGAGGCGCTGATCGAGATCCTCGTCGGGGATGGTGGCCCGCATCTGCTTGTAGCGTTCTTCGATCGGTGGGAGCGCGGCGACGCGGAGGACGAAGGACTTGTCAAAGCGGGTGGGGATGCCGCTGATGACGAGGGTGTAGGAGTCGCCTGAGATGTCGGTGAGGCGGCCGATGGCCTGGGTGCCGTCTTTGAGGTAGAGGACGGTTTCGAAGGAGCCGGGCGCGGGCTTGGCGTCCGGGGCGGCGTTGGTCGCGGGTTCGGGAGGCCGGGGCGCGGGCGTGTCCGCGGGCTTTGCTTCGGCGGGCGGGGTTTCGGCCGGCTGCGATTCGGCCGGTGGGGTTGGCGGCGGCTCGTCGGCTCGGGCCGTGGAGAGGGCGAGGGCCAGGAGGGCAGCCAGAGGAGTGAAGGTCGCGGCGGAGTTGGGTCGGCGTCTCGGCATAGGCGAGTCTGCCGCGGAACGGCCGCGGGTGGTGAAGGGGCGGGTCGATTGTCCGACATTCCCGCGCGCTTGTCCAGTGAGGTCGGCGCCGGATGGTGTGGGGCGGCGGTTGGTGCCTGACTGGTGGGGTCGGTCGAGGGATGTACGCGGAAGGGGTGGGTGTGGTTGCGGGCGGGGCAAAACGAGAACGACCGGCGTGTGCCGGTCGTGAGGGGACATGAGGCGCGCGGGGGCCTGGAAGGCCCCGCTGCCTGTGGGGGATTAGGCGGCCTGCGCGCCCTGGCACTTGGCGAGGGTTTCGTTGATGCGCTGGCTGAGCAGGTCGGGGGTGAAGGGCTTGACGACGTAGTTGTTCACGCCGGCCTTGATGGCCTCGATGACGCGGGCCTTTTCGGCTTCGGTCGTGACCATGATCATCGGGGTGGACTTGTTGGTCTGGCGGTAGGTCTTGACGAAGGTCAGGCCGTCCATGTTGGGCATGTTCCAGTCGACGAGGATGAGGTCGGGCTTGTAGGCGCCGACCTTGGAGAGCGCGTCCTGGCCGTCGCAGGCTTCCTCGACCGTGGTGTGCCCGAGCTGGGCGAGCACGGACTTCTGGATGTTGCGCATCGTCTTGGAGTCGTCGATGAGAAGGATCTTCATGGCTGGGCCTCGTGGTTCGTGTCGCGCGGGGCGCGGTGGATGCGGGTGCGAGTCGGGTGTGGGTTAGGCGGCCTTGGCCTTGACGGCGGCGTCGGCGGTCTGGATGGTGACCTCGATGGCGACTTCCCCGCAGTCGGTGGCGCAGGGGATGATGATGGTCGGGGCGTCGGTCTGCTTGGCGACCTTGTGGCCGGTGCCGACGACGACGCTGGGGCAGGAGATGGAGACCTTCTTGCCCGTGAAGTTGGCCTTGGCGCCGCCGCTGACCATGTTGACGAGCTCGCCGATGGCGTCGGCGAAGTCGGGTGAGTCGGCGGTCATGGGGCTGCCGGTGAGGAGCGAGACGATGCGCTCGGCGGTCTCCTTGGGGAAGGAGAGCACGATCGAGCCGACGACGTCGCCCGAGAGGCCGATGATGCCCGAGACGTCGTAGGTCATGCTCGGGTTGTCCTTGACCTTGGGAGCCTGGACAGTGACCGGGAGCTGCATCATCGTCGTGAAGACGTTCTGGATGCTGGCGATGAAAGGCTTGATGTATTGAGCGTCCATGAGCGGTCGGTCCTCAGGGGGTTACGGGTGATGAGAGCTTGCGTGGTATCGGCGCGGGCCGGGTGGGACTTTTTCCTCAGGCGACGGATTGCGTGCGCTTTGCGGAGGGTGCGGGCTGGGTGGGAGGTGTCGGTGCGGCTTTGGCCTGGGAGGCGGCCTTGGGGCCGGCGGTCGAGGACTTCATCTCCTGGCCCATCTTGACGAGCTGGGCGACATCGACGATGAGGCTGACCCCGCCGTCGTCTCGGACGGTGGCGCCCGAGACGGGTCCCTTGGGGACCTGGGCCTTGGTGCTGGGGTCGAGCGAGTCGAGGGGCTTGATGACGATTTCCTGCTGGCCGATGAGGCGCGAGACGAGCAGGCCGACGGTCTTTTCGCCCATCGAGAGGATGACGGCGAAGGGCTGGTCGGGCTTGTTGCCGCTGTAGCCGAAGAGGTCGGCGGCGTTGAAGAGCGGGAGCACGCTGTCGCGGAGGCGCATGACGGGGCGCTCGCCGATGGTGCTGATGGACTTGGGATCGGGCTTGACGATCTCGAGGATGTTTCCGAGCGGGACGGCGTAGATCTCCTCGCGCTTGCCGTGGACGCCGACGCCGACCATCATGGCGGGCATGATGGCGACGGTGAGGGGGATGTTGATCTCGATGGTCGAGCCCTTGCCGGGTGTCGAGTGGAGATCGATGGTGCCCTTGAGTTTCTCGATGTTGGTCTTGACGACGTCCATGCCCACGCCGCGGCCGGAGAGGTCGGAGACCTTCTCGGCGGTGGAGAAGCCGGGGAGCATGATGAACTTGTAGACCTCGCGGTCGGAGAGGCCGGCGACTTCGGCCTCGGTGGCGAGGCCGCGCTCGATGGCCTTGGCGGCGATCTTCTCGCGGACGAGGCCCTTGCCGTCGTCGACGACGAGGATGCGGACGTGGGAGCCTTCGTGGCTGGCGGCGAGCTTGATGGTGCCGGTTTCGGACTTGCCGGCCTTGACGCGGTCCTCGGGCGTCTCGATGCCGTGGTCGGCGGAGTTGCGGAGCAAGTGGATGAGGGGATCGCCCAGCTCGTCGATGACGGACTTGTCGACTTCGGTCTCGCCGCCCTCGATGACGAGGTCGATCTTCTTGTTGGTCTTGCGGGCGAGGTCGCGGATGAGGCGGGGGTACTTGCCGAAGAGTTTCTCGAGCGGCTGCATGCGGGTGCGCATGACGGCGAGCTGGATGTCGGCGGTGACGCGGTCGAGGCCTTCGGTGGCGACGGTGACGGCGTCGCGGCTGTTCTGGCTGAGGCCCTTCTCGGCGAAGAGGTTGCGGCCGACGGCGGAGATGCGGTTCTTCTGGAGCACGAGCTCGCCCACGAGATTCATGAGCTGCTCGAGGCGGCGGACCTCGACGCGGATGGTCTGCTCGACGGCCTGGGCGGTGCCGGCGGGGGCGTTGGCCTGGGCCGGGGCGGGAGCGCCGTCGCCGGCGGGGGCGCTGGGGATGCTGGACGCGGCGGGCGCGCGTGCAGCGCTCGCGGGCGCAGCGGCTTCGGGCGCGGGTTCGGGATCGTGAGCGGCGGGCGTGGTGCTCGCGTCGGCCTCGCCCTGGATCGCTTGTTCGAGCGAGTGGACGACGGGGTCGAGATTCTCGCTGCGGACCTTGCCGCGCTTGAGCGCGTCGACCTGGCGGCGGAGCGCGGTGGCGACTTCCTTGGCAGCCGGGACGGCGGAAGTGGTGCTGCGAGGGTCGAGATCGGCGGCCTGGCTGCCAAAGGTCTGCATCGCCTTGGCGAGGCGGGTCATCGGCTCGATGTCGAAGAAGTCGACGCTCTTGACCAGCGACTCGCTGGTCTCGGCAAGGGCCGAAGCGGCGGCGGAGCGGGTGGCGTCGGCGGCGAGCTGCTCGAGCTGGGCGCTCATCTTGTTGAGGGTCTCGTCGAGATCGGCGACGAGGAACTCGAGCAGGTCGCGCTTGTTGTCGGGGAGCGTGAGCGGTGATT
>DASVYC010000083.1:0-173060 GCA_036392375.1 Phycisphaerales bacterium
CTGATTTTATCGGCTCGATCAAGAGGCTGAAACTGCGGGGCCTGGAAGGCCCCGCCCCCACACGACACAAACAGAAAGAGCCGTCGCTTTCGCGATGGCTCTTCGGGGAGGAGGGGGACACGAACTTTCGGTCCGCCGCGACGGGTTCTTGTCACCCGTTGAGACCGGGGCTGATGGTGCGGTGAGGAACCGACTCATCTGCCGTCAAGCACGCCGCGACGGGAAGAGAGTGCTTACCAAGTGAGCTGGAAGTCGACGGTGACGCGGCTGCCGAAGATGTCGGCCTTGCGGTTGGTCAGGGGATACTCGTAGTCCGCGCCGATCGAGGCGTGGGGCGAGAGCTTCCAGCGGGCGCCGACGCCGAACCAGATCACCGTCGAGCCCGAGACGTCGGACGAGCCGAGGTTGTTGTAGTCCGCGCCGCCGACCGAGAGAGGCGTCCGCGTGCCGTCGTCGAGGTAATGCAGACCGTGCAGCTCGACGAAGGGGGCGAAGCCTTTGAGAGTCTCGGGGAAGAACTCGTAGTCGGCGTGCAGGTCCCACTGGATGATGTTGTTGCCGTCGTCGCCGTCGAGCGGGGCTCGCCACGTGAGATTACCGATCAGGTGGAACTTGTCCCAGCCCTTGGCGGCGGAGATGAACGGCGAGAGCTCGTGCACGCCGCCCTGCAGGACCTTCTTCTCGCCCGACATCGTCATCCAGCGGAATCCGCCGGTGGCGACGAGATCGAGATCGCGATCCACATAGAACGCGTACTTGGCGCCCGCGGCGGCGGAGTTCCAGCCGTCTTGGCGGGGGAGGGCGTTCGCGTCGAGCCAGCTGAAGCCGTCCTTGGTCGCGATCAGGGCCAAGCGTTCAGTGATCGCGAGGCGGATCTGCAGAGCGACAACGTTGAGGTCGCCGCCGCCGAGCTGGGACTTGTCGTCGAACTCGTGGTGCAGATAAAGGAAGCGCAGGCCGCTGTTGTTGAACGGCGACTCGAAGTAGATCGGGTTGCCCAGGGGCTCATAGAAGTGCTCGAACCCGCGGAGGCCGGTCAGGAAGCCCTTCCAGAAAACCTCGGGGTCGTCGTGCCAGCGCTTGTTGGAGATCGCGAAGTTCGCGCGGGGCGAGACGCCTTTGACGTATTCGTTGGCCGGGGCGGCCGCGGCCGGCTCTTCCGCCGCGACGGCGGGCAGCAGCGGCTTCAGCTTGAAGGCGTCCTCGGCGGCCGCGAGCGACGCGACGCCGCCGACACAGAGGGCGAGAGCGAAACGGGTGGTCGTGTTCATGCAGTAGCTCCTTACACCGGATATTCGGCTCATCTTATCGTAATTTCGGCGATGAGATCGCTGCAAACCAAAAAAGCTTGTTTTTTTCACCTATCTCTATTAAATAATGGCACTTACAGCGCAGAGGACTACGCGGTTTCAAGCAATCACCGACATGACCAACACAATTTCCGGCTTGGCTTTAGAACTTCATGGCGATACTTGACTCATGTATGTGATCGACGCACTCGCGCGCACGGGAACGCAAGCATTCCAGCACGAAGCCGTGTGCCACAGAACGAGCACATACGCAAACACGAAAACTTGATCCGAGCCGACTGGTCCCACCTGTTGGAACTGAGTTGCGAAACCCGACGTAACGATGTACATTGATCGAGACCCACGCTACCGGGAGACATCGCCTGTGGGAAATTCGGATCAATCGAAACTCTCGGATCTTCAACACAGATCAGTGATCGCGATTGTCACCCTCTTCGTTCTTTCGCCGATCGCGCGAGCCGACGAGTGCTCCGGCATTCCGGCCGACACATGCGTAAACGGACGTACCGCCGATGACTATGTCACGGCACCGGGCTATTCATGTGTTCCTGCGACAGATGGCCCACCAATCATTGTGACTTCCTTTGCGAGCACCAAAACGATCTACAAAGCGTGGCAAGAGGTGAACTCGAACGGCGGCTGCAATGGTTTGCCGTGGACTCTCACGTCGAGCACCCAGCGAACCATTACACATACCGTGAACGTTCAGGTCTCCGGCTCCTACAGCCAGACGTTCGCGGCAAAGGTAGCAGGTGCCATTGGCCCAATTGTCAAGGCGGAGGCAAACAGTCAGGCAACATGGTCAATTCAGGCAGGGTCGTCTTATACTTACTCCGGTCAAAAAGTTGAAACTCTCACGGTATCTTCATCACCAACGATTTCTCCGTGTGACTATGCGTACTTTAATCAGTGGTATTGGGTTGGCTCGGCTGAGATAAAGCAGCCACTCAAGGCGGTTTGGTCCGCCAACGCCGCGTGCGTCAACAACGGACAATCTGTCTTTCCAATCGGTGGGAGCAGACAACTGCCGACGCCAGGTACGGGCGACGGGGCGGGGCGTCTTCCCTATGACGGGCAGTGCATGCCGCCGGGGTCGTGTGGTTATGTCGCATTCCATCAACCATGCTGCTTTCCAATTGGATCGGTTTGTTATCAAGGGACTTGTCAAGATCCTTGCAATCCGACTCCGTGCACCGAAACGCCTGACAACTGTCATCCTCAACAAACAACTCCATGAGATGAATTGGAGAACGAAATGAAGACTCACTTTCAGATCGCGATCGCAGGCCTTCTTGTGCTTATCGCACCGATCCCGACATTCGATTGCTCCGCTCAGCTGGCTGATTCACGACAAGTTGTGTCTCCCAAGCCCGACACGTTGGCAAGGACGTTCTTCAAAATACGAAGCGAATACGAAAGACTTGAGGGAAGGGCCGCACCGCAAGCCGATCAAGCCGCCGAGCGGTCCCGTCTTCGAGAAGCACTGCAGCATGCCCTCGCCTCCGATGCAAGGCAGAGTCTTTGGACCGGCTCGGCGGCGTTTTGGCTGGCACAACGCTTGATGGGCGACGGGGAGTACAGGCAAGCGTTGACCATCTTGAATGAGCAGTCTGGCACGCCGGGCCCCGGCCCCGTTTCTGCTTGGGCATTGCAGTCCACGAGAGCGACCTGCTTGCAAATGCTGGGACGGGTCAGGGAGGCGGAGGACCTGTTCGTTCAGATATGGAATGACAAGAGCTTTTCCGCGTCGGATCGAGCGTCTGCGGCTTCGGAACTCGTTGCGATCGCTGCTGCACGAAGCGATTCCCGCGCCGAACTTGCCTATCGACGTATGGCAAAAGAGCTGGGAGTTCCTTTGGCGGATTGGAATACGCAAAGAATTGGTGAGTTGTGCCTGTTGATCGGCGACTTCGAGCAGGCGAAGGCTTCCTTTCGAGAGGTTCGAAACTCTGCGTCGCCAACCGGCTTTCGTGCGGCAACCATCGAATGGGGCGAGCTTGTCGCTGAGTATGGGAGAGACTTTGGCAGCAAAGAGGCGGTCGTGGGCCGGTACGACAGGTTGGTTCATATTGCAGAAGTGATTCGGCCATCGGACAAAGGGGATCGCAGGCGACTGCGTGACCTGCTCGTTGCGCAGTGGTCTAACTTGCTGGATGATGCCTCTGCGCTGGCTTGGAAGGCCCGCGAAGAGATCCACACTGTCGGGCCAGATGAGCACTCGACAAGCACCACTCTGCGGCTTGTCTACTCTGCCGCGAGTTCAGCGATGCTGGGCTTCTGTCTTGAAGAGAACAACCGCCCGGACGCCCTAGAGCAATGTTACGGGATGCATCGCAGCGCTGCGTTTGTTTTTCGAAGCCTCGGCGACTCGGCCTTTGCAAGTGACGCTGCGATTACCTGCTTGGGAATCCGCACAGACATCGCGCTTTCCGACGAGCGGCTCTTCGGCTCAATCCTATATCACGCAAGGGACGACGGACCAGTTGAGTCGGACCCACCGGGCGGCGGTTGTGGAGAGAACATCAATCGACCAAGCCCAAAGCCTCGATAAACGGCGTGACATTCTCACGCTCCGTCCGGATCAAAATGACCTCCGTTGATCAGAGCTAGTCTGGATTTCCTACACCCGCACCATCCCCGCGTACTCCTCGAACCGCTTGTCGAGGTCGCTCTTCTTGATCTGCTTCAGGCGATCGAGGCTGAACGCCTCGATCGTGTACGACGCGACGACGGTGCCGTGGACCAGCGCCCGGCGGACGGCGGCGTAGGAGCCCGTATCCGCGTTCGCGTCCTGAAGCTGGTGCGCCAACGCGCCCATCATGCCGCCAGCAAACGTATCGCCGCAGCCCGTGGGATCGACGATCTTCTCGGTGGGGTACGCGGGCAACGCGCACATGCCGTCGCGGTGCACCAGCAAGCAGCCGTGCTCGCCCTTCTTGATCACCACAAACCGCGGCCCGAGCTCGAGGATCGCACGCCCCGCGCTCACGCTGTTGGGTTTGCCGGTGAGCAGCTCGGCCTCGTCGTAATTGAGCACGAGGCCGTCGACGCGCTTGAGCAGCTTCAGCAGATCGTCCTTCGCCACGTTAATCCACAGGTCCATCGTGTCGGCGACCGTCAGCTTGCGCTGCGGCAGCTGATCGATGAAACCCATCTGCACCGCCGGTGGCGAGTTGGCAAGGAAGACCAGCTTGGAATCGCTGTACGCGCCCGGCACTTTCGCGGGATGCTCGCCGACGACGCCCAGCTCCGTAAAGAGCGTGTCGCGGCTGTTCATGTTGGCGTGGTACTTGCCGCCCCAGCGGAAGGTCTTGCCGCCCTTGCGGGTCTCAAGCCCCTGCAGATCCACATTCGGGAACTGCTTGAACGAGTTACGGAACGCCGGCGGGAAGTCCTCACCCACGACGGCGACCAGCCGCACCGGGCTGTAGAAGCTCGCGGCCGCCGAGAAGTACATGCACGAGCCGCCCAAGACCTGGTTGGCGTGCCCGCTGGGAGTGACGATGTCGTCGATGCCGATGGTGCCGGTGACAATGAGTGACATAGGGCGGAAGGGTAGGGGAAACGAGCAAATGGCAAAGCGTCAAATGGCAAAGAAAAAGCCGCCCGATGGGGCGGCGAGTTGCACGGGGACCTGGGACCCAACTACTTGGCGGGCATGCCCGGGTCGGATGCTGCCCCTCCGGCGCTGACCGCGTCCCCCACCTTCTTGTACCGCACCTCGGCGATCGTGCCACGGGTGCCGTTGGCTTCGGGGGGCGTGAGCACCTTGACGGTGTAGTCGCCATCGTCATGGAACGCGTACTCGACGCGGTAGTCGATGAGCTTGCCGTCGGCGGCGTTGGCGGTGGTCCAATCGACGACCATCTTGTCGCCTTCGAAGTACACCGGCCCACGGGTGAAGCTGCCGTCTTGGTCAAAGTTCCAGACCATCCACTCGCCGCTCTCGGGATCGACGCCCGCGGTGAGATGGCTGTGGTGTCCCATCTTCTTGTCATTGCCGAGGAATCCCGAGGCGAAGATGACGCGTCCGCCGAAGAGTGCGGCGATGGTGCTGCGGCCGCGGAAGGTGTTGCCGCTGGGCGCTTTCTGCGAGAACTCCCACGCCCCCAGCATTGACTTCCACGCCTTCGCGATCCGCTCGTTGCGGGCCTCGCGGGTCTTGTCGTTCATGGCTTCCTGCATCTTCGCGAGCGTCCAGGCGTTACCCTGCTGGAAGAACGCGTAAGCCTGGTCGTACAGCTCCCCCTCGCCAAAGCCGGACATGGTGACGCTGAGCTTGGTGCTCGTCGGAGTCAGCGGCTCGAGACGGATGACGGTCCAGCCAGTCTCGCACATCTTCTTGACAAAGTCCTGGGCGGCGGCGGGCGCGATCGGGCGCAGGGCCAGCATGCGATCGGGCTCGTACGCGAGGATCGCGTTGCCGATCGTCGAATCGTCGCCGATCTTCCCGGCGGGGTCGTAGTTGGTGCGGATCATGCCTCCGACCTTGAAGTCAACCTCCGCGTGCGCGACGCCCCAGAGCTTCTTCAGCCCTTCGCCGGTGCGGAAGCAATCGAAGATCTCCGAAGCGCCGGCGTGGATCACGCCTTCGTTGCGGAGGACGCGCTCCCCCGCGTGGGCCAGCGTTGCGGCAAGCGAGACGACCACGGACACAACAACACATCGGAACATGTTCAGGCTCCTGGGAATCACTGGATGACTGCGTTATCGCCACATCGCGAGGATCAGACCGGCGACGGGGAAGGCGATGATCTGGAACACGCTATCGAGCACGAACGCGGCGAAGGGGCGCAGACGCGGCAGGTGATCGGTCAAGCCGATGGTCGCCGTGCCGAAGAGCCAGAGCACCAGGCCCAGCGACACGCCGGCGCCGGGGCCGCGGAGATCGAGGTTGACGACAAGCAAGGCCATCGCGGCGGCCCCGACGATGTACGCGGCGATCATCGACCCGAAGAACACCGGCGGCGGCCGCAGCTTCTGCATCTGCTTCTCGACCTCCTCGGTGTGCCCGTGGAGGCGCTTCCACAGGTTCGAGAACACCGCGCCGTACCAGACGCCGCCGAGCATGAACATCGCGAACCCCGCGGCGAGCACCGCGAGCCAGTTGATCGATGCGAGCTTCTCGAACATGAGGCCTCCCGGCGAGCATTACCCCGTCACACGCTGGGCGAGCGCGACGCACGCTCGCTCTGAGCTTGGGACAGGAGCAGATCGAAGTATGAGCGGAGCTGGGCGACGGACGCGTCGTACGCCGCCGCGCTGCGCGACGAGCGGGCCTGCATCATGCCACCCTCCATCACGGTGAGCACGGCGGACGCGAGCTGCTTGCGGTCGAGCTGCCTGGGCAAGCGATCGCCGGCGTCGGTCAGCCATCGCTCGACGAATGCCGACCAGCCGTCGAAGTTCCGCTGGATCAAGGGCCGGATCTCGGGGTGCGAGTCGGCGACCTCAAGCGCGAGATTGCCGATAGGGCACCCCAGGCGAAAATCGAGCGGCGCGTACCAGTCGCGGTATTGTTGCAAAAGGACGAAGACGCGGTCGATGGGGTCGGTGGTCTTCTCTTCGACCGGCTTCATCACGATGGGCTCGAGCAGCTCGGTGTAGCGCTCGAGCACGGCCCCGAGCAGCGCGTCCTTGCTGGGGAACAGGTTGTAGAGGCTGCCCGGGTTGACGTTGGCTTCGCGGAGGATGGTGGAGACGCCGGTGGCGTTGAAGCCTTGCTCGTGGAAGAGCCGGGCTGCCGCGTCGAGGATGCGGGTCTTGGTGTCGGGTTGTGGTGCGGCGGCCGTCATTGAGTGGTCACTCAAACCTTGAGTGAACATTCAATCATGCGTTGAACGATCTGTCAAGGGGGTTCTCTCGATTTTCTCAACTGGTTCCAGTTGACGCATTTACGACCTTGTCACCGCGGGCGTCCAATGGACCGGCGGCTCGTGGGCCGTCGCTGGGGGTCGGCTGGACCACGGCACTGTCGCGTCGGCGAAGGACGCGATGCGTGGCTGCTTCCCCAGCGCGATGGGAAACGCCGTCGGGGCCACGCGGCCGTGCGGCGAGTGAATTGCGGCGGATTATTTCAATCACCATTCGTTGAGTGCAACGGAATCGTGTCTGTCCAGTATCACCCGCCGCACTCGCGGGAGATTCCGATGCGCTCACCCTTGCTCATGTTCACGGCCTACGCCTCGCTCGCGTCGTGCGCGGTCACGGCGCCGATCGTCATCCAGTGTTCGCCCAACGGCATGCTCGTCGCCGATGTCACAATCGGGGGCAAGCCCCTGCGGTTCCTGGTGGACACGGCGCTCCCGGGTGACGGACGCATCGATGCGGAAGTCGCCAAGGACATGAACCTGCCCTCCGGCGGCACGTTCCAGACAAGCGAGGAAGGCGACGGCATACCGCTCGTCGTGGGCGAGAAGTTCTCGATCGGCGGCATCGACTTCGAGAAGGTGTACTTGTGGTCGGTGCCGCTCGGCACCAAGCAGCAGCCGGAAGCGACCCGCATCCACGGCGCGATCGGTTGGCAGCTGTTCAAGGGACGCGTGTACACGGTGGACTTTGTCAACCGCAGGATCATCGTGGACGACGCCCCGCCCGCCGATGGGCCGAACACTTTCCCGCTCGACACCAACGCGTTCAGCCCCACGGTGCCCGCGATCATCGGCGGGGTCGAGACCACCGCCACGCTCAACAGTGGCAACAACATGGGCATGGTGGTCCCCGGCGCCATGGCTTCGCAGCTCAAGCTGACAAAAGAGCCTTGGGCCGCGGGCAAGATCGGCAACGGCGAGACGATTCGGCGGGCCCGCACGACCGAGCCGTTCAGCGTCGGCGGCATCAAGACCACGCACACCGGCATCGACTTCCTCGGCGTTTGGCCGACGCCCAACTTGGGCTTCCAGGCCATGGAGCCGTTCGCGTACACATTTGATCTCGCGAGCAAGAAGATCCGCGTCTTCAAGCCCGAGGGCACGCCCGCCAAGCCGATCCGCTACGGCGTGGCCTTCGACCAGCAGGACAAGGGCATCGTGATCGTCCGCACGTTCGACGGCTCGATCGCGCAGAACGCCGGCCTCGTGGAGGGCGATCTCGTCAAGTCCATCAACGGCGTGGAGCCCAAGAGCGTTCAAGACATCTTCGCCGCGATGAAGGCGTCCAAGGTGTCGGTCGCGGTCGAACGCGATGGCAAGCCGGTCACGATCGAGATGGCGCTGCCTCAGTAACGGCAGATGGGACGGGATATTCATCCCTGATGAGCCCCGACACCACCGCCGCTCCGCTCGAACAATCCCGACATGAGCGATTCTGCCGGCGTGTCTCACATGACTCCCGAGGAGTTCCGCGTGCTCGGCCATCGCATGGTCGATGCCGTCGCGGACTACATGACCCGCGTCGAGTCGATGCCCGTGCTGCCCGCGTGCAAGCCCGGTGACGTGCTGCGTCAGCTTCCAACCAGCGCCCCCGAGGCACCCGGCGGCGTGCCGGGTTGGGACGCGATCTTCGCGGACATCGAGCGCGTGATCCTTCCGTCGATCACGAACTGGCAGTCGCCTCACTTCTACGGCTTCTTTCCCGCCAACGCCAGCGGGCCGGCGATCCTGGGTGAGCTGCTCGCGGCGGGATTGGGCGTGCAGGGCATGCTGTGGCTCACGAGCCCGGCGTGCACGGAGCTGGAGATGCGGGTGCTCGATTGGCTGGTCGATGCGCTCGGGCTGCCGGACGCGTTCCGGCACGAGCCGCGGAGCCTCGAGCCAGGCGCCAAGCCCATGGGCGGCGGCGTGATCCAATCCACCGCGAGCGACGCGACATTGGTCGCGCTGCTTGCCGCCCGCGAGCGGGCCCGGCGCGACGGACGCGGCGGGCACCTGACGCTGTACACGTCAACCCAGGCGCACTCGTCTGTGATCAAGGCCGCGATGATCGCCGGGCTGGCCGCGAATCCGGAGGACCGAACGCACCTGCGGCTGATCGACACCGATCACGCGTTCGCGATGGACGCCTCGAAGCTGGAAGCGGCGGTGCGCGCCGATCTCGCCGCGGGCCGCACGCCCGCGTACGTCTGCGCCACGATCGGCACCACGTCATCCACCGCGGTGGATCCGGTGGTGGACATCGCGATGGCGCTCCGGCGCACGGGCTGCGAGCGGGCGTGGCTGCACGTGGATGCGGCCCACTCCGGGAGTGCGCTCATCTGCCCGGAGCTGCGGAGCATGGCCGCCGGGGTCGAGCATGCCGACTCGTTCTGCTTCAACCCGCACAAATGGCTGCTGACGAACTTCGACTGTGATTGCTTCTTCACACGCGATCGGGCGGCGCTGCTCGGCGCGCTCTCGATCACCCCGGAGTACCTGCGCAACAGCGCCACCGACACCGGCGCCATCGACTTCCGCGACTGGCAGGTGCCGCTGGGGCGACGGTTCAGGGCCCTTAAGCTGTGGTTCGTCATCCGGCACTACGGGCTTGAGGGACTGCGGGCGTACATCCGCGAGCACGTGCGGCTCGCGGCCTTGTTCGAAGAACTGGTCCGGAGCGACGACCGCTTCGAGATCGTCGCGCCGCGCACGGCGAACCTTGTCTGCTTCCGCCTCAAGGCCGGCGATGACGCCACCAAGAAGCTGCTCGACAGACTGAACGCCAGCCGCCGGCTCTACATGACCCACACGGTGCTCCCGGGCGTCGGCTCCACCATCCGCATGGCGATCGGCTCGGCGATGACGCAGGAGCGTCACGTGCGAGCGGCGTGGGACCTCATCCGTCCGTAGGACCGGCTTCCAGAGACAGGCCCCACCGGCCCGAAAGCGCCGCGACGCGGCCCGGGCGTGCGCCCGTCCGCGTCGCGGTCCCCCAACGAGTTCGTTCAGGATCCTCCGTGATCCCGTGTCTCGCCACCAATCCGAAGAGCGGGATGCGATTCAGTGGCTGTCGTGCGTTTCGGCGTTCGCGGTCGCGGTGTCGCGGCTCGTGAAGGCCTGCACCAGCGCGTCCTGCCACGGGTGCTCGCCCATCCACTCCACCTTGCCGTTGGAGACATCGCACACCGCGCCCACGATCTTCACCTGGCCGGCCTTGACCATCTTGCACAAGTCCGGGCTGGTGCGGAGCAGGTCGAAGACGCTCTGCCACACGTTCTCCTTGACGGCCGCGGCAACAAGGCCCGCGCCCTCGGCGGCGCCGTTGGACTTGGCGCGTTCCACCGCGGGCTTGATGTTCTCGACCAGCGAGCCGACGTTCTGATTGAACTTGCCGTCGCTGGCGGCGGCGGCCACGGCGCCGCACTTGGTGTGCCCCATGACCACCAGCAACCGTGAGTTCAGGTGACCCGCGCCGTATTCGATGGTGCCCGCCTCGTGCGGACCCGCGACATTGCCGGCGACGCGGATCACGAAGACCTCGCCCACGCCGCGGTCAAAGACACGCTCCACGGGCAAGCGCGAGTCGGCGCAGGTGAGCACGGTCACGAAGGGGGTCTGCCCTTCGGTGGCTTGCTGGTTGCGGCGCTCGGCGCTGGTGTTGGGATTCTCAACCTTGCCGCTGACCCAGCGCTCGTTGCCTTCTTGGAGCAGCTTGAGGGCCGCGTCGGGGTCCATCGCCTTAGTCACGTCCGCGTGCGACGCGGACGCGGACGTGTTGTCCGGCTTGCTTTCGGGCTTGTTGTCCGACTTGTTGTCCGACTTGTGGTCGGCCGAGTCGTGCTCGTCGTGGTCGTCGGCGGCGGGCTTGGAGTCGCCTTTACCGGCGGCCTTGGTTTCAGGCTTGCTCTCGGGTTTGCTTTCGTGCTTGGTCTCAGGCTTGCTCTCGGGCTTGGCGGTCGCCTTGGTCTCGGGCTTCGCCGCGGGCTTGGCCATCGCGGGCTTGGGAGCGTGGTCGGGCGCGGGCGATGAGCCGGTTGCTCCGTGCACCGTGAGAGCCAGACCCACCACCGCCATCAGTTTCCACGCATTCTTCATGAGCCACCTCCAAGTGCCGCGGACCGCGGTCTCTGGAGATCGGCTCTGCATACAGCCATCACCTCGCCCGGCGCGCCTGGAGGTGTCAACACCTCAACAGGGCGGCCGGACAAACGGCACTCCTGTTCCAGAGTGCCTGGCTTTCACTGGTCGAACGGTGGGCTTACTGGGAATCCTGCGGCGTTCCCGGACCAAACATGATCACGTTCTTGCCCTGCATCTTGCCCTCGATCGCGAGTTCATCGGCGCGGCGGAGCAGCTCCGCGGGCGTGGTGCCGTCCCAGGGGTACGTCGCCAGCCCGCCGGAGATCGTGAGCGTGCCGGGCGCGTCGGAGCCGAGCTTGGGGAAGCAGGCGCTGCGGACCTGGGACTGGAAGCGAGCGGCGATCGCGTGGATGGAGGTCGGGTGGCGGCTGGCGGGATCGCGCGGACCCTGGGGCTCGTGGAAGATCACCGCGAACTCGTCGCCACCGATGCGGCAGACCCGATCGGTCGGGCGGATCACGCTGCGGAGCAGGCGCACGGTCTCGATCAGGATATCGTCGCCCGCCTCGTGCCCGAAGCGATCGTTGTAGCTCTTAAAGTTATCGATGTCGAAGACGAGGATCGTGACGTTGTGGCGCTGATCGCGGGCGGCGGCGAGGGCACCTGAGAGGAACTGATCGAAGTAGCGCCGATTCCACGCCCCGGTGAGCGGGTCGGAGTATGCGGCCAGGCGCAGGCGCCGGAACTGCTCACGGATCGCGAGCCACGGCGCCAGCGTCGGGGCGTGGGCCGCCATCTTTTCAACACTTGAGGCGTCGCTGAGCATCGTCGCGAGCACGCGCCCATGCCACACCACCGCGGCGCCGTTGGGGACGTGCCCGTTCTCGAGCCGCAGCGTCTTGTCGTTGAGCGCGTCCCGCACCGTGGCGAGCACGGACTCAACCGGGTCCTGCCCGTTCGCGAGCGCGGCGGCGGGATCGATCGGCTGCGCGGGATCCGCGGGCTTGGGCGGTAGCACGGCACGCGAAGCATCCGCGGGCGTCGCGGCAGGTGGCGTCGGCGTGCGGATGCCCCGGATCTGGTCGGCGATGTCCTCGCCGTCGGCGCCGGGGTCGAGCGCGCCGTCGAGGGCCGCCAGCACCGAAGCGGGGAGCGGCGTGGTGCCCATGATCGCGACGGTGGGATCGACCAGCCGGAGACCGGCGACAGCGTCGGTCATGGCCTCATCGACGCGGGTTCCGGCGCCGGGCGTGGACCCCTCGCCGAAGACCACGACGGCTTTGGCGGGCGAGAGCTCGTCGATGGGGTCGCCCAACTCGGCGATTGCTTCCATGGCGTTGCGGACGCGGAGCAGCTCAAGGTCGGGATCGGCGCGCAGCTTGGCATCGAGGCCGGTGCGTCCGACCAGGATCACGCGTCGCGATTGTTCAGGGCTTGCCCCCATCGTCTCTCCGCGCCGTCGTGGCGCTCTTCGCGGCGTGTCCGCCGCACTCTGCCGGAATCCTCACCGGCCTGTGGTTCCCGAGCCTCGATCCGGCCCGGCTCCCGTGTCGTCGCCCAGGAGCATGTCCAGTTCCTCGTCGGTCAACAAGGCCGGCGGGGTCTGGGACTGGTCCACGGCACGGGCCAGATCCGAATCGTCGCCCGTGTGCTGTCCCCCTTGCTGGCCCATTCCGTGGGCTGTGGCTTGGGCCGTCTCGGGCCAGTCTCCGGTGAAGCGGAGGGCCGGCACCGATCGGGCCACGGATTCGTACGCCGCCGCGGGGCCGTTGTTCTGGCTCGCAAGCGGAGAACCGGCCGATCGTGCGGAAACAGCGTTTTTCTCGGACCATCGATCCAAATCGACGGCGCTCGCGGCTCGGAGTTCGCCGTTGGAAGCGTCGAAGACCCAGCAGGCCACGCCGCCGGGCATTGTGCGGAGGGCGTCGAGGCACTCGCTGGGGCGGCTGAGCTTGGCGGGCTCGACCAGGACCACCACGAGCCGCAGATGACACGTCTCGGGGTCGTGTCGGACGACCACGGCACGGGCGAGGACGCGGTGTGTGCCCGGCACGATCTCGACGCTGAAGCCCCGGCGTTCCAGCGCCTGCAGCAGCATGGAGGGGGGAGCGGAGCCGGGCGCATGGCAGACCAGCGCCCGTGCGGGCGCGGCCCCTTGCTTCGGCTCGATGCGTCTCTCCATCACTCCCGTCCGAGAATGGGCGAATGCCCGGGCGTCGTGCGACGCGGGGCGGCGCGGCCCCGCGGGTGGAGTGTACCGCAAAGCCGAGGGATTGCATCCGGGTCGTTTACTTCATCGCGAGAATCGCGCGAGCCACCGCGCCGGCGCCGTCGGGCGGGCCGAGTTCTCGGAGTTTTTCCCGCATCGCGTCGCGCTTCTCGGGCTCGGCGAGCAGGTCCAGCAATGCGGCGCCCGCGGAGTCTTGGTTGGCCGCCGCGTCCACATGGTCCTTGACGATGATCGCTCCGCCGGCGCGTTCGAGCGGGATCGCGTTCTTGCGCTGGTGCTCGTCCTTGTGGAACGGGTAGGGCAGGAAGATGCTGGGCACGCGGTTGGCCCAGGCCTCGGCGACGCTGCCGGCGCCGCAGCGGCTGAGCGCGACGTCGGCGGCGCCCCAGACGCGCCCCATCTCACGGAAGAGCGGCCGGACCATCGCGGGGACACCGGCCTTGGCGTACGCGGCGGTGATGGCGTGCTCGTCGATCGCGCCGCCGCCGCCGAGGTTGGCGGGGCCGCACTGATGAATCACCTGCCAGCCCAGGAAGCGGCTGGGCTGGGTTTCCAGCATCCGGACCATGAGCGCGTTGATGGAACGGGCGCCTTGGCTCGCGCCGGTGACGAGCAGCAGCGGCTTATCGGGGTCGAGCCCGAGCTCGCGGCGGCAGAAGGCCCGGTCGCCGTCGGCGATCGCGGCCCAGCGGACGATCGGGCGGATGCGCTGCCAATGGCTGAACGCGTGACCCTCGGGCTCGGCGGCAGTGAATACCACGCGGCTGCGCTTGGCGACCCAGCGGTTGGCCTTACCGGGTGTGGCGTCGAGATTCACGAGCACGAGCGGGACGCGGGCCTTGCGCGCCGCGGCGGCGGCGGGAGCGCTCACAAAGCCGCCCATCGCGACCATCACCACCGGCCCGCGCTCGCGGAGCTGTTCGATGACGCGGCGGCAATGGCGAACGACCGCGGGCCAGGTGCGGACGAATTGAGCCAAAGGCAGCGGGCGGAGCGCGAACGGGCGGGCGGCGACGGGGGTGAAATCGACGCCTTCTTCGGTGAGCAGTTTGGCGTCGAGCGGGCGGGTGGAGCAGATGAAGTGGGAATCGACACGGTCGGACGCGTCGGCGAGCTGCTCGTGGATGGCGATCGCGGGGTAGAGGTGCCCGCCCGTGCCGCCGCCGGCGAAGATCACTTGGAGTCGATGCTCGCTCACGCCGCCACCGACGCCGCGGGGATGTCCGTGCTCTTGGCCTCGATGGACGCGGGGTTGAGGAGCGGGACGCCCAGGGTGCCCTCCGTGCCGGACATGCTCGCGAAGCGCTGGCTGCGATCCACCGCGATCAGGAGCCCGAGCGAGCAGCACGTCAGGATCCAGCCCGTGCCGCCGGCGGAGATGAGTGGCAGGGCGATGCCCTTGGTAGGGGCCACGACCGTCACGACCGCGAGGTTGATGATCGCCTGCATGCCGATGGTGAACGTGACGCCCAGGGCGAAGAGCTTGAGGGCGATGTGTTTCTCACGCCGTGCGATCGTGAGGCCGGCGAAGACGAGGACGACGAAGAGGAAGATCACGGCGGCGGCGCCGGGGATGCCGAGCTCCTCGCAGATGATGGCGAAGAGGAAGTCGGTGCGGTCTTCGGGGAGGTAGCCCTTGCTCTGGAGGCCGAATCCCAGTCCGCGGCCGACGCCCTGGCCGTTGGCGATGGCGATGAGGGACTGGACCTGGTGGTAGCCGGTGCCTTCGGGGTCCTTGAAAGGATCGAGGAAGGTGGTGAGGCGGGTGATGCGATACGGGCTCTTAATGATCGCGTAGGTGATGCCCGCGAGTCCCAGGGGAACGAACAGCAGGAAGTGCCAGATGCGAGCGCCGCCAGCGATGAGCAGCAGCGAGCAGGCCATGGTGATGAGCAGGCCGGTGCCGAGGTCCTCGATGATGATGAAGCCAGCGACCGCACCGATGGCGATCAGGGCGGGGATGAGCCCCTTGAAGAAGAGCCGCATCGATGAGGCGCGGGCGGCGCAGTACCACGCGATGAGCAGGAGCATGCCCCACTTGGCGATCTCGGAGGGCTGGACGGAGAGGCCGTCGCCCAGGCCGGGGATGACGAGCCAGCGGTGGCTGCCGTTCTTGGCCTGACCGACGCCCGGAACATACACCAGGGCGAGCACGGCCAGCAGCGCAATGACGCCAAAGACCAGGCCGGTCCACGCCGCGGGCCCGTCGTTGGGGGAGATGCTGCTGGCGCTGGTCATCAGCCGCCGCAGGGGCAGGAACGAGACGATCCCCATCATCACGACCGCGATAGCCATGTGGGCGGTGGCGCTGGTGAAGACGAGGTTTTCGACGGTCAGTGCGGAGGCCTGGAGGCGTGTGCCCGCGGGCGAGAGTGGCCCGGCGACGCCGGCGACGGTGAGGTTGGCCGAGTTGACCATGACCACGCCGACCATGAGGAGGGCGAGGGCGCACAGAGCGACGACGTGGCCGGGGCGGATCATCGGGACGAGCCTGTCACGCGAGCGACTTTCTGGGGCTGGGTCGCGGGAGGCGGATCTCCGTTCCGCCCGGGCCGCGCGATCGCCCACGAAAGTGCTTTCGTGCGGGGAGGATATCGACCGTTGGGCGACTCCGCCTCTACATCCCGTATTCGGCCTGGGATTCCTGCAAACGAGCCTAGCGGAGGATGCTGAGCCCCACCTTCTTTTCCAGCTCGCTCACCGGCCGCGCGACCAGGTCGTAGCCGTCGCTGCCGACCACCACGCAGCGGACCACCTCGCCCGGGGCGAGCTTCTCGCGGCTTTGCACGTACGTCACCGCGTCGATCTGCGGGGCCTGGAAGTACGTGCGGCCGACGTACAGCCGCCCGCCGTCGGAGACGCCGCTGGTCTTCTTGCCGCTGGTGCGCAGGCCTGCGTCGATGAGCACGTCGAGCTGCACGGCACCCTTCTTCAGGGAGCCCAGCGGGTCCTTCTCGTTGAACTTCGCCGCCATCGCCGCGGCCTTCTTGAACGCCAGCTTCTGCTGCAGCTCCATCACCTCGTTGCGGCGGCGTTCCTTGACCCCGGCGGGCACGGCGAGCTTCTTGTCCTCTTCCATCGTGCCCGCGACTGTGCCTTCTTCGTGGCTGTACTCAAACACACCCACGGCCTCGAAGTCCATCTCCTCGATGAACTCGAGGAGCTGCTTGTGGTCCGCCTCGGTCTCGCCCGGGAAGCCGCTGATGAACGTGGTGCGGACGCACATACCCGGCGCGAAGCTGGGGTGCCCGTTGCCCACGGCCTTGCGGAGCTTCTTGATCACGTCGCCCTGCTGCTTGCGGGTGACGTTGCGGCGCATGAGCTCGAGCACGCGATCCGAGGCGTGCTGCAGCGGGATGTCCAGGTACGGCACGAGGCGACCCTTCGCCACGAGCGCGCCGAAGGCTTCGATGATGGGATCGCTGAAGTTCGTGGGATAGGCGTACATGAGCCGCAGCCAGCCCTGGCCGTGGTTGGCTTCGTCGATGGTGTCGGAGAGCGACTGCAGGAGCGCGGGAAGCCCGCCGTAGTCGGAGAAATCGACCGAGCCCTTTGCGGCTTTGCCATTTGCCATTTGGCCCTTTGCCATTTGGCTTTTGGCTCGCAGCCCCGCGCCGATGTCGTCGCCGTAGCTCGTCGTGTCCTGCCCGATGAGCAGGATCTCGAACGCGCCGTCGTTGATGAGTTCGCGGGCCTCGGAGCAGATGCGATCGAGCGGCTTGCTCCGCATCTTGCCGCGGATGCTGGGGATGGTGCAGAACGCGCAGTTCTGGTTGCAGCCCTCGCTGATGCGGAGGTACGAGTAGTGCCGCGGGGTGAGCCGCAGGCGGGCCGAATCGTCCTCGAAGTAGCCGATGCCCTTGCCGTCCTTGCCGTGAACGGTGAGGCCGGTGACCTGCATGTCGCGCTCTTTGGCGGCGACGAGGGCGTTGGCGGCGATCCAGTACTTGGGTTTGTCGGAGGCTTCTTCGAGCGACTTGGGCTTTCGTCGACCGGCCGGGAGGCCGGTCCCACTGGTGCCGACGACCGCCTCAACGATCTTGTCGCGATCGAAGACCCCCACCATGGCGTCGATGCCGGGGGCCCACTCGAGCATCTTGGCGCGGTGACGCTGCACGAGGCAGCCGGCGACCACGACGCGCTTGACGTGGCCCGCTTCCTTCTCGCGGATGGCGTCCTTGATGACCTGCAGGGATTCGTCCTTGGAGGCTTCGAGGAAGCCGCAGGTGTTGATGACGACGGCGTCGGCGCCTTCGAACGCGGAGTCCTCGTTGGAGGGGTCGTAGGAAACGGGCGCGAGGCCGCTCTCGGCGAGCAGGCCGAGCATCTTCTCGCTGTCGACCAGGTTCTTGGGACAGCCGAGGCTCACGAGCGAGACGGACTCGATCGTGTCGTTCTTTTTCCGCGTGGTCTTTGGCACGGGGGATTATTGGTTGAGCCGGAGAGAGAACGCGGAGCGGAGATTGCGGAGTGTCGCGGAGAGAATCGCTGGCTCCGGCGAGACCGGCCTGTGGATCTCGGCCTTTGGGTCTCGGCCTTTGGGTCGGACCTCGAGCTCGATTGGCGGGACCTCCACACCCCCAAAGACAAAGCACGGTGCCGGCCTCTGGCGCACCGTGCTTGTCGGGTTGTCCTGTCCGGCCCTTTGGCCGTGTGGCTCGCCTCTTCGTTACGCGGCCCCGAGGTGTCGCCCCGTGATCATGCCCGGGGTCATCCCCGCGAGCGGGTAGTGCCGCATAAGCGTGTCGGCAAAGTGGCGCGGCTCGGCGAGCACGAAGTGGCAAGGGTGTTCGAGCTTCCAGCCCACGAACCGCAGGGCGCGGGCGAGCTGGTCCTTGACGGTGCAGACGGTGAGCTCTTCCCCGCTGAAACGGATGGGGAGCACGCGGAACTGCCAGGCCTGGCGGGCGCTGATGAGCGCAATCGCCTCGGGGTCGAAGCGGGCCTCGCCGAGTTCGAACTCGCCTGTGAGCAGGGCGTACTGCTCGGCCCAGGCGCGTTCGACGGCCTGGGGCGGCACGCCGAAGAGTCGCTCGGCGAGCTCGCCGAAGGGGCGGCCGACGGCCTGCTGCTCGACGAGAATGTCCTCGACCTGCTCACGCGTGAGCACGCCGTGTTGCACGAGTAGATCGCCGAGCCTGAGAACCATGCGAGTGCCTCCCCACACGCCGTGCGCACGGGGAGAGACGACACGACGCTCCACGTGCATGTTGCACGACGCCGTGTCTGATGCCCGACGAACCGGGCCGCCACCTGTCATCGGCGCCGACCGGCATGGGCTCGCGGCGTGATGCGTTGAATCACGCGATCAGCGCGCGGGAACGAGCATGGCAACGGACTTTCGGCCTGCTCCGCAGCGGGCGCGACGATCGGCGCGGAATTCCGCTTCGCGAGCTTGCACGATCGAGCCCGTAATCCAGAGCCCGCATTCCCGGACGCAGTGTGGGAAATCACTGCAGGTCCGGTATTGCAGAGCACTGATCGCGAGCCTTTCGGAGAATCTCGGTTCCGGAGGCAATTGGACTCAGAATGTTCAATGACACCATCACCGCGGGGTGCAGCTCGGTGCTTCCGGGATCGTCCGGGAACCGTGGGTTATTCCACCGGCTCGATCGTCACCGTCAGGCTCTTGCTCACGAACTGGTCGCGGTAAAGCTCGGCACGCTCCTGGTGCGTGACCAGAACAAGCGCGGCGCCGGCCTTCTGGGCTTCGAGCGTGACCTCGACGGCACGGCCGTGGTCGAGCGGCGTGAGCTCAACGATCGAGTCCACCACGTGATCGATCGTGTTCACGTCGTCGTTGTGTAAGAGCACGCGGAACGGCGGCAACTGGTCCACCGGGCCGCGGGTTGGGGCGGGCTTGGTCGCGGGCTTGGGGTCGGCAACGACCGTGCCCACCGCGACATCGTTGTTGCTGGGCTCGCGGCCGCCATCCTGATTCACGCGTTCACTCATCGACGCCCTCCGGCAGGCTCCAAGTCCGGTCTCCACCGGGCTTTCCAAACGACCTCCTGCGGCCCAACTGCTCAGCCGATGCGGAACTGTATCGGCCTTGGGCGGAGCAAGAAATGAAGTTCGCGCAAGTTGGTCCCGGCAAACTTGCGCGTGGCTGGGATCGCTGGAAACCTGTTTCGGGGGTCAACGGAACCCGCGGCCTGGCTTTACTTGCCAACGCAGAACGTCGCGAAGACGCGGCCGAGCACATCATCGGGCGTGAGCCGGCCCGTGAGCTCCCCCAAGGCGTCGAGCCCGCTTCGGAGGTGGCTCGCGATCACTTCAGGGTGGCGGAGCCGATCACCCCCGGCCGCCTCGGCGGCTCGGCGGAGCCAGGCCGCAGCCGACGCCAGCGCTCGGCGGTGCCGCGCCGGGAGCGAGCGCGTCGTGCGGCTGCCCCCCAGCGCCTGGTCCGCGATGGCACGACGCAGGGCCCCGAGGTTGAACCCGTCCAGAGCCGACACCTCGATCGTGCGATCGCCGCCCGCGGCTTGGGGTGCGTGGGCCATGTCGGCCTTGGTGCGCACACGGATCACGCGGGCACGACTCTCGGGCAGATCCCCGGGATCGAACCGGCCGCTGGGGTCGCACCAGAGCACCAGGTCGGCGTCCGCGATGGCATTGCGGGTGCGGGCCTGCATCGACGCGGCGACGACGCCGAGGGCTGCGGCTTCTTCGATGCCTGCGCAGTCGCACAAGAGCGCGTGCGCGTCGGCGAGTGCGAGCTCTTCTTCCAACACGTCGCGGGTGGTGCCGGCGATGGGCGACACCACGGCCCGCTGTCGGCCGAGCAACGCGTTAAAGAGCGTGCTCTTGCCGGCGTTGGGCTTGCCGGCGAGGACGACGCGGGGCAGCGAGCGGTCGGCTTCCTCGCCCGCGGCGGCGCCCGTTATTGAGTCGATGGCGCGGATCAGGCCCGCGAGCCGCTGCCGCAGATCGGCGGGGGCGATGGCGACGACGTCCTCCTGATCGGTGAAGTCGATGCCGGCCTCGACCAACGCGAGGAGTGTGGCGGCCTCATCGGCGAGCGCGCGGTACTGGTCGCCGCGCTCGCCGCGGAGCAGTCTTTGGGCGGCGTCCATCTCCTCGACGGTCTCGGCGGCGATCAGGGCGGCGACACCCTCGGCTTGTTCGAGCGACATGCGGTCATTGAGGAACGCGCGGGCGGAAAACTCGCCGGGGTTGGCGCGACGCATCGCGACGCCGGATGCGGTCGCGCGGGCGAGCAACTCATCTATGACGCGTTGCATCAGGTGGGGATTGCCGGGAAGCAAGAGTTCCGCGACGTCCTCGCCGGTGAAGGAGTTCGGGCCCGGGAACACCGCGATCAGGAGCGGCAGAGGAAAGCCGCCAACGCGGCCCGTTGCAGCGTGGATGCCTCGGGTCAGAGGGTCGGGCAGGGGACGGTCGCTGGTAACGGTCCAGTCGCGCAGAAACGCGAACACGCCCGAGCCGCTCAATCGCACGATGGCGCGGGGTGCGAACCCGGGAGGCGTGGCGGGAGCGAGGATCGGATCGGGCGCGGACACGTGCCGAGTCTACGGCCGGAGCATTCCTGTGGCGCGTGCACCTGGCGCCGCGATCGGCCCGAAGCGTGGGGCGCTTTGCAAGCAACTGGTGCGCCGGACATCCCGTTGCCTTCACGGCTTGCAAACCGGACGAGCAGGTCCGTCCGGTTTTTGGTGTGGATCGCGAACGGCTGCGAACCGGGGTCGTAGAAGGCGTGGAGGCCGCGGGATCCGCGGCTGAGTGGAGGAATCGAAATGGTGATCACGCTCGTTGACGGCTCCATCAAGACCACGGACGCGATGCGGACCTTTGTGCACCAGCGCCTCGCCGCGGCGCTGGGCCGCTTTGAGGAACGCATCCGACGCGTCGAGGTTCGCATCACCGACGAGAACGGCCCGCGTGGCGGCGTGGACAAGCTGTGCCGCGTGACGGCGACGATTGCGGGGGCCGGACCGCTGATGATCGAGAAGCGTGCGAGTGATTTTTATGAAGCGATCGCCCGAGCGACAAACGCGGTGAAGCAGAACGTAGTCCGCCGGGTCTCGAAACGGGGCAAGCGGTAGGCGGCACCGTGAGGGTGCCACGGCTTGGCCGCTCGGGGCCAAGCCGTGACGTGGAACCGTGGCACGCCATCGCGGCACTGCTGGACCTTCAGCAGGCCACGCAGTGGCACCGATTCGACATCAGCGCAGGCCGTATTCCTTGAGCTTGCGGTAGAGCGTTCGCTCGCCGATGCCGAGCAGCTTGGCCGCGTGCTCGCGGTTTCCGGCGGTGAGGCGGAGCGTCTCTCGGATCGCGCGTTTCTCGATCGCCTCAAGGCTGGTGCCCGCGAGCGAGCCGAGGGCCGGGCCGCTGGGCGTGTGCTCGGCGTCGGCGTCGGTGTCCACGCTGCGGACCTCGTCGGGGATGTGGCGCACGTCGAGGACGAAGTCGCTGGCGGGCGCGAGGTCCTCGCCCAGGGCGGTGACGACCATGTTCTGCACCACGTTGAGCAACTGTCGCACGTTGCCGGGCCAGTTGTAGCTGGTGAGACGCATCATCGCGGCGTCGGTGACGCGGGGGATCTGCCGCGAGGGCGCGAGCTGGTCCATGAAGCGTTCGACGAAGAATCGCACCAGAGGCGGGATGTCCTCGCGGCGTTCGCGGAGCGCGGGCAGGTGCACGTGCGAGCCGTTGATGCGGAAGAAGAGGTCCTCACGGAAGGTCCCGGCCTTGACCATCTCGCGCAGGTCCTTGTTCGTCGCGCTCACGAAGCGGACGTCCACGTGGCGGGCGTCGTTGCTGCCGAGGCGCACCACCTCGCCGCTCTCGAGCACGCGGAGGAGCTTGGCCTGCATGGACATCGGCATATCGCCGATCTCGTCGAGGAAGACCGTGCCGCCGTCGGCGAACTCGAAAACACCGGCGCGGTCCTTGTCCGCACCGGTGAACGCGCCCTTGACGTGGCCGAAGAGCTGATCTTCGAGCAGGCTCTCGGCCTGCCCGGCGCAATTGAACGCGACGTAGCGGCCGCCGGCGTTCTGTCCCCCAGAAGAGGCTCTTTCGTTGGGCTGACCGGCCCGCTTGCTGAGCTTGTGGACCGCCAGCGCGATGAGCTCCTTGCCCGTGCCGCTCTCGCCGGTGATGAGGACGGGGATGTTGCTGGGCGCGACGGTGCGGATGGTGCGGAGCACGCGCCGCATCGGCTCGCTGGTGGCGATGAAGTTTTCGAAGCCGGCGGTGTCGGCCTGGGCCTTGAGCTGATCGTTCTGATGCCGCAGCAGCACGGTCTCGGCGGCGCGGTTCACGAGGTTGCGGAAGACCTCAAGGTCCAGGGGTTTTTGGATGAAGTCGTAGGCCCCGAGCTTGAACGCGGCACGCGCCGTCGGCACGTCGCCGTGAGCGGTGACCATGATCACCTCTGCGGCGGGCTGCATCTGGCGGGCGGACTCGAGCACCTTGAGACCGGCGTCGGCCCCGTCGGCGGCCACGCCGAGCTTGCCGCCGGAGGCGGGCATGCGCAGATCGGTGACGATCACGTCGAACGCGCCGCCCTTGAGCTCGCTCATCGCGGCATCGACCGAGTGCACAATCGTGCAGACGTGCCCGGGCTTGCGCAGGGCGTCGGCCATCACTTCCGCGTGGTCGGGCTCGTCCTCAATGATCAGGACCTGTGCGGCGATGCGTTCGTCGCGGGCTTCGGGCATGTCAGAGTTTATGGAAGGAGCGCGGGACAAATCTCGCCGCTTCAGGCTGTGCGCTCAGACCACTGGGCGGATGCGGCCGGCGTTCACCCGCAGCATCCAGATGAGCACCGGGCCGCCCACGAGCGCCGTCATCACGCTCAAGGGCAAGCGACCCGAGCCCAGGTCGATGACACGCACCAGGCAGTCGGCCCCCACCACCATCACGCCCGACAGGCATGCGGCTCCGCAGACCAGCGGGGCGTGACGCGGGCCCAGGACCATGCGCACCAGGTGCGGGCAGACCAGCCCCACGAACGCGACCGGTCCGGCCAGCGAGAACGCGACCGAGGTGAGCAGCCCGGCAAGCACGAACATCTCAAGCCGCAGACGACCGAGCGCGACGCCCAGCGATCGGGCCTCGTCGTCGCTGAGCGACGCGGCGTCGAGAGCGCGGCCACGGAAGACCGACCACGCGAGCCCGGCCAGCGCGATGCCTCCGGCGATCGCGAGCCCTTTCCAGCGGAGCTCCTCGTTGATCGATCCGAGCAGCAAACGCGCGGCCGCGACGCCGCGATCGGGAAGAAACTGCTGCACCAGCGAGGAGAGCGCCGCCGCCACCACGCCGATGAGCACGCCGGTGAGGATGAGCGACACCGGCTCGACCGTGCCCTTGCGTTGAGCCAACAGATAGGTCAGGAGCAGCGCTCCGATGGCGCCGGGCAGCGCGACGCCGATGTCCACGCTGCTCTGAGCGATGCCCATGCCGGCGAGGTACGCGCCCAATTGCCAGAGCATGACCGACAGGCCCGCGCCACTGGACATGCCCAGGACATCGGGTGCGGCGAGCGGGTTTCGGAAGAGACATTGCAAGAGCACGCCGCTGACGCCCAGGCAGAGACCGACAACCGCGCCGGCGACGGCTCGCTGGGCGCGGAACTCGAGGATCATGTCGGAGCCGGGCGGCAAGGGCCCGCCGACCTTCAGCCGCAACGCGATCATCGCGGCGAGCAGGCCGGTGAGGAAGACGAGGATGGCGAAGGTGCGGGACAAAGGAAGGCAGGGGAGCAGGGGAGCGGGAGATCAGGGGTGTCGATGGTACCGATTCGTGCCTTGTCAGCGGGTGGGCGCCATCGCGCACGGGTGCGACCGACGGGTTTGTGGGGGCGTTCCGGTCCTTCGGGACGGTCGATTCGACGGCGGCCGGGACATATCATTCGCCCCTGTTCGCCGGACGCTTGTCGTTCCGCGACAGCCTGCTCTGGAGACTCGCGTGGCCAAGACTTTCCGCGTCAAGCTCGTCACCCCCGCCGCCAGCCTGCTCGATGATTCGGTCGAGAGCGCGACCGTCCCGCTGTGGGATGGCCTGATGGGCTTCCTGCCGGGACGGGCCCCCATCCTGGGCAAGCTGGGTGTGGGCGAGCTGCAACTGACCTTTGGCCCCGACGCCAAGACCAAGGCGGAGGGCGGGAGCACGTCCTACTTCGTGGACGGCGGCGTCGTCCGGATGGCCAAGGGCCAGCTCACGATCCTCGCTGAGCGCGCGGCTCCGGTGCGGGAGCTTGTGGCGTCCGATGCGGAGGCCCAACTCGCCAAGGCGAACAACGAGAAGATCGCGGTGGACGATCCCAACCGCGACGCGAAGAACCAGCGCCGTGAACGCGAGATCAAGGCCGCCAAGGAGAAGATCCGGCTGGCGCGCGGGGCGAAGTCGGTCTGAGTAATCCCACAACGAGCGGGTGCCGCAGCTGGACCGGCTCGGCGGTCAAGCGATGCGGGTGTGCACCGCGCCCATTGCACGGCTTCGCACGGCTTGGCTCCGAGCAGCCAAGCCGTGGCAACCGAAATGCCGTCGGGCCTCGCGTCACTTCGTTTTCCGCGACATCGCCCGATCAATATCCCGCTTGGCTTCGCGATCCTTGATGGTGTCGCGCTTGTCGTGCTTGGCCTTGCCCTTGGCCAGGCCAATGAGAACCTTCGCGAAGCCGTTCTTGAAGTACATCTTGAGGGGCACGATCGTCATGCCCTTGACCTCGCTCTGCTCGGCGAGCTTCAAGATCTCACGTTTGTGGGCGAGCAGCGAGCGGACGCGGGTGGGCGTGTGCTGACGCTTGTTGCCGATCGGGCCGGCCGGGCCGTACTCGCCGATGTTGACGCTGTGCAGCGTCAGCTCCATCGGTGTGGACCGCGCGAGCACGTAGCCCTCCTGCAGCGAGACATGGCCGGCGCGGACGCTCTTGACCTCGCTGCCGCGGAGCGCGATGCCGACCTCGACGGTTTCGAGAATGGTGTAGTCGAACCGCGCCTTGCGGTTCTCGATCTCGGCCTCGTCGTATCCGGGCTTTTTCTTGGCGGCGGCCATGGGTGATCGTAAGGAGTTCACCACCGTAACACAGAGTCACAGGGAGAAACAACTCATTCGCGGCAGAAGCGTGCCCGAGCAAGTGTCTTCTCTCTTTGTCTCGGCGGCTCTGTGGTGAGGCCTTACTCGAAGCGAACGGTGTTCCGAAGCACGCCGCAGTGTTCGACTTCGATCTCGACGACGTCGCCGGCTTTCAAGAAGATGGCTGGATTGCGGGCGAAGCCGACGCCGCTGGGGGTGCCGGTGAGGATGAGGGTGCCTTCGGGGATCGTCGTGCCGCGGCTGATCTCGTGGATGAGGGCGGGAATGTCGAAGATCATGTCGCTGGTGTTGGCGTCCTGCATGGTGACGCCGTTGAGGCGGGTTTGCAGGCGGAGGTCCTGCGGGTTCTTGATCTCGGCGGCGGGGATGACGCTCGGGCCGATGGGGCAGAAGGTGTCGAAGGACTTGCCGCGGTAGAACTGGCCGCCGCTGCCTTCTTTCTGCCACCAGCGGGCGGAGACGTCGTTGGCGGTGCAGTAGCCGAGGATGACCTTGAAGGCGTCGGCCTTCGCGACGTCGCGGCAGCGGGTGCCGACGATGACGCCGAGCTCGGCCTCGAAATCGACCTGCGGCTTCTCCTGGCAGACTTTGGGGATGACGATGTCCTCGCCGTTCAGGATGGGCGAGAGCGGGTTCTTGGTGAAGAGGACGGGGCGCTCGGGCACACCCTTGCCCTGCTCGCGTGCGTGCTCGGCGTAGTTCATGCCGATGCCGATGATGTGGCGGATGGGAAGCAGCGAGCCGGGCTTGGTCTCGACCGCGATGCCGAAGGGGGTGCGGGTGAGGTTCATGGGGGAGGGTAGAGACGAAGAGACGGAGAGACGAAGAGACGGAGTGAAAGGCCATAGAACCAGCGCCGAAACCCCGAAGTGCCTTGGCCACTTCGTCTCTGCGTCTCTCCGTCTCTTCTCACACCACGTCAACTGTGCCCGGGTCGGGGCAGAGGCCCGCGGCGGCACCGTCGCGGAGCAGTCGCTCGATCGCTTGGCGGCCCTTCTCGCCCATGTCGCGGGTTTCTTCGGTGACGTACATCTTGCAGTAGCGCTCGATGCGTTCGAGGGTCGGCTTCTCTTCGGACTGCTTGCCGGCGCGGTCGACGTTGGCGAGGGCGAAGGGGAGGGTGTAGCGGGTGGATTCGTCGCGGTGGTCCATCGAGTACGCCACGCTGCGGCTGAGCAGGGCGGCGACTTCGCGAACGGTGCCGGGGCCGTGGAGTTGATCGAGGTCGCGGCGGACGGCGTTCACGCCCAGCGGCGTGAGCAGGCCGGTGCGCTGCTTCCACCAGACGCCGACGTCGAGCAGCAGTTGCAGGCCGGCGTCGACGAAGGTGAGTTGGCCCTCGTGGATAACGAGCCCGGCGTCGGCTTCGCCGCGGGCGACGGCACCGATGATCTGTTCAAAAGGGAGCTCGATGAAGCGGGCGCGCTGGGCTGCGAGCGTGTCGCGGGTAAAGCCGAGCGCGAGGCCGAGCAGCAGGAACGCGGTGGTCTGCATGCCGGGCACAGCGATGCGGGTGGTGGACGCACGCATGGCATCGAGGTTGGTGCCGGCACGGGCGATGAGCTTGGGGCCGTAGCCGTCGCCGAAGGAGCCGCCGCAGCGGGTGATGATGTAGCGGTCCTTGACGTCGCAGTACGCACGGGCGGACAGTGCGGTGATCTCGAGGTCGGCCTTCTCGATCGCGCGTCGGTTGAGGACGTGGATGTCGGCGGGCAGGGCGCGGAAGGAGAAGCGGCCGGTGTCCAGTCGGGGCTTGCCCTCGGCGCCGGGCTGGGGCGTGCCGTCGGGATTGATCTTCCCCGTCAGCGGCCACCACATGAAGGCGTCGTCGGGATCGGGAGAATGGGCGAGGGTGAGGGGGATGGACATTGGGCGATGCTACGCGGACGACCCGGGTATGCCAGCACGAGCGACCTTCCACCCCGAACCGCATTCGGGGCACACCGTGCACCCATCGGCCTCGGGTTCGAGCGTGTCGATCTTGTAGCGGCAGCTCGGGCACTCGCCGTGGGCGAGCCAGGAGCGGGCGACGGCGGGGATCCAGACGCGTGCGGCGGTCAGGAAGATCGATGCGGCGATGAGCAGCAGCAGGATGGCGAGCGGGCCGAAGAGCGTCAGGGCGTTGAGGGCGAGCGTCCACGATTTCGCGCCGCCGAGTGCCGCGGCGGCGCGGGAGCCGGCGTCCTGGATCGCGAAGACAAAGGTCATCACGAGGACGAGGAGGACGAGCGTCGAGACCGTGCCGCTGACGGGTGGGACGAAGTGGCCGACGTGGGAGAAGTGGCGGAAGCGACCGGGCCAGGAGGCGTGCGCCAGCGGCACGACGCGGCCGCGGTGATCGCGGATGGTGTAGTGCAGGCCGAGGGGGCCGGGGGAGATGGGGGGTGGGGCTTGTGCAGGGGTCACGCGGGATTGTTCGTTCGTGCCGCGAATCATGCCTCGACGTCACGCGCGAGACATAGGGCGAGCGGTTCATCGGAGCGCACTGCGATGTCGAGCACCTTGTCCTCGCGGGCTGAAGCCCGCGGCTCTGACGTGGAGTCCGCGGATCTGTGGCCCTCACCCAAACATCTTCAACTGCTCGTTCTCCATCACCTCGCCGATCACCGGCTTCTCGGGATCGAGGCGGTAGTCGCCGGTGTAGCACGCGGTGCAGTAACTCTTGGCGGGGCGGTTCATGCAGGCGAGCATGCCTTCGAGGCTGAGGTAGTGGAGCGAGTCGACGCCGAGGAACTTGCGGACGTCTTCGATGCTCTTGCCGTGGGCGATCAGTTGATCCCGCGTTGCGAAATCGACGCCGAAGTAGCACGGGTGGCGGATGGGCGGACAGGAAATGCGGAGATGGATCTCTTTCGCGCCGGCCTGGCGGATCTGGTCCATCTTGGCTTTGGTCGTCGTGCCGCGGACGATGGAGTCGTCCACCACCACGACGCGCTTGCCGCGGACGATGTCGGCGATGACGTTCAGCTTCAAACGCACAGCGGCGATGCGTTCGGTCTGCGTCGGCTTGATGAACGTGCGGCCGACGTAGCGGTTGGGCACGATGCCTTCGCGGTAGGCGAGGCCGCTCGCTTGGGCGTATCCGGCGGCGGCGCTGCGGCCGGAATCGGGCATCGGCATCACGAAGTCGGCGGCGACGGGCGCTTCCTTGGCGAGGCGGGCGCCGAGGGCTTCGCGGGCAGCCTGCACGTTCTGGCCGAAGACGTTGCTGGCGGGGTTGGCGAAGTAGACGTGTTCGAAGACACAGTGGGCGGCGGGGACTTCGACACCGGCGAAGCGGCGGGATTCGATGCCGCGGGCGCTGATGGTGACGATCTCGCCGGGCTCGATCTCGCGAACCAGCGTCGCGCCGACGACATCGAGCGCCACAGTCTCGCTGGCGACGATGTGCCCGCCGCCGGGGAGCATGCCGAGCACGAGCGGGCGCCAGCCCCAGGGGTCGCGGGCGGCTTCGATGCGATCGGGGAAAAGGAACACGAGGCTGAACGCGCCCTGCAGGTGACGCAGAGCGGCAGCGAGCGGGTCGGGGCTCTTCTGCTGCAGGGGCGACGCGAGCAGGTGGATGATGACCTCGGTGTCGCTGGTGGTCTGGAAGAGGTGTCCGGCTTGCTCGAAGTGATCGCGGAGGAGCTCGGCGTTGATGAGGTTGCCGTTGTGGGCGAGGGCGACCTGGCCACCGACGTAGGCGGTGAGCAGCGGCTGGGCGTTGCAGGCGAGGCTGCCGCCGGCGGTGGCGTAGCGGTTGTGGCCGATGGCGCCGCCCATGCGGGCGTCGCCGCAGGCATCGTCGAACTCGGCGAGCACGGCGGGGTCGAGCACTTCAGGGACGAGGCCCATACCGGTGACGCCGCGGAGAGCGGAGCCATCGGAAACAGCGAGGCCGGCGGATTCCTGGCCGCGGTGCTGCTGGGCGTACATCGCAAGATAGGTGAGGCGGGCGGCGTGATCGGCGCCCCAGATGCCGACGACGCCGCACTTTTCTTTCTTTTCGTAGAGGCCGAGCCCTTGATCGGCGCGGCCGACCGCGGACGCGGAGGAGCGAGTCGGGGTCAGCACGGGAAGCTGGACGCGGCGGCTCATTGGGCGATGGTAGCGGTCGCCGACCCACGATCGGTGCGGGGGCGTGAGACTTCACAATCCGATTCGCGTGCGATTCGGAGCGTCTCCGCCCGGCCGCCCCAAACAACAACGCACGCCCCGTGGGGAGCGTGCGTTGCGAGACGATAGGAGTCAGCGGTCTTAGTCCATGGACGGCAGGCCTTCCAGCTCTTGCAGCCCAAGGTCTAGGTTCGCGGTGTTGCCCCTTCAGTAGGTGTTGTACTTCACACCACGCCCGTCGACTTCCGAGTCGGGGCAGTTGGGGAAGATCTTGCCGGTGCTGGAGTCATACACCCAGCCGAAGGAACCGCCCAGGGTTCCGGTGAACGTGTTCTTGCCCTTGTTGGCGCCGACGGGCAGCGCGGGGATGTCGCGGACGTATGGGCCGTAGATCACGCCGGTGGCGGTGTCCTTGGCGGCGGCGAAGGTCGTGCCGGCGACGTCGCTGTACTGCGTCAGCGCGTTGGGCAGGTTGGCGAGGGACGGATAGGTCCCGCCGTGCTCGGTGCTGAACAGGTCGACGGCGTTGCGCAGGATCGCCAGGTTGGCCGCGACGGCGTTGTCGGCGGCGTTGGTGGCGCTGCGGCTCATGCGCGGGACGGCGATCGCGGCGAGAATGCCGAGGATCACGACCACAATCACGAGTTCGAGAAGGCTGAAGGCCCGACGGGTGCGATACGCAAGCGAAGCCATGTGTTCGTCTCCGGAAGTTTCCCCGCCCGGCCGACTCCGCCGAGCTTCATCGGTTCATCGTGTCGCCGCGAATCGGCGGTGAATCCGCGGACAAAAACTCTGCCGCGTTCCTGCGTGGACGCGGCATAAACCTCCCAGCTTGTCAGGAAGTCCGTTCAGCGGTCGGCGACCACCGAAAGCTCGACCCGCACGCCCTCACCCTCGAAGACGGCCGACTCGCGGGTCACCTCAACAAGGGTCAGTCCCGCAACCGACTCGCCCGTGCGGACAGTCCGGCCGTTGATCACGGCGTACGCGCCCTTGCCGGTCGCCACCGCGGTGACGCGGTGAGCCAGGCGGAACGAGTCGGCGCTCGCGCGTGAGGAATCCACCTCAGGCTGGCTGACAGCCTCGGCGGGAACCTCTTCATTCACGAGTCGCACGGCGAACAGGTCTTCCACCGGTGCGTCCGAAGTCCCCGCGGCCGCACGCAGGCGTGCCGCGAACCGCGCCGAGGCGGGCTCCTGGTTCACCGGCTCGATCGACTTGGACGTCGCTTGCTCGATGACATCCGCCGCCGCCGCGACGGCGGGGTTCGTCACGCCGAAGAAGAGGCGGTCGGCCGTGAGCGCGGCGGCGGCCACCGCGAGGACCGAGAGATAGATCCGTTGTTCCCGTGTGAGCGCCATGCGTCAACGGTCGCAAACGACTCGCGGTTCTGCCAGCGATTTACTGCTTGACTGCGTCGCTCTGTGCCGACGGTGCGGCGTACCACACCAGCTCGAACGCGAACCGGGCGGCGTTCTCGGACGACCCCGTGTCGCGCCCGATATCCAGGCCGCGCACCGCGATGTCCGGGTAATCCTGACGGAGCTGGGCCAGCCAGTCGCGGCTGGCCGCAAAGCCGCCGCGGCCTTCGACTCGGATCGGAACCAGCGTCGCCTTCGCCGTCGCGGTGGACTGCTCGGGCTGGATGCGATCGATGACCAGACCGAACTTGGCGCCCGCTTCGGTCAGGCCCGCGAGGCGGGTGTTGAGCTTGGAGATCGGCTGTACCTTGACGCGAGTGGCCTCGAGGTCGCGTGTTGCGCGTTCGTGCGCGTGGTCGTGCGTCGTGCGTTGTTCGCGGAGCTTCTTGGCCTCGGCCCGGGCCGTCGACAGGCGTGTCACCTCGCTCCGCTCCGCGGCCTGGCCCCGCAGCGCCGGCCGTACGACCGCGTAGGCGAACACGCCCAATAGCAGCACCACCGCCGCCAATCCCGCCGCGTCGACCATCAGCGTCGCTGTCGCTCCCGGCCCTCGGTTGTTCACGGCACACCCCCGGGCGACTGGTCCTCGATCACGGCGTCGATCTGGAAGTCCACCAGTGCCGCGGTCGGGTTCTTCTTCGATTCCGTCAGCGTCACCTTGTCGAACAGCCCGGATTCTTCGAGACGCACCGCAAACCTCGCGACCCCGGCCTGGTCCACCGCTTGGCCGGTGATCCGAACCCAATAGCCGCGCTGCGCCTTGGCCGCGGGTTTCGCGTTCGCGTCGGGCTTCTTGTAGCCGAGAGCGATCCTGGCTAGGTCCACCTGGTCGCCGCGCAGCTTGCCCATGAGATTCAGCAGCAGGCTCCAGTCCGGATGGTCGGCGATCGCGCGGGCGGCGGCGAGCAGGGACTCGGACTTCTGGGCCCGCGATCGGGACTCCTGCACGAGGGTGCCAAGGCGCTCCAGCTCGGTCTGCACCGTCGTCAGCTCGCGGGCCGTGGCCTCGGCGGTTGTCGAGCGCGCGGTCATATGGATCGTCGCCGTGGCGGCGGCGAGCGTGAGCGCCAACGTCACGGTCACGAACATCCACAGGACGGCGCGGTCCTCGCGTGCGCTCGCGCGGCGTCGCGCCATCGGCAGGAGATTGGCGGTCAGCACATATCCCCCTTCCGGCGTGCGAAGCCAGCTCCAGCGGCGGCCAGGAAGCCGCCTCGGACGGCCATCGGCCGCAGCGTCGAGGGCACCTCGGCGATGTCCGCGAGCGCACAGGCGCTGGCGTCGAGCGAAGTCACGGCGCCCAAGAGATCCGCGATCGGCTCGGCCTCGGGTCCGTCGGAGGTGATCAGCATGCGCGCCACCTCACGCCCGCCGAAGCGACGCCCCACGTACGCGCACGCGGTCTGAATCTCCTCGATCAGGCCTGATCCGAAACGGTCGAGAGAGGCCCGGACGGCGGCCCGGGTTGCCTCGTCGAGCTGCAGCACTCCGGCGTGACCGAGCAGTTCGCTCAGCACCGACGCGACGTCGCCGCTCTCCACGCCCGACACCTCGGCGGCCTCGCGATACAGCCGATGGAGGTCGCCGCCCTCGAGGGCGCGGTCAAGGACGATCGTGTTCTTTTGCACGCCCAGCACACGCGAGCCGCGCAGCCGCAGCGAGACCACGAGCGTGATCGCGCCCTCCCCGGCCAGTCTGGGCAGGCACGCCCGCGCCAACGCGGTTTCCCGAGGCTCGACGCGCCGGACATCGAGGCCCGCCTGGTCGAACGCGGCGATGATCGTGTTGCTTGTCTCGTACGAGCACGCCGCCGCCATGCAGGTGGCGGCCCCCGCCTGCCGGGCCGGCACCGGGATCTCCCACACCGCCACTTCCAGGGCGTTGGGGTCGGTCTTGTACGCGCGGCCCAGCTCCGCCGCGGCAAGCTGCCGCACCGGCGCGCCCGAGCTCAGCGGCGGCAGCTCCATCTCGGTCGCCATCACCTGCTCGGGGCCCAGGCAGACCGCGAGCCGCACGCCCGCGAAGCCGCGCCGACGCATGACGCCCGCGATGCGGGCCGCTTCTGCCTCCAGGGGTGAATTCTCGTCGAGGCGATCGAACTCCGCCAGCGCGTGCAGCATCGCCTTCGCGCCCTCGAAGCGGAGCTGCGCCAGCCGCACGCTCCGCGGGCTGATCTCGATACCGGTCATGCCATAGCGCGGGCTGATCATGGTGCCGTCCCCCCGCCCGCGCTGGCGGCCAGATCGAACAGCGGCAGGAACATGCTGATCGCGATGCCGCCCACCAGCAACCCGACGATGCCGAGCACCACCGGCTCAAGGATCGTCGAGAGCAGCTTCAGGAACTGCTCGTTATCCTCGTCGAGGAACTCAGCGATCTGCAGCAACACGGGACCGACGCGGCCGGCGCGCTCACCGCTCGAGATCGCCGCCGTCACGCCCACGTCCACCAGGGCCTCGTCCGCCAGCGAATCGGCCAGCGGCTGACCGCGCTCCACCGCGGCCTCGGCCGAGGCGAGAAGCTCGGCGTATGGCTTGCAGGAGATCGACTCGCGCGTCAGCTTGATCGCTTCCAGGAGCGGCACCCGTGCATCGACCAGCGTCCCGAGCAGGCGGCAGAACGACGCCACCGCGAAGCTCCGACGCATCGGGCCGATCCGCGGCGCGCGGACGAGGTAGGCATCGATCATGCCGATGCCCCGGGGAGAGGCAACAAAGCGGTGCACGCCGAATGCAAGGCCCGCCGCCGCGGGCACGACGAACATCCACTGCGCCCGCAGCACGTCACCGATCCACATGAGGAGCTTGGTCGTCGGCGGCAGCGGGGTCTGGAGCGATCGGAACATCTCTGCAAACTGAGGCAGCACCGCGACGAGCAGCGCGATGACCACGCAGAACGAGACCGTGATCAGGATCACCGGGTAGGTCAGCGTGCCGACAATCTGGCGCCGCACCGTGAGCTGGCGACGGACCAGGACCGCGAGCGATCCGAGCATCTTGTCGAGCATGCCGGCGGCCTCGCCCGCCGCGACCATGCTGCGGGCCACGGAGTCGAACGTTCGTGGGTCCGACGACATGGCGGCCGCGAGGGACTCACCCTCTTCCACGCGTTTTCGGAGCTCGGCGATCGTCGCGCGGAGCGAGGGTGCCTTGGTTTGCTTCTCGACCACAATGAGCGCCTGCAGGAGCGGCGTCTTGGTCGCCATCAGCACCGAGAGCTGGCGGTAGAACTGGCTGATGTCCTGCAGACCGGACTTGCCGCTGCCGCGTACCAGCGCCGCCGCCGCCGCGGCGCCGGGGGCGTCCTGGGCCTGCACGCTGGTGGTGAACACGCCGCGCTTGCGCAGCGCTTCAATCGCCTCGGCGGCGCCCGACGCGTCCACCGTCCCGCTCACGGGCTTGCCCGCGGCGTCAAAGCCGGAGTACACAAAGCTCATGCCGCGGCCCTCGCTTTCGCCGCCGGCGCCGCGCCCTCATCGTCCACGTGGGTGACGCGGATGATCTCTTCCAGGCTGGTCTTGCCGTCCATCGCGAGCAGCACGCCTTCCTGGCGCAGTGTCAGGAAGCCGTCCTTGGCGAGCTGGGCCCGCAGTTCGTGCGTCGCCGATCCCGCGTAGATGAGCCGCTTGAGCGAGGGCGAGACTTCCATCACTTCGTAGACGCCCAACCGGCCCTTGAACCCCGTGTCGTGACACGCGCGGCAGCCCTCACCCTTGCGGAACGGACGACCGACCTGATCGTGCAGACCGGCGTCGGCGAGCACGTCCTCGGCGGGGTAGTACTTCGTCGCGCACGCCTGGCAGATCGTGCGCGCCAGGCGCTGCGCCACCACGCCGTTGAGCGCGCTGGAGATGAGGTACTTCTCGATCGACATGTCCGACAGACGCGCGACCGTGCTGGGGGCGTCGTTGGTGTGCAGCGTCGCGAGCACCAGGTGGCCCGTCAACGCGGCCTGCACCGCGACGCGAGCGGTCTCCTGATCTCGGATCTCGCCCACCATGATCACGTCCGGATCCTGGCGGAGGATGCTGCGCAGGGCCCGCGCGAAGTTGAACCCGATCGGTTCGTTGGTCTGGATCTGGTTGATCAGGTCGAGCTGGTACTCGACGGGGTCTTCAACGGTCAGGATGTTCACGTCGGGGCTGCGCAACAGATCCAGCGCCGAGTACAGCGTCGTGGTCTTGCCGCTGCCGGTGGGGCCGGTGACCAGCACCAGCCCGTGCGGGCGCTCGAGCATGTGTGTGAAGACCGCGAGCGCCTCGGCCCGGAAGCCCAGGTCGCTCATCCGCACCCGCAGGTTCGACTTGTCGAGCACGCGCACCACGATCTTCTCGCCCAGGAGCGTCGGCATCGAGGACACGCGCAGGTCGATGTCGCGGCCCTCCGCCACGATCCGCACGCGGCCCTCCTGCGGCAGGCGCTTCTCGGCGATGTCCATCTTGCCGATGACCTTCACACGCGACACGATCGACGCGTGCATGCCCGGCGGCGGTTTCATCAGATCGCGCAGCACGCCGTCCACGCGGTAGCGGATGCGGGTGCCCTTCTTGTCCGGCTCGATGTGGATGTCGCTCGCCCCGTCGCGCACCGCGGTCAGCAACGCGACGTTCACGAGATTGATAATGGGGCTGCCCGCGACCAGCTTGTCGAGGTCGGTAGCGGGTCCTTCGTCGACGCTCTCACGCTCCACGACCTCGAGGTCGGACTCGGACAGCGAGGTCAGGAACGCGTCCACGTTCACGTCCCCGCCGGAGTACTTCTTGACGAACTCCAGGATGTTGGCCTCGAGCGCCAGCACCGCACGTATCTTGCACGACGTAATCGTCCGCAGGCGATCGATGGTTGGCAGGCTCTGGGGCTCGGCCATCGCCACGGTCAGGGTGTCGCGCACCTTGAACAGCGGGACGGCCCGCAGACGCTCGCACTCTTCGGCGCCCACCAGCTTGAAGACCTGGGGATCGATCAGGCCGTGACGAAGATGCACGCAGCAAACACCCAGCGTCCGCGCCAGGGTTTCCAGGAAGACCTGCGGCGTGATGACGCCCTGCTCGATCAGGAGCTCGCCCAGCATCCGGTTCGTCCGGGCTTGCTCCGCCAGCGCACGCGAGAGCTGCTGCTCGTTGATCGCGCCCTCGCGGAGCAGCAGGTCGCCCAGACGAACTCGCGCCGCTTCGCCGCTCACAGGAAGCTCCTGACGGCCTCGCCGACGTCCTCGTACACCTCGAACTGATCCGAGAGCTCGGTGAGCGTCAGGATCTCGCGCACCGTCTCGTTCACGCCGCAGATCTTGAGCAACCGCCCCGCGTTGGCCAGCTTCTCCGTCAGGTTGAGCAGCGCCTCGAGCCCCTGGCTGTCCACGAACGGCGTCGCCGAGAGATCCACCACGCAGCGGCCCATCGAGCCCTGCAGCACCTGCGAGACCTCGTTCTCGAAGCCCGCGGCGTCGGCCTGGCAGATGGCGCCCTGGGGCGCCACCGCCTTCACCGCTCCGTGTTGCTGCGTTCGGATCTCCACGTGCACGCTCCTGACTCGCGCTGCTGAACCACTGCTGGCTACGCCGCGTGACGCACCGGCGCGCCCAGCGGCACGCGGATGGTGAATGTCGAGCCCTTGTCCTTGATCGATTCCACCCCGATGTCGCCGCCGTGCAGCTTCACCACGTCGCGGGCCAGCGCCAGGCCGAGGCCTGTGCCGGTGATCTTGCTCACGCGCGGGTCCTTGGCCCGGTAGAAACGCTCGAACACCTTGGCCGCGTCCTCGGGCGACATGCCGATGCCGGTGTCGGCGATCTGCACGATCAGCTCCTTGTCGTCTGCACGCACGCTCACGGTGACGTCGCCCCCCTCGGGCGTGTACTTCAGGGCGTTGCCGAGGACGTTCGTGATCGCGAGCGTGAGCTTGTCGCGGTCGCCGACCATCGTCGGCAGCTTGGGCGGCATCGCGAATGTGAGGCGCAGGTTCTTGGCCTTGGCCTGCTGCGTGAAGTCGGCCTGGATCTCCTCGAACACCGGCGCCAGGCGCACATCAGCGGGCGCGAGCTGCAGCGTGCCCGCCTCGATCTCTGAGATCGAGAGCATGTCGCCCACGATCCGCTCGAGGCGTCGCACCTCCTGGTTCACCACGTTGAGGTTCTGGGCCCGCTTGGCGGGCTCGAGGTCTGGGGCGTCCAGCAACTCTTCCATGCACAGGCGGATGTTGGTCAGCGGCGTGCGCAGCTCGTGGGTCGCCTGCTCCACAAACGCGTTGCGCGAGCGATCCGCCACCCGCTGCTGCGTCACGTCCTCGAGGACCAGCATCGCTCCCGCGCCCGTGAGGGTGCGGGCGCTCACCCGCAGGACCGTCGCCGCGTCGCCCTCGCCCACACGGGTCTCGAAGACCAGGCGGGCCCGGGTGCGGGCCTCGTTGAGCTTCTGCAGCTCCGCGACGGCCGCCGCATCGCTGAAGCACTCCACCGCGGTTCGCCCGATCAGCTTGTCCCGCGTCGCGCCCAGGAAGATCCCCGCGGCTCCGTTGCAATATCGCACCCGCAGGTCGGCGTCGAGCCCGATCAGGCCTATCCACAGCGAGTCGGCCACGCGGGCCACCGTCTCGTCGCCGCCGCCGCTGGCTGTCGGGCTGGCGGCCGAGCGCTTCTCACTGGCATCTTCCAGCCTGCGGCGGATGCGCAGCGTGACAAGCTCGTCGATCAATCGATTCCAGGCCTCGCCCGTGCCGGCCCCGGTCTCGCGGATGCGCAGCGCCTTCAGGTCAGCCTCCCCCAGAGCCAGAGCCTGCAGCGCGTCGCCCACCTCACCCAGCGAGCGCGTCCGGCGACGGGTCGCGAGGCCCAGGCCCAGCACCACCGCGGCGCACACGCCGCCGCCGGCGAGCACGCTCCACTCCAGTTCGCTGATCGGTGCGCCCGCTTCCGCGGCGTCGATCTCGATCACCACCGGCCCCTTGCCCGTCACCTCGACCACCGTGCGAGCGCCCTCGCCCGGCATGGTCGAAGACACCGCCGGCCAGCGGGCCGGAAGCTGACTCGCGGTCGCGGCCGATTCGCGAGCATCGGCGACCACCGTGCCGTCGCCCAGGACCAGCCGCGCAATCGCCAGCCGTTGCGACGCCGCCAGATCCGCCATCAACGCCCGCGCGGCGCCGCGATCATCGGCCTTGAGCAGCGCGGCGATCTCGCCTTTCACAGCCGCGGCGATCGCCTCGGCCCGAGCGCGAGCGGCGTTGCGAGCGGCGCTCGCCTCGTGCACGTGCACCCCCCACCACGCGCCGGCGGTCGCGGCGATGATCAACGCCGCGCACGACGCGTACGCCACGCCGATCAGCGCTGGCTCTCGTGGGATGTACTGTCGCAGCGATCGACGCACGCGCGGCTACTCCGGCCCGCCGTGAGCGGGCACACTTGTGGGTATCTCGCTATCGGTCGGTGATGCCCGCGACTGAACCCGGCGCTGCCAGCCTGATCCCAGCTTCACGCGGCCTGCTGATAGGCAACGCCCGCGGCGACGGCCTGTCGGGCCATGAGCTCGTCGTAGCCCTGCAGGTTAATCTTCATGAACGCCGCCGCCACCGCGGGATCGAGCTGGGAGCCGGCGCACCGCGCGATCTCGGCGATCACCTTCTCGCGCGGCATTGCCGGTCGGTACGCGCGGTTCGAGCTCATGGCATCAAACGTGTCCGCGAGCCCGATAATCCGGGCCGTGAGCGGGATGGCGTCGCCCTTGAGTCCGTGCGGGTAGCCGCGGCCGTCCACGCGCTCGTGGTGATGCAGCACGCCGCCCAAGGCGTGCTCGAGCAGCACGATGCCCTTGAGGATCCGGTGCCCGGTCTCGGGGTGCAGTTTGATGAGCGCGAACTCGTCGTCGGTGAGCTTGCCCGCCTTGCACAGCACCCGCTCGGGAACGCCGATCTTGCCCACGTCATGCACCAGGCCGGAGATCCGCACCCGCTCGGCCTCGTTCTCGGGCAGGCCCATCGCCAGCGCGATCTCGCGTGAGAGATACGCGACGCGTTCGGAGTGACCGCGGGTGTAGGGGTCCTTGGCGTCGATCGCCGCGGTCAGCGCCTCGAGCGTGCCGATGCTCATCGCACGCTGCTCGCTGAAGCGGGCCATGTTCTCGTGGAAGGTCCCGATGAACTCCGCGACCGCGTCGAGATACTGCATCTCCGGGCTGGCGATCTCGCCGTTGTCGTTGATCTTGTTGCCGGCGATCAGCAGTCCGATCACGTTGTCGTCGTGCGCGATCGGGTCGCACACCGCCTCGCACCCCGTGAGCGTCGCCACCGTGCTCTTGCCGGGAACCAGCACCTTGGTCCACTCGTTCTCGAGCAGCGCCGCGGCCTTGTGCAGGATCGCGGCCTCGACCTCCGCCTGCCGGGGAGCCGAGCCCATCAGAAACACCCTGCCGCGCAGCTCCGGCACGATCCGCGAGTCCTCGCGGAACGCCACCGCAACCCACGAGAAGGGCAGCACCTGCTGCACGTTGGCGCAGACAAGGCGGATCTGCTGCACGGGATCAGGCGACGAGGCCACCAGCCGCAGCGTGCGGAAGAGTGAGTACGTCTCCTCGTACGACTGCATGAGCCGCTGGCTGAAGTTCTCGACCAGTTCACGCAGGTCGGCGCCCTGGCGGCGTTCATCGACGAACGACATCACCGCCCGCTCCACGCCGTCTCGAGTCACGCCGGCGCCCAGCCGGACGCACAGCGCGGGCCCCGCGCCGAAGGGCGCGATCAACGCGTGCCCCTGGCACTCCGAGGTCCCGGTTCTGTTCCACGACCGGGCCGCCGACCGAGCGTTCTCGTCGCCGCTGGGCATGGTGCCGTCGGGTTGCATCACCCACGCGCTCAAGCCCAGATCCCGGAGCCGTTCGCACGCCCGGACGAGAACCTCGTTCTGCTGCTGCTGCGTCTTCATGAATGGGGCCTCGGGCCGTGTGGATGAGAGGGATGGTGTTCTTTACGCCGCCGCTCGCTCGTCGCCTGCCGGTCCGCAGATGTCGAGCACCATGGCCGACAGCTCCTTGGCGCTGAACGGCTTGGGCATCACCTGCACGATGTTGGTTTCCTGCAGATCGCGGGGCGAGATGCGATGCCCACGCGCGGTCAGCATCAGGACCGGGATGTCGCGGGTGCGCTCGTCCTGCCTGAGCCGCTTGGCCATCTCCAGCCCGTCCACGCCGGGCATCTGGTAGTCGCTGATGATCGCCGCCGGCATCGACTCGAGCGCCAGGCGGAAGCCCTCGCCGCCGTCGGATCCGACCAGCACGGTGTAACCGAGCTCCCGGAATCGTGAGGCAAGCATGAACGTGATCACGGTCTCGTCGTCGCAGATGAGGATGGTTTTTTCGGCCATAGGGTGGTCCCCCGAACAGCGGTGTATCGGGCAGAATCGCCCCTCTCTTCGCGCCGCCCCCCCGATTTCACACGGCGCATTCACCCCAGAAACCGCTTTTCCGGCCAGAGCGGCCGTTCCTGCTCAACAACGGTCACGCAGCGGCCGAAAACCCAGCGTGGGCAACGCACGCTTCGGTCGAGGCGCGGTGGCCGCCCGGACACGATCCGGGCGCGGGTTCTCGCTGCTCGAATTGATCGTGGTGGTCGCGATCGTCGCGATCCTCGGCGCCATCGCGGCTCCGCGTTACTCCCAGGCCATCCAGCGGTACCGCCTCGAGATGGCCGCCAACCGCGTCGCGGCCGACATCGGCCTCGCCGCCTCCTACGCCCGAGCCCGTGGTTCTGCCGCCACTATCTCCTTCGCGGTCTCCACCTCGACGTACTCCATCGCTGGGCTCACCAGCACCGAACGCGCCGGCGAGGCCCACGGCGTCAACCTCTCCCGTGAGCCCTTTGGCGTCTCCATCAGCAGCGTCGACTTTGCCGGCACCAACACGCTGACCATCAAGGGTTACGGCACACCATCCAGCGGCGGCACCGTCCGCCTCACGCTGGGCTCGCAGTCCAAGATCGTCTCCGTCGCCGCCACGGGGGAGGTGAGCGTGCAATGAGCCCCCACCGCGACACCAGAGCGATCGCCGGCCCGCGCCTCGGCTGCGCCGGCTTCACGCTCGTTGAGCTTGTCATCTCGTCGGCGCTGCTCACCGTCCTCCTCCTCGCGGGAGCCGCGACCGCGAGCCTGGTCCGCCGGGCCGGCATGAGCGCCGTGGGCGACAGCTCCCTCGCGCTCTCCCGCGCCCTCACCGACCTGCGTCGCGACATCGAGTGCTCGACCCGTGTCAACTCATTCGCCCGGCGTTCCATCAGCCTCACCGTCCCCGATCGCAACGCCAACGGCACCACCGAGTCGATCACCTACTCATGGTCGGGCGTCGAGGGCGCGCCGCTGATGCGCAGCGTGAACGGCGGCGCCGCCGTGGCGATCGTCCCATCGATGCGCTCGTTCGACCTCGCGGCCGAGACCACCACCGTCACCGTTCTCAGCGCCGACCAGCCCATCGCGCCCGCGACCCAGACCGTCGCAACCTGCAGCACCTCCTCCGGCCTCGGCACCGTGCAGGTCTCGAGCTCCCGCTGGGTCGGGGTCACGTTCATGCCCTCGCTGCCCGCCGGCACCACCAGTTGGACCCTCAGCGGCGTGCGGCTCTCGCTGCGCCGCCACGGCACCGCCGACAGCGTCGTCTCGGTACAGATCCGCAGCACCAACGGACAGAACCCCACTTCCACTGTTCTCGCTTCGGTCAACATCAATGAGTCCTCGCTGGGGGCGAGTTACGCGTGGGTGGACTGCCCGATCCCGGCTCTCTCGAATCTCAGCCCCGCGTCCCCTCTAGCGATCGTCATCCAGCCCGTCTCGGGAACCAACTGCGCCGAATGGCAATTCACCGGCAGCGGCGGCTCGCTCAACCCCAATCACGCGATGTGGCAATCCACGAACTCTGGATCGTCGTGGTCCAAGCTCTCATCGCAGGAACCGCTCTTTGTCATCACCGGAGCGCCCTCGGCGTCGGCTCCCGCCACCGAGCCCGCCGCCGCGGTCCGCGTGGTGCGATGCAACGCCGAGGCGATCCGCGGCGTCGCCATGGCGTTCGAGACCGAGGTCCGCACGCTCTCGGCCAGCGGCTCCATCGCGCTCGAGGCCGAACCCCTCACCCTCGGCGGCGAGGAGGACGTCTCGCAACGCTGAGGCCATGAACCGCACCAGCCCATCCCGCCCGACGCACCACGCCGCGAACCATGCGCGACGGGCGATGACGCTGCTGGAGTGCGTCGCGGCGTCGCTCATACTCGCGGTCATCGCGGTCGCCGCGGTCCGCGCCGCCGCCGGAGCCGCGGCAACGCAGGCCGCCTCCTCCCGCTCCGTCACCGCCACGCTCCTGGCTCAGAGCCTGCTCTCCGAGATCGAGCGCACGCCCTACATCGACCCCTCCAAGCCCGCCACTCTGGGACGCGACGCCGGTGAATCCGCATCCAACAAGACGGCGTTCGACGATGTGGACGATTACGACGGGTGGTCCGAATCCCCGCCGCAGGACGCCAACGGCGCCGCCATCCCCAACATGACTGGCTGGACCCGCAAGGTCTCCGTCATCTGGTCCGACCTCGGCCCGGTGTTGGAAGGGCGCAACGGCGACACCGGTCTCAAGCTCATCACGGTTGACGTCTACTTCAAGTCCAAGCTTGTCCGCTCGCTCCAGTCCCTCCGCGCTCCGGATTGAACACGTGCCCACTCTGCCCCGACATCCTCGCACTCGCACCGGCACCGCCTATCTCGCCGCCGTGGGCGTCGGCATGCTCGTGGGCGTGCTCAGCCTCGGGTCCATGGCCACCGCGCGTTCACGCGCCCGGGCGCTGCAGCTCCGCGTGGACGAGGAGATCGCTCGCCAGAACGCCATCGCCGCCGTCGATCTCGCCCGCGCCGTCATCGCCGCCGACCCCGACTGGCGCACCACCTATTTCCCCGAGATGTGGCTCTACGGCATCGAGTTCAACGCCGGCACCATCGGCTACGCCGTCGTCAACCCCAGCGGCGCCATCAACCGCGACCCACTCGATTCGGTCGTCGTCACCGGGGACGGCGTCAAGGGGCTCGCGCACCAGCGCATGAGCGTCACGCTCGATGCCTCGAAGGTGCCGCTCACGTGCCTCAACGTCCCCATGACCGTCGGCGGGGCCATCTCGGCCACCAGCGCGACGCTCTCCGGCAGCGGGCTCACCGTCGCGACCAACGCGAGCTTCACTTCCACGCTCTCCACTATCCGGCCCAATGTCGAGGCCCGAACTTCCATCATCGGCACCGGCTTCAGCGGCACCACCACCACCGGCGCCACCGCCCGCACGCTCCCCAAGAGCACCGTCTTCTCGCTCTACACCACCTCCGCCGCATCGATTCCCATCACCTCACTCTCGGGGTCGTGGGTCTTTGGCGTGTGGCGCCGCACCCTCAGCAACGTGACCCTCAGCCCCAACAACAACCCCTACGGCTCCACCAACGCCTCGGGGCTGTATGTCCTTGACTGTCAGAACCAGATGCTCGTCATCGATGACTGCCGCATCGTGGGCACGCTGATCGTCCTGAACCCAGGCGCCGGGTCGTACATCAACGGCAGCGTTCAGTGGGTGCCGGCGGTCGCGAACTACCCGTGCCTCATGGTCAACGGCGACTTCATGCTCTCCATGTCCTCGACCTCGCTCAGCGAGAGCTCGGAAGCGACGAACTACAACCCGCCCGGCGCGCCGTACCCGTACCCATCTGGCGCGTTCGACACCGACCAATCCGACAGCTACCCGAGCGTCATCGACGGGCTTGTTTACATCAGTGGTGCCGTCTCGGTCACCGGCTCCAACACCGTGGACATGCTCGTCGTCGGAGGCACGCTGTCGATGAGCACGCTCAGCAGCCTCACGATCCGCGACGAACCCACGTACGCCGCCGACCCGCCGCCCGGCTTCTACTCCGTCAAGATGTCCCCGCGGCTCGGTTCGTGGTCCTATGTGGTGGACCCTTGAATCACGCACGAACCCTCCACGCCAAAGGAGAGCCGCATCGGCACGCACGCGGTTGCCGATCGCCCCAACCAAAGAGAGCGGCGTCCCATTGCAAGTGTTCGGCGCTCTACACCCGCAGCTTGCGCACCGCGATCGTGTCGTTCTGCCCGCCGAACCCGAACGAGTTGCTCAGGCACACGTCCACGCCGCCCTGCTCGCGCAGGTCGCGGGCCGCGTTGGGCACGTAATCCAGATCGCACTCAGGATCCGGCGTCTTCAAATTCATCGTCGGCGGCACGAACCCCGTCTGGATCGCCTTGACGCAGGTCATCAGCTCCACCGCGCCCGCGGCCTGAATCAGATGCCCCAGCATGCTCTTCACGCTGCTGAATGGCACCCTCGGCGCCAACGGCCCGAAGACGCCCTTCACCGCCGTGGTCTCGATCTTGTCGTTCTCTTTCGTGCCCGTGCCGTGGGCGCTTATGTAATGCACCTGCGGCCTGCCGTCGGTCCCGGGCTCTCGCGGCGAGATCCCCGCCTGGCGCAGCGCTTGGGTCATCGCAGCGATCGCGCCGCGGCCGTCGGGCTGAATGTCCGTGATCCGGAACGCGTCCGCGCTGCTGCCATACCCGGCGACCTCCGCCAGCACCGTCGCCCCGCGGGCCCGGGCGTGATCCAACGACTCCAGCACGAGCATCCCCGCGCCCTCGCCCATGACAAATCCATCACGAGTCTGATCGAACGGCCTCGCAGCGTGGGCGTAGTCGTCGCGCCGCTGGCTCATCGCGGTCAGCCGCACGAACCCGGTCATGCCCAGCATGTGGATCATCGAGTGGCTGCCCCCCGCGAACATGATGTCCGCGTCTCCACGCCGGATGATCTCGAACGCCTCACCGATCGCCTGCGTGCTCGCCGCGCACGCGGTCATGCAGTTGAACGCCGGCCCGCGGCAGCCAAACTCCGCCGCCACGTGGCTCATCGCCAGGTTCGGTTCCTGCTCCGTTTCCGCCTCGACCGTCATCGCCGGCAGCGCCCGCTCGGCCCACGCCTTGCCGTCCACCGTCCGCGTCTCGGCCTTCCAGCCCGCGATGTTGGCGGCGTTGAAGTTCGCGTAATCCAGCGGCCCCTCGCCGCTGCCGAGGTAAATCCCGAAGCGTCGCCGGTTCAGCTTTGCCTGCGCCAGCCCAGCCTGCTTCCACGCCTGGGCCGCGGCACCGAGCGCGTACTTGGTGCCCAGGCTGGCCATGGCGTGCGGGCCGACGTCGTCGAGGAAATGACGCAGGTCGAAGTTCTTCACCTCGCTGGCGAAGTTGGTCGCGAAGGTGGAGGCGTCAAACCGCGTCACCGGCCCGATGCCGCTCGCCCCCGCGAGCAGCTTGGCCCAGACCGAGTCCACGTCACTGCCAAGAGGAGTGACCCAACCCATACCGGTGATGACAACTGGAGAAGGCACTTGGGAATAGGCACTTGGCACTAGGGAAAACAGTTGCAAACGCCATTCACTAAGCTTCGGCCCCTAGTGCCTAGTGCCCAGTGCCCAGTGCCTTCCTAGGCCTTCTCATCAAAGTCGTACATCGCCTCGTCACCGTCGTTGTGATCGCCCGGCGTGATGCCCTTGGCGGCGTTGATCTTGTCCACGTTCAGCACCCGCACCAGGCCGTCCTTCAAGAGGCGCCCGGCGAAGTTGATGATCAGGCCCAGCTCCAGGTCGGCGCTCTTGAGCTGGGCCCGGAGCGTCGAACGCTCGGCCCCGCTCACGTCGCGGTACGCGGCCATCACATCCACGATAAAGCGATCCTCGATCAACAGATCGCAGATCGAGTGCCCCACCACCTGGTCCTTGTACTTCACCGGGATCGAGTGGTTGGACTTGAAGTTGATCCCCTGAGCCCGCATCTCCTGCTGCAGCGCGGTCATGTAGACCGTCTCGTCGTAGCCGCCGCCCAGGGCCATGTGCACGTCGCGGGCGCACCCGATGACCTTGTGGCTGATCGAGGTCAGCGTCGGGTCGAGCTCCGAGAGCGGGATGCCACGCCGCGGCGGGCCGCCGCGACCACGGCCGCGGCCTTCGTTGGAGTGGGAACGGTTGTCGTTGCGGTAGTCGCTCATGTGAAGGCTCCGAAGTCTGCCACGAGTAGAGACGCCTGAAAGGGACGCCAATGGTAGCGGGATACGCCCCGCGGGCTTGTGATGCAGGCCGAGCCGCCAGGGTGCCACTGCTTGACCGGCTCGGCGGTCAAGCAGTGCCGACACGTACCCCACGCTGCAACCACACGCCTTGGCCCAGAGCGGCCAAACCGTGGCACCCCATGCTGATTCAGACCTTCTTTAAAACCAACGCCGCATTCTGCCCACCCAACGCCGACGTCACCACCAGCACATGCCGCAGGTTCGCCGCCCGCGTCGCAACCGGCCCCGCCTGCAGGTCACTCGGGCACGACCCGCCGTGAATGCGTGCCGGCAAGCGCTGCTCGCGCACCGCCATCGCACCCGCCGCGAGCTGCAAGCCGCCCACGCCCGCGACCGCGGCACCCGTGTTGGGCACCACCGTGATCAGCGGGATGTCCTTCAGCCGCGCTCCAAAGACCTGACGCAGCGCCGCCGCCTCGGTCGCGTCCGCGTGCGCGATCCCGCTCGCATACGGCACGATCGCGTCGATCTCGCCCGCCGATACCTTCGCATCCGCCAGCGCGTTCTCGATCGCGTACACAACCCCATCGTGCGGCTTCTCGTCGTCCGACAGCCGCGAACGCGTGCGGATCGCCTCGTACCCCGGCGGCGGCGAGTGCGAAGCGCCGAAGCCCGCCAGCTCGCAGTACGCCTTCGCACCGCGGGCCGCCGCCTTGCTCATCTCTTCGATCACGAACATCCCGCCGCCCTCGCCCAACACCGTTCCCTGCGCCGCCGCGTCATACGGCCGCACCACCGACTTCGCGTCGACGCCCGCCTCGCACGGAGCCAGATGCTTGAGCAGCGTCCACCGCAGCGTGCCCATCAAGTTGGTCTTGCTCTCGGCCCCGCCGCTGAAGCACGCGTCCGCCGCGTCGCGCTGGATGACCCGCATCCCCTCGCCCACCGAGAGCAGCACGCTCGCCTCGGCGCACGTGATCGTGTTGCTCGGCCCCTCGCAGCCGTGGATGATCGTCACATGGCACGCGAGCATGTTGGGCAGGTACTTGAGCATCCACAGCGGCTGCAAGTTGTTCATCCCGCCCACGCCCGTCGGGTGCTTCTCGGTGGCGATCGTGCCCCAGCGCCAGTACTCGAACGCGCCCTGCTCGTTGGTGGCCGTGGCGAGCGCCGCCGAGAGCTCATCCGTCTCGGCGTTGATCAGCCCCGCGCCGATCTGGCAGCCGACACGATCACCCGGATACGTCGTCTGCCCCGGTGCCCCATCCAGCGTGCCACGGGTCACCAGGCCCGCGTCCTCAATCGCCAGCTTGGCCGCCGCGACCGCGAGGTCGGTGTCGCGGGCCATGACCTTCACCGCCTTGCGGTACGACTTGGGGACGTAGTCCTTGGCAGAAAAGCCGCCGGGCGTCCCGTCCGCGCCCTTCACCTCGCCCGCGAGCCTGGTCGCAAACCCGGACGCATCGAACAACCGGGCGGCGTCCAGCCCGGACACCCCAGCGCACAACCCCTCCCAGAGGGCCTTGGCGCCCACGCCCAGCGCACTGACGGCACCCACCCCGGTGATGACAACACGACGGCTCATGGCGGGATTCTAGAAATGGCCAAAGGTCCAAAGGGCCAAATCACCAAATGACCAGAACCGGCAGCCCCTTCTTGATTTGGCCATTTGGTCATGTGGCCCTTTGGCCCTTTGGCATTTGTCGCCCCACACCCGGCTCTCGCCCGATACCGTTCCCGTGCTCATGTCCGCCGACATGCCCAAAGCCGCCGCCCCGACCCGGTCGTTGATCGACCCCGGGTGGCTCTTTGTGATCGCCGGCATTGTCCTTTTGCTCGCCACCGTGCTCATCCCCGCCGCCGAGCAGGTCCGACGGGCCCACTGGCAACGCGACCGCGCCCTGCTCGTCGAGAAGCACCGTCAGGAGCGGCTCACCCGTTACAACGAGTTCGTCGCCGCCCTCGAACGGGGCGAACGCTCGCTTGTGCTCGCCCTCGCTGCCAGCCAGCTCAACCAAGTCCCCGCCGACCGCACGCCCATCGGCGTTGGCAAGAAGTCCGGCTACACCGACATCAACGCCGGCAATGCCAGCATCTTCCCCAACCTCGAGCCCGATCCGATCGAGCTCCCCGAGTTCAGGCAGTTCGATAGCACGCTCAGCCGCATGGTCACCGACGACAAGACCCGCCCGTGGATCATCGTGGTCGGTGCCGTGCTGGTCTTCGTGGGCGTCCTGCCCGCGAGCCGCTCCAAATAAGTCGAGACCAAGCCGCCACCAGAGACGAACACACTTCGTCTCTCCGTCTCTCCGTCTCTTTGTCTCTTCGTCTCTCTGCTTTCCCTTACCCCACCACCGCCAGCACATGCCGGTGCAGCGTGTCCACCACCTGCTGGAACTGCATGTCGCTCGTGTCCACGCAGATCGCGTTGCCCGGACACATCAAAGGTCCGTCCGCACGGCTCGAGTCGCTGCGGTCGCGCTCCAGGATCTCCGCGGTGATCGCCCCAAGGTCGGCCGCCGACCCCATCGCCACCATCTGCTCCGCGCGGCGCCGGGCCCGCACGTCGGCCGACGCATCGAGATAGAACTTCACGGCCGCATCGGGGAACACGACCGACCCCTGATCGCGCCCCTCGGTCACGAGCCTGGGGTGCTGCTGCCCGATCAGCCGCTGCTTGCGCACCATGTGCTCGCGCAGCTCTTTGATCGACGCGAGCGGGGAGACCACCTCGGTGACGTCGCGCTCACGGATGCGGTGATCGATGGGCTTGCCGTGGGCCAGTATCGTGGGAGGATCGCGGGTCCAATCGAAGTGCAGGTCCGCGGCCGCGGTCCTGGCGACCACCGCCGCGTGGTCGTTGATGTCGATCCCGTTGTCGATACAGATTGCCGCCGCAGCCCGGTACATCGCCCCGGTGTCCAAGAAATCAAGCCCGAGCTGCTTGGCCAGGGCTCGCGCGACGGACGATTTGCCTGTTCCGGCGGGTCCGTCGATGGTGATGACGATGCGTTGGTCGGGTGAGAGCATGGCGAGGCAACCGGAGTCGCCAAGCGTAGCGGCGTCGCGGTCGCACACCACCCGTTCCATGTCGATCGCGGCGCACGACTCGGCGTGCGAGACCTCGACCACTTCCATCATCTCAAACGCGACGCTCTCGTCCTGCACCGTGCTGGGTCGCATCGTGTTCATGGCCGATCCTCCCGACGTCCTGGAGCGACGCCCTTGCATCGCTTCGGTGTGGAATCGCACGAACCTCTTTACACAGTCTTCTACGCACGGTCTCACGCCGAGGCTGCGGCGTGATCGAGGGCCGCGCGGAGAAGACGCTGGCTCTTCCTGATCCCCAGTGTAACATCCCCTCCCCCCCGGTAGTCTACCGCCAGTGTCGAGTCGAACCCGACCGACGCAACCGCCGCGACCATCTTGAAGACGTCGTAGGCCTTGTGGGCTGGCAGAGGCTCCACCGGCGTCGCCGGGGCATCGCCGCCTTCACCGGAAAAGATGTCGGCGATCAGATCCTCGAGCGCCGCATCGTCCAGTTCTTCGACCTCGTCGTCGTCCGCGTCGGGGGCGGCCGGCTTGGCCGCGGGCAAAGGAGCCTCCTTGGCCCCCTTCTTCCCCTTCGCGGGCTTGGCCTCGGCCTCGCCCATGTCCCCCTTGGACTCCGGCTTGGCCTCAGCCTTAGCCTCGGACTTCGCATCGCCCTTGGCCGCCTTCTTCTTGGGCTTGGTCTTGGCGGCCGCTTCCTCGTCCTCGTCCTTGGGCGGGATGGCGCTGCGAGCCGACTTCTTCTTCGGGGCCTCGTCCTCGTCATCCTCGTCACGCTTACGGGCCGGGACCTTCGGAGGCAGCTTCAGGCCACCCTCGGGCGGGTCGCTAAAATCGAGCGTCGACGCCAGCACCGCCGAGGCGTAGGGCGTGATCCGACGCAGATACGTCACCGCCTCGTCGTCGCTCCCGGCCGCCTCCCGAGCGAACTGGAAATCCGGAAGCGTGCCGATGCGGAACCCGCCGACCTTCTTGATCAGATCGGTCATGCGTTCCGGCTTGGACGTCAACCCTTTGCTCGGGCACACCAGAAGGTTCAATTCCAGACGCTCGGCACGGTCCACGATCTTGCGCAGACGCTGCCACACCAGCTGCATGGCGTTGTCGTCGTCCGGAGCATCGACCCGCAATGCGGCCGCGGTGCAGGACAGAATCTGGGCCGCCTGGATGACCCGGTGCATTCGTTCGATGGCCGCTTCCGCCGCCGCGCCGTCGCTCGACCCCAGGTTCTGGGCCTGCGACTCGATCAGAAGCAAGCAAGGGCACCCGGCCCGATCCGCACGCTCGCGGAACGCCTCCAGCTTCCGCCGGTCGGCGCCCACCAAGAGATCGGTGGTGAGATTCAGGCCGCCAAGACCCAGGACTTCCCGTGTGTATTGGGGCAGATCCGCCAAGGCGAGCGAGGGGGGCGTCTTCCCCGGCTGGCCGAGCAATTGCCCGCGAAGGCAGGAGGCATTGAGAGTCAGCAGCATCAGTGGCCACTGTAGCGACGCCGCCGAAAGTGGGTCGGAGCGTGTTTTCCGCGGCGTGAACGCGGCCTCATGCGCATGGTGCTGGCCCGACCCCGTCGCAACCGCGCCCAAAGGATCAGGTCTTCAACGAAAAGACGGTCGAGGCCTTTCAGCCGCGACCGTCCGGAGGGGAAAATGGTAACGACGCCAAGATACCACACGCGACGCTCCCGAGTCAAATGACCACCCGGTTCTCCACCCCGATCATGCCTCGTGCGACAACAGTTCTCGGACCCCAATCGGGTGTCGCCGACCCCGCCATACCCCGACTCCACCCACGCCCACGCCGCTCCGCTACGCTACCGCCCGCTCACTTCTGGAGATCTCCATGCCCAGCCCCGCCGACCGCAAGTACTCCGAATCCCACGAATGGCACAAGCTCGAGGGCGACACGCTCACCCTCGGCATCTCCCGCTTCGCCGTCGACGCCCTCACCGACGTCACCTATGTCCAGATGAAGAAGGTCGGCACCACCTTCAAGCCCGGCGACATCGTCGGCGAGGTCGAGAGCGTCAAGACCACCAGTGACATCTACTGCTTCGTCGCGGGCACCATCACCGAGGTCAACGCCGCCCTGAACGACAACCCCGGCCTGATCAACGAAGACCCGTACACCAAGGGCTGGCTGATCAAGATCAAGGTCTCCGACTCCTCCGGCCTGGCCAAGCTCATGGATGCCGCGGCGTACGACAAGGCTCACCCCGCGGCGTAAAGCTCAAATCTCGAAGCTCAAAGCAGCACATCGGAATGACGAATCCGATACGAGCCGCGGCTCGATCTGAGCTTTGAGCTTTTCCGCTTTGAGCTTTCCCCATGCTTGCCTGCTCCAACGTCCACAAGTCCTATCACCTCGGCGAGCGCGATGTCGCCGCCCTCCGCGGCGTCGATCTCACCATCGACGAGCCGGGCTTCTACGCCATCATGGGACGCAGCGGCAGCGGCAAGAGCACGCTCCTCCACCTGCTCGCCGCCCTCGACAAGCCCGACCAGGGCACCATCACCCTCGCCGGCCAGCGCATCGATCAACTCACCGACTCGCAAGCGACCGTCTTCCGCCGCACCCAGATCGGCATCGTCTTCCAGCAGTTCAACCTGATCCCCACACTCACCGCGATCGAGAACGCCGAGCTGCCCGCGATCCTCTCCGGCGATGATCCCGCCAAGGCCCGCGCCCGCGCAACCGAGCTGCTCGCACGCCTGGGCCTGGGCGATCGTCTCACCCACCGCCCCGACGCGCTCTCCGGCGGCGAACAACAGCGCGTCGCGATCGCTCGCGCCCTGCACTTCGCGCCCCCCATCATCCTCGCCGACGAACCCACCGGCAACCTCGACAGCGCCAGCAGCGAGAGCCTGTGGAACCTCCTCGCCGAGATCGCGCTCGAGCGGAAGATCAGCATCGTCATGGTCACCCACGAACCCGCCGCCGCGGCCCACTGCCGCAGCGTCTTCGTGATCGCCGACGGCCGCGTCAAGGCACGCATCGAAACGGAGGGACTCGATGAGAGCGGCGTGGCGGCTCGCTATCAGCAGTCTGTGGCAGCGCACTAGCCGCAGCATCCTGCTGCTGCTCGTCGTCGCGCTCTCCGCCGCACTTGTCTGCGGCGTGGCTACCGCCATGTCCAGCGTGACCGAGACCCTTCGCGCCCGCATGGTCGGAGCCGTCGGCACCGCCGATCTTAAGATCGTCACGCCCGCCTCCGCCAAGCCGCTCGACGACGCGCTGCTCACAACCATCCGCCGCTGGCCCGAGGTCGAAGCCGCCGAAGGCCGCCTCCGCGCCGCCGCCGCGCTGCGTGCCGTGCGCCCGACATGGCAGACACCCAAGTCCGACGACGCCGCCCCCACTCCGTCTCTTTCGCGCACGGTCCGCTCCTTCGCCGTCAACGTCTACTTCGAGTCCTTCCGACCCGGCTTCGACGACGTGCACCGCCCCGTCACGCTCCTTGAGGGCCGCATGCCCCTCAACGACCGCGAGATCGCCGTCGATCAGACCGTCATCGACCGCCTCCGAGGCATCGAGAGCCGAGCCGGTCGCCGCAGCGGCGCACTCTCCGCTCTCATCAGCGGCACGCCCCCCAACATCGAAGAGGGCACCGCCGACGCCAACCAGGATCTCGGCCCCGAGTCCGCGCGCGACGCCGCAGAGGCCGCCGCGCTCAACGAGAAGTTCCGCGTCACGCTCGGCCAATCCATCGAGTTCATCCCCGCAGGCAAGCCCCCGATGAAACTCACCATCGTCGGCGTCGCGCCCTACGGCGTGCTCGGCGGCCGCCCCCGCGCCTGGATGACCCCCGACGCTCTCGCCGCCGCCACCGACCAAGTCGGCCGCTACAACGAGCTCGAGATCATCCTGCGCCCCGGCAGCGATGCCGAGTCCGTCGCCGCGGCACGCCGCACCGAGATGCCCGACGACGCCGTGCTTCAGTCCACCGCCAAGGTCACCTCGAATCTCGAGCAGAACCTCCGCGCCAACCAGCTCGGCCTCGTGGTCGCTTCGACGATGGCGTTCCTCTCCGCCGCGTTCATCATCCTCACCGGCATGACCACCGGCGTGGTCGAACGCCAACGCGAGCTCGCCATCCTCCGCTGCATCGGCGCCGCACGCCGCCAGATCGCTGCGTCGCAGATCATCGTCGGCCTGCTCATCGGCACCGCCGGCTCGCTGCTCGGCGCACCCCTCGGTGTCGCCATCGCCAGCCTCGTGATCTGGTGGTTCCAGACCGACTTCAAGATCGGCTTGGCCTTCCCGTGGTTCGGGCTTTCGGTGGGCGTCGTCGGCTCGATCCTCGCGGGGCTTCTCGGGGCCGCATTCCCCGCCTGGCGGGCCGCCCGGATGGAGCCCCTCAAGGCCCTCACCTCCCGCGCCGAGGTGCCGCGGCGCTCCGCGATCTGGAAGCTCCTTGTCCTCTGCGTGATCATGCTGCTCACGCACCTGGTTGTCGTCGCGTTCACTACCACGCCCGACGCCATCTTCATCCTGTACGTCGCGCTTGCTTTGCCGTGCATGTTCTTCGGCTACTTCCTGCTGGGCGTGCCGCTCACCGCCGCGGTGGTGGAGGTCGCGGGTCCGGCGGTCGCACGCCTGCTCGCCGTGCCCTCGACGCTCCTGGAGCGCAGCATCCGCCGCACGCCCTACCGCCACGGTTTCACCGCGGGCGCGCTCATGGCCGGGCTCGCGCTGATGATCGCCATCTGGACCCAGGGCGCCAGCTTCGCGCAGGACTGGCTGGGAAAGATGCAGTTCCCCGACGCCTTCGTCACCGGCCTGGCGCTCACCGACAAGAGCGTGGACAAGCTCCGCTCGATGAAAGACATCACCGGCGCCACGCCGCTCTCGATCGTCCGCGTCGAAGCCGGCGCCCCGACCATCGGCCCGATGCGCAACCTGAAGACCATGTTCATCGGGTTCGAACCCGACTCGTTCTTCTCGATGATGAATATCACCTGGGTCCAGGGCGACAAGGAGCACGTCCACAAGCGCCTCAACCAGGGCGACGCGATCATCGTCGCCCGCGAGTTCCTCGCCAGCAAGGGCCTGGGCCTGGGCGACCGCGTCACCGTCAAGTACCAGTCCCGCTCCAGCGATTTCGAGATCGTCGGCGTCGTCACCAGCCCGGGCCTCGACATCGTCTCCAATTTCTTCGATCTGGGCGACATGTACGTCGATCAGGCCGTCTCCGCCGTCTTCGGCTCGCGCGCCGCCCTCCGCGACCGACTCCTCGGCGGCGGCGACCCGCCCACCCAGCTCATCTCGCTCGCACTCGCGAAAGGCTCCGACGATGCCAAGGTCGCCAACGACGTCCGAGCCGCGATGATGGAATACGGAGTGCTCGACGTCGGCACCGGCCGCACCCTCAAGAACGTCATCAACGGCGCCATCGGCCGCAGCCTCTACATCGTCTCCGCCATCGCGATGATGTCCATGCTGGTCGCCAGCCTGGGCGTGGCGAACCTCATCGTCGCCGCCATCGAGGGCCGCCGCTTCGAGTTCGGCGTCCTCCGCGCCGTCGGCGCCTCGCGCTGGATGATCTGCCGACTCGTGCTCGCCGAGGCCGTCATCGTCGCACTCTCCGCCGCCATCCTCGGCACGTTGATGGGCCTGCAAGGCTCCTACGGCGGCAAGCGCCTCAACGCCGTCATCGCCGGGATCGATCTCACCCTGCGCCCGCAGATCGGACCCATCGCGGCGGGCTGGCTCATCGTCATCGCCATGACGCTCCTCGCCGCCGCCCCTGCGGTGCTCGCGCTCTCCCGCAAAGAACCCCGCGAGCTGCTGGGCGCGGTAAAAGGCTGACGGAAAACCACGGGGCCACCATTCCGCGGCGGCTCGAAGCCGGCGGACTGATGGAATCACTCGACGATCGGCATCGTCCGCAACCGTGTTTGCACGGAGCCCCGATCCCCCAGATACTCGTTCCATGCTCACGCCGGCTTCCCGCCTCTCGATCGCGTTCGTCGCCGCCCTCGCATGCCTCATGACCTCGTGCGCCTCGACGCCGATCTCGAAGCCGCAAGCGACCCGAACGACCGCCCGCCCTACGTCGCCGCGCCCCGCGAAGGTCGCGGCCGAACGGACCTATCGCCACGTCGTCGCCGCCGACCACGAGCTCGCCTCCAAGGCCGGCCTCGAGATGCTCGAACGCGGGGGCAACGCTGTCGACGCCGCCGTCGCCGCCAGCTTCACCCTCTCGGTCGTCCGCCCCTACTCCTGCGGCATCGGCGGCGGCGGGTTCATGATGATCCACCTGGCCAAGCACCCTCGCATCAAAGGCCTGCCCCGCACCATCGCCCTCGACTACCGCGAGCGTGCCGCGTCTTGGGCCACACCCGACGCCTTCACCAAGGGCCCGCTTAAGGACGACCCGCTCGCCAGCACCGAAGGCGCGCACGCCGTCGCCATCCCCGGCACCGTCGCCGGTTTGCTCGCTGCACTCGAGACCTACGGCACGCTCCCGCGCGAGGTCGTCCTCGCCCCCGCCATCCGCGCCGCCGAGGAAGGCTTCGCCATCGATGCCGACCACGCCCGGGTGATCAACGGCAAGAACGTCAAAGGCTTCTTCGAGCGTCACCCCGAGCACAAAGCCCGCTTCGCCGAGTTCCGACGCATCTACGACAACGGCCAAACCACCCGCGCCGGCGAGATCCTGAAGCAGCCCGAGCACGCCAAGGCCCTGCGCCTCATCGCCAAGGACGGCGCCGCCGCGTTCTACAACGGCCCGATCACCGACGCCATCCGCGCCACGCTCAAAGCCGACGGCGCCGATGTGCCCGCCAGCGACTTCGCCAGCTACACGCCCAAGGAGCTCACGCCGCTCGCGACCACCTTCCGTGGCCGCCGCGTGCTGACCTTCCCGTTGCCCTCCTCCGGCGGCATCGTGCTCTCGCAAGTCCTCGGCATGATCGAGTCCCGCGCCAGCGACTTTGACCGCTTCGACTACGCCTCCGCCGACGCGCTGCACTTCCTCACCGAAGCGCTCTCGCACTCGTTCGCGGACCGCTCCCGCCATCTCGCAGACCCGGACTTCGTCCCCGTTCCCGTGCTCGCACTCACGAGCGCGGTGAACATCCGCGACCTGGCCTCTCGCATCGACATGACCCGCACCCAGCCCGCCGAGTCCTACGGCAGCCGCCTCGCGTCCGCGGGCGCACAAGAACTTCGCGACGCCGGCACTAGCCATTTGTCCGCGGTCGATTCCTTTGGCAACGCCGTCGCCTGCACCGAGACCATCAACCTCGAGTTCGGCAGCATGCTCGTCGTCAAGGGCTACGGCTTCGTCCTCAACAACCAGATGGACGACTTCACCACTCGCCCGGGCAAGCCCAACGCCTTCGGCCTGCGCCAGGATGAGCGCAACCTGCCTGCGCCAGGCAAGCAGCCGCTCTCGAGCATGTCCCCCACCATCGTCCTCGCCGCGGACCGGGATGACGCGCCCGTGGAACTTGTTGTCGGCGCCAGCGGCGGGCCCCGCATCATCACGGGGACGCTCCAGGTCCTACTCGACTCGATCCTCTACGACATCCCCGCGTCCCGCGCGGTCGCGCAGCCCCGCATCCATCATCAGTGGATGCCGCGAACGCTCACCATCGAACCCGATCTCGCCGCCGCCCCCGAAGGCAAGGGCACCGTCTCTCAAGCCCTCGCCGCTCGTGGGCACGAGATCAAGCTCGGTTCGAGCGAGTGCGTCGTGCAGGCCGTGCGCCGCTCGCCGCGGGAACGCAACCGATTCGAGGCCGGCAGCGACCCACGCAAAGGCGGCGTGCCCGCTGGCAATTAGCACCCTTGACCGCCCGCCAATCGACCGTGTCCACCGTTCACACCGACATCCTTCCACTCTCTCGCCTTCAATCCCGCGTGTCCAACGCCCCAACCATCACCGCGCCGGCCACCCCTACCGCGCTCCCCGCTCGCCTGGCGCTCGCGCTCTCCGATATCAAGCTGAGCCATTCTGTCTTCGCGCTCCCATTCGCGTTGCTGGCGGCCTTTGCAACCCGGCCCGAATCGATGCCCTGGTCGCGCTTCGCGCTCCTGCTCGTTCCCGTCCTCTTCTGCATGGTCCTCGGCCGCACGTGGGCGATGCTGGTGAACCGTCTGCTCGACCGCGGCCTCGACGCCCACAACCCCCGCACCCACCGTCGCGCCTTCGCCGCCGGTTCGCTCTCGCCCGCCTTCGGCTGGTCGCTGGCCTTGGGATGTGCCGCGGGTTTCGTAGTGGCCTGCTCGGGCTTCTGGTTTCTGATCGCCAACCCTTGGCCGCTCTACTTGGCGCTGCCCGTCCTGGGCTGGATCGCGCTGTACAGCTTGACCAAGCGCTTCACATGGGCGTGCCACTTGTTCCTGGGCACGTCGCTGGCCGCTTCGCCGCTGGCCGCCGCCATCGCGATCGACCCCCGCGCGCTTGGCCTCGCGGCCCAGGTCGATTCTCTCGGACCGATCGCACCGGGCCTCACATCGTTCCTGCTCTGCCTTGCAGGGATGGTGACGTTGTGGGTCGCGGGCTTTGACATCGTGTACGCCCTGCAGGATGTCGCCGTGGACAAGCGGCTCGGCTTGTTCAGCGTCCCCTCGCGACTGGGTGTCACCCTGGCGCTTTGGATCAGCCGCGCGCTCCACACCGGCGCCGCCGTACTTCTTTTGCTCGCTTGGCGATCCGACGGTCGCCTGCATCTCCTCTTCGGCATTGCGACCGCCATCGCGATCGCGTTGCTGATCGGTGAGCATCTCGTGCTCGCACGCCGCGGCGAACGCGGCCTCGATGCCGCGTTCTTCACGTTCAACGGCATCGTCAGCCTCGTCGTCGGCGCCCTGGGCATCGCCGACCTCGTCCTCTAGTAGACTCGGCAACAACGCCTATCACGACCGATAACAGTATCATCAAATTCGGATTTGCGTCTCCGCTATACGGTTGCTAGATTTAGGGCGAACGACCCAATACCCCGGAAAGGCGGCGAGCATGCTTCGGCGGCTCGCCGCCTCATTTTTGGACAATGTCCTTTCGCGTAAAGCTTTCCCCATCCCGGGTGAAATAACGAAACCCGGCAGGCGATAAACAAGAATCGGGCGATGGGAACCTCCGCTCCGCGGCAGGCGTTCTATCGCACCTTCTTCGTGTCGGCCCGACGGATCCGACGCATCCTTGTGATCATGCACGCACGCTCGCTCATCCTCGCCTCGGCGTCCCTCGCCAGCTCGGCGTTGGCTACCCCCGTGGTGATCACCCCCGACGACACCAACCTGGTCGTCGTTGGCTTCTACCAGTCCAACGGCACCCCGCTCATGATCGAGGGCAACGCACCGGCCGTCTGGCTCGACGTGACCGAGTTCGTGGATTCCTCCTCGATCTTCCTGCTCCGCCACGCCGCCCAGATCGGATCAGAGATTTGGCTCAGCGATCAGATCGCCGGCATGATCCATCGGTTTTCCGCCCAAGCGGACGGCCCGCGCTACCTCGGCATGATCGACACGCTCGCCAACCCGCGCGGCATCGGCGTGATCAACGGCGAGGTGTGGGTCGCCAGCGGCGCCATCGGCGCTGCCGGCGGTGTCGCACGGTTCACCACCTCGGGCCAACCGATCGGCACATTCGACGCCGAAGACCCCTTTGATGCCCAAGCCTTCGGCAACTTCGCGTTGACCGCCAACATCATCCAGAACCGACTCGAGCTCTACCAGACCGACGGCACGTTCCTGAGCGCCTGGGGCGGCGCTTCCACGCTCGACTTCCCCCTGCAGGTCACTCAGCGCACCATCGGACCGGTCGATGAGATCATCGTCGCCGGCAACGCTCTGCCCGCCCCGGGTCTTTATCGCTACGACGTCGCCACCTCCAACTTCGTGGGCCGCATCCTCACCCAGAAGATCCTTCCATTTGTGACCGTCACCCAGCCGCGCGGCGTCGCGATGCTGGCCAACGGCGAACTGCTCTGGACATCCACGCAGGGTGTGTTCGCCGTCGACCCCGTCACCAACATCAGCCGCACGCTCTATACCGGCGACAACTTCGTCTGCAACATGGCGGACACCGTCGACTTCTCTAAGTACTGCGAGGGCGACATCAACAACGACGGCATGGTCGACGACGCCGATTTCAGCATCTTCGCTACCGCGTACAACGTGCTTGTTTGCCCTGTCCTCGGCAACGGCTTCCCCGCCGGTTGCCCCGCCGACCTCTCCGGCGACGATGTGGTCGACGACTCCGACTTCTCGCTCTTTGCCCGCAGTTACGACCGGCTGCTCTGCCCCTAACCCCGGGTTCACACGCCAGTTTTCCGTTGCTCGAATCCTCCTTTTCCGGTACGTTCCGGGTGAGGAGACATCACCTTGCACCCACGCGTCCGCTCGTGTACCCCCGCCGTCGTCGCGCTCGCTTGCTGGGCCGGTGCCGCGGCCGCCCAGTCCAAGGTCCAGTTCACCTATCTCTGGCACCTCGAGCAGCCCGTCTACTGGCCCGACCGCCAGGTCTTTGGCTTCGACCGTTACGAACGCGCCCAGGAGTCGCGCTCCCACAAGGCCAGCGGCGCGACGCACCCCGAGAACAACCTCGACGACATCTTCGGGCTCGCCGACCGCCAAGCCGTATACCAGTACCGCACCCGCGACAGCGTCAACGCCATCCGCTGGGCTCAAAGAGCGGGCGCTCAGATCTCCTATTCCGGCGGGCTCATCGAGAACATCATGTCGCTCGGAGGGAGCAACCAACTCGGGTACTCGCCGGGCTGGATGAACTCGATCCGCGAGGCACGCGGCTGGACCACCATCAACGGCAAGCCCCGCCTCGATGTCGTGATCTTCCCGTTCCATCACGCGCTCATGCCTCTGGTGGACGAGAACACCATGCGCAAGCAGATCCAGGCGTACAAGCGCATCTACGCCGACGCGTGGGGTAGTAGCGCCCCCATTTCCCGCGGCTTCTTCCCGAGCGAGATGGCTTTCAGCACCCGGATGATCGGCGTGCTTGCCAGCGAGAACATCACGTGGTCGGTGGTCAGCGCCGAGAAGATCGCCCGCGCTCAGCCCGACTTCCCCGTCGTCTTCGGCTCCGGCGGCATCAACTGCGACCCGCCGAACAAGGCGGACCAGATCAACCCGCTGAACAGCACCGTTGGGAACGCCTGGTACCGCCAGTCCATCTCCCGCGGCTGCTCGCCGGTGGAATCGATCTTCTCACTGATCCCACGCCGCGCTCAGTACATCGATCCAAACACCGGTGCAGCGTCGTCGATCATCGTGATTCCGGCTTCGCAGGGCCTCTCGTGGCGCGACGGCTACGCGCCCATCGGCACCACCGATTTCGCGAATCTCGCCGCACTGCACACCGGCACCCGCCCTGCGCTCATCACGCTCACCCACGACGGCGACAACGCCTGGGGCGGCGGATTCTCGTACTACATGGAGGCGACGCCCAATCTCGTCTCTTCCGCCAACAGCACCTACCCCGCCACCACCATCGAGCAATACCTCAACGACTTCCCGGTGCCCGCCAATGACCTTGTGCACGTCGAAGACGGCGCGTGGGTGAATGCCGACGGCGATTTCGGCGCGCCGCAGTTCATCAACTGGAACTGGCCGCTGGTGAACGCTCAGGGCAACATCGACGTCACCAACGGCTGGGCCGAGGACGCCCGCAACTGGGCCGTGATCACCGCGATGCAGAACCGCGTCGAGACCGCGGAGGCCATCACGCTGGCGCGCCCGACCACGTTCCCCGTCCACGGCGGCACCGCCGGTGCGCCGCTCAACATGGGCCGCATTGTCTACCCCGACAACTCGACGCTTCCCGCCGAACGCGCGTGGCACTACTTCATGGGCGCTCTGAACAGCGGCTACATGTACTACGGCACCGCCATCGACATGGAGGTGAAGCCCACCATCGCGTGCAACAACGCCGCCCGACTCGCCGATCCCGTGATCGCCAGCGCGGGCCCCAGCGGCGACACCGTGGCGCCCACTGTCTGGATCCCGCAGCGCACGCCGTGGAACCCCGGCTCCACCAACTTCGGCCCCCAGCACAAGTACCAGCAGGTCATCAACAACGGCGACTTCGACATCTGGACCTTCGCCTACGACGCCAGCGGCATCCCCGACGGCAGCGTCGTGCTGAAGTACCGCCTCGACAACGACGGCAGCAATCCGCTCTCGTCTACGCAAAACGAGACCTACGCCGGCGGCTCCGAGGTCGGCGCGTGGCAGTCGGTCACGATGACCAAGCGGGCCTTTCCCGCGGGGAACTTCTTCAACGACCCGAGCATCAACTTCTTCGTGATACCGCAGTACATCGCGGATCAATACTCCGCTCGTCTCACCGGCATCCGCAGCAAGCTTGTCGATTACTACGTCGAGGCCACCGACAGCCGCGGTAATCTGAAGAAGTCTCCGATTCAACACGTCTACGTCGGCGACGGCAACGGCGCACCCACCGGCGGCGGCACCACGGTCACGCTCTCGCCCGAGACTCCGATTGCCGGACAGAACGTCACCATCACGTACGACACCAACGGCCGCCCGCTCGCGGGCGCAAGCAACGTCGCGATGTACTGGGGCATCAACCAGTGGACGCCGGTGCAGCCGACGGTCCAGATGTCCGCCGCCGGGACCGGCAAGTGGAGCGTCACGATCTCGGTGCCCGCCAACGCCACCAAGCTGGACATGGTCTTCAACAACGCGCTGCTGCCCGGCAGCGCGACGATCTGGGACAACAACGGCTCGCAGGACTGGCACTTCACCGTCAGCGGCGGAACGCCCGTCGATACTTGGCAGGTCAGCGGCGCACGCGATCCCGACTCCACCCTCATCGCAACCAGCGCCAGCAACAACATCAATCTCTGGGCTGGCCTCAAGGGCGACATCTTCTACATGGCGACGCAAGCCGCGGCGGGCAGCAACGACCGCTTCCTGCTCCTCTCAGGACCCAACGGCCCCGGCGCGTTGCAGAACGCCATGTGGGGCAAGGGCGGCCAGATCGGCGCATGGGCGTCGTTCGTCGGCAACGAAAGCTCCAACGGCTTCAATGGGTGGTTTGACGTGCCGTCCGGCAACGTCACGCAGAACGCCGCCACCAACAACGGCGGCGTGCTCGCCGCCACCATCGACCTCAAGAAGCGCTTCGGCGGCGGCACCACGCTCTCCAGCAAGGTCTACGTCGCCGTAGGGACCTATCCGACCGCCGACGCGACAACGCCCGTCAGCGCCGACTGCATCCCAAGCGCTGTCGGCAACACTCTGCCCAACGCGATCGAGATCAAGCTCTGCCAGTTCGCCAACCCGCGCTCGCCCCAGGGATGCTGCCCAAGCGACCTGACCAACGACGGCTTCATCGACGACGCCGACTTTGTGCTCTTCGCCGACTTCTACAACACGCTCGTCATGCCCGGCGAGTACCAAGGCGGGGACCTCACCGGCGACGCGAGCTGCGACGACGCCGACTTCGTGCTCTTTGCGACGGCATACAACGAGCTGCTTTGTCCCTGACCGCCTGTACCTCGCTGGGGCGGGGCCTTCCAGGCCCCACGGCCAGAGCGCAAGCTCCCAGCAAAGGCATGGATTTCAATCACGCCGTCCGAAATACACCTCGTGCGACCGCGTTGGACTGCCGACCCGACCACGCACCCCGGCCCTGGAGTCCATCCCATGCGATCACTCGTCGCCCTCGCCGGCGCGGCCGCTGTTGCCGCGCCCGCCCTTGCCCAGACCCCGACCTTCAACGACATTGTCTACGCCAACGTGCTCCGCGACGACGGGATCTCAATGCCCGTCCGCCTCGACGTCTATTGGAACAACAACGTCGCCCCCTCGACTGCGTCCCCCTGCGTCGTCTGGATCCACGGCGGCGGCTGGGTCGGCGGCACGCATGACAACGTGCCGCAGATGGTCCGCACGCTCCTCAGCAGCGGCTTCGTCGTCGCCAGCGCGAGTACCGTCTCAGCGGCGAGGCCATCTTCCCCGCGCAGATCCATGACGTCAAGGGCGCCATCCGACACCTCAAGCGGAACGCCGCCAACTATCGCATCGATCCCGCTCGCATCGGGACCTGGGGCACCAGCGCCGGTGGCCATCTCTCCGCGCTCGTGCTCACCAGCAACAACGTCTTCGAAGCCGAAGGCAGTGTCGGCGGCGTCGGACCCCGCGCCACGATCCGAGCGGCGGTCGACTTCTTCGGACCGACGGACATCCTGAACATGAGCCTCGATGTCACCACCCCGCCGGGATCCGGCTTCGATCACGACGCGCCGACCTCACCCGAGTCGCAGCTCATCGGTTTCGACGCTCCGGGACAGGGCATCGGTGTCCTTCGCGCGAACCAGAACAACCCCGCCGCACCATTCCCCGAGAAGATGCGGCTCGTCAATCTCGCCAACCCGATCACCCATGTCGATCCGCGTGATCTACGTATCTTCATCGCGCACGGCACGGCCGATAGCACGGTGCCGATCAAGCAGAGCCAGCGGTTGTTCGACGCAATGAATGCGGTCAACACATCGCCGCAGTACACGCCGGTCACCGGAGCCGGGCACGGGGCACTCGGAAGCGCAGTCGAAGCCGCGGCTCGGCAGTTCCTGATCGACGAGCTCACCCGTTGCCTGACCGACCTCGACCGCGACGGGCTTGTCGACGACGCGGACTTTGTCCGATTCGCGTTCTCGTACAACGCGCTCTTCGACGCCCGCGCCGACTTCAACGGCGATGGCCTGTGCGACGACGGCGACTTCGTCATCTTTGCGCGGGCCTACGAGTCGCTGGGGTGCTGATCGCGTGAGGGCTCGCACGCGGAACGACGACCGCCGTGGGACCTCGTGCTCCCTGTTACGGACACGCAAAATTGTCGTATCGAGCGGAGAACACCGCGAAGTCGTTCTCGTCCACTGCACGGTCGAGATTGAGATCCGCGGCGCAGGACGCATCGAGGATCGTCATGATTGCGCAATCGCCGCGGTGGTACATCCGCGCGAACGACTCGAAGTCGGCGTCGTCTACGACGCGGTCGAGATTCAGATCGCCCTGACAGTGCCACGATGCCGACACGGACACACTGTCAAAGTCGGCCGAACCCTGGCTGGCGAACGGCATCGCGGCGCTCCCCCGCCCGTCGGCCGCGAGCTGGATGCGTGACACCGACACCGCGGCGTGCGAGAAGACCAGGAGCTGATTGCCGTTCCATTCCACGCGGCCCAGGCCGCTGGTGAGATCGAGACGGATGACCACCTCGTTCCATTCCGACGCGTCGGCGACTGGTTCGGCCGTGCGCCACGGGATCTCGTTTCCGTCAAACACCGCGACGCCGTCCAGCATGCCGGTCGAGTTGAGGCCGATGTCCGCGATGGCGGAGTTCTCGGCGTCGTCGATCACGATCGCCGCACGCACCGCGCGCGTATTGGGGTGCGACGGCATCGAGACCCGCACGTACCCACGCAGACTGATCACCGATTGCTCGGAGGACCGCGGCTCAAACAGGCACGCACCCTGCGCGAATCCGACCCATCCGCCCCATCGGTTGCGGAATCCCGGCAGGTTGTAATCCGCAAACTCGGTGGTGTCGACACGGACATAGCCCGCTCCGTCGTGAGCGGCGCCGAAAATCTGCACACGGAAGAGCGCCCGCGGGTCGGTCCAGATGCCCTTCCCGTGGATCGAGCCGCCCGCGGCGGTGTCGAATCCCTCGTCCATGATCGCCCTGTCGGACGAGACGTCTCCCCACGCCGCCGCCCCGAACGCCAACGCCGCCGCTGCCGCCAGTCGTGATCGCCGCATGTGTGTGCTCCCTGCGCTCGAGGCGCTCCGTGCGTTGCCGCGCGTGCCCTCGCGGCGTCACACCGAATACCCGCAGGGAGATTCCGCGCTTCACGGAATCCGCCGAAACTCAGCCTGAAATGCGTGTGTCCGTCGCGTTGTCGCCGCACGCAGCGCCGCAACGCCGCGTGCAAGCGTGCGTGCGAGCGCTCACCCGGTTGTTTGTGCAACACAATCCCGCAAGGATCACGGCCGGGCCGCGATCGGCTTCGTCGGTTCCACGCTCGGCACGGGGTGACCCTCGATCCACCCGCCCTCCCGCAGAGCGACCAGCACCGGGCCCGCCATCGATCGCATCGTCTCGTCCACCTTTGGCTTGGCGTCGAACCGCTGGGCCTCGGCGATCGCCTCGTCCACCGACACGCCCTCGAATGCGGCCCGGAACAGCCCGATCGCGCAGCTCGTCCGCTGGCTGCCCGTCGCGCAGTGCACCAGCACCGGCTGGCGTGCCGGGTCTGACGCGATCCGCAGCGCCGCGACGTACTCGTTTGGATTGCCAGTCGAGTCGCCGATCAGATCAAACTTGAACCGCGTGATCCCCAGCGCCTGAGCCGAAAGCTGCAGACGCCGATCGCGGATCTCACCTTCAGACGCGACACCCAAGTCGATGATGGTTCGGATGCCGCGGCCTTTCACCATGGATTCCAACGCCGCCGGCGAGGGCTCGGCGCTGCGGTAAACCTTCCCCGGCACGACCTCGGCAAAGCGCTTCGGGTGGAGATCGGGCCAGACGACTCGGTATCCAAACACGCCGACACAAACCACCAGTGCCGCGATCGCGACCAGCGAGACCACGCTCCCGAACCCGTCCCGCTTTGGTGCCCTTTCGTCGTTCACGAACAACTTTACGACCGACGCGTTGGTGCCATCACTCCGTCCCCATCGCGGCTCGATTGATGCGACCTCGCGGCGGCGCAGCGCACTACTCACCCCGCCTCAGTCGCGCGGTTCCAAGCAGCCGCGGTCCGATGGCGTCACGCATCCCCGTCACCCACTCACAAGTTCACCCCCTCCCCATTCAATCTTGCCCCCCGCTCGTCCACTTCCTCTACCATTCACCCATGCCCGGCCCCTCCAACACCCCGCAACCCAAGAAGGGCCTTGCTTACCCCAGCGCCGTCGAGCGGCTCATCGACGAGTTCGCCGCCCTCCCCGGCATCGGCCGTCGCAGCGCCGAACGCTTGGCGTTCTTTATCCTCAAGAGCACCGAGCCCGACGCCATGCGGCTGGCCAAGGCCATCCACGACGTCAAGAAGAACATCCGCCACTGCGTCACCTGCTGGAACCTCTCCGACGCCGACACCTGCTCCATCTGCGCTGACCCCGCCCGCGACCGCGCCACTGTGCTCGTGGTCGAGCAGCCCAAGGACCTCATCGCCCTCGAACAGACCGCGATGTACAAGGGCCTCTACCACGTCCTCATGGGCCGCCTCAGCCCCCTTGACGGCGTCGCCGCCACCGACCTCACCATCCCCGACCTCCTGGAGCGCTGCCGCGACCCCAAACGCAACCCCGGCAACACAAAGGTCTTGGAAGTGATTCTCGGACTTAACCCCACCCTCGAAGGTGACGGAACCGGCCTCTATTTGCAGAAAGAACTGGAAGGTCTGGGGGTCCGTATCACAAGATTGGCACGTGGTTTGCCGTCAGGCAGCCAATTGGAGTATGCCAACAAGGCGGTTTTGGCCGATGCCATAGTCGGCCGCCAGCGCGTCGGGGACTGACCCCTCACCCTCACTACCCCACGCGAACCCGGCGGCCCTTCCGGAACAGGACGTTCCCGCAACCGCTGGAGAGCACCGCGATGAGGTTTGAGACCCAGCAAAGCATGAAGCTCGGCCAGCAGATGAAGCTGGCGCCGCGGATGATCCAGTCCATGGAGATCCTGCAGATGCCGCTCGCGGAGCTGCAGGAGCGCATCCAGCAGGAGCTCGAGAGCAACCCCACGCTCGAGCTCGCCGAGACCGAGGCGAGCGCGACGGCCGAGGTCGCGGGCGACGACGTCGATGTCGCCGAAACCAACGAAGACGAGGACGACGTCACCGAGGGCTCGCTCTCGGAAGACGAGACGCCCCTCGATGTCGGCGACGACCGCGACGACTTCGCGCGGCTTGAGCAGTTCAACGAGTCCAACCCTGAAGCAGCCGAGAATGAGTTCGACGGCGGCGACGAATCGCACGAGGCCGAAGCCCCCAGCGTACGCGAGCTCGCCGAGCGCCCCAGCCGCGACGAGGACTTCGAGTACCAGCCGCGCAGCTCCGGCGACGACCGCGACGCCAAGTCCGAAGCGATGGCCGCGACACCGGCGCGGAGCATCTCGTTGCACGAGCAGCTCCGCGAGCAGTGGCACCTCGCCGAGGTGAAGGAAGAATTCAAGCCCCTCGGCGAATTGATCATCTCCTTCCTTGATGCCGACGGCTACCTCCGCACGCCGCTCGAGACCATCGCCGACCGGGCACCCGGCGAAGCGAAGCCCCGCTCCGTCGATCTTGAAAACGCGCTGCGTGCCGTGCAGCTCTTCCTCGAGCCGCCGGGCGTTGCCGCCCGCGATGCCCGCGAGTGCCTCCTGCTCCAGCTCGACGCCTTTGGCGACGCCGAGGACGAACGCAAGATCGAGCCCGAGGTCATCGCCCACGCCCGCCTGATCGTCGAGAACCACCTCGACGATCTGATGAACAACCGCCTGCCCCGCGTGAGCGAGAAGACCCATCTCTCCCTCGCCGAGATCCGCGGCGCCCTCGAGCTGCTGAAGAAACTGAGCCTCGCCCCCGCCCGCCGCCTCGTCACCGAGGACGTGCGACCCATCGTCGCCGATGCGATCGTCGAGTACGACGCCGAGCGCGACCGCTATATCGCCTATCTCAACGAACGCCGTATCCCCGACCTGCGCATCAATCAGGAGTACGCCCAGCTCAGCAAGGGCAAGCCCGACAAGGGCATGGACAAGCGCGGCAAGGACTTCCTTCGCACCAACCTCTCCAACGCCGCGTGGCTCATCGACGCGGTCAACCAGCGCAAGCACACGCTCCTGCGCGTCGTGCAAGCCGTCGTCGACGCGCAGCGCGACTACTTCGACTTCGGCCCGCAAGCCCTCAAGCCCCTGCCGATGACGCTGGTCGCCGAGCAGCTCGGCATCCACGTCGCCACCGTCAGCCGCGCCGTGAGCGAGAAGCACCTCCAGACGCCCCGGGGCGTCGTCCCGCTGCGAAAGTTCTTTTCTGGCGGGCTGCAGACCGAGGGCGGCGAGGACATGGCGTGGGACGCCATCAAGGTCGCGCTCCGCGACATCATCGACCACGAAGACAAGAAGAAACCCTGGTCGGACGAAGCCCTCGTCGACAAGCTCCAGGAACGCGGCATCGATATCGCCCGCCGCACCGTCGCCAAGTACCGCGACCAGCTCAACATCCCCGCGGCCCGGCTGCGTCGCGAGTACTGATCGCTGCGCTCCCGCGCGCACTCCGACCAATCACTTCACCCGCGTCAGCCTCGCGTACTCCAGCACCAGCGTTTTGGTGCCCACGCCCCGGAAGCGGATCGTCGCCCGGGCGTTGGCGCCGGCCGTGATGCTGAGCACCTCGCCCTCGCCGAACTGCGGGTGACGCACGATGGCGCCCACTGGAAATGCTGCGTTGGACGGCATCTTGGTTTTTCCGCCGCTCCCCGAGAGTCCCGACGCACCCCACGCGAGCCCGGCCCGCTTGGGCCCGGCCTTGGCCGCGAACTCGCCCTCAGGCACGTACCGCGGCCCGTCGCCGCCGCCCGCGTCGCTCAGTGCATCCGGGTCGCCGCTACGCTCGATGAACTCGCGCATGTCGCGTGCGGCCATTGCGTCGGCCTGATCGCTGAACAGGCACGACTCTTTCGGCAGCTCCTCCAGGAATCGGCTCGGGATCGTGCGCTCGGGGATGCCGCGGAGCGTGCGGTAGCGGCTGGACGTGATCAAGAGCCGCCGCATCGCGCGGGTGATGCCCACGAAGCACAGCCGGCGCTCTTCTTCGAGCTCGTCCTGCGACTCTCGCGCCCGGCTGTGCGGCAACTGGCCCTCTTCCAGCCCGATGATCGCCACCGCGCGGAACTCCAGGCCCTTCGCTGCGTGCAGCGTCATGAGAGTCACCGCGCCGCTGGCCTGATCCACCGCGTCGGCGTCGGCCACCAGCGCGATCGACTCCAGGTACGCACGCAGCATCGCGAGCAGCGGCGGAGCATCGCCGCGGGGCTTCACGGTCGCCTCGTCGATCTCGAAATCATCGAACGGCGTGGGCCCGACGGGCACGGGATTCTCGTCCTCGTCGCCGTCTTCCTCGCCCATCTCGTCCAGCGCCGCCGCCGGATCGGCCATGGCGTCGAACTCCATCTCGAACTGCCGCGCGCTGGAGACCAGTTCGTCGAGGTTGTCCAGCCGCTCCAGGTCCGCGTCGCTGTTGCTCGCCTTGGCCTGGCTGCGGTACATCGATTCCAGGCCCGATTCGCGGATCACCCGCGAGACGAGGTCCGCGAGCGTGGTCGCGACCTGCGCGCCCATGAATGTTCCGCCTCCGGTCCACTCGTCGATCATGGCGACGAACTTCTCAACCGCCGCGGCTCCACGCCCCACGACGTCGAGGATGTTCGAGGCGTCCCGCATCGCCGCCAGCACGGGCAGGCCCTTCATCGCCGCGTAGTCCTCGAGCTTGCCGAAGGTCGTGGCCCCGATGCCGCGTGTGGGGGTGTTGACGATCCGCGCCAGCGAGACATCATCGCTCGGATTGGCGATCAACCGCAGGTACGCGATCGCGTTCTTCACTTCCTCGCGCTCGTAGTACGCCGTGCCACGGGCGATGGTGTACGGGATCGCCGCCGCACGCAGCGCGTCCTCCATCACGCGGCTCAGAGAGTTGGTGCGGTAGAACACCGCCATGTCCCGCCACGTGATCGCCTCGGGCGCGTTCTCGCGTTCGTCCTTGACGTGCTTCAGCCAATCCGCCACCAGCGACGCCTCGTGATTCTCGTCGCGCGTCAGCACCACTTCGACACGCTCGCCGCCCGAGCGGGCGGTGAACAGGTCCTTGTGCTTGCGCTTCACGTTGTGCCGGATCAGCGTGTCCGCGGCCTTGAGGATCGGCGCCGTCGAGCGGAAGTTCTCGCCCAGCGTGATTACCTTTGTCCCCGGGTACGAACGCTCGAACTCCAGGATGTTGCTGATGTCCGCGCCTCGCCAGCCGTAGATGGCCTGGTCCGGATCGCCGACGACGCAGATGTTCGTGCCCGGAGCGCCCGTGATCAACCGGCCTTCCACGGCCTTCTCAAGCGAATCGAGCGGCGCACCCGCGATCAGCGAGGCGATCACGAACTGGGCGTGATTGGTGTCCTGATACTCGTCGATGAGCAGATAGCGCCAGCGCTCGTTGCACTCCCGCCGGACCTCGGGGTTGTTCTTGAGCAGCTTCGCTGTCAGCACCAGCAGATCATCGAAGTCCACCGCACCCGCGAGCCGCAGCGCTTTCTGATACCCCGTGTAGATCTTCGCGATGTTCTTCGAATAAAAGTCGATCGCCTGAGCCGCGTACTCCTCGGCGCTCAAGAGATCGTTCTTGGCGTTGCTGATCGCCGACAACGCGCTCCGCGGCGGAAAGTTACTCGTCGAAAGCTGCAACTCCCCGATCACCCGCTTGCAGATCGCCTGCTGGTCGGACGAGTCGTAGATCGAGAACTCGGGCTTGAGCCCCGCGGCCTCCGCGTACTTGCGGAGCAGACGTGCGCACAGCGAGTGGAACGTCGTGACCGTCAGGCCCCGCGTCAGCCGCGGATCGTGCCCCAGCAAGTTGAGCACGCGCTCACGCATCTCGCTCGCGGCCTTGTTGGTGAATGTCACCGCCAGGATCGACCACGGGGCGACACCCTGGCGGATCAGGAACCCGATGCGGCGGGTGATAACGCGGGTTTTGCCCGAGCCGGCGCCGGCGAGCACCAGCAGCGGTCCTTCGGTCGTGAGCACGGCGCGGCGCTGCGGCTCGGTCAAGCCCGAGAGCAGTTCGTCATCGCCCGCCAACGCCGGATCGGCCATTTGTCGCAATCCTCTCGCTCCTTCTCGGGCTCCTTCCCGAGACCGCAGCGTCCACGCCGCGGCCGCTTTTCACGCTGCGCAAGAATAGCGTCCGGCGTTCCTTCGCGCCGCAAACGACAGGGCTCGACGCCAACTTTCCTCGCCGTTCTCGTCCACACCCGCCTGCGCGGCAACGCCCTCGGGACACGCTTGGATGCCGCGAGACGCCGCACAAGCACTCCATCCGAGACGCGCGACGAGACTGTTCACGGACACATCAGTGCGTTGTACGCGGCGGCAAAGACGACAAAGTCCGCGTCGTCCACCAGCCCGTCCTCGTTGAAGTCCGCCGCACACTCCGCGGGCGCAACGGCCGAGCAGAGCAACACGTTGTACATTTCCGCGAAGCCGACGAAATCCGTGTCATCGACCGAGCGATCGCCGTCGAGATCGGGGAGGCACGCCGCCACCGGCATCGACCAGGTCAGCGTCTGCATCATCCGCGACCCCCGGAACGCCTCGTCGCGCACCATCGTCGTGGTGTCGATGACCCGCACCGCCAGCGTGCTGGAGCCCTTGCGGAGGTTCAGGGACTCCACGTTGAACGAAGCGTCTGTCGCGCCAGGGATGGGCTCCCCGTCGAGGAGCCACTGCACGCTCAGCGGGTTGTTGACCGTCGGCATCAGGGTCAGGCTCACGCTCGACGCGGGCCCCAGCACCGTCTCCGTGGTGGGCGAGGGCGGGCCGTCGATCGGCTTGACGACGTTGTAAATGGACTTGATGAGCTGCTCGGCCGAGGGCAGGTTGAAGTTTGGTCCCAGGGCCCGCATCATCGAGTTTGGGCTGGGCCGATAGATCCCCAGCTGTGAGTACGAGGAGCCTTCGTACGTGCCCACCGGGCTGTCGAAGCCGCTGCGGCTTTCGCTGAGCCAGCGGAACCACTTCCGCTGCTGCGACGCCATCTGAGCCGCGGTCAGCTTCGACGAGTTCGCGTCGCTCGGCTCTCCACCCAGGTACGTCGTGGATCCGCCATAGTCGTACTCGTCCGCCAGATCGCCCAGCGAGTGGCCGAGCTCGTGGATCGCGATGAGGGGTGCCGACCCGTTTCCGCCCGCGTACGTCCCGACGTTGCTGCTGGGGTAGCCCGCTCCGCCGTACTTCTGCGAGTTCGCCACCGCGAGGATCTGGTCGAACGGCTGCGGGGCGTTGGCGGCGTACGAGTAGCACGCGCTCACATCGACGCACAGCAGCCGCTCGGTCCCGCCGCACCAGTAGCTCATGCGCAGCGGTGTCGCACGCATGATGCCCTGCGTCGGGTCGTTGCTCACGCCCTGCACCGAGCTGACCACGTTCACGCGGAAGACCTGAAAGTAGTTCTTGTACGTCTTGAAGGGCTCGTACGAGAACAACTGGTTCGTGGCGTTGGTAACGTGCGAGTTGTACGACGCCTGCTGTGTCGACAGATACCCGTCGCCGACGGTGACGATATTGATCCGATTGTTCGAGGCTCCGCGATCCTCGAAGGGCGCGACCTCCAGACCCGTGTCCAGGTCCAGCCGGTACACCTCCGCAGGGATCCTGGCGATCGTGTGCTGCAGCTCCCGCGGGAGCGCCGGCACGTCGGACGTCACCACGCAAGCCGAGCCCTCGCGACCGTCCGTCCAACGCACCACGCCACGCCGGACGCCGCTCGCATCCGGCTCGTTGGGCAGCGCCAACGCCACCGTCGCCAGACTGCATGCCAGCCCCGACGCCAGTGCGAACATCATCCTCATCCGATCATCCACCGGCGTCCATTCCATTCGCGGCATGCTCGCAAAAGCTCCTTCCGACCTCCCACATCAGACAACGCATACTACCGGTGCCGTCAATCGGGTCGTTCCCCTATGTCGCCCGTCCTAGTCTCTCGTCATGGACCACGAGCAGCAGCTCGCAACCCACTGGCTTGACGCCGCGGCCCGGCCGTCGGTCCGTGCCGCGCTTGACGCGATCCATCAGCTCATCGCCGATCAGATTGAGTCCCGGGGCCCGGCGTGCTGGTCGAGCGGGCGCTGCTGCAACTTCGAGGCCTTTGGGCACCGACTCTACACCACCGGGCTCGAGACCGCCGCTTGTGTGCTGGCGCTCCCTACCTATCAGCGCACGCTCACCACGCCTGACCTCGATTCCGCGGTCGCCCGGGGTGGATGCCCCTTCCAGTCCGCCAACCTCTGTTCGGTCCAGTCCATCAAGCCCGCCGCGTGCCGCATTTTCTTCTGCGACCGCTCCGCCGAGGACTGGCAATCCGAGCTCACCGAGCGCGTGATGCAGCAGATCCGATCGCTTCACGATCGCGAGCAGATCGAGTACCGCTACGGGGAGTGGCGGACGCTCTTGCGGAGCTTCATTCCAGCCTGATCGCCCCACCGCCACCGGCCCACGCCGACGGCGGCCCGCCGGGGTCGCGGGCCCGGCTTCGACCGGAGCCCCCGCCATATCCCCCGCGAGAACCGAGGCCGGTTCCTATGCTGTGCCTCTTATGAAGATCCACGAATACCAGGCCCGCGATCTGCTCCACTCCTACAAGATCCCCGTCCCTCCGGGCCGCATGATCGAGTCCATCCAGCACGCCGGCGAGGCCTTCCGCGCCGCCGCCGAGGGCAGCGCCACCGGCGAGGTCGTGATCAAGGCCCAGGTGCACGCCGGCGGCCGCGGCAAGGCCGGATTCGTGAAGATCGTCAAGAACATCGACGAGGCCACCACCGCCGCCTCCTTCATGCTCACCAACCGCATGAAGTCGCCCCAGACCCCGCCCGAGGGCCTCGAGGTCAAGAAGGTCCTCATCGCCCAGGCCGCGCCGATCGCCAAGCGTCCCGCCGGCGGCTCGGAAGAGTTCTACCTCGCCATCACCACCGACCGCAAGACCCGCCGCAACATCCTCATCGCCAGCCGCGAAGGCGGCGTCGAGATCGAGACTGTCGCCCACGAGCGCCCCGAAGCCATCATCAAGCATCCGCTCCACCCGCTGCTCGGCCTCCAGGACTTTGCCGCCCGCGAGGTCGCCTTCCGCCTCGGCTTCCGCGGCCGCCAGGTCTCGCAAGCCATGCACGTCATGAAGTCGCTTGCGAAGCTCTTCATCGAGAAGGATTGCACCCTCGCCGAGATCAACCCCCTCGTCCTCACCCCGCCCGACGAGCAGCACCCCGACGGCCAGGTCATCGCCATCGACGCCAAGTTCTCCTTCGATGAGAACGGCCTCTTCCGCCACCCCGAGGTCCAGAGCCTCGCCGATCACAGCGAAGAGAACCAGGCCGAGGCCCGCGCTCAGCGCTTCGGCCTGTCCTACATCGCCCTCGACGGCCAGATCGGCTGCCTCGTCAACGGCGCCGGCCTCGCGATGGCCACCATGGACATCATCAAGCTCCACGGCCAGGGCAAGGGCCCGAAGGGCCCAGACGGCAAGCCCACCGACATCGAGCCCGCCAACTTCCTCGACGTCGGCGGCAGCGCAACCGAAGAAGCCGTCACCGAGGCCTTCTCCATCATCCTCTCCGACCCGCGCGTGAAGGGTGTGATGGTCAACATCTTCGGCGGCATCATGAAGTGCGACGTCATCGCCCAGGGCATCATCAACGCCGCCCGCAACCACCGCAACCCCGACGGCAGTGTGGGCTTCAAGGTCCCGCTCGTCGTCCGCCTCGAAGGCACCAATGTCGACGCGGGGCGGAAGTTGTTGCAGGACGCCAAGGCCTCGCTGCCGACCCTGCAGGCTGCGAGCGACCTGACCGATGCTGCTGCGAAGGTGGTGGCTGCGGTCGCGCGATAACGAAGAAGCCCACGGGCATGCCCGTGGGCTTCCGGTAAGCTCCACGCATGAGCGTCAAGGTCACCGACGCCTGGCGTGGGTGGTATCACATCAACGGGAACACGTACGGGACATGGCTCCGCGGGGATGACCGCGGTTGGCGTGCCCGTCATCATCGCGAACATGTGATCGGTGACTACAAGAACCCACCACCCAAGGGCCTGTATCGCGAACAACTCCAAATCTCGAAGAGATTGATGGGCTCGCCGGTGCGCCTCGGGCCCGACAGCCGCGAACTCGCCTGCAACACGCTCGTGTCTTCGCTGCAACGTGAGGCGATCGAGGTGATCGCCTGCTGCGTCACCAGCAACCATTTCCATCTGTTGGCCCGGTTCACCCTGCCCGACACACCCGGCGTCTGGTCGAACAACCGCCACCAACCCATCTACGGGTACATCCGCCACGTCGTCGGTAAAGCCAAGTCCGCTTCCGCGCTGGCACTCTCTCGTTCAAGCCGCGCGGAAGAAGGCGGAGTCTGGGCCAAACGTTTCAAGATCACACCGGTCACCGACCGCGATCACCAACTGGCGGTTTTCCGCTACATCCTTCGACATCAGCATCAAGACGGTGCCACCTGGCGCTTCGAGCAGCCCAAAGAGTGACGAGATTCAACCCCCCGCTCTTTTCTTTGCACGATGTTCGTTACCCGCACTCTGAGGAACGCCCCGAGAGCTTCCCTCGGACGCAGCAAAGCCTGGCAAAATAAGCACTAATCGCATCCACGGGCGACCCACGCCACCACCCTCTCCGCCATCCGGTAAGCTGCTGTCGTCGTCGGTCACACGCCGCAACCGATCGGGGAGGGCCTTATGCACATCGTCTTCGTCCACGGCTGGAGTGTTCGCCACACCGACACCTATGGCGGACTTCCCGCCGCGCTGCGGCGACTGATTGATGACGGGACGCTCAAGGCGACCGTCACGGACCTGCACCTGGGCAAGTACGTGAGCTTCGAGGACACCGTCACTCTTGACGACATCTCCAAGGCCTTCGACGCCGCGCTGCGGGCCCACCCGACTCTGAAAGCCGTCATCAGCGCTCGCGAGCCGCTCGCGTGCATCACGCACTCGACCGGCGGCCCGGTGATCCGCAACTGGGTCCAGCTTTTCTACGCCAAGAAGAACAAGCTCAAGCAGTGCCCGCTCACGCACCTCATCATGCTCGCGCCCGCGAACCACGGCTCGGCCCTCGCCCAGCTCGGCAAGAGCCGCCTCTCGCGCATGAAGTTCTTCCTGGAAGGCGCCGAGCCGGGCGCCCGCGTCCTTGACTGGCTCGAGCTCGGCAGCCCCGAATCCTGGGCGCTCAACCAAGCATGGCTGACGCTCGACCCTGTTGCCACCGAGCTTTACCCATTCGTCCTCACCGGCCAGACCATCGACCGCTCCATGTACGACACGATCAACGCCTACACCGGCGAGGCCGGCTCCGACGGCGTGGTGCGCGTCGCCGCCGCCAATCTCAACTACACCGCGCTCGAGCTCGTGCAGGACCCCGCCACCGGACAGCTCGTCGCCGATGACCTCCGGGTCACGCCCCGCACCGCGCTGGCGGTGCTGCCCGGCCTGTCGCATTCGGGGGACGAGATGGGCATCATCAAGAGCGTGCCGCCCGACCCGACGTCTCAGCACGAGACACTGCTCGCGGTGCGGCGTTGCCTGGCGGTGAAATCCGCGGCCGACTACCGCAAGTGTGTCACCGAATTCGAGACCAAGACCACTCAGACGCAGAAAGACGAGGAATCGCGACCCGAGAAACGCTCATTCTTGTTCTCAGGCGGCCGCGTCTTCAAGACGCCCCGCTGCGCCATGGTCATCTTCCGGTTCACCGACGACGCCGGCGAGATGTTGAACGACTACGAGCTCCGCCTGACCGCGGGCAAGGACTACTCCGAGCACAAGCTCCCGCCTGGCTTCTTCATCGATCGCCAGCGCAACAGCCGCGACGGCTCGCTGCTGACCTACTTCTTCAACCACGACGTGCTCGCGACTGGCCTTGAGAAGAAACTCGACGACCGATTCGGGTTCCGGCTGATCGCCCGGCCCGACCAGGGATTCGCCCGCTACATGCCCGCCGAGTTCCGCGGGACCGCCAAGGACATCGGTAAGGCGCTCGTCGCCAACCAGACCACGCTCATCACCGTGCGCCTGCACCGGATCATCGATCGCGGCGTCTTCACCCTGCGTGAGCAGAGCCTTGGCGTCGACCCGATCGACACACTGCCGACGGGACGTGATATCGCCGGCTGAGCCGTGCACGGATTCTCCCGCCGTCCACTCGCCGTCTCCCTGAGGCCCGCGGAATGAACATCGACCCCACTTCCATCTCCAAGTTCGTCCCCATCCTGCAGGAAATCCACGAGGCGGTGAAGAGCCTGGACTTCGGCGAAGCCGAGGTTCCGTGGTTCCGCGGCCAGGACGACGCGAGCCACGATCTCTTGCCGTCGCTCTTCCGCCCCACCACCCTCAAGCGCTTCGCGGGTCCGGAACGGGCCGCGAAGATGTCCACCGACCAGCAGCGCGACGCGCTGCTCCGACTCGAATCCGACGTGTATTTCGAGTTCGCCGCGAAGTCTTCCGCGGTGCTGAACGGAGCACGCACGGCGTGGGACACGCTCTTTCTGATGCGGCACTACGGGCTCCCCACCCGCACGCTCGATTGGAGCGAGACGCTTGGTGTTTCGCTCTTTTTCGCGGTCGGAAACCTGGATCTCACCCTCAATCGCGCGGCGGCGATCTGGATCCTGAACCCGTACGCGTTGAACGGGGAGACCTGGGGCGGGAGAGACACGGTGCTGCCGCGATTCCTCGCAGCCCCAACCCGCCACGACGCCGCGTGCGACTATGACCAGCTCCTCGCCTACTGGGGGCACTCCAGCTTTCGCTTCGACGGCCCCGTCGCCGTCTGCCCCGACCGCCTCAACGAACGCATGCACGCCCAGGCCGGTTCGTTCACCATCCACGGCAACGACCCCGACGCCATCAACCTGCACACGCACGCCAAGAATTTCGTCCGCAAGGTCGAGATCCCCCACACCGCGTGCGAAGGCGCCAAGGCCTTCCTGCGAATCGCTGGCATCTCCGAACGATCTCTCTTCCCCGGGCTCGACGGCCTGTCACGCGAAATGCGGGCCCGCTACGGCTGACCCGTGCGACCGAACATCCCCGGACCGAAAACAAAGACCCCGGTCTCTCGACCGGGGTCTTTGTCAAGTGGAGGCGACGAGACTCGAACTCGTGACCTCATCCATGCCATGGATGCGCTCTACCAAAACTGAGCTACGCCCCCTTGATGGGATCCTTCGACGGGATCCCTGGCTGGGACGGGCCGCCCGCTGTCGGACGCCCGTATCTTGAACAGAACGAATTGTCTCGACCGGAAAGCCCGATCGCTTGAGGTCCAAACGCACCCGCCAGGCTGCAAAGCGTCTGGGCAGGGTCCAGATGGTAGAAAGGCCGCCCGCCGAATCAAGCGGCACGCCAAAGTCGTCCCGCCGTCAGGGATGGGTTTGGGAGAGGCCGGATCTCGGATGTTGGATGTCAGATTGCGGCGCAGGCGAGGTGTTGCCGTGCGTTTCGTTCCCCGCTCCGAGTTCCGCGCTCCGCGCTTCCCGATCCGACATCACGCATCCCACGTCCGCAATCGCCGCCACCACCTGCTCGACACTGATCCGATCCACCCGGCACCGCTCCGGGTGCTCGTCCGCCAGCTCTTCCTGCGGCAGCGTCGGATCGGCGACCAGGATCGCCTCCCGCGCCAAGGACAGCGTCGGGATCGTTGTCCAGCGGTGATCCGTGGGGCCAAACAGCGTCACCAGCGGCACGCCGAACGCCGCCGCGATGTGCCGGGGGCCGGTGTCGTTGGTCACCATCAGCCGCGCGCCGCGCACCAGCGCCTTGAGTGACCCGATCGTGACCCCCGCCTGAGGCAGCGCCACCACCCGCTCCACTCCCGAGAGGCGCACGATTTCGTCCACCAGCTCCGCCTCGCCCGGCGAGCCGTTGACCAGCACGCGGAAGCCCCGATCGTGCGCCAGCCGCGCGATCTGGGCGTACCGGTCCGCGGGCCATCGCTTCGCGGGGTTGTTGCCGCCCGGGTTGAGGATCACACGAGGCTCATCAGGTCCGACGCCGTGGCGCCCCAGGATCTCCGCCGCCGCCTGTTCCTCGCGCTCGCTCACGGCAAGCTCGAGTCGACCACCGAGATCTTCGGGGTCATGCACCCGCCCGAGCAGATGATCCGCCGCACGCAAGTAGTAGCTCACGGCCGGCACGGGCGCAAAGCCGCCGCCCCGACGCCGAAGGGCCGGAAGGCGATCCGTGAGCAAGAGCCCGCGGGCGTCGCGGTCGTACCCGATCCGCCGCGGAATCCCGGCGATCCGGACCGTGAGCGCGGTCGAGAACGAGTTGGTGAGCAGCACGGCGCAGTCGTAACGACGCGGGCGGACCTTGGCGGCGACGAACTTGGGTCCCATCACGCCCGAAGCGCGGGCGACATGGATCTCGTCGAAGAAGGGCAGCCCGCCGAGCAGTTCGTCCATGCCGGGCCGGACGAGGATACCGATGAACGCGCCGGGCAGACCCTCGCGGAGCCTTCGCAGTGTGGGGGTTGCCATCACACAGTCGCCCAGCCAGGACGGGCAGACGACCAGCAAGCGGAGCGGAAGTGCGCGTGGATCGGACACGGACAAGAGTATGGGATCGATGTCGGACGTCGGGCGGGATTGTCTTTCGATCGCTCGGTTCCTTCCGGCGCGAACAGTCTCGACATCCGAAATCCCACATCCCCTTTCCGACATCTCCTCACCGTCTCGGATTCCGCGGCGTGCCGGCTCGGATCGACCGCGGCGGATTGGGCGGATACGGCGACCGCGGCGGCCGAGGAGCGTTGGGCGCGGCGTTGGGCGCGGAGCCGTTCGCCGGACCCTCTGCAGAGAAGACCGATTCCTCGGGTGCCGCCCCGTCTGACGACGGCGAGTCGTGCGGCGCCTCGTCGGCATCCGCGGCAACGGACGAAACCGAAGCGGCATCCGGCTCATGGCTCGCGGCTGTTCCCGTCTCACCAAGCTCAACCGCCCGGTTCGCCAGCTTCGCGAAAAGCAGCCGCCCCGCCGCGGTCTGGAGCGAGCTTGACACGACCAGGTCGGCCCGCTCTCCCACCAGGTGGGCCGCGTTCTCGGCCACGATCATCGTGCCGTCGTCGAGATAACCGACTGCCTGCCCGGGCTGCTCGCCCTCCCGGACGAGCACCACGGCCAGCGACTCGCCCGGCACCAGGGCGGGCTTGAGCGCGTTGGCCAGTTCGTGCATGTTGATGCAGCCGATCTGCTGAATCTCCGCGATCCGCGCCAGCGCCAGATCCGTCGTGATGATCAACCCCGGGCTCAGCCGGGCGAACTCGATCAGCATCTGATCAACCGTCTTGCCCGGAACCGGAAGCTCATCGATGCTCACCGCGACGGTCCCGAGCCGCTGCAAACGCGTGACCATGTCGAGCCCGCGTCGCCCCTTGGTCCGCGTCAGCTTGTCCGAGCTGTCCGCGAGCTTCTGCAGTTCGAGAACGACGAACCGCGGGATGACGATCGGCGACTGCACCAGCGCACTGGCCGCGACATCCACGATCCGCCCGTCGATGAGCGCCGACGAATCCAGGATCAGCGGCTTGCTGCCCCGGATCTGCTTCGCGAACTCGACATAGGGGATGACCAGCCGGAAATCGTCCTGCGTCTGCAGGATCGTGGTGACCGCGAGGTACGCCAGCCCGATGCCGAGCAGCACCTTCGAGGCGCTCGTGATCTTGGAATCGATCTCGTACAACGACGCGAGCAGATCAAAGAGCGAGCCGATCGCCGCGGTCGCGAGCATGGCCGCCGCGATCCCGAAGAACACCGCGATCACCGCGCCGATCTTCTTCTTTCGAGTCAGCAGGTCCACCGCGCCCACGATCGACGCGATCACGAGGGCGATCGCCATGATCACGCCCGCGACCCGGGGCCAGTCCTTGGGCACCGCCTTGTCGGGCTGGAAGTACAGCACCGACAAGGTCGTCACCACCACGAACACCGCGAAAAACGCCAGCCGCGCGATCCGCACGAGGGATGCTCGCAGCGTCTCCGCCTCGCGTGCCGCCGGGGGCAGCGAGACATCGTGCAGAGCATCGCCGTGTTGTCGAGAAGCGTCGTCCATGCGTCGCAGTCAGTGTACGAGAACCCGGAAGCCCCAGGTCCGGCAACATGGACGCAACGCGTCGGATTTCAGATCTGGGACGTGGGATAGGGGTGTGGGATGTCGGATGTGAGATGTTGACGACGGCGGGTCCGGTCGGCAGGGGTCACCACCGCAGCCTGCGAATCCAGTTCCCGGTTCTGACCCTCATCCGCCATCCCACATCCGACATATCCTCCCCCGTCTCCGTCCGATCGACGGCCGGGCCCGGTGCACGGATGGCCCGTGAACCTGGTCAGGGCTTGACCGCAGCAGCCATAAGCGGCCGTCGTCCGGTGCCGCCGGTGTCCTGGCCGTCGATCAGGCGGAGACTCACTGGCCCCGGCATTCACTAGAATGCCCCCATGGCCTACACCGTCCTCGCTCGCCGCTACCGCTCCACCGACTTCGACGAAGTTGTCGGCCAGGATGCCATCGCCAAGACCCTCCAGAACGCCATCAAACTCAACCGCGTCGCGCACGCGTACCTCTTCTGCGGCACGCGGGGCGTGGGCAAGACGTCCATGGCCCGCATCTTCGCCAAGGCCCTCAACGGCGGCAAGGACGACATCGACGCCGCCATCATGGCCGGCAAGGACTCCGACGTCATCGAGATCGACGCCGCCAGCAACAGCGGCGTGGACAACGCTCGCGAACTCATCGCCAACGCCGCCTATCGCCCCCTCCGCGGCAAACGCAAGATCTACCTCATCGACGAAGTGCACATGCTCTCCAACGCGGCGTTCAACGCGCTGCTCAAGACGATGGAGGAGCCGCCCGAGCATGTGATGTTCATCCTCGCGACCACCGACCCGCAGAAGGTGCCCGCGACGATCCAGAGCCGCTGCCAGCGCTTCGACTTCCGAAACATCCCCACCGCCCAGATCGCCGAGCACCTCACCAGCGTGCTCAAGCAGGAAAAAGTCGCCGCCGACCCCGAGCTGCTCTTCGCCCTTGCCAAGCTCGGCAACGGCTCGATGCGCGACTCGCTCAGCCTGCTCGATCGCCTGCTCGCCAGCGGCGAGAAGAAGCTCACCACCAAGATCCTCGAGGACCTTCTCGGGCTTCCCGCACGCGATCTGGTGAGCAATCTGCTCGACGCGTTCGTGAACGGCGACCCCGCCGCGGCGCTCAAGGCCGGCGACACGCTCCTGCAGCGCGGCATCTCGATCGACCAGACCTTCGAGAGCCTGCTCGAACGCCTGCGTGATCTCCTCGTCCTCTGCACCTGCGGCGACAAGACCGATCTTGTCGAACTCTCCGACGATGCCCGCAAGGCCGAGGCCGCCCGCGCCAGCAAGTTCGACCCCGCTTCGATTGTCCACATGATCGCGATGCTCGAAAGCCTGCAACGCAGCGCCAAAAACAGCGCGGCGCCGAGGGCCCTCTTCGACGCCTGCCTCGTCCGTCTCGCCCTCACCGACCGCCTCGCAGACGCGGCGACGGTGGTGATGGCCGCGAGTCACGCCGGGGCGGGTGCGGGAGCCGCGGCAAAAAAATAGAGCCGCCGGCGGCGTCGCCCCTTCCGCCGGCGGGCAGAGAGAGTGAGAGCACGCGAAGGCCGCCGACCGACGTCGGCGATGATGCTCCGCGCTCTCGCGGGCTCTTCGCCGCGGGACGAGACGCCGATGGCCCGAACCGAACACCCGAAGCATCCGCGAAACCCGAAGCCGCGCCGACCGGCCCGAGGCCGGTCCCACTGAGCGCATCGACGCCACCCGCGGCCATGGCCGCCGTCGCCATCCCCGCTCCTCCGCCGCGCACGCCGTCCAATGCGTGCGACTGGGTCGACGTCCAAGCCGCGGCCAAGTCCGCCCGCCGCCAGGTCCAAGCCGTTATCGAAGAGGCCACGCTCGTCGAACACAAAGACGGCCGCGTCACCATCCGCGTCAGCCCCGACCTCCGCACCGCCGCCGAGGGCGCCCGCGAAGCGATCACCGAGGTCATCGCCCGCGCCTGGCAGCGTTCGGTCACGATCACGATCACCACGCCCGAAGAGAAATCCACGGGCATGCCCGTGGGGTCCCTCGACCCCGCGCTCGCGACCGCGAGCAAACCAGGACCGACGCAAACCGCCTCCGCCGGTCCCGCGATCCCCAGCATGACGGTCTCGAGCGCTGCCGAACACCCGCTCATCGCCCGTGCCGTGGAACTGCTCAACGCCAAGGTTCTGGGCGTGTACCCTCGTCAGACCCGTCCGACCGAACCCACCTGACACCAACCCGCGGCAACCGATCCCCGATCCGCCGCGAACAGACGCACGCACACCCGTGCGGGAAGGCTCAATCATGCTCGACCAACTCAAAGCCATGGGCGCCGTCGCCAGTCTGCTCAAGAACCAGGACAAGCTCAAAGCCTCCATCGAGCAGGTCAAGGAAGATATGGCCAAGACCGAGGTCATCGGCAAGTCCAGCAACGGGGCGATCACGGCCCGCGTCAACGGGCAGATGAAGGTGATCAGCGTCGAGATCTCCGCCGCCCTCGTCAACGGCATGGCCGCCGAGGCCAAGACCCGTGAGGCCAGCGCCAAGGCCATCGCCGAGGCCGTGAACGACGGGATCTCCCAGGCCCAAGAAAAGCTCCAAGCCGCGATCCAGAAGCGCACCCGCGAGCTCGGCCTGCCCGACCTGCCGGGCATCGGCAACCTGCTGGGTTGAGCAAATCGCGCTCATCCGCACCGGCGCGATGCAACGCTCATCACGCGAGCGACGACCGAGTGTCGTTCTCAATACTCGTACGTGTTCGCCTGCGCCTGCAGCGCCTGCCAACCGCCCAGCGCGACGATCACCACCAGCGGGATCGCCGCGATCGCCAGACGAGCGATGGAACGCTTCACTGTCGGCCCGTCCGGATGCGCCGGCCACACGCGATCAAACGACCACGCCAGCCCCGGGATGGTCGGCAGCAGGACGCCCAGAGCGGTCTTCATCCACAGCGGCGTGTCTCCCGTGGTCAGCGCCGACGCGAAGACGACACTCATCGCGATCAGCACCGGCATGCTCGCGCTGGCGTGATGCAGCCGCAGCGAAGGCCTCCACAACGACGCCAAGGCTGCGCCGCACAGCAGCCACGCCACGATCCCCACATACTGCGCCGCGGGAAGCGACAACAACCCCGGCTCGCATACCGCCGCCGCCGCCATCGTGAAGAGCGCCAGCACGCCCACCCCGTCCACACCGCGCTGCGTCACCGCGATCCGAGACAGTCCACGCCCCGCCATCGATGTCAACGCTGCAAACGCCCCGAGCCACGCCGCGGATTCCACAGCCGTCCACCGCTCCAGGAACGTCCTGGCGATCAGCGTTCCGATTCCCACCAGCAGTACAAACCGAATGCCCACGCGGACCAGTCCCGGCGCCGACATCGCCGCGTTGGCCAGGGCGAACACCAGCCCGAACGCCGCCACCGGCAACGCCCACTCGCTCGCGCTCCGCGGCACCAGCACAAACTTCCCCGCGATCCACGGCTGCAACACCGTGAACACCGCGAAGAGCGTTACAGGCAATGCCCACGCGACGTGCCGCGTCGGCCGATCACCGCTCGACGAACCCCGCGGCACGAGAAGCAGGATCAGCACAAACCCCACCACCGCCGGCACCGCGGCACCCACCACCAACTTGAGAAGCATGTCGTTTGGCATAGGGAAGGCATCGAGGCATCGAGGCATCAAGGCATCAAGACATCAAGCGGATCAGGGCCTCAGGGCACACATTCCAGGCGTGAGCGACTGGAGAATCGCACGGGCACGGTCTCCCGTGCCCGGGCGTAAGTGAAGTTTGAAGGCATGCGCGGCTACTGAGCGCCCTGCAGCGAGACGATCATCTGGACCTCGTCGCTCAGGCCCGGGCCGACGCCGTAGGAGACGCCGAACTCGCTGCGCTTGATGGCGAACTTGGTCTCAAAGCCCGCGACCGACTTGTTGCCGCGGCCTACGCCGCGCCCGGTGTCGGTGATGGTCACCGTCAGCGGCTTCTTGGTCCCGCGGAGCGTCAGCTCGCCCGTGGCCTCGTAGGTGTTCTCGCCCGTCTTCTTCAGCGAAGAGGACTTGAAGGTGATCGTCGGGAACTCGGTGGCCGAGAAGATCTCGCCGCTGCGGAGGTGCTTGTCGCGACCCTCGTTGGCGGTATCGATCGAGCCCGTGTCCACCTTGACATCGACCGAGCCGCCCTCGGCGATGTTGAACGAACCCTCGACCTTGTTGAAGCGGCCGTAGAAGTTCGACACGTTGTTGTGCCGCACGCTGAACAGCACGCTGCTGTGGACGTTGTCCACCGTGTACGCGCCGTCCGCCGCCACGCTCGCGGTCGCCGACGCGCCGCCGAACGACGCCAACCCGGCCACCACACCCAGACCCACAACCGACGCCACCAGTACAGGACGATGCATGCGAGTTCTCCGAAATCCCCAGTGATCCTCAACCACCCCCGCGGCTCACGCGGCCGCAAAGGTTGTTTCAACGATAATCGTAGTCACACATATTCACGCGGTCCATCCCCTCCCCGGGAGGAAAAGACCCTCACCTGTTCCCGCCCCGCTCCCCGTGGGTTCACTCCGCCGCACGCAATTCCGCCTCCACCCGCCGTAACCACCTTCCAGGGAACGGCTTGCCGCACGCGCTCGAATCCGCTCTCGGGCCGGGTAGACTCGCCCTCTCCCCTCGCGAGCCAGCCCATGCCCACCGCCAACTTCCACAGCCGTACCGACGCCCTCTTCACCAAGCTCCGCGAGGACCGCGTCTGGAAAGAACTCCAGACCCTCGAAGGCCCGATGGACGCCCGCGTCCGCATGCACCTCGGCGGCAGCACCCGCGACGTCCTCTGCTTCTGCTCCAACAACTACCTCGGCCTCGCCAACCATCCCGAGATCATCGAGGCCGGCGTCAAGGCTCTCAAGGACTACGGCGCCGGCACCGCCAGCGTCCGCTTCATCTGCGGCACATTCTCCCCGCACTGGGATCTCGAACGCGAGATCGCCCGCCTCATGGGCACCGAATCGTCGTACTCCTTCGTCAGCGCCTGGACCGCCAACGAGGCCGTCTTCCCCACGCTCTGCGAGCCCGGCGACATCATCATCAGCGACGAACTCAACCACGCCTGCATCATCGATTCCATCCGCCTCGCCACCACCATCAAGAAGGGCCTGCACAAGGCCGTGTACACGAACAACAAGCTCGAGGGTGAACGCAGTCTGCACGCCGCCCTCGAAGCCGCGAAGAACAACCCCGACGTCACCGGCCAGATCTGGGTCGTCACCGACGGCGTCTTCAGCATGGAAGGCTCCATCGCCGACCTGCCCGCGATGCGCAAGCTCTGCGATCAGTACGGCGCCCTGCTCGTCGTCGACGATTCCCACGGCCACGGCGTCATGGGCAAGCTCGGCCGCGGCACGCACGAGCACTTTGGGATGGTGGGCGAGTTGCAAAGCTCAAATGGACAAAGCTCAAAGCAGCAAACCAAGCCCGCCGCCGGGTTGGTGGACATCTTTACTGGCACCCTCGGTAAAGCCCTCGGCGGCGGCGCCGGCGGCTTCGTCGCCGCCTCCGACCAGGTCATCCAACTCCTCATCCAACGCGGCCGCCCCACGCTCTTCAGCAACGCCCTGCCCGTCACCATCGCCGCCAGCGCGAAGAAAGCCATCGAGATCATGCTGCGCGAGCCGCAGCGCGTGCAGCGTCTGAAGGACAACACCGCCTACGCCCGCAAGAAGATCAAAGAAGCCGGCTTCAACGTCCTCGAATCCCCGACCGCCATCTGCCCCATCATCGTCCACGACACCGCCAAGGCGATCGCCATGAGCAAACGCCTCCTCGAACTCGGCGTCTTCGTCATCGGCTTCGGCTACCCCGTCGTCCCCGAGGGGCACGCCAGGCTGCGCTGCCAGATCTCCGCAGCACACACGACCCAGGACATCGATGAACTGGTCGGCGCGTTGAAGAAGCTTTGAGCCCCGCGCCTCCTCTCCCCGCCTGCGGGGAGAGGACGACTTGAGGCAAAGCCACAAGTCAGGTGAGGGGATCGCGGGTACCTGCACGCCGCAATATCCATCCTCGCTTCGTCCTTCCAAGTTCCACGGAGCGCCGCAATCCCCCGCTCGCCATGGCAACGAAGTTCCGGTACGCTGCCGCACGCTGGAGGCCGCGTTGTCTGATCCCGCTTCACATCGCTCGATCCGGGATCAACGCCGCTGGCCCCGCTCCGTCAGCGCCCTAAGCCAAACATGGTTCCGCGACGACCTTCTCATGCTGGAGCACCAACGCCGCGTCGAACCATTCGACTCCGCGGCCGCCGCTCCCATGCTGCCCGAAGACACGCGTCACCGTCTCCGCCGTGAGTACGACTCCCGCGTCGAAGCTTGGACGAAGCGATGGTCGCACGTCTACTTCGACCACGGCCTGACGACCCTCATCAACCAGATGCTCAAGGCCGACGAGCGGATCGGATTCCCGCACGTCTTCTTCGTGCCGCCGCTGATCGCCTTCTTCGCAATGCGTCGCTGCCTCGGCTTCGGAACCACCGCCATGCTTCGGCGCGCGCTTCGAGATCGGTGTTGCCCCGATTGCGGCTACGAACTGCTGAACACCAAGCCCGCCTTCGAGCCGTCGGTGCTTCGTGTCGTAGGTCCAAAGGTCTGCCCCGAATGCGGGTCACCGTGGCCGCTCGTACCGCCACCCAAGGCCGGCGACCCGATCTAGTAGCATGCGCACGCACATCGAAAGGCATCCATGCCCAACCCAAGTACGACGCGATGGTTCTAGGAGATCGCGGGAAACATCGACCACACGCTCAAGTCGGTGCGTCAGAAGCTCACCGACCCTCGAGAGTTCCGTTTCGCATTTGGCGATCGCCATGCCGCACTCCAAGAGATACTGGCGAGCGATCCAGCAATGCAAGCGGCATTTGTCTCAATGCTGCGTATCGAACTCGAGCAGTTTTGCATTCAGTTGATGTTCTCTCTCGATGGTGCGACCGCCATGTCTGACCATGGGATGCCGATTTCGATTCGCGATCGCGATGGCAATGACTTTTCCGGAACACTCGCATCCGCGTTCCTGGAACACATCGAGTCAGGCGCCTGAGGTCGTCAAGCTGTGTTACTTCGATCCGGTGTCGCCGGTCTGGGCCACCGTGTCCTGTGTGACGGTCGCCAGAAGACGCCATCGAGAACGCGTGCGCAGATGACCGTCGTTCTGGGCACACTCACGCACCACTCTTCGACTCTTCTCCCAATTTCGCAACCCATCGCGCCGCCGCCCGTGCGGCCGGTATCTGGGTGCCACCCCCTCGGTGTGAGCGTTGGTTTCCGTCGCGCAGACTGCCGCCGTCATTCGCATCAACTGGCCCGTTCGTACCCGGGTTGCTCGACTCACCTTGCTCTGCAGCCGAAGGGAGATCGCAAGGCGCTTCCAGGCAAGAACTTGCGCAATTATGGAAGAAGCGAGGTCAGAATCCTTGATATATTCCGATATCAGAATATATTGAACCCATGGCCCGCTCCGCCACCACCACCGACGCCTTCGCCGCCATCGCCGAGCCACGCCGCCGCGAGATCCTCGGCACGCTGGCCCGGGTTGGCTCGGAGTGCGACGTGAACTGGCTCGTGGACGAACTCGGCTGGCCACAGCCGCAGGTGTCGAAGCACCTCGCCGTGCTGCGCCAGGTCGGGCTCGTCAGCGTCGTGCGGAAAGGCAGGCAGCGCATGTACAGCCTCAACGCGAGCGAGCTGCGCACCGTCTTCGACTGGGTGAAGCAGTACGAGAAGTTCTGGGAGCACCAACTCGACCGCATCAAGGCCCGTGCCGAGCGGATGCAGCGCGAACGCACGAGCAACCAACCGCACCGAGGCGCCGGGCCGTCGTCGCAAGCCCCGTCTGATTGATCATCGCAAGCCATCCCTTCCCCACTCGCCTCCCCCTCCGAAGTTCCTCCAACGAAAGGAAGCCCATGTCCGCCACCGCCACCGAAAACCAAACCACCCACACGCTCGAAGTCCGCAAAGAGCTGCTCATCGTCGCCACCCCCGAGATCGTCTTCGCCTCCGTCCTCGAAGAGATCGGGCCCGGCAGCGAACTCCCCGACGGCACGCCCTTCCCGATGAAGATCGAACCCTGGCCCGGCGGCCGTTGGTTCCGCGACCGCGGCGAGTCCGGCGGCCACCCCTTCGGCCACCTCTGGGGCCACGTGCAGGTCATCAAGGCCCCGACGCTCCTCGAACTCTGGGGCCCCATGGCGATGTCGTATCCCGCGATCAACCACATCCAGTACCGGATCAAGGAAGAAGGCCACGCCACGCGGCTGGCTCTGCTCCATCGTGCGATGGGGCTCATCGAGCGCGAGCATCGCGAGGGTGTGAACGCCGGCTGGGACCACGGCCTGGGCCGCGTCAAAGCAATCGCCGAGCGCAAGTCAAGGAAGTAAACCCGCTCACGCTCGAACCACCGGACCCAATCCCGCCGCGTCCAACCGCACACCCGCAGGAGCATCCCATGATCACCGCTTCGCCCCTCGCCGCGCACCGCGTCGTGTCCCGTGCAGACTGGCTCGCCGAGCGCATCGCTCTGCTCGCCGAAGAAAAAGACCTCACCCGCCGGCGCGACGCACTCGCCGCAAAGGTCCGTGCGCTGCCCTGGGTCCGGGTTGAAAAGACCTACACCTTCGACACACCCAGCGGCAAGGCCACGCTCGCCGATCTCTTCGGCACGCGCAGCCAACTCCTCGTCTACCACTTCATGTTCGACCCCACCTGGTCGCAGGGCTGCAAATCCTGCTCCTTCATCGCGGATCACTACAACAACATCGTGCCCCATCTCGCCCACCGCGATATCTCGTTCGTCACCGTCTCCAAGGCCCCGATCGACAAGCTCACCCGATTCCGTGAACGCATGGGTTGGAGCTTCATCTGGGTCTCGGGCGAGAAGAACGACTTCGGCCGCGACTACGGCGTGTCGTACACCGATCAGGAGTTGACCGGCGGCGACGCGAAGTACAACTACGCCATCGGGGCCTATCCCATCCGCGAACTCCCCGGGCTGTCTGTCTTCGTCGAGGACGCCAAGGGCGACATCTTCCACACCTACTCCACCTACGCCCGCGGGCTCGAAGAGTTTCTCACCGCGTACCGCTACATCGACATCACGCCCAAAGGCCGCGACGAGGCCGAGACCGGCGGCATGGGCTGGCTCCGCCACCGCGATCGCTACGGGGACGCAAACTTCGTCAACCCCTGGGAAGAAAAGCCCGGGATCACCGCCCCGCTGATGCCCAGCTAACGCCCCGCAAGCACCGCACGAACGCCACGCACATCGAAGGAGACCGCCGATGAACTGCTGCTCGCACCGGGCGGACCGCGATCGCACGCCCACGACAATCCGCACATGGCTCGCACGAGCGTGGTCTCTGATCCAATGGGCCACACCCATCGCGGCGCTCGCCCTCATGCCCAAGTGCCCCGCATGCGTCGCCTCCTATGTGCTGCTCCTGACCGGCGCCGGAATCTCGTTCGTCGCGGCGAGCGCATTCCAGTCCGCGGTCGTCTGGCTGTGCTGGGCGGCTCTCGTCCTCCTCGGCACTCGCCTCACGTGGCGGGGCCTCGCTCGCTGGATGTCACAGGACGCCCGAAGGATCGCCGCACAGACCCCGTAGGTTGCCATCGACAATCGCCTTCAAACTCGAATCACCCACGATCGACAACGCGCGTCGGTGCGGGCGCACAACCCCGTCGTTGTGCGCACACCCACGCACCACTTTTCTCCCCCTCTCCCAACTTTCCCACCCAATCGCACCGCAGCCCGCCGCGGCCTGCACTTGCGCTGCGCCGACACGCCGTAAGTCCTGATTGCCCACGCGCACACCGCCGTCGTTGTGCGCACAAACCAGTCCCTCCGTCCCCCTGTAGAGGCGCACGCCTCCCCGCCTCATCCGCGGCACACCGGAGGACCACCATGCACAACCATTCAACGCGATGCCTCAACCTCCCCCTCCCCGAGGGAGGGGGCCGGGGGGTGGGTGGACTTGGCGAGCGAACGACCCATCGCGCACCCTGCGCACCAGAGCTCCGCCTCGCTCCGATCCAAGCCGCGACGGACCGCACGCACGCGTCACAGAGATCGGAAGCCAACCCCGTCGCTTCTTCCCTCACCCCTCACTTCCCACCCCTTCCCCCTCACCCCAGCCCTCACTTCAACCTCGTCCTCACCCGCTTCCTCGACGACGCGCTCTCCATCGGCGTCATCGCGCAGGAAACGAAGCTCTCGATCCGCGAGGTGCTCGACATCATCCACTCGCCGCAAGCAGGCCGCGTGATCGAAGACATCGCGTCCGCCGAAACCCTTCGCGAGCCCTATCTCCTTGCCGTGGCCCGCACCCGAGCCGTCCACACCCTGACCCGCATCGCCGACCCCGACGCCGACGGCGACCCCAAGTTCCTCGAAACCCAACGCCGCGCCGCCGCCGCTCTCCTGCGCTCCACACTCAAGGGTGCCACTGCCGACGGCTCGGCGTCGGCAGTGCCGCGGCACACCTCGCATGCAACCTCGTCGACTCCGGGGCAGGCACCAGACCCGACCCATTACCCGAACCCGCGCACCGCCGCCGCTCGTACCGAAAGCAGCACAACACCCGCAACCCCTGCACCCACGACAATCCCAGCGTCGTCATCCACTCCAACCTCAGCCCTCTCCCCTTTCCCCTCTCTTCCCGTACCATCCCCCCATGCCCGTCTTCCTCCGCTGGTTCCTCTACCTGGTCCCGCTGAACCCGATCGCGGTGCGGCTTGTCCAGAACGGCTCCCGCCGCACGAGGCACCTCTACATCCGGGCCGGCTACCTCGCGGTCCTGATCCTGGTGCTGCTCTGGTCGCTCATCGCCCGACTGGGCGCGGGTGAACTCGATTACCGCGAACTCGCCATCAACGCCGCCGGGTCGTTCACCTTCATCGCCTACCTCCAGCTCGGACTCATCTGCATCCTCACCCCCGTCTTCATGGCTGGCGCGATCGCGCAGGAATCCAGCCCGCGAACCTGGGAAGTGCTGCTCACCACGCCGCTCACGGCAGGCCAGATCGTCCTCGGCAACCTCCTCGGCCGCCTCTTCTTCATCATCGCGTTGCTCGTCGCCGCACTCCCGCTCTTCGCGCTCACCCAGTACTTCGGCGGCGTGCCCATTCGTGCGATCTTCGGCTCCTTTGCTGTGAGCGCCTTCGCCGCCACCGTCGTCGGCGCGATCGCCGTCGCGTTGTCCGTGTCCCGCCTTGCGGGCAAGCGAGCCGTCTTCGCGTTCTACATCTCCGTCATCAGCTACCTCGCCGTCACCCTCGCGATCGACTACTTCCTCCGCGGCAGCGGCAAGGGTGCCGCCGGTGGCAACGGCGTCACCTGGCTCACCGCTTTCAATCCCTTCCTCGCCCTCACCGCCCTGCTCACGCCCGCGAACTACCCGACCGCCCCCGCCGGAACCACGCGAGGTCTCGCCGTCTGGTTCCTCGAGCATCCCGTCCGCACCTGGTGCTACGGCTCGCTCCTCTTCTCGCTCGGCTTGATGGTCGTCTCCACCTTCACCGTCCGCAGCGGCGGCGTCTCGCTCTTCGCCGGCGAAGAAGGCGGCATTCCCTGGTACCGCAAGCTCTTCGGCCTCGGTGCCGCGGGCGCCGAAACCCGCCCCGCCCGCACCGTCTGGCAGAACCCCATCGCCTGGCGCGAAGCCGCCGCACGCAACAGCACCCTCGGCCGCATCGTCGCCCGCTACCTCTTCATCGCCGCCGGCGGCCTCTTCGGCATCACCCTCATCATCTTCTACCACACCGGCGCACTCAGCAGCACCGACTTCCGCACCGCCCTGCTCGCCACCGTCTGGGGCGAGCTCACCGTCATCACGCTCGTCGCGATCAACATGGCCGCCACCGCCATCAGCCGCGAACGTGAAGACGGCACGCTCGACATCCTGCTCACGACTCCCATCACCCCCGCCAACTACCTCCTCGGCAAACTCCGCGGCCTCATCGCCTACATGCTCCCGCTCCTCGCCGTCCCGCTCGGCACGCTGCTGCTCGCGTCCATCTACGTCGTCTTCGACGGCTTCGGCCGCACCGGCGGCATCACGGTCACCACGCAAGTCGTCGGCGGCACGATGAGCGCGCCGGTCCTCCTGCCCGAGGCCGCGCTGCTCGCTCCGCTCGTCTGTGTGCCCTTCATCGCCTTCTGCCTGATGGTCGGCCTGCAGTGGTCGCTCCGCAGCAAGGGCACCATCGGCTCGGTGATCGCCACCGTCGGCGTTGTCGGACTCGTCGCCGGCATCTCCGGCACCTGCGGCTGGCAGGCCGCGCTCCAGATCGCCTGGATCGGCCCCGCGCTCGGCGCCCTCTGCCCCGGCCCGCTCATCCTCGCCTTCACCAACCCCGACACCGCCATGGCCCAGACCGCCAACGGCGCCGGCGGCATGGAAACCGCCCGCATCTCCCTCGCCATCGGCGCCGGAGCCGCGGCGGTCATCTACTCCGTCATCGTCTACGCCATCCACAGCGGCATGGTCCGCACGTTCGACATGACCGTCCGCAAGCTCGCGGGCATGAAGTAGCACCCGCTCTCCGAAAGCCACCGCCATGCCGCTGCGACCCGAGGAGATCATCGAGCTGCTGCAGCTCGAGCGCCTTCCAGAAGAAGGCGGCTTCTTCCTTGAGACCTACCGCGCCGCGGAGACCATCCCCGCCGACGCGCTGCCCGCCCGATACCGCGACCGCACCCGTGGCCGCGCCCACAGCACCCAGATCTACTTCCTCATCACGCCGTGCTCGCCCTCGCTCATGCACGTGGTCGCCAGCGACGAGGTCTTCCATCACTACGCCGGCGACCCCGTCGAGCAGCTTCATCTGACACACGCTGGCGACGCTCGCGTGCACTGGATCGGCAGCGACCTCCGCGCTGGTCAGAGGCCTCAGGTGATCGTGCCCCGCGATGTCTGGCAGGGCTGCCGCGTCCGCGCCGGCGGGATCGGCTGGTCGCTCCTGGGCTGCACGGTGTCGCCCGGTTTCGATTGGGCCGATTTCCGCATCGGCGGCCGCGTTGAGATCCACAGCATCTATCGTGGTGCGGACCCGGCGATCCGGGGCCTCATCGATGCCTTGACCGTTCCCTCCAAGCCGGAGCAGGCATGAGCCTCGGGATCATGTGTGCGATTCCTCAGGAAGCCAGCCGCCTTGCCGGTGCGCTCGCACGCGAGCACGAGCACGTTCACGGCGGACGCACCTACTACACCGGCACGCTCCCGGGCGCGGAGACAGGAAAGTCCGAACGCGTCGTGCTGGTCTACAGCCGCGTCGTCAAGGTCGCCGCCGCCGCGACGGCTCAGCACCTGATCGACGTCCATCGCGTGAAGGCGATCCTGTTCACGGGCGTCGCGGGCGCGCTGGCCCCCGACCTGCGCGTCGGCGACATCGTGGTGGCGAAGAACCTGTGGCAGCACGACATGGACGCGTCGCCGATTTTCCCGCCGCTCGAGATTCCGCTGCTCGGTGTGTCTTCGATCGCCGCCGACGAAGCAATCTCAGCCCGGCTTCGTCACGGCGCGGAGCTGTTCGCACGCGAGGGCTTCGAACGCGACGTCCCGCCGCACGTTCGCCAAGACCTCCACCTGCCGACGCCCCGCGTCGTGATCGGCGACATCGCCAGCGGCGACCGCTTCGTTTCGACCGATGCCGAGCGTGCCGCGTTGCGTGAACGCGTACCCAGCGCCGTCTGCGTCGAGATGGAGGGCGCCGCCGTGGCCCAGGTCTGTCACGAACAGGGCGTGCCGCTGGGCGTGGTGCGGGTTATCTCCGACAGCGCCAACGACCACGCCGCCCGAGACTTCGGCACGTTCATCGCCGATGCGGCGAGTGTGTACGGGTTAGGGATTGTGCGAAGAGCGTTGGCGAGGTGAAACTCAAAGAGGTGGTGCGGCACGTCAAAGGTGGCTAAAGTATCGTTAGCCATCTAGGTGATCGGCTGATTGTTCGCAAAGAACAAGATGGAAACCGGAAACGAACTTGTTATAGTTTTTAGTCGCCTACAACCTTGAGCGATTCATAACGCTATCTTTATACTGTGAAGATAATCCGATCTATAATCTATAAATTATATAGGTATCGCTTTCGCTTTATCGATGATTGCCTTAATCAATGGATTCGCTACGATGTCTTTGAACTCTTCATCTGTTGCAATATAAGAAGTTCCACTGGGGTCGATCCGAAACGCAAGTTCGAGATCCGCCGCGATGTCCTCGATGCTGTAACGTGGACCACCGGGAGATTTTTCAGTTGCTTTCCGAATCTCGTTCCGAGCCCATGCCCTGTTGTAGACTGCGGGCTCGAACTTGGGGTGCTCTCGAATCACGCGAGTTAACAGTTCGAACGCTTGCTCAAGGACAGGTAAATCATACTTCGTCTCAACGTTTCGACGGGCGTCGGAGCCTGCGTAGATCAGACATGCTGCACGTCCGTTCAACGCAAACTTGTTTGACGCTTCGATCGCAAGAACCTTGTCGAAGAGCGTCAGTGCCTGTGCGTAGTTTTTGATCGCGAGATTGTACTTTGCTTCGCGCAAATACTCGGCGATAGTGTTTTCTCGGAGTGATTTGACCGCGATTTCAGTCTGTTCTTTCTCAAGCGCTTCAACCCTGCTTGAGACAATTTGCGCCAAGTTATCCAAGAGCTTTCGCCCAGCGAATCCGGATACAACTCCGAGCGATAGTATTTTTGCTGTGCCTGACAGGTTGTAGGATGCAGCGAGATCGATTCCAAAACTCACTGCAAACAACAGTATCGCGACGCTTGCAGCGGCGCCAGTGATGCAATCGCCAAAAAAACCGAACTCGATCCGCTCCACCGCTGGCCATGATCGACCGTCAGAAAGTCGTAGCTTCGGAACTCGCAGTTCATTGAGTGCAGGAGAATTGAATCCGCCGACTAAACCGCCGAGCATTCCGCCGAGCAGAATATGCAAAATTGGATTCATGCCCAGCCGTGAAAAAAAGCTAGGACTGCGATCAAATCCGCAAGCGAAGATGTTGGTTCGGAGTTTGGCATGACCTGTACTGATAATCATCTGCAGAAAGCATCGATTTCTGGCGGGATTCCTTCCCCGGCAGACAGCCCCTGACACGGGCGAGGGCGAGTCCTTTTCCCGCACGCTAGTGCATTAACTACAGATTACCCCGCCGCTCCTGTTCCAGTTCCAGCGCCTCGAACAGCGCCTTGAAGTTCCCCTTGCCGAACGACTGCGAGCCGCGGCGGCAGATGATCTCGAAGAACAGCGTCGGCCGGTCCTGCAGCGGCTTGGTGAAGAGCTGGAGCAAGTACCCCTCATCGTCGGCGTCCACCAGAATGCCCAGGTCGCGGATGCGTTGGTGGTCTTCCTTCACGGCTTCATGGCCGTGCTGCTTCAGCATGCCGTTCACGCGGTCCCAGACCTTGTCGTAGTACGCGTCGGGGAGAGTCAGGAAGTCCACGCCGCGGCTGCGGAGGGCGGCGATCGAGTGCAGCTCGTCGTCGGTGCGGAGCGCCAGATGCTGCACGCCCGGGGTGTTCGCGTGCCAGTCGAGGTACTCCTGCACCTGGCTCTTCTTCTTGCCGGGGGCGGGCTCGTTGATCGGCATCTTGATGAGGTTGTTGCCGCTCGACATCACCTTGGACATCAGGGCCGAGTAGTCGGTCGAGATGTCGGCGTCGTCGAAGTGCTTGAACATCTTGAACTCCAGCACGTCCTCGTACCACTTGACCCAGTAGTTCATCTTGCCGAGTTCGACGTTGCCGACGAGGTGGTCGACGTACTTGAGCCCGCAGGGGTGCTTCTTGTTGTGCTCGTTGATGGCGAGAATCGACGAGCCCATGCCGCCCTGCGGGCCGCAACCTGTTGCCGGAGTACACAGGCCGCCGTCGATGCGCTTGAAGCGCGGCTTGAAGAGCCCGCCTTGCTTCACCTTCGTGAGTTCGTACTCGCCGGTGCGGCTCACGAACGAGTGGCAGACGCGGCCGTAGGTGCGGATGCCGGCCATCGTGACCGTGCCGCGGCTGTCCTTGAAGACGCGCGGCTCGTACGCCGACTGCGCGCCGTTCTTGATCGCGCGTTCGTACGCCGCCTCGGCGTCGAAGACGGTGAACGCGACGTCCTTCACGCCGTCGCCGTACATCGCGAGCTCCATCGCCGAGTGGTGCTCGGGCGAGAGCGGGCTTGAGAGCACGAAGCGGATGTTGCCTTGGGTGAGCAGGTAATGCGCGCAGTCGCGGCTGCCGGTGGTGAGGTCGCACACCTGTTCGATCTGGAAGCCGAAGCAGTGGGCGTAGAAGAACGCGGCCTGCTTGGCATTGCCCACGTAGAACTGCACGTGGTCGACGTCGATGAGCTGCAGAGGATCGGAGACTTTGCTCGGAGAAACGACGGGAGAGAGCGTGGTCATGGGGAGGCTCCGGAGGCCGCTGAGCGGCGGTCCTTCATTATAGAAACAGGGGTTCGACGGCAGAAGAGGGCATCAGGGCAGGAGGCATCGAGGCATCGAGGCATCAAGTGGGAGCCGTTGCCGCGAGCCAGTCGATCAGCGAACGCGTCGGGGGTGAGAGCGTGTCGGTTTCGCGTGCTTCGGCCAGATTCTTCCATGCCGTTTGCGTGTACTCCCACTCGCGTGGGGCGGCTTCGGTATCGGCGGGGACTTCGATTTTCAGCACCACGTCGTACGTTCGGGCGAATTCGTCGAGCACGATGGCGATCGGTGTCGGGATGGCGGTGGCAACGATGCCGGTTTCTTCGTGCAGTTCTTCGTGGAACTGGCGGATGATGTCGGAGAGTGTGATTTCGGTTGCGGTCGGCGAGGCGTCCACTCCGCCGCGGGGGGCGGTTTCCCAAAGGTCGCCGTAGATGCGTGTCTGTGGCGAGCGACGGCCGAGGAGAATCTCCTCGCGTCCATCGCGACGTCGGGTCACGACGCCGGAGATGCCGAGGGCCAGCACGCCGGTGGCGACGGTGGCGCCGACGACGAAGCGTTTATAGGTGTCGAAGGCGACGCGGAGGATCGGCGGCTCGCACGCCAGGACGCGGACGATGCGGCCATCGTGCAAGCGTGGGCTGACGGCACGCATCGCGTCCCATTGCGATTCAACCGCCCCGGCCAGGGCGGCGTCCGGCTGCTGAGTCGCCGCCATCTCGATCCTCAATCGCGTGATGGGCCAGAGACGGATCACGCAATCAGCGTATCAGGCACGAATCGGCGTGGCGTACGCTGGCCCATGGCCAGAGTCGTTGTTGTCGGTGCCGGAGTCATCGGGCTCACCACGGCCCTCGCGCTCGAACGAGAGGGGCACGAGGTCGTCATCCTCGCGAAGAACGCGGGCGAAGGGATCGTGTCGTTCGTCGCGGGCGCTGTGTGGTACCCGTTCAAGGTCGGGCCGGTCGACAAGGTGCCGGCGTGGGCCGCGGCGACGCGGGAGTGGATGCTGGCGCTCGCGGCAAACAGCCCCGAGGCGGGCGTGGACGTCCTCACGCGGCTCGAGCTCGCGGATAACGCGGCCCGGCCGTGGTGGGCGAGCGCAACACCGGACCTGGAGATGGTGCACGAGATCGACGGCAACCCGTTGCCGAACGGTGCGCCGTTCGCCTGGAGGTTCGCCGCGCCGCGAGCCGAGCCGCGGCTCTTCATGGCGTGGCTGCGTGCGAGCCTGCGAGCACGCGTGCAAGATAGAACGGTGGACGCCCTGCGAGAGACGCTTGCCGCGGAGAACGCTGATGCGCTGGTCAATTGCACTGGCCTCGCGGCCAGAGGGCTCACCGGCGACCACGAGCTGGTGGGCGTCTACGGCCAAGTTGTGATCACCGAGCCGGGCGGGCTCGACGTGCGGCAGTGCCTGGGCGATGAGCGCAACGAGCGGGAGATGTTCTACACCATCCCGCGGCGAGGCGAGGTTGTCTTGGGCGGGTGCGCGGAGCCTTCGCCGGACGATCGCCCGACCACGACCACCCCGGAGATGACCCGCGCGATTCTGAGCCGCGCCCAGCGGATGGGACTGCGACCGGGGCGTGTGATCCGAGAACGCGCGGGACTCCGTCCGTTCCGGTCCAGCGTTCGGCTGGAACGTGATCCCGATGAGCCACGGATCGTGCACAACTACGGCCACGGCGGTGCCGGCTACACCCTGTGCTGGGGCTGCGCGCAGGCCGCCGCGGCGCTGGTGCGAGGCTCCGCATCGGGAGTGGCGTGACCCTTCCGCCCGGCACGTCCCTCCAAGATCCTGCGAGAGCAGACATGCGACACCGCTCGGGTGAGGCGATCGTTCTACCCTTCCCCTCTCGCGAGGAACAGCGACTTACATGCGAATCTCGGTCATCATCGGCACGTACGAGCGCCCCCACTACCTGGTACGCACACTGGCCAGCATGGCGGGCCAGGATCTCCCGCCGCACGAGGTCATCATCGGCGACGACGGCTCTGGCGAGGAGACGCGCGATGTCATCCGGCGCTTCCGCACAACGTCGCGATTTCCGGTGCTGCACGTGCGGCAGCAGCACGACGGCTGGCGCAAGTGCGCGATCATGAACAAGTGCATCGCCGAATCGAGCGGGGAGTACCTCGTCTTCACCGACGGCGACTGCATCCACCGCTGGGACTGGCTCCGGAACCACGCTCGCTTCGCACGGCCGGGACGGTTCCTGGGCGGGGGCGACCTGCGCCTCAACACCGCGGTGTCGGAGCGGATCACCGCCGAGGACGTGCTGGAACGCCGTCCGTTCTCGCCGACGTGGCTGCAACGCAACGGCATGCGGTGGCGGCGGTCGATGGTGAAGGTGCTCCTGCCGCGGCCGTTAGCGCCGGCGATGGACCGGATCAACTTCACGCCAGCCCGCTTCAGCGCCCCCAACGCCTCGTGCTGGAAGAAAGACGCCGAGCGGGTCAACGGGTTCGACGAGCGCTTCGGATGGGGCAAGGAAGACGTCGAGTTCGGCGAACGCCTGCGGCACGCGGGCCTGGGCACGATGCACGTGCGGTATGTGGCGACCTGTCTGCACCTCGATCACCCCCGCGACGGCACGATCACGCGGGAGAAGATCGAGCACAACTTCCGGCTATTGGAAGAAGTGAAGCGGGAGAAGCGGGTGAAGGCCGAACGCGGGCTGGCGGAGATGAAGCGGGATTACACGGTGGAGCGGTAACGCCCGAGCTCCATCGCGACATCGGAGATCCGACATCCGACATCCGACATCCGACATCCGACATCCGACATCCAACATCCAACATCCAACATCCAAAAAAGAAAAGAGCCCCTCAAGGTTTACCTCAAGGGGCTCAAAGTCGGCGATGACCTACTTTCCCGCAGTGCAGTATCATCGGCGGCATCGGCTTAACTGCTGTGTTCGAGATGGGAACAGGTGTCTCCCGATGCCTGTGGTCACCGACAAACCGGACGTGTGATCTGTCGATCACGGTCCAGAGTGAACAAGTGAAGACGGAAGAAGAACGACGGTAGGACACTTGCGATGGGTCGCGGGTGCGACCGGCAAGAAATCGACTCTTGAAGCACGCCGAGGTGGTTGGCGACTCGCGTCGCAACCGATGCCGCGGCGGCTGGTTGGTGATCAGACATTCGACCGTTCGTACCGCTCTGCTGAAGGCATTTCTGCCCGTACACACGCGGCCGATCAACCTGGTGGTCTTCCAGGGGTCTTTCGTCTTACGACAAGCAAACCTCATCTCCGGGGGGGCTTCACGCTTAGATGCTTTCAGCGTTTATCCCTGCCGCACGTAGCTACCCAGCGGTGCACTTGGCAGTGCAACTGGATCACCAGGGGTGCGTCCAACCCAATCCTCTCGTACTAAGGTTGATTCCCGTCAAGTTTGCGACGCCCACAACAGATAGGGACCGACCTGGCTCACGCCGGTCTGAACCCAGCTCGCGTACCACTTTAATCGGCGAACAGCCGAACCCTTGGGGCCGCCTTCAGTCCCAGGATGTGATGGGCCGACATCGAGGTGCCAAACCGCTCCGCCGCTATGGACGCTCGGGAGCGATCAGCCTGTTATCCCCGGGGTACCTTTTATCCGATGAGCTACGACCCTTCCACACGGGATCGCAGGATCACTAGAACCTACTTTCGTAACTGCTCGACCCGTCGGTCTCGCAGTAAATCCGGCTTGTGCTCTTACACTCGTCACACGGTTTCCATCCGTGCTGAGCCGAACTTTGTGCTCCTCCGTTACTCTTTAGGAGGAGACCGCCCCAGTCAAACTACCCGACACCAACTGTCCCTCGCCCGGATTCACGGGAAACGAGGTTAGACCACAAACTTACTCAGGGTGGTATTTCACCTATGGCTCGTCCTGGGCCGGAACCCAGGCGTCAAAGCCTCCCACCTATGCTACGCAGAATATGCTCGTGGTCAGTAGGAGCCTATAGTAAAGGTCCACGGGGTCTTTCCGTCTTGCTGCGGGTAGGCGGTATCTTCACCGCCACTACTATTTCACCGAGTCGGTCGTGGAGACAGTGATCCAGTGATTACGCTATTCATGCGCGTCGGAACTTACCCGACAAGGAACTTCGCTACCTTAGGACCGTCATAGTTACGGCCGCCATTCGCCGGTGCTTCGGTCGCGATCTTCGCTTGCGCTGAACCGCTTCCTTGACATTCCGGCATCGGGCAAGCGTCACTCTGTATACTGCGGCTTACGCCTTTGCACAGAGCTGTGTTTTTGATAAACAGTTCCCAGATCCTCTTCTCTGCGCCCTGCCTTGCGGCGAGGGCCCCCTTATCGCTAACTTACGGGGTTATGTTGCCTAGTTCCTTCACGACCGTTCTCTCGAGCGCCTTAGGCTATTCGCCTCACCCACCTGTGTCAGTTTTGGTACGGGACGTGTTTCGCCACCGCTGCTTTTCTAGGAACCCCCTTTGCTCACATCGGCCACAAGGGCCTGCCCATCCAACAGGGCCGTGAACTCCGGGAATCCGCACAACGGATTGATCTACGCACGTGCGCAGGAATATTGACCTGCCTTCCATCGACTACGCCTTTCGGCCTCGCCTTAGGTCCCGGCTAACCCTGGGCGGATTTACCTGCCCCAGGAAACCTTGGGTATATGGCGAACGGGATTCTCACCCGTTTAATCGTTACTCAAGCCGACATATGCACTTCTTGGCGCTCCACGTATCCTTACGGAACAGCTTCGCAGCACCAAGAACGCTCTCCTACCACGCTTTCGCGTCCACAGCTTCGGTTTACTGCTTATTCCCGATCATTATCGGCGCCGGATTCCTCGTCCAGTGAGCTGTTACGCACTCTTTAAATGATGGCTGCTTCTAAGCCAACATCCTGGATGTCACTGCAACCCGACTTCCTTTGACTGAGCAGTAATTGGGGACCTTAGCTGGTGGTCTGGATTTTTCTCCTTTTGACGACGGATATTGTCACTCGCCGTCTATCTCCCAGCACTTGAACTGTGGCATTCGGAGTTTGGTTGGTCCGGCTAGCCGGGTAGGCCGCTCAGACCATCCAGTCGCTCTACCTCCACAGTCTGCTTGCTGAGGCTAACCCTAGAGTTATTTCGGAGAGAACGAGCTATCTCCCAGTTTGATTGGACTTTGACCCCTCCCGTCAGCTCATCGCAGAACTTTTCAACGTTCACGCGTTCGACCCTCCAGGCGGTTTTACCCGCCCTTCAGTCTGGCCAACGGTAGATCACAAGGTTTCGCGTCTAGCCCATGAGACTGATCGCCAGTTTCAGACTCGCTTTCGCTCCGCCTCCGGTCCGGTAGACCTTAGGCTCGCCGCATAGGCTAACTCGTCGGCTCATTATGCAAAAAGCACGCCGTCACCCCGAAGGGCTCCGACCGCTTGTAAGCGCACGGTTTCAGCTTCTCTTTCACCCCGCTCGTAGCGGTAGTTTTCATCGTTCAGTCGCCTTACTGGTTCGCTATCGGTCGTCGAGGAGTATTCAGCCTTGGAGGGTGGACCCCCCATGTTCAACCCGGGTTTCACGAGCCCGAGTTTACTCGAGGGCATTCCCAGCGTGCGGTTACAGGGCTGTCACCTTCTGGAGCGTGTCTTTCCAGACACTTCACTCGCACTACTGGTTCATCCGCGTTCGCTCGCCGCTACTTACGGAATCGCTGTTGCTTTCTTTTCCTGTGGGTACTGAGATGTTTCACTTCTCCACGTTCGCTCTTTGCACCTATGCATTCAGTGCAAAGTACCCTTGCGGGTGGGTTGCCCCATTCGGAGATCCCGAGATCAGTGCCTTGTTACCGGCTCCCTCGGGCATTTCGCAGGTTCACGCGTCCTTCATCGCCTCTCGACGCCAAGACATCCGCCGTGCGCCCTTCTTGTCTGATCACCAACCGGACGCCGAGACTTGCGTCTCCTCGTCAAATTGGCCCCTGACGCATTCGCACCCGATTTAAGTGCTACGTCCGTCAGAGATGCCGCTCGCTTGCTGTTGCCAGCTCGCTCGCGGCACATCAACCTGATTTGCGCTTCAAGAGTGATTGCAACTCTTCGCCCTGCTTCCTCCCGCGGTTGCCCGCTCGAATCCACCTGGCTCAGAGCCCAATCTCTTACTCGATATCTTGCTTACATTGCTTGCATTCTTTCCGTGCGTTCCGAGTGTTCGGAACGCACGTCGTCGTGAACCATGCCGCACAACGCTCCGACCCGGTACGCTTTCGCATCCGGAACCGGCCCGCTGTCGCATGGCTCAATTCTTCTTCACGTCTTAGCTTGTCAGAGAGGCCCGTTCCGTCACCTACGCGGCGGATCGGGTGCCGGGCTGCTTTCGCGTCCCGGCTGGTCGCCCGGTGAAGGGCGGAGAGAACTTTAGGTCTTCCCCCGCGTTGGTCAAGCTTTGGAGCGCTCAAAAACCCGGTACGCTGCACAAATATCTCAGAAAGCTGGGGTTGCGCCCGCGCACCGACGCACCCTTCGGGTCTTCACCTTGTCGGCCAAGACCCTATCAAAGACCAATTACGGCTTCGCCGTCGCCGCCACTTCGCCCGCTTTCACCGAGAGTTCCAGGCGGCGGAGCAGCGCCGAGTCCCGGTCGCTGTCCGCCCGCATGTTGGCGATCGCCCCGTTCGCGTCGCGGAGCACCGCGGCGAAGACCCAATTGCCCCCGCTGCCGGGCACCTGGGCGACATCGAGCAGCAGCACGCTGGTCGCGACGCGGATGCGGTCGGGCACCGTGAAGTCGATCGCCGGAGCGGTCTCGGGCGGCGTGGCCCCGGGGGGCGTGTTGACGGGCGTGGACCCCGGAGGCGTGTTCGGAACGGGCGGCACGGGAGGAATCGTCGGACCGCCTGGGGGCGTCGCGGCAGTGTTGTGAGAAAGCGACGCGGCCAGGGCCTTGGGCAGCGGGATGTCGCCGACCAAGGGGTCGCCGATGTTCATGCCCGCCGTCTGCGTGCGGTAGTAACCCAGGTAGAACTTGAAGAGCTGCACCGAGGCGCGGGCCTCGCCCAGTTCGCTGCGGGGCGTGACCGAGGTGACGAAGAAGTACTCGGAGCGATCGACGTCGACGGGCGTGCTCCATTCCGACCAGGGGCCGCGAACGATCGAAGCATCGGCGGCCTTCTTCTGCTCTTCCTTCAGCAGCGAGCCGCGGCCGAAGAGCGGGTTGTTCACGCCCACGCGAAGGCGGTAGCGGTAGCGCTCGCCCGGTGTCGCGGTGGCGTCATGCACCCAGAATCGCACGTTGTCCGAATTCAAGAGGCTTGCGCCGGCCTCAACGATCTCGGTGCCCTGCCCCTGCACGGAGCCGAGACGCTGCACATCGGCTTCAAGCCGCACGATCTCCGCCTCGATCGACTTGATCTCGTTGTTGAGGCGGTTGCGCTGCGGGGCTGCGGTGTCACGAGCCGGCGTCGTCGTCGCCGGCGGCGTGGGACGATCACCGGGGCGATTGGGCTGAGCCGGGTCGCGGGGTGCGGGCTGCTCGCGCGTGGGGGCGGCGGGGAGCTTGCTGAGCTCGTCCTTCTTGGCCTGCAGCTCGGTCTTTTTCTCCGCCAGACGTGCCTGCTTCTGGCTCAGGTCGTTGACGTCGATCTTCGCGGCCGAGAGAGCCGCCATGGTGCTCGGCGCCTCCCACACGCGGGTGCCGATGGTCTTGTAGAACGCCGGGCGGAGGATGTCGGCCGATCGCTCCTTGGCCTGCACGGTGAATGTCTGCATGTCGCTGGTGGTCTTCACCGAGTCGGACCAGGTAGTGATGAACAGCGTGCGGCCGAGCATGGGCGGAACGAGGACGGGGTCGGCCCACGTGCCGTCGGACTTGGACTGCTGGCGCTCGACTTCCACGGAGACGACCTCAAGGCCCTCGCGCCACCAGCCCTGGGGCATCGGCTCGAGCGGGCCGGTGCCGTCGGGATCGGTGAGGAGCGAATCGATGAGAGCCTTGCCGCTGAAGCTCGATTCGACGCTCACGAAGGCGTGGTCGTACGGCTGCTCCTTGGGGAGGATGCCGGCGAGCACCGGCGCGTTCTTGACCTCGTCCGAAGCGATGGTCGCCCAATAGGACGCGGCGATCGCGGGCGCGGGGGCGGGGAGATTGAGCTCGGCGTAGATGGCGTCGCTGGCCTTGATGGGGCCGCCGCCGCCGAGGGCGATCGAGGGGCCGAAAGCGTTCAGGGTCTTGCGTGGCGCGATCCCGCCGGAGACCAGGGTGTCGAACTGCTTCTTGAGATCGGCGCCGGGGGCGTCGATACCGGGCGCGAGCTCGGGGTTGCTCGATTCCATCTTGCCCTTGAGCACCGCGGCGGCGGCCTTCACGGGCTCGAAAGCGCGCTCGGGGGGAAGCGTTGCGTTCCCGACCGTGACCTGGTTGGGCTGGGTCAGGAACTGCTGCGCGATCACGCCGAGGAACACCAGGCCGGTCACGCCGACGACGGCCTTCTCGATGTGCTGCTCGATCGGGTTGATGCCTTTGAGCTTCATGCGGACTCCGGGGTCAGATTCGGATGTCGGATAGCGGATGTCGAAGATGGGAACGGCGAACGCGATCAGCCGCCGCCGGGCGGGGTCTGACCGTCGGCTGGCTGGCCTTCGGGCTTGGCGTTGGGGTCGGCCGGCGGAGGCAGATCGGGCAGGCCCAGGGCGGTGCGCACGGCCTTGGGGAAGTACTGCTCGGTCCAGCTTCGCAGCCAGATGGCCTCGATGTCAACGAGCACGCGGACGACGTTCTCATCGCCGTAGTAGTAGCCGTTGGCGAGCTCGTTCCAGCCGTCGACCTTTTCCATCGCGATGCCGGTGACGGTCATGAAGTTGGTGCGCGCGACGGCGTTGAAGAACTCGGGGAGCTTGCTGCTGGCGACGATGAGCTGCAGCTTGGCCTTGCGGACGTCGTAGATGTTGGCGCCGGCGGAGTCGCTGAAGCCCGTGATCGAATCGCCAACCGAGGACGCGGGGGCGCTGGGATCAGTCGGCGTGGCGCCCGGCGCCGGAGTCGCGGACGCGGCGGTCTGCACCCGCCACGGCAGCAGCTCGATCTTCTCGATGCGCTTAATCACCGCCTCACGCACGGGGAGCGGGCGCCCGTTGACGCTGTTGGCGTTCTTGACGATCGCGAACAGGTCTTTGAGGAACCAGTAGTCGGCCTGGTAGTTGAAGGCCTGGGTGACACTCAAGGGTGTCGAGGGCGCGGTGAGCAGAATGCCGCCGCTGCTGGATGTGTCGCCGAAACCGCTGGGGCGGCCCGGGGAGGTGCCCGATCCGGCCGAGCCGGCGCCGGGGAAGGCGCTCATGTCGCCGTAGACGCGGACCTCATTGGCCTTGCGCACGTACTCGTTGCGGCGCGCCTCGACGAGGAGCTTCTGGAGTGATTCCTTCTCGGTGGGTGTGAGCTCGCGGGTGGGCGAGGAGCCGCGGATCTTCTCGATCTCACGTTTCTCGATGTCCTTGAGCTGGGCCTCGAGCACCGCGGCGTTAACCGGGCCGCCGGCACCCACGTCCGCGAGCAGCGCGGCATAGGCCGAGGGGATGCCGCGGTCGTTGTTGCCCACGAGCTTGGTGACAAAGTCCAGTGGCTTGCTGAGCTGCTCGCCGTCCTTGGGCTCCGGGAAGAGTCCTTCCACCAACGGTGCTTTGCCCGCGAGGTTGAAGGCCTCGGCGGCCTTGACCACCGATTCGCCGCCCGAGAGCAGGGTCTTCTTCCGCTCGGCGTAGCGCTGCGTCAGCACCGCATTGGGCTCGGACTTCTGCTCGACCGCCGGGCCGGTGCCGATGGTCGGCAGGGCGTAGGTGACCTTGAGGTTGTTCACCTGGCTCAGGAGGTCGTTGGCGGCCTTCTCTTGCTCGGTCTTGATCTGCTGGTTCCAGTTGCTGCTGAACCACCAGGTCGTGCCCAGGATCGCGACGGTAACCACGCTCAGGGTCGGGATGGCCCAGTGCTTCTTGACACCCTGAAGGACTTGCTTGAAATCAAACTTCACTTGGCGGCCTCCGGGTTGGCGGGCTGAGCGGGCAGCTTCGAGGCGGTGAACGTGATTGTGAACGTGGTGGCGGCCGGCTGCCCGTCGGGCTGCGGCGAACGGAGCATGGAGAGCGGAGCGAGCGTTTCCAGGCTCCCGCCGCCGCTGCCGCCGGTGTTGCCGCCTTGCTGTGGTATCCCGGGCGTGGGCGTCGAGGTGATGGCGCGCGGGTCGCCGGAGCCGGTGTTGGTGCTCGCCTCCTGGCGCCAGGGCGTCGGGGCGACGTGGATCTCGTAGGGCACGCCGGGGCGCACCGCGCTCGCACGCAGCCAGCGGTCGAGCGTCGCAAGCATGAACTTCTGCGACTCGGGCTGGTGCGTGGACACCTGCATCTCGACCACCACCTGGGCACGGTCGGCGGGGCCCAGCGGACGGACCGACGCGGCTTCCACGATGGCGGGCGCGCCGCCCGTCTGACTGGGATCAGCGCCCGCCGCACCAGCGGGGTAGAAGAAGGTTCGCATCTTCTCGAGCCGGAAGCCGTCGGGCACCACGGCGTCGGAGCCAACCGACTTGGCCCACGCAGGGGCTTGCTGCTGCGCCGCCTCGAGCATCAGACCGATGTCATTCACGATGTGGGCGTAGAACGCGCGATCGGCGACGAAGCTGATGAGCTTGGTCGGACGCTCGTCGGGAGCGGCTCCCCCCACCACGCCCGCGGCCTCGGCCTCCTGCTTCAGGCGGTTGCCCTCGCTGATCACCGAGCGCACCTCGGAGACCACCGGCTCGGCCGCGGCACGCTGCACCGCGGCCTGATCGAGGAACGGACGGGCGAACATCGCGGCGCCCGCGACCGCGGCGATGCCCGCGGCGGCCCCGAACCACTTGACCTTGCCCTTCCACATCGCCTCGCGGATGATCGAAACGGGCATGAGGTTGGCGTTGATCGTGCCCGCGCCCAGACCCTGCAGAGCGAGGCCGTAGGCGGTGGTGAGCTCCAGGCAACGCGCCTTGAACTTGCTGGCCCGCTCACCGCCTTCTTGGCCGCCGTCAAGGGAGTTGAGGTTGGCCTTCTTGAACTCTTCGACGCGGTAGACCTCGATGCCGAGCTGCTGCTTGAGGTACTTGCGCAAGCCGGGCAGATTCGAGGTCGCGCCGATGAGGATCACACGCTGCAGGTTGGCGTCCTTGTGCAGCGACTGGTAGTAACCGATCGAACGCTGGATGTCCTGACCCAGGTCGGTGAAGACCGGACGCATCGCCTGGAAGACCTGGCGGGCGTGCTTGGAATCCTCGGCGTCCTGCTTGAGCTTCTCGGCCTTGGGGTAACCGATCTGGAACGCCTGCACGAGCGCGTCAGTGAACTGATGCCCGCCCAGCGGGAAGGTGCGCACCCACATGCGCCCGGCCTCGGAGATCACCAGGTCGGTCGAGGTGGTGCCGATGTCCACGATGATCGTGCCCGGCGTCTTCTCATCGAACTCCAGGTCGTACGCGAGAGCGTTGAAGACCGAGATCGGGCCCAGGGTGACGAAGCTGGGCGTGAGGCCCACGTCCTGGAGCATCGTGAGACGCTCCATGATGCGCTCGCGGGTAATCGCGAAGATGCCGACCTCGATCTCGGGCGAGTCGGGGCTGAGGAAGGTCTGGTAGTCCCATTCCACCTGCTCGAGCGGGAAGGGGATCTGCTGCATCGCCTCGAACTTGACGATGTCGGGGACCTTCTTGGGCTCGACGGGCGGCAGCTTGGCGAAACGCGCAAAGCTGGAGTGCCCGGGCACGCTCACCGCGATCTGGGAGTTGGTGAGGTCGTACTGACTGACCAGCGTGCCCAGCGAGACGCGCAGGACGTCCGCCGGATCGACGCCCGGCGTCGAGAGCGTCTTGGGGTGATCGATGATCGCCATGTCCAGGACATTGACGCGATCACCGACGTTCTCGAGCTTGACGGCCTTGATGGCCGCGGCCCCGATCTCGATGCCCCAGCAGATATTCGAACTCGCCATGCGGAATCCTTGCGTTCGGACGACTCGGGGACGACGCCCCGACTGGTGATGCACGCGGCGGACCCCAAAGGACCTTGGGCCCGCCCCCACCCACTCCCCCGCTCTCCCCGTCTGTCCCCCATCCCCCTCACACGGCTGTTGCCGCGTGGACCCAACACCTGCCGAGCGGGCGGGCCGCCCGAGAGGCGTGCGATGAGCCACGTCGCCGTGCCGAGCCGGCGAGGGAGGGACGATGGTACACAAGATCGCGCCCGCCCGACGGCCATCAACGCGTCGGATCCTTGGGAATACGCACGAGCCGTCGCTCGGGTTGCGAATGGCGGGCCGGAGAGGCGGGCCAAGCCCGCGAAGAAAGAGACTCCGGACGCAGTCGGGCAGAACCGCGGTCTCCGAGATGAGGTACAGTACCGTCATGCTGACCCGAACCCGGCGAGGATGGATTGCTGCTTCTTGGATCGCGCCGCTCGCGCTGGCCGCGTTGCCGACGCTCGCCCAGGTCGCGACCGCCGTCGCGGAAAAGCCCCGCCCGCCCGTGCCGACCAAGCCCGAAGAACTCGGGGGCGGTCACATGGTGATGATGATCCTTTTCGGGCTCGGGCTCCTGGCGCTCGTGATCGGTGCCTGCCTGATGCCGGCGAAGCGCGGCCATATGGATTGATTGGCGAGCGAAATCGTGGGGATGTCGCCCGGGATCATCTCTCGATGACCAACGGCTCGTGCGCGGGATGTCCACTTGGAGGTTCATAAACCCATGCCGAGACGTCGTTTACAGAATCTCATCGCGCTCAATCTGGCGCTCGCGGGGGCGGTTGGGGCGCTCTGGCTCGCCAGCCCTGTGCTCGCTCAACCTGAGGCAAACACCCTGCCTCTGGGACGCGGGCGGGGTGAGTATCTGATGATTGGGAGTACCGTACCGGGTTCGAACGCGAGCTTGGTCCAGGTGCTTGACGTGTCCAACCAGGAGCTGATCACCCTGAAGTGGGACCAGGGACGCCGCGCGTACGTGGTCAGCGGCTATCGCAACCTCGGGGGCGATCGCAACCGGAAGGGGGAGCGTTGATGTCGTCCACCCTTTCCACCCCCACTTCTGTGGATGCCCAACCCGCGGCTCGGTCGGGTCGCCGAGTGGCCGAACCACTTCTGTGCCTGAGCGCAGGCGTGCTCGCGGCGTGTGTGCTGATCCGCGCCGGCGGGATGTTCGGCGGCGGGCCGAATCTCAGCGGGTTGCCCCTGGCTTCGGTGGCGCATGCGCAGACCGCACAGATGGTGGCCGCGGGCAACGGGTATTCGATCCTGTCGACAAACACGTCGGGTGAGGCGAACGTGCTGGTGCAGGACGCGCGTGCCGAGGAACTGACGGTGTACCGCACCGACAGCCAGGGGCTGCTCACGCCGGTGCAGCGGATTCGGCTGCAATCGGTGTTCGTGGAGGGGCGGGCGCGGTTTGGGGGACAGTAAGATCGACGCCGTGTCGGATGTCGAATTGGGGATGTCGGATGGAAAGGCACTCCGCCCTTCACGACTCCACATCCGAAATCCGACATCGCACATCCGACACTTCACATGCCGATCGTTCCGTTGCCCCAATTCGAAGCCGACGCGCACCTGAAGGAACAAGCCGACCGGGAGGCGTATGCGCGGCTCGCGCCGCCCAAGTCCATCGTCGTGCGGTTCGGCGCGATGAAGCTGGTCGGCGAGTTCCCATACGACGGCGGCGTCAAGCCCGGCTGCGGGAGCAAGCTCGTGGTGCGCACCCAGCGGGGCACCGAGTTGGGCGAGATGCTCACCAGCACGTGCAGCAATTCGGGGTGCTCCAAGAGCGTGAGCCGCAAGGAGATGCTGCAGTACATCGAGAACTCTGGCGGGCGTGACTACCCGTTCTTTACCGAGGGACGCGTGCTGCGGGTGGCCAGCAAGGAAGACCTCGACAAGCAGGCCGCGATCGAGCAGTCCAAGCACGAGCTGCGGCTGCGAGCACGCGGGGCGGCGGAAGCGCACGGCTTCGGGCACATCAAGATCGTCGAGGTCGAGCCTCTCTTGGGGGGCGAGCGCACCATCGTGCACTTCCTCGCGGAGGAGCGCGTGGAGTTCCGCGAGCTCGGGCCGGTGCTCTCCAAGGAGCTGCACACCCGCGTCGATCTGCACCCGGTTGGAGCTCGCGACGAGGCACGCCTGACCGCCGACTACGAGAAGTGCGGGCAGTACTGCTGCTGCAAGAACTTCCTCAAGGTGCTCAAGCCGATCTCGATGAAGTCGGCGAAGATCCAGAAAGCCACGCTCGATCCGCTCAAGATCTCGGGCCGCTGCGGGCGATTGATGTGCTGCCTGCGGTACGAGGATCAGACGTACGACGAATTGCGGAAGAAGCTGCCCAACAAGAAGAAGCGCGTGGGCACGCCCGAAGGCGACGGCATCGTCATCGATTCACAGATCCTGACGCAGCTTGTGCTGGTCGAGCTGGACATCAACGACGAGATGGGCCGCCCCAAGCAGGTGGCGATCCCGGTGGAGGACCTGACGGATCCGATCAGCGCAGTGGCGCCGCCGCGGCCGGCACCGCCGGAGTTCCCGCAGCGCGGGCCGCGGTCTTCGTCGCCGTCGCGTCCGCCGCAGGGCGCTGGTTCCGGCGGGCAAGCGGCGAGCAAGCCGGAGAATCCTGGCGGCGATGGCCGGGGGCCCGACAACAGGAGTACCGACGGCCGTGGCTCTCAGGGCCGCGGTCCGAGGCCTGAAGGTCGCCCAGACGGTCCGCGCGACGGATCGCGCGATGGGAACCGCGACGGACGTCGCGAACCGCGGCGGGACGGGCGTCGGCCCGGGGGGTCGCCGCGACCAAGCGGGCCGAGCTCGCCGCCGAGCCCGACGAGTGGTTCCAACGACATCAATCTGGATGACATCCCCACCGACGACGGCACGATGGATGATCGGCCTCGCGGTGATGGACCTGGGGGCGGCCCTGGGGGCGGCCCTGGGGGCGGACAAGGTGGCGGCGGGCGCGGACCGGGTGGTCGGCGTCGGCGGCGACGTGGTCCCCCTGGTCCGGGCGGCGGACGTGGACCGAGGCCAGGTGGCCCTCCGGCGGGTTCGGGCGGCTGAGGCTCGCCCGTTGCGGGTGTTGCTCAGGGATCGACGAGCGCCCGCACGACGGCGTCGAGACCCTCCACCACTTCGGCAAAGGCCGGCAGGTTTAGATTCTCGGGCACATCGCACGCCTTGTGGTAGTTGTCGCTTCGGTAGTACGCCGTGTCGGTGATCATGATGGCCGGGTAGCCCTCTTTCCAGTAGCTCCAGTGGTCGCTCGAACCCAGCCGCGGCACGAACCTCGGCAGAGCGGCGCCCTCGCTGGGGAAATCGCTGACCGCGCGGAACGCGGTGATGCACCGGTCCACGAGCTCGCGGTCTTCGTGGCGCGAGACGAAGGCGATGAAATTGCCTTTGCCGGGGAACGCGAGGCCGACGAGCGGCGGGTAGTCCTGCCGGTTCTCGCTGTAAATGCCGATCGATTCCAGGCTCACCATCGCGACGATGTTCTCATGCTTGGCGCGGGACTGCTTGGCGGCCACCCAGCTTCCCATCTCCTCGGTCCAGAAGTACGGCGGTTCCTCGTTGGTGAAGAAGACGAAGCGCAGGGTGCGCGCGGGCGAAGCTGCGACAAAACGCCGCGCAAGCTCGAGCAGCGCGGCCGTGCCGCTGGCATTGTCGTCGGCACCCGGTGACGCGACGCGTCCGAGGTGCGACTTGGCCGAGTTGACGCTGTCGTAGTGCGCACCGATGACGACGATCTCGCTGGGCGTGGTTGTTCCCTGGATCTCGACTTCCAGGTTCGCGACCGAGATCGGCGGTGCGTCGGCGATGATGTCGCTGTTATGGTCTCGCGGCTGCACGTTGTAGCGATCGGCCTTGACGCGATATCCCATCGCGATGAGCCGCGCGGTGAGGTACCGCTCGGCGAGGTGGAGCGTGGACACGCCGTCGCGGCTGGTGGCGAGGTTGCGCTCGCCGATGTCGCCGGGGCGATCGCCCGCGAGGGCATAGACGTCGGCGCGCAGCCGCTCGACGGTCGAGGGCGCCGGAGCGGGCACGGGCGACGGGTCACGACGCTCTCCGGGAAAGAGTGAGACGCAGCCAGCGATGACGAACAGGAGCGCGAGCTTCCAGCCCACGCTCGCCGCGGCGAGCGAAGCGACGGCCCACCAAGCGCGACGACGAGCACGATGCATAAAGCTAGTGTACACTAATAATTCATGGGGAGCCGCATCGCTTGATTTCAGGGCTTTCAACGGGCTCGTGGATGCCGCATGACTGATCGTCGGTCCTGCGCATGGCCGGGGCTACAGCCCGCGACTCGGATGGGCGCGAGGCCTGGTAGGAGATCGCTTAGGCCAAGAGCTTCGGCAACTCGTCGCGCACGAAATCGCGGATCTCGTCGCGCACCCGCTCGTAGTGCGGCAGGGCCTCGGACTGGCTCCGCGCGTGAGCGGCAAGGACCGGCGGGTCGTCGAAGGGCACGTGCACCCGCTTGGCGGGTCCCGGGAAGGCGGGGCAGGCTTGATCGGCCTTGCCGCAGACGCTGACGATGAGGTCAAACGCAAGGTGGGTGAGATCGCTGGCGAGCTTGGCGTGGTGCGCCGAGAGATCGACCCCGGCCTTGCGCATGGCGAGCGCGGCCAGGGGGTTCACGCCACGCTCGAATTCGGGGTGGAGCTTGGTGCCGGCGCTGTGGGCTTCGATGGATGGATGCAGCCGCCGGCACCAGCCCTCGGCCATCTGGCTGCGGCAGGAGTTTCCGGTGCAGAGAAAGAGCACACGCTTCATTGATCAAGGCTATCGGGGTGCGTCGGGCTCCGCGTCAAGAACGCGCGAAGAGTGAGGCTCAAGGGACGCATGATCGGAGTCGCGCTCGTTGGGCGTGGGCGAGAAGACTCGCTGCAGCGGGGCCGCACCAACGCGGGGGTCGCGAAGGAACCGTGTTCACGTCTTGGGGGGGATGCCGATGTCCTCGTTCCACAGCTCCGGCCGCGCGTTGATGAACTCTTCCATGAGCGAGATGCAGCGCAGGTCGTTCATCAGCACGAGCTCGACGTTCTCGGCCTTCAGCCAGTCCTCGCGGCCCTGGAAGGTGTGGTGCTCGCCGATGACGATCCGCGGGATGCGGTGCAGTACGGCGGTGCCGCTGCACATGGCGCATGGTGAGAGCGTGGTTGCCATGGTGAGGAAGTGCCAATCACGTCGGCGCCCGGCGTTGCGGATGCACGCGGTCTCGGCGTGGGCGGTGGGATCCCCCGTTTGGACGCGAAGGTTGTGCCCCAGCGCGACGATGGTGCCCGCGGGGTTCACCAGCGCGGCGCCAATGGGAATGCCGCCTTCGGAGAGGCTCTTGCGGGCCTGCTCGTACGCGGCGTCCAATGCGAGACGATCGATGTCGGCGCGGTTCATCACACCAGCCTATCGGCTCATGCACGACGGCGTCGAGACTCGGGGCGGATCGAGCCCACCATCGAACAGAATCAAGGTGGGCTTCAGGGAAGCGAGCTCGGGCTCATTCCGGATTGCACAAGAGCTGGTCGTAAGCCTGGGCGAACATCACGAAGTCGTTGTCGTCCACGACGCCCTCGTTGGTGAGGTCCGCCGGGCATTTGTCCGGCATGTCCTCGTCGCTGCAGAGCAGGACGTTGTACGCCTGGGCGAAGAGGGTGAAGTCCGCGTCGTCCACAAAGGAATCGGCGTTGATGTCGGCCGGGCAGGGGCCGCGGGTGTTGAAGTAGAAGAAGACGTTCTTGGAGAAGGAGCTGGAGTGGCCGCCGCCGTTGATGCCGGCGCCGGGTGTTGAGAAGGAGACGGTGTAGAACATGACCCCGAAGTACGCACGGCCGACTTCGAGCGAGCCGGTCGGGATCGTGAACGAGATCGCGGTGGGTGGGAGCGACGCCGACCAGAAAAGCCCGCCCTTGCCGACGTCATAGATCACGAAGCTGATGGAGCTGGCGTTGGCGCCGGGTATGTCGGCGAAGCCCGACATCTGCCCGATGAAGTCGAGCGACATGTCGTCCTTGTACACCTGAAGACGGGAGTACGTGTCGCTCAGGAGTTCGGGCGTCTCGACGCAGAACGTGGAGGGCGGCAGGGTGAAGGTGTGCGTGCCCCCGGGCAGGACGTTGCCCGTAAAGCTGAACTCGTAATCGCCCGGGGGGATCTCGGCGTCGAGCGAGGCGAGCGTCGTGTGCAAATTTGAGTAGCCGTACCAGCCCTGCCCGTTCTCAAGCGAGTTGGAGACCACGCCCATCGCGAGCGGGGACAGGGGGCCGACGTAGGAGATGGAGGCGTCGCTGAAGGCGTCGAACGTGTCGGCGGATATGGAGAGAACACAGGACCAGTCGTTGTACGGCGAGACCACGCCGTCGGCGGTCTGGAGATAGTTCTCCGCCTTGCTGGACCCGAAGGAAACGGCCTGTGCGACCGCCAGAGAACCCGCGGCGGACGCCAACGCCGCCGCAATACACGCACACATATTCATGGTCTGACTCCCTCTCAATGCCACCGCCTCGCGGGACAGGCTATCAGACGCGACGAGGTGGGGAGCACCTCATGCTCGAAGTTGTCAAAAGTCGTGAACATCATTCAGAGAAGCGCAGGAAAAGATATTATAGGACGTACATGTTCTATGACCGTCCATTGGTGGTTCCCGAGGCGACGATCGGTGCGGGGAACGAAACCCGGGGCCGATGAATGCGTACGATTGAACCGCGAGCCCGTGGAACCCCACAGCAGTGGGAGTGACGGCCGGGCCGCCGGTCCTGGCGGGAAGTCTCGCTCTCGTGAGCCGCGTCATCGGTTCACAAGAGAGCAGGCGATCCGCAGTCGGCAGGTTACTTTCCTCGAAAGAGGGTGTGTCGGGAACCGAGGTCGAGCAGGCAACCGCACGCACGCCGTCTTGTGAGGCTTTGGCCCCGCAAGTCAGCTTGAACAGCTCATGCCCGGAGCGACTCTCCGGGCAAGCACGTCGCCCCTTCCAGAACAACCGAATCCCGGCGCCCCGCGGCTGTTGCCGCGCGCCGGATTCAGAAGCGATCCGCGGAGCGGCTCGTGGTTGTGGCAGAGGCAACGGGACCTGCGACGGTCGATGCCAACCATGTTTTTCACGTCCGGAACTTCGAGCTCTGAACCGACATCCCTACCCGAAGCAAAGACCCAGGGGTCTTTGGACCAGCCCGTGACCACCACGGTGAAGGTCCTGGAGAACCTCTCCAACTCGCTCAACGAGTCGATCGCCCAGCCGGCGGTCCGCGTTGGTAAAGAGATCAAGAGCATGCTGCTCGACCCGCCGCCGGCCAGGGCGGTGGTGCAGCCGACGGTGCGTCCGAGCATCCGCCCGGGCGACAAGCCGCGGCTGATGGGCGGGTTGACCGTCCTGATCCCCGCGTACAACGAGGGCAAGTTCGTCGCCGACACGATCAAGAGCGTGCAGGCCCAGAGCGTGCACGTGGATCACATCATCGTGATCGACGACTGCTCGACCGACAACACCGGCGACGTCGCCCGCGCCTGCGGCCCCGAGATCGTCGTCATCCGTCCTCCCAAGAACTGCGGCAGCAAGGCCACGGCCCTGAACTTCGGCATGGAGTATGTCTCCACCGAATACACCATGGCCATCGACGCCGACACGACGCTCGCGCCCGACGCGATCGAGAAGCTGATGCCGCACTTCGACAAGCCCAACACGGCGGTCGTCTGCGGCATGGTGATCCCGCGGTACGTGAACACGATCTGGGAGCGCGGGCGGTACATCGAGTACCTCTACGCGTTTCTCTTCTACAAGCCGATCCAGGATTTCTACGAGCGCCCGCTCATCGCCAGCGGCTGCTTCAGCGCGTACCGGACCGACGTGCTGCGCCAGATCGGGCTGTGGAACACCCGCACGGTCGGCGAGGACATGGACCTGACGTGGTGCGTGTACAAGCTCGGCATGGCGGTGCGTTTCAGCCCCGAGGCGGTGTGCTACCCGGTCGAGCCGCACAACTTCCACTTCCTCAGCAAGCAGCTGCAGCGCTGGTGCGCGGGATTTGCCCAGTGCATCCAGGTGCACTGGCAGACGGTGGTCGAAACGCCGGTGCTGCGGTCGATGATCGGCACGGCGATGTGGGACGTGGTGATCAGCGCGTTTGCGTACTTCATCCTGCTGCCGCTGCTGGCGATCTTCGTGCACCCGGCGTTCCTGCTCGGTTACGTGCTGGACATGCCGACGATCGTGGTGCCGGTGTTGATCTATGCGTACAAGCGCGGCGAGTTCTGGAAAGCACTCAGCAGCATCCCGGCCTTCTGGGTCGTCCGCTTCGTGAACACGTACTTCGTCACTCGCGCCTTCTGGAACGAGTTCATCGCCAAGCGGCGGATCCACGTGTTCGAGAAGGGGCATTGAAGAGTTGGAAGGGGTCAGGGATGAGGTTTGAGGTCAAGGCACAAAAGTAAGGGAGAGCCGGGGCGTCCGCGCCTCGGAGGCCAAGGCAACGAATCTCCAAGTTCACGCATCACGCAGCAATCAACGCGACGCGCGTCGCGAGAAAGAGTCAGTCATGTTCGCGGGCATTCCGGCAACTGGTATCGGCGGCATCTTTTATCTCGCCCTGGTCCTCTTCATGCCCTTCAAGGAGCTGTGGCGGGCGATGAAGGGCGAGAGCAGCGCGGAGCGTTGGCTGTTCATCGCCTCGCGCTGGGGGCTCTTCGCGATCGTGATCGCGATGATGTGGGTGCAGGCGCTCATCATGAAGTGGGTGATGGGCACCGACATGACCAAGTTCATGGCCGCGGGCGCTTCGAGCCTCACGGGCCAGAAGACCACCTCCATCGTGGGCGCGACGCTCTATCTGGGCGTGTTGTGCTTCATCAGCGTGATCGCGTTGATGCACGGCGTGCGGATCGTGCTGGCGATGCGGCGGATCTTCGCCGTGCGCTGAATCCGGCGGAGCTGTGGATAACGGGGCCATTCGGTGAAGTCTTGATGAACAAGCCGCCCCCACGAGGGCGGCTTTTCTGTTGGTTCCTTTGCGCGAACACAACAATCTTCACAATACGCCCTCGAGGAGTTGTGAAGACGCAAGTGGCGTGAATACAAGCGTTGCGCTGCGTGCGTTGGTGGCTCGGCTTCGCGTGCTGAGCGCGGCCTGCGCGCGGACTGAACAATCGTCTTCACACGACATTGCCGGACACTTCAACGCCTGCGGGGGTGACATCGGTGCGCCTGCTTCTAGTCTCTTAGCGTCAGCGGTGCCGCATGGTTGCGGCGTGCACGCTGGCGACACGGACTTCAGACAGGGGTTTGCGCATGACCAACCGCTTCGACCGGGACCGCCATCGGAGACTCGATACCGGCGCTTTCACGCTCATTGAGCTGCTGGTGGTGATCGCCATCATCGCGCTCTTGATCGGGATCCTGCTTCCCTCGCTGGGCAAGGCCCGTGCCGAGGGTCGGGCGGTGGTGTGCGCCAGCAACATCCGCTCCGTCGGCGTGGCGGTGCAGGGGTACACCGTCACGAACCGCACGTTCCCAGCTTCGTACCTGTATGCCTCGGAGAAGTCGGGCTTCCGCTGGAAGCTGGAGCAGCAGTTCGGGACCGACCCGGAGAACGGCTACATCCACTGGTCGTACATGCTGCTCAACGACGGCGGCGTGCCGGAGAACGCGTTCACGTGTCCCACGGTTCCGGGCAAGGGTGCCCCGCGCACCAATTTCGACAAGGATCGCATCGAAGACTTCGAGGCCGATCAGACCCGCCCTTCGTCCACGCCCTCGGATGTGATCGATCGCCAGGTCCGCCGCCTCGCGTTCGGCGGCAACGACGCGATCTTCCCCCGCAACAAGTTCTGGCCTTTGCCCACGGCCGGGAGCCCGCAGCGTCGCAACCGGTTCGTGAATCCGTCGGAGATCGACGGCTCTCCGGGCGGCGGCTCCAAGACGATTCTCGCGACGGAGTTCGCGTACTCCAATCGCTGGGGCTGGCGGACCATCGGCACGACTCCCGACAACGAGGACACGTCCGCGGGCGAGACGGGCCCGTGGAACTCCAAGGCGCACCGTCCCATCACGCCGTTCGTCGCGATCGCGGGCAACGACATTTACACCCAGCCCAACAACCCCAACGGGAACCCCCGCTATCGCTACCAGTCGACGGATACGTCGTCGGTGTGGGGCACCAACGAGATGGTGGCGACCGACAAGCTCTATCCCGGCGTGATCACCAGCAAGGGCAACGGCGGCGGCGCGAACGCCGTGGGACGCCATCACGGCGGCGATCCGCAGTACGGCAGCGCCAACTTCCTGTTCGTGGACGGGCACGTCGAGCGGATGAGCTACATCGAGACCATCGAGAAGCGTCTGTGGGGCGACCGCTTCTACAGCATGAGCGGCGACAACCGCGTGTACAACCCGGACATCAACGGCAAGAAGTGATTACTCCCTCATGGTCCGTCGCTTGATCGCGGCGGATCGTTTTCAACGGACGGCGATGGGGCGCACGACGCGCCAACGGCGTGCGGGCGGCGTCTTTGGGGAGAGGGCCGCGGCGCGCGGGTCTGGGCAGAGTCGGTTTCGACAACTTGCGTCTGACAACTCGGGTCTGAGTGCGTGGAGAGATCGGTGACGGGCGTGTGCCCGACGCCGCGGATGTGTGCGTGTCTGTGCTCGCCGGCCTGTGTCCGGCCATCTTGGAGAGATCGATCATGCAAACGGTGAATCGCAAGGCTTTGTTGGTCGCGGCGTGCGGCGCCGCGGTCGCTGCTTCGGCCCTCGCTGGTCCGAAGGTCATCAACATCAGCGGTGCGACGCTCCTGGAGAGCTTCGTGGCCGCGCCCGCGTCGACCAACGACTACATGGATGTCGACGGCAACGGCGTCGCCGGCATCTTCTCGTCGTTCCCGCCTCAGAACCTCACCCCGGTCCCTGGTGTGAATCAGGTCTCGCCTTTCCCGGCGAATCAGGTCTGGGCGACGACCTATCGCCTCACGGGGTCGGTGCGCGGCGTCACCGAACTCGCGTCGTTCGGCAACGTCTTCGTGACCAACGCGGCCACCGGCTCGCAGCTCCTGTTCTCGAACTCGTCGCGTTCGTACTACAACGGCGCGTTCCTCTACCAGAACGGCAGCAACCTCGCGGCCCAGCCTGTGACCTTCAACAGCGCGAACCCCGGCGGCCTTCCCATCCGCTCGGACACGACCACCCTCGACGCGACGTACTCCACGCCGGGCGTGGCGTCGGCGGGCGGCGTGCGCATCGACATTGCTCCGTGTGACGTCCCCGGTCTGTGGGTCGGTCGCGTGTCCGGCACCACCGCTGCGAGCAAGAAGCCCGGCATCGCGGGCTACGGCGCCTTCAGCCGTCCCGCCACGAACGCCGCGGGCACCGGCACGGGCATCGACAGCCGTCTGCCCGACCTCTCCGCGCTAGGCGTCCAGTTCGCCAACCCCAACAGCCTGCCTCCGCCGAGCGCGACCGGGTTCCTGTTCAACAACCCCTTCGCGTTCGCCCCGGTTGCGGCGACGGTGAACTTCGGCGTCGGTCGTCAGCAGATCAAGCAGTCCGAGCTGCGTCACCTCTTTGTCACCGGCCGCATGCCCGACGGCGAGAACCTGATCGCCGTCACCCGCGACATCGGTTCTGGCACCCGCAACGCGTTCATGAACTCGATCGCTGCCGATCCGTCCTTCGGTGGCGGCGACAACATCAGCAACGGCACCGGCACCTCAGCCAACACGGTCGAGAACCGTCCGGGTCTCTCGTTTGTTCCGAACAACAAGGGTGGCAACGACCGCGTGGAAGAGACGGTCTACAGCACCCGCCTGGCCATCGGCTATGTCGGCCCCGAGCGCGGCGCCGCCTCGGCAAGCGTCGGCACCACGGGCAACTGGCTCGCCAACGGCCGCATGGAAGTCCTTGCCGTCCAGAACGACCTGCAGGGCGGCACCGTCTACGCTCGTCCCAACATTGACTCGATGACCGAGGGCGATGTCAACAACTACACCATCGGCGGCCCGGCCCAGCTTATCACCCTCGGCTCGCCCCTGGCCGAGTCGGTCGTGGACGGCGGCCTTGGTCTCAACACCGTGAAGATGTTCAATCCTCACGCGGCCGATTACATGAACAACATCCGCCAGTCGATCGCGAACTTCCTCTCGGTGCCCTTCGGGTCGCAGTCGGAGTTCATGCCGGGCGAGATCGCGGCCCTCCAGTTCGTGCTGACCTCGTCGATCGCGAATATCCACGACGAGATCGACCCGATGGTCCGTGTCAATAACGCGAGCTTCAACAACGCTCTGCGCTCGACGACCCGCGCCACCAACGCGCTCGCCGAGTCGATCTTCTACTCCTTCAACACCACCAGCAACGGCATCGTTCCAAGCCGCATCGTCGCCGCCAACACCTACAGCGATCAGGCCTTGGTGCCCAGCGGCGCCAACTACATCAGCCAGGGCGGCGCTGCCGTCGCCTACGGCACCTCACTCACCACCCGCAACAAGATCGCCGGCGACTTCGACGGCAACGGCTCGCGCGGTCTGGGTGACATCGGCGAGATGCTCAAGGCCTTCCGTCAGCGCAGCGGCGGTCCGGTCTGGACCGCTCCGGGCGCCAACGGCTCGGACGCCGTGATTGAGATCCTGGGCGACTTTGACAACAACGGCTCGTTCAACACGCTCGACGTCCGCTACTTCGCCGACGGTCTGCTGCTTGTTGGCGGCGTGCTCCGCCGCGACACCGCGTTCGCCCAGGTTGACTCCCAGTGGAACGCGTTGACGGGCAGCGACAACTTCTTCGGCACCACGCTCGCCACCGCCGGCGCGGGCGCGACCTACACCAGCGGCGCGTCCCGCGCTGACATCAGGGGCGCGGCCGGCATCGCCCGCGGCTGGGCCCCGGTTGGCGCCAACGGCGTGATCAACGACAAGGACATCGACTACGTCTACGCCCAGTTCAAGGCCAACGCGGCCGTGAGCGGCGACGCCGACTGGAGCAACATCGACGAGGCCGGGTTCTTCGATCTCTCGGCCGACATGGACGGCAATCTGAAGGTGAACCAGGCTGACGTGGACTACGTCGTCCTGACCGCGCTGCAGACGTCCTACGGCGATCTGAACTTCGACCGCAAGGTCAACGGGGCCGACTTCGCCATCTGGGCCGCGAACTACAACACCGGCTCGCTTGCCAGCCCGGCCGGCTGGGCCAAGGGCGATGTCAGCGGCGAGGGCAAGGTCTTCGACGAGGACTACCACACCCTGATGGCCAACCGCTCGTGCGCGTCGGACCTCAACGACGACACCCTGACCGACGACACCGACTTCGTGGTCTTCGCCGGGGCGTACAACGAGCTGCTCTGCCCGGCGCTGCCCGGCCTGTGCCCGGCGGACCTCAACGACGACGGGTTCGTCGATGACTCCGACTTTGTGATCTTCGCCAACGGCTACAACGCCCTTCTCTGCCCGTAACGCAACCCCTGCAGAGAAAAGGCTATCCGTGTGCACGCCCCGGGCTGACGCTCGGGGCGTGTTTTCTTATCCGGCGGGCTCAGCTCTTGGTCGCGATCAGTTCGAAGACCGGCGGCACCAGCACGAACGCGGTCTCGTCGTTGCTGATGGACGCCAGCTCCTTGAGGGCCGCGTCGCATTCCTCGCGGGAGAGATGGCCCATGTCGACGAGCTTGGGCAGGAACGAGTTGAAGAAGGTCCAGGGCCAGTGCCACATGCTGGTGTTGGGGCGGCCGATGCGTTGCTGGACGTCGAGGTGGTCGATCTCGAAGCCGTGGTGCTTGGCGAGGCGGGGGAGCTCGCCCATGACGTCGGGGTTGCCGCCGCGGGCGCGCCAGGAGCGTGCGACGGCGGCGATGGCCTTGGTGAAGGCTTCCTTCTTGGGCGCGAGGGTCATGCCCTGCTCGTAGTTGAAGTAATCCTGGACGACGATCTTGCCGCCGGGGCGGAGGACGCGTCGGAGGCCCTTGAGGACTTCGCCGGGGCTATTGACGAAGCAGAAGACCCATCGGACGTAGACGATGTCGAAGTAGTCGTCGGTGGCGGGCGAGGGAAGGCAGTGGTCGAGGTGCTGGGCGTCGCCGAGCACGCGGTCGATGTTGGAGAGCTTGCGGGCCTCGGCCTCCTGACCGAGCTGCTTGAGGAAGCCGGCGGATTCATCGACACCGACGACGCGGCCGGTGGGGCCGACGATCTGCGCGAGGTCGAGCGTCGCGTGCCCGGGGCCGCAGCCCAGGTCGAGCACGCGCATGCCGGGCTGGACGCCGGCGCGGAGCCAGAGGGAGAAAGAAGCGTTGCTCCAGAGCCGGTGCTGGAGTCCAAGTCGGAACGACTCGTCGGAGTCGGTGCCGAGGACGTAGGGCTGCCCGGACTTCGCGGCGGCGGTGGTCGAGGGGCTCATGGGCAATGGTAGGTGCAAGGCGGGTTTTGCCGTTGGCTACGATCGGTCGATAGGTGTGGGAACGGGTGATTCCTGCGGCATGGGTGCCACGGCTTGGCGGCTCGGAGCCAAGCCGTGCGTGGACGATGGCGCGAGGAACGCTCGCACGGCTTGACCGCCGAGCCGGTCAGGCCGTGGCACCATCGGTTGTTCGCAGACTCGGACACGGACGTCCATGGCCCTCGTGCCGCCTTTTCTCCCTTCTCGCTTCCCGCTCATGGCCCGGCGTTCGTACGCGCTCGAGCTGGTGACGACGTTCTGCTTTGCGACGGCGTTGGCGGTGGTCGAGGGTGGTGTTCTTGGCAACATCGCCAAGCGGCGGTTTGAGGACGAGGTCTCGCCGCTGACACTGAACTTCTTTGTCGCGGTGATCGCGGCGGCTCCGGACCTTGCGAACATTTTCTCGTTCATCTGGTCGAGCGTGAGCCACGGGCGGGCGAAGGTGCCGATCGTGAACCTGCTGCAGCTCGCGGTGGTGCTCTTGATCGCGTTGATGGCGTTCACGCCCGAGTCGCTGACGGGGCTGGTGGCGTTGACGGTGCTGGCGATGCTGGCGCGGACATGCTGGTCGGGGATCATCACGCTGCGCCCGACGATCTGGAGAAGCAACTACCCGCCCCGCATGCGGGCGACGGTGGTCGGAAACCTGTACACGGTGCAGGTGCTGATGGTGGCGCTGGTGGGGATCGTGGTGGGCATGATCATGAACGTGCGGCCGGAGAAGTTGCCCATGATCGTGATCGCGGTGGCGGGCGTGGGGCTGGGGGCGTTTGTCGCGACCCGTAAGCAGCGGGTGCGGCGGGAGCTCTCGATGGTGCGTGGGGAGCGCGACGCGGTCGCCGTGCTGAAGCCCTGGCAGGGCCCCGGGGTGGTGATCCAGGTGCTGCGTCGCGACAAGATGTGGGCCAAGTTCATGCTGTGGATGTTCGTCCTGGGCCTGGGCAACATGCTGATGGGCCCGGTGCTGACGATTGTCCTCAAGGACCAGTTCAACCTCGGGTACCTCGAGAGCATCCTGATCACCAGCTCCATCACCGCGATGGTGATGCCGGTGTCGATCCCGTTGTGGGCCAAGTACCTCGACCGCTCGCACGTGGTGAAGTTCCGGGCCACGCAGACGTGGGTGTTTGTCGTCTCGGCCAGCACCGCTTGCATCGGCGTCCTGACGCACCGCGTGGAGTGGATGTACGTCACCGCGGTGCTGCAGGGCATCGCCTACGGCGGAGGCTCGCTGGCGTGGAACCTCGGGCACGTGGACTTCGCGCCGCCCTCGCAGACGAGCCAGTACATGGCGAGCCACGTGACGCTCAACGGCATCCGCGGATTGCTGGCGCCGTTCATCGCGGTCGGGCTGTACAACCTGGTGGTGGCGAGCGGTTGGGACGCGTTGAACATGGATCTGCCGACGCAGGCGGCGGCGGTGGTGTTCGCGCTGAGCGCAGTGATGAGCGCGGTGGGTGCCGCGGGATTCGGGATGCTTCTGCGCGAGATGCAGGCGGGCGGACGCATCGGCCCGCGGGCGCGGTGAGAACGAGAACCCCCCGCCGCCCCGGAAGGAGCGGCGAGGGGTTGCATGAACATCGCCCATCCCCGATTCGGATTGTCACGCCGGACACCTCGTCCGGCGCTCGCACGGCCCGCACACAAGCGGGCGGCGACGCTGGCTACTGGATCGCGATCTTGCGGGCCAGAGCCGCGGGAGCCTTGGGCAGAGTCACCGTCAACACGCCGTCCTTCAGGTCTGCAGTGACCTTGTCCTCGAGCACACCCTCCGGCAGGGAGATGCTGCGGGTGACGCTCTCGATGCGGCGCTCGCGGCGGTGGTACTTCGGCCCATCGGCGCTCTGCTCCTCCTTCTCGATCTTCGTCTCGCCCTTGATCGTGAGCACGCCGCTCTCGATCTCGAGCGCGATGTCTTCTTTCTTGAAGCCGGGCAGGTCTGCGGTCACGACGAACGCGGTCTCACTCTCCGCGACATCGAGCGGCAGGAGATGCACCGGCGGCGATACGACGCCGAGCGGTGTGGAGAAGAACGGATCGCTGAAGAGATCGTTGAACAGGCGACCCATGGTCGGGAAGCCGTTGGCCCCGTTCAGGAGCGTGCTCTCGATGGGACGACGACGCAGCATGATGTTCATTGCATTCTCCTTTCCATAAAGAAGATGCGGCGGACGGAGGAAGCCGGAAACCCGGTCGCCGAGCCGCTCGCCACGCTCCGTCCGCCGCGTTCCAACCGGCGAAGGCTCGGCATCAAGGAAAGTGCAACGCGTGTGCCAGCGCCGGCCGCCTGACTCCGAAGGCTCGCCATGCGCATTGGTGGCGATGACCACAACGGCTTGTGCGAACGCCTTGCGAATCGGCTCGCGTTTATCAGGGACCTTGCCAGAGTGGCAGGCAGCGGGCTGTCAAAGTGCGCGTCGCCAGCGGCGACACGCCGAGCCTTGGAATCTGCAGCCGGTTTGCCACGCGTCTCTAGAATGTTCGCATGCTCACCCACCCCATCGATCTGCGTTCCGACACCGTTACCAAGCCCACGCCCGAGATGCGGCGGGTGATGGCGAGCGCCGAGGTGGGCGACGAGGTGCTGGGCGACGACCCGACGGTGCAGAAGCTCGAAGCCAAGTTCGCGGAGAAGCTGGGCAAGCCCGCGGCGTGCTTCGTGCCCACGGGGACGATGGCGAATCAGACCGCGATCCGGGCCCACACCGAACCGGGGGATGAGATCATCTGCTCCGAGGGCGCCCACATCATTCATTACGAGACCGGCGCTCCGGCCGCGCTCGCGGGGGTCATGATTCGCACGATCCGCGGCGAGCGCGGGACGTTCGATGTGGACGACGTCACGCCGCTGGTCCGGCCCGACGCGTACCACTTCCCGCACAGCAAGCTGCTCATGCTCGAGAACACCCACAACCGCGGCGGGGGGACCGTCTGGCCGCTCGATCAGATCCAGCGGGTGTGCGCGGAGGGGCGTCGTCAGAATCTCAAGATCCACCTCGACGGCGCGCGGCTCTGGAATGCGCACGTCGCCACCGGCGTGCGCATGAGCGAGTACGCCAAGCCGTTCGACACGATCTCGTGCTGTTTCTCCAAGGGCCTAGGCGCGCCCGTTGGCAGCGCGGTCGCGGGCGACGAAGCGGCCATCGCGCGCGTTCGTCGTTTCAAGAAGATGTTCGGCGGCATGGTGCGGCAGGTCGGCATCCTGGCCGCCGCGGCGATCTATGCCATGGACAACCACATCGAACGCATGGCCGAGGACCACGCGAACGCCCGCCGGCTCGCGGAGCACATCGCCAACATCAAGGGGCTCTCGCTCGCCCTCGGGCCGGTGGAGACCAACATCCTGTACTTCGACCTCGGCAACGGCGTCAACATGAACGCGGCCCAGCTCTCGGAGCGGCTCAAGGCTCGCAACGTGCACATGCTGCCCACCGGGGTGCGGCGGATCCGCTGCGTGACGCACCTGGACGTGAACGCCGCCATGATCGACGAAGCCGCCCGGGTGATAGAGGAGGTTGTCTCCGGGCGCGTCGCGGTTTCGGTGTGATCGAGCATCAATGAAAAAGCCCGCGCTCTCGCGCGGGCTTCTCTGGTTGGAGCGAAACAAAGTCAGTTGCCGCGACGACGACGGGAGGCGACAAGACCACCCAGACCCAGCAGCGCGAACGCACCGGGCGCGGGGATGGCCTCGTTCTCGACGACGTAGTCGTCGAAGCGCATCTCGAAGTTCGCACCGCCGGTGCCGGTGCTGCGGGTGCCGCGGACGTCGGCATCGGCGAAGTCAGTGGAGCCGAAGGTGCCGATGACACCGGTGTCGATGTTGTCAACGAAGAACTTCGAGGTCTGGGTCGCGAAGTTCATCTCGATGGTGAGCTTGTGGTAGTTGCCGGGGTTGATGAGACCCGCGGCGGAGCTGGTGGTGACACCGGTGCCGTCGATGATGTTCACCGAGCCGTCGTTGCCGATGAAGATCAGGCCGATGCGGGCGATGTTGGAGTCGTAGCAGTCAAGACCGGCGGTGAAGGATCGCGTGCCGGCGTTGCCGCTCATCTGAGTCCACACCGAGGCGCGCACGATGGGGGCGGAGGCCAGCGTGGCCGGGGTCAGCGAGCTGCTGGTGTCCCACGCCCAGCGAGCCGTGTTGGTCGCGGTGAAGTTGCTGCCCAGCATGCGGGCGTACTGCGAGCCGGTGCGGGCGCCGCCGGCGGTGTTGGCGATGGTGCCGGCGTCGGCGCTCCAGGAGCTCTGACCGTTGATGTTGCCGATCGCGAACTCCGGCGCCTCAAAGCTGGTCTGATACACGATGGCGCCCGACGCGCCCGAAGCGAGCAGGGCGGCTGCTCCCACGCACACAAACTTCTTCATGACTGGCCTCTCTCCGAAAAAAAAAAAAACACGCGGCAACCGCGGGCCCGAACAGGCCCTGAGACGGAACGACGCGTTACGGAGGAGCGCGATCGTGAACCCCAGCGCGGCGGAAACGCGCTCGGCGATCGCATTGTCTCTCTCCTCCGAACTGAGCAGCGTACTTCATCGGCTGCCATCCGATCAAGTGCCTTCTGAACGATGCAACGCAAGTTGTGTCCAATTAGGTGTGTTTGACGATGCCGTACAGTGCTGCGATGCGCCCGCTTCAGCTCATTCTCGTTACTTCTTTCATGATCGACGCCCGAGCGGCGGACGCCGCTCCGTTTGTCCATCAGCTCCGATTCCTCGATCAACCCGTTGAGCTCACTCCTGCTTCCGCTGATACCGGCTCTGCTTTCGGTAGTTTCTCCGAGCACGTCGGTGATGTCGTTGCGTCGCCTGAGATCAACCCGTTCGTGGAGGCGTTGGTTTCGTGGAATGTGGACGTTCCACCGGGAGCGGGCGTGCGGTTTGAGGTGCGGGTCGGTCTGCGGGACACGCATCCGGACGGGTCGAAGGCGCTGACGTACTCGTGGTCCGAGTGGCTGTATGTGGGCGAGTGGGGCGATCTTCCGCCCCGGATCGCGATCCGAACTGGGTTCGAGTTCCCGGGGGGAGAGCGCGAGAAGCCGCGAGCCCGCGGCGGCGTCGAGGTTGATGCCCTTGTGAGCGATCAGCCGCTGGACGCGATCCAGTGGCGTGCGATCGGCGTTCGTGGGCTGGCCGTCGCGCCGGGGCACGATCCCGGCGCTGCCACACGCCCGATAGTGATCCGGCGCGTCGCGATCTGCACGACCGCCTCGCTGGACAAGACGCCTGTGCACGTGCCTCTGTCGGCGCGCACCCCACCGGGCCGGATCTCGTCCGCGGAGTCGCTCGCTCGCGCCCTTGGGGGCTACAGCGTGGAGGTTCCGTTTCGCAGCCAGCGCACGCCCGATCCGCTGCTGAGCGGGCGGCTGTGTTCGCCGACGAGCGTGTCGATGGTGATGGCGACACACGGCGTGGTGCGTCCGGTGTTCGATGTCTCCAGCCGCGCGTACGACCCCCGCCACGACATCTTCGGGAACTGGCCCCGCAACATCCAGGCGGCGTACGCGTTGGGCGTGCCCGGGTACCTCACGCGGTTCTCGCAGTGGAGCGACGTGTACAACACGCTCGACGCCGGGACGCCCTTGATCATCAGCATCCAGGCCAAAAAGGGTGAGCTCCGCGGTGCGCCGTACGGCGAGACCGGCGGGCATCTCATCGTCGTCCGCGGCTATGACGCTGCGGGTGACCTGCTCGTAAACGACCCCGCGAGCGGCGAAGAAACCAAGGGCAGGTTGGTGTACCGGCGTGAGGATCTGCAGAAAGTGTGGCTTGAGCGCACGCTCGGGACGACGTACGTGCTGCAGCCTCTCAAGTAAACACGCAACGAAAAAGGCCCCGGAGGGGGCCTTGAAAGAGACAAGAGTTCAGGCTGTGCTCACCGACGCCGGCGTGAGGCCAGCAGGCCGCCCAAGGCGAGCACGCTCACCGCGCCCGGTGCGGGCACAAAGGTGATGTCGAAGATCATGTCGATCTCGCTGATCACGCCGCTGAAGCCGACCACGCCGTTCCAAACCACCAGCGAGCCCATCTCGGGAAGCGTGCGGGCGTTGGTCAGTGCGGTGCTGGTTGCAAGGGGGGAAGCGAAGTTGTTGCTGGGAGACCAGACGGCGCTGAAGATCGACACGCTCGAGATCGCACCGGGGATGTTGTCCCACAGCAGGCCGTTGCTGCCGATCGCGTTCGACCCCACGTCGAAACGGCCCTGCGTCATGGCCTGGCCGCCGATGGTGATTCCGTTCTGCCACAGGTTCGTGTTGTTGGTCGTGAACGCCGCCACCACCACGCGCAGCACGTTGGGCGCGATCAGGGCCTGAGCGGTCCCGATGCGCACCGTGGCGCCGCTGCCGATAAGGGTCCCGTGGGTCGTGGTCGTTCCGTAGCTGAACGTTGTGGTGCGGCCCGCGGCGGTGATGTGACCGGCGCCGGCGCTGGATTGTCCCAGCACCGCGGCGCCGAACGTGTCACCCGGGGTGATCGCGAACGTGCTGGGATCCAACTCGGTGAACCGAGTCAGATTGCCCGGATTGGTCATCAGACCATCGGCGAGGTTCGCCTCGAAGACCGATGCCGTCGCGCCCGAGGCGCACGCAATCGCGCCGCAGACGCCAAGAACTACGCTTCGCATGCCTCTCTCCTTCACAAAGAAGAAATGACCGCGCCGCCCCGAACGGCTCGGAGCGGCACACCATCTGTCCTGCGAAGGGGTCCGCGCTGGCGGAAAGCGCGGCGTCTTGTCCCTCTCCGCGGGGCAAGCGATCAGACTACCGGGGGAGCCTCCGGTCGCCAAGGTTGAAGCGGGCCGATCTCGCGATCGGGCCTCGAATTCGGCAATAGTGATGAACCCGCCCCGCGGGCCGCGGCTCCCGGGTCAGGGATTTGTTGGTATCTTCTCGGCATGCTCGCCCGCGTTCAATCCTCGCTCCTCCAAGGCATCGACGCGCTGCCATGCGAGATCGAGATCGATCACGACAACACCAAAATGGATGATCACTTCATCACCATCGTCGGCTTGCCCGACGCGGCGGTGAAGGAATCGATCGAGCGCGTCCGCAGCGCCCTCATCAACAGCGGCTACTTCTTCCCGCTCGGACGCGTGCTGATCAACCTCGCGCCCGCGGACGTTCGCAAGGAGGGACCGGTCTACGACCTGCCGATCGCGGTTGGGGCGCTCTTGGTGCAGGGCATCGCGGCGGCACCGAAAGGCCCGAAGAAGGGCGGCCCGCCCGGCGTGGTCGTGACCGAGGCGCCCGGCATCGATCCGCGGCGGTTCCTGTTCGCGGGCGAGCTGGCGCTCGACGGGCGGCTGCGTCCGATCAAGGGTGCGATCGCGCTGGCGGCCCTTGCGAAGCAGCGCGGCTATCAGGGCGTGGTGATCCCGCACGACAACGCCGCGGAGGCGGCGGTGGTCGAAGGGCTGGACGTGCTGGGCGTGCGGACGCTGGCCGAGGTTGTGGGGCTCTTGACGGGACATCTCGAACCGGCGCCGTTTCCGGCGCCGGATGTCGCGCAGTTGCTCCAGGCCGCCGCCGCGCCGATCGACTTTGCGGAGATCAAGGGTCAAGAGAGCGTGAAGCGGGCGATCGTGGTGGCGGCGGCGGGCGGCCACAACATCGTGATGCTCGGGCCCGCGGGCACGGGCAAGACGATGATGGCCAAGGCGCTCCCGGGCGTGCTGCCGCCGCTGACACCGGAGGAGGCGATCCAGATCACGCGCATCTACTCCGCGGCCGGGCAGCTCGAGCCGGGCCAGGGTCTGGTGTCGCGTCGGCCGGTGCGCACGCCGCACCACACCGCCAGCGCCGCGGCGATCGTGGGCGGCGGGATGATCCCCCGCCCGGGCGAGATCTCGCTGGCGCACCACGGGGTGCTGTTCCTCGACGAGCTGCCCGAGTTCCCGCGCGACGTGCTCGAGACGCTGCGCCAGCCGCTCGAGGATCACGTGGTCACCATCGCCCGCTCGCACAGCGCGGTGCGTTTCCCGGCCAACTTCATGCTGGTGGCGGCGATGAACCCGACGCCCAAGGGCGACGTGGCGCCGGGTGATGTGGGCAAGCGCGAGATGGAGCGGTATCTCGCCAAGCTGAGCGGGCCTTTGCTGGATCGCATCGATATCCACATCGAGGCGCCCGCCGTGCCGTTCAAGGAGCTGGCGCGACGCGGCAAGGAAGCTCCGGGCACCAGCTCGGCCCAGATGCGTGAGCAGGTCGCGGCGGCCCGCACCCGGCAGATTGCGCGTCAGGGACCGACCACGCCCAACGCCCGCCTCAGCGGCAAGCAACTCGACACGCTCTGCCCGATGGACGAGCCCGCGACGGCGATGCTGGGCCAGGCGATGGGTGGGCTGGGCCTCTCCGCCCGGGCGTACGACAAGATTCGGCGGGTGAGCCGCACCATCGCGGATCTCGCGGGGGCGGAGGTCGTGACCGCCGAGCACATCGGCGAAGCGGTGCAGTACCGGCTACTGGACCGGAAAGTGTGAGAAGAGCGGGAAGGTTGGAGGGCGGAGGTTGGAGCGTCGTCCGGTCTTGTCGACAACCTCTGTCGCCAGACCTTCTCGCATCGCCGAAACCCGCCCGCGCGCACTCCCAACAATCTGTTGAAGGAGCGTCCTATGGGCCCTCTGTCCATCATTCTCGGCATCTTCTTCCCCCGCCTCGTGCTCGCCTGCTTGTGGCTGTTCACGACGGTCCCCGACCGCGCGTTCCAGGGCGTGGTCTTCCCGTTGCTTGGGTTCTTTTTCCTGCCGTACACCACGCTCGCGTACGCGTTCGCGATGGTGACCAACGGCGGGGTGAGCGGCTTCTACCTCGCGCTGGTGATCGTCGCCGCGGTGTTCGATCTGCGTTCGAACACCGAGCCGGCGAAGAAGCTCCGCGGCCGCCGGGCTCCGGCGTGCGCGACCGCGTGAGGCGCGTTCGGCGTTGTCTGCACGCGATCACCAGATCCAACGCAATTGACCGAGATCGGGCACCGGCACGCGTCCCCACTGCCGGCTCATGGCCGGGAAGAAGACACAGAAGGCCTTGCCCACGATGAGGTCGCGGGGCACGATGCCGTCCGCCGGATCGATGAGCGTCTGCACCCAGGGGTCGCTGTCGCCCCAGAGCCTGCCGTCGAGGCTGGCGGGGCTGTTGTCGCCCATCATGAAGAACTCATTGGCCTGCTGCACCTGGATCGACTTGGGGTGCGTGCCCCGGGCCGGGCCGCCGGCCCTGGGCGGGAGCATGTGGGCGACGGGCTGGTAGAACAGGTCGCGGGCAAGAGCGACACGCTGCAGCTCGCACGGGCCGGGCAGGTCGATGCTGACTTCGGGCGAGCTGTACATGCTCGGCACCGAGAGCGGCGGCGGCAGCACCATTAACGACAACACGGCGCTCAAGGGCTTGCCCGTCGAGAACTCGGCACGCTGCGCGGGCGACCAGTCGTACCCGGCCTCGCACGCGACGGCGCCGTTGACGAGAAGCTGCAGCGACTGATCGGCATGATGGAACTCGACGTTGGTGACCGCGTCGCTCGCGAGTGGCACCGGCGCGGAGGATGTCGCCAGCGTGGTCCAGTCGTTCTCGCCGGCCTGCCGCATCGCCAGGGTGGCGACGCCGTCGGCGCCAAGCCGGGCGCGGAACTCATGGCCGTTGACGCGGATGGTGCTGCCCACAGGGCCGGTTGCGCCCTTGGGGCGGTAGCCAAAGGAGACCTTCACGTCGCTGCAGGGGAAAACGGGTCGAGACACGCGTCCGGCATAATTGAGCTGCGGGGTGTCGTTGTAGTGGTTCAGATCGGTGATCGGGCGGTTTTTGGTGTCCCAGGCCAGGCTGGTGGGACCCGCGCCCTCGTAGGTATAGACGGGCGTGTCCTGTCCCTTCCAACCCGCGGTCGAGGGGAGCCAAGGCGAGGTGAACCACTTGCGGCCGTCGCGCGTGGAGCTGAGAGGCGTGTAGGTGCTGTCGAAGATGTGCTGCCACACCGCGTTCTGCACACGGGCGGGCTTGCGGGCGATCGTCCACTCGGTGCTGCGCCAGCACTCCTCGGGTGATTCGTCGCGGTCGCTTTTGAAGGGGCGGGTGTAGACGTCGCCGTCCACCAGCGCGATCTCCTCGTTCTCCAGACCGACGAGGCGCTTGATGTAGTACTCCTGCGGGCTGGTGGGATTGCGGAAGACGACGACGTCCCAGCGCTGGGGCGTGCCGAAGGGGTAGAGGTACTTGAGCACGAAGATGCGGTCGCCGCTGCTGGAAGTCGTGTTGAACGCCGGGATGAGGCGGTTCGTGTTGGGCTCGCGAGCCTCGGTGACGGGCTGATCTGGGGTGGCGACCTGCATGCCTGGGTCCACGAACTTGCTGGGGCTCATGGGCCAGGAGTAGCCGGTCTCCTTGTCGTACATGCGGACGTGAGCGCCCAGGAGCGTGGGAGCCATGGAGCCGGTGGGGATCTGGAACGGTTCGAGCACGATGCCGCGGAAGATGAGCGCGATCGTGAAGGCGATCAAGAGCGACATCACCGTGTCCTTCACGGAGGCGGTCTCGGCGGGCTTGGTCGCGTGGGGGTCGGGTGATGCGGCGTCAGACATGGGTGATCCATTATCGACCGCCGCGGGGCGGGTCGCTGAGCGATTGGCGAGGCGGAGCCCGTGAACGCATGGGTGTACTCTCCCGGCGGATCGCGGGTTCTGCGGGCGTTCGCCGGGGTCCCGGTGCATGGATGCATGAGTGCAGGGCCGAGGGGGCCCCGGACCGGGTGCGGCGGGTTGGGTGCTATACTTCGGTCCAGCGGCGGCCCATGTGGCCGCCGCTTGTGTCATACGGACGACGCGGGAAAACCGACCGAGAGGCCGGTGGCACTGGGTAGTCCGGGTAGGCCCCACACGGGTGCGACGCATCCTGACCCACCGCTCCCCTGCCCCACTGCTCCGCTTTTCTTGGAGATTCCCTATGAGCGACAACGAAACCAACACGGCTCCGGCGATGGACGGACGGCCTGACGAGAAGGTCGGCCTGATCGCCGCCGACGAGCCCATGAAGCACGAGGGGATGAACTGGTTCGTGCTCCGCGTCGCCTCCAACAAGGAGAGCTCGGTGCGGGACACGCTTTTGCGCAAGGTCGCGATCGAGAAGATGGCGCACCTGGTGAACCGCATCCTGGTGCCCACCGAGAAGACCAAGACGGTGAAGGCCGGCAAGCAGAAGATCACCGAGACCAAGCTCTATCCGGGCTATGTGTTCGTCGAGATGAAACTCGAGCCCGACGGCCGCATCCCGCAGGACGTGTTCTTCCTGATCAAGGAGACCACGGGCGTCGGCGACTTCGTCGGCACCGCGGGGCGTCCGACGGCGATGAAGGACCACGAGATCGAGAAGATGCTCAAGGACTCGAAGAAGCCCGAGGACACGCCCAATGTCCGCATGGTCTTCGAGAAGGGCGAGCACGTCACGATCAAGGAAGGCCCGTTCCAGGGTTACGAGGGCACAGTCGACGAGCTTTTCCCCGAGAAGGGCGTGGTCCGCGTGCTGGTCACGATCTTCGGACGCCAGGCCCCGATCGACCTGGAAGAGTGGCAGATCGGCAAGGCCGAGGGAACGTAAGGCGGGAGTGGAACAGTGAAGAAGTGGAGCAGTGGAGCAGGGATCCGCTCTCGGTGCTCGGCGGTTCTTTGCGCGCCGTTCGGCGTCGCGGCGTTGAGTCTCGTCGTGGGCACGCTCGGTGGGTGCCGCATCGCGGCTCCGTCGCAGGCCGACACCACTCGGCAGGAGAACGCGGCTCTCAAGGAACGCGTGGCGCTGCTCGAAGCGCGAACATCGGAGCTGGAGGCCAAACTCGCCGCTCGGGCGCCCAGCGCGGAAGCGGCGGAGATCGCCAAGGCGACGCCGGCGATCGCGGGGATCGAGATCGATCGCTTCACGGGGCTCGGCTTGGCCGATCCGGCGGGCAAGTCGCGCCGGGTGGCGGTCTACGTCAAGCCGTTTGATGGGCGGCGGCGTTTTGTGCAGGCGGTAGGAACCCTGCTGGTCGAAGCGCGAGCGAAAGACGGGACGGTGCTCGCGAGCCGCTCGCTCTCGATTACGGATCTGCGTGAGGCCTACCGCTCGCAGATCTCGGGCACGTACTACGACGCGGAGATCGAAGTGCCAGACGGCCGCGATGCTGAGGTGGCGAGCGTGCGAGCGGTGTTGCACGACCTGCTGACCGGGGCGCGGCACGAAGCGACCCGATCGCTGCCGGAACAGAGGTAGGCGAGATCCGCCGCTGGATCAGGCGCCCAGTCGCTTGCGGAGCACGCTCGCGGCGACCACGGCTGTCGCACCTCCGACGATCGGGATCGCGAACATGTACCACGTCGGCTGGCGAGCCTTCATCATCGCCTCGAGATTCGGCACGTCGCCGGTCCGCGGCCCAGGATCGGGCTTGGATGCGACCATCTGACCGACGGCCATGCCCAGCCCGAGCACAAGCATGATGGCGCACAGGACCAACGCGGCCTTGCTGCGTCTGGCGATCATGCCCGCCGCGAAACAACCGACGAACGCCGCGAGGGAGCTGATGGTGATGTTGGTGATCAGCCACAACGCGGAGACTTCGTACGAAGCCGGCGCAAAGACCCGATCCGCCCCCATCGCCAGGTACGCCGCCGAAAGTCCGGCGAATATCAGCCCGGCCATGATGACGTAGCCGACCACGACGCCCAGAATCATGCGGCCCATGTTCGTCTCCTGTGAACAAGCTCCCAGATCTCGCCGCTGATGACGCAGCGCGATCGAACCGGTTCCATCGCGTGACCAGACTATCAGGCGGCAGGGGTTCTCGCCGCGACCAGATTGAGCGCCAGCTCGATGGCGCTCCTCATGCTGCCCGGGTCGGCGGCGTTCTTGCCAGCGATGTCGAACGCGGTGCCGTGGTCGGGGCTGGTGCGGATGATGGGCAGACCCACCGTCATGTTCACGGCCCGATCCCGAGCGAGCAGTTTAACGGGGATCAGGCCCTGATCGTGGTACATGGCGACGACGAGGTCGTACTTGCCGTGCATGGCAGCAATGAAGATGGTGTCACCAGGGTGCGGGCCGCTGGCGTCGATGCCGTTCTCTTTGGCGATGCGGATGGCGGGGGCGATGATGCGGTCGTCTTCGTCGCCGAGGATGCCGCCCTCGCCTGCATGGGGGTTGAGGCCGCAGACCGCGACGCGCGGGTGGCGGATCCCCAGGGCCTTGCAGGCTTGATGGCCGAGGTCGATGGTCTCGACAACGCGGCCGATGGTGAGAACGTTCTTGACGTCCATGAGCGGGACGTGGGCGGAGGCGAGGATGACGTTCAGGGCGTGGGCGTTGTCGCCAGGGTTCGCATGGAACATCATGCCGAAGCGCTCGCTCTTGCAGCGCTCGGCGAGCAGCTCGGTGTGGCCGGGGAATCGCTTGTGCCCGGCCTTCGCCCACGCGGCCTTATTGATCGGGGCGGTGACGACCGCGTCGGCGTGGAGCGGGTGGTCGTGCGGGGCGAGAGCCTGCGCGATCGCGTCCTCGACAAAGCGGAAGGAGAGCTCGCCGCCGGAGCGGGTGGCGACCGAGGCGTGCTCGATGCCACCGGGCTCGTAATCGAGCAACACAACGTCGTGCGCGTGGGCCGTTTCGGCCGCGTGAGTGTGGGCCTGGGCCCGCCACCAGAAGGGCTCGATCCCCGCGCGGTGCGCGGCGGCGTCGATCGCGGCCTGAGTGCCGAGGATACGGAAGTGGGCCTTCTTGCGGAGATTCGCGTCGGCGAGGGACTTGACGATGACCTCGGCCCCGATGCCCCCGGGGTCGCCCATGGAGATCACGATCGCGGGGCGATGGTGGTTTCGGGCAGTCACGCAGAACGATAGTGCGGCGGGCTCAAGCGAAACCTCTCGCTCACGCGAGAGGCTCTAGGCGTTGGCCTCGGTGACGCGCAGGACCTCGGAAACCGTGGTCAATCCCTTCGCGACCTTGCGGATGCCGTCCATGCGGAGCGTGACCATGCCGCGTTCCACGCACATGCGCCGGAACTCCGACACGTTGGGGTTCCGCGCGATCACGTCGCGGAGCTGGTCGTCCACCGTCAGCAGCTCATAGATGCCGACGCGGCCGCTGAAGCCGGTGTTGCGGCAGCGCTCGCAGCCCTTGTTCACCCACAGCAGATCCGTGGGCAGGTTCTGCATCTCGAGGTATTCCTTCATGTCGGCGCTGGGCTCTTCCTGGGCTTTGCAGTGGACGCACAAGCGGCGGATGAGGCGCTGAGCGAGCACGCCGTTGACGGCGGCGCCGACCAAGAAGGGCTCGAGGCCGATGTTCACAAGCCGCGTGATCGACGACGGCGCGTCGTTGGTGTGCAGGGTGCTGAGCACCAAGTGGCCCGTGAGCGCGGCCTGGACCGCGATGTGCGCGGTCTCCATGTCGCGGATTTCGCCCAGCATGATCACGTCGGGATCCTGACGCAGCAGACTCTTGAGAGCCGCGGCGAAAGTCATGCCGATCTTCTCGTGCATCTGGGTCTGGGTAATGCCGTCAAGGTGATACTCGATGGGGTCCTCGACGGTCGAGATGTTCATCGAGTTCTTGTCGAGCTTGCGCAGCGAGGCGTAGAGCGTGGTGGTCTTGCCCGAGCCGGTGGGGCCGGTGACCAGCACGATGCCGTGCGGCGCGTCGATGCACTTTTTCCAGACTTCGAGGTGATCGACGTCGAAGCCGAGGTTGTCGAGCTCGACGTTGATGCTCTTGGTGTCGAGAATACGCATCACCGTCTTCTCGCCGTAGCCGGTGGGAAGCGTGGAGACGCGGAGGTCGAGCTTGCGGCCCTGGACGTTGCAGCGGATGCGGCCGTCCTGTGGCAGGCGGCGTTCGGAGATGTCCAGATTCGCCATGATCTTGAGGCGGCTGGTGATGGCCGCGGACATGGCCGCGGGCGGGTTCATCATCTCGAAGAGCTCGCCGTCGATGCGGAAGCGGACGCGGAGCTTCTTCTCGGCGGGCTCGACGTGGATATCCGACGCGCCTTCCTTGACGGCGGTCTGGATGATGTAGTTGACGTAGCGGATAACCGGCGACTCGGCGGCTTCCTTCTCGAGGTTGACCTCGGTGGATTCCTTTTTCTCAACCTGCACGTCGCCCTCACCGACCTCGGCGAGCAGCTCGGAGACGTCGACGTTCGACTCTTCCTTGCCGGCGCCGATGATCTCCATCGCGCCGCGGAGGTCGAAGCCGGTGATCATGACGATCTTGACGCCCGGCACCTTCAAGCGGTGCTTGACCTCGTCGATCGCAAAGACATCGTCGGGCCTGGTGACGCCGATGACGACGCGGTTGCCCTCCATGCGGAGCGGGAGCACGCCGTGCTGCTTGCAGAACTCGGGGCTGAGGGCGGTGAGCAGCTTGCCGTCGAACCCGCCGTCGAGGCCTTTGCCCAGATCGACGCGCTCAAAGGGAAGTTGCGCGATCGCGGCGACGGCGGTCTGAATGACGACCTCGTCGATGCCCTGCTCGATGAGGATCTCCGAGAGGCGGCGCCCGGGCGACTGCTTGATGACGTTCTGGGCCAGCGTCACCTTCTCGGCCGGAACGAGGTTGCGGCTGAGCAGGTACTCGGCGAGGTCGCTGGACTGATGCCCGTCGCCGACCTTGTACAGCTCGGACATCGCGCTGCCCACGCTGGGACGGTTGCTGACGATCTGCTGCTTGACGGCGGGGTCGTCTTTCGAGAGCGAGGTCTCCTGGCCCGACTCGCGCATGCGGACGAGCTCGTTGTAGGATCGCTGGTTGGCGGGGGCCGCGGGGATCGGGCTGAGCGCCTGCTCCTGGGAATCAGGGCTGACCGCACGCACCGCGGCAGGCTTATCCACCAGCGATTCGACGTCGACGCGGCGCGGGGGTTCATCGGACCCCGGGAGGGCCTTGGCGCCGCGCTTGTCCACGCCCAGGTCGTTCAGGATGTCATCGATGTTGTACTTGGCCACGCCCTGCTCCGGATCATCCCGAGCGACGCGCTCCCGCGCCGCGCTCTGCTCCATCCGTCAACGCTGCTCGCCTTTGCCCTTGGGCGACTTGCCCTTGGGCTGCGGCTCTTCGGTGAGCTGCAGCGTGAACTTCCTGCCGTCGGCGACCAGGGTCACGGCCTGCGGCTCGATCGCGGCCACGCGGAAGCTCTCGCCGGCGTGATCGCCGACGCGAACCAGCTCCTCGTTGATGCGGGCGATCGGGACCTTGCCCATCATGATCGCCACGACCTTCAGCTCCGCGAGCTCGGCGTCCAGAGCCTTGGCACGCTCGGAGGCGAGGCGCTTGGCCTTCTCCGCGGCCTCGTCCACCACCGGCCCGTTGGCAACGGTGGCGTCGCCCGCCTCGGCACCCATGAGCTTGAAGGGGTTCTTGTCGACGGGAGGCAGCTCCTGCGCGGCGCTGTTCATCTGGGCGACGAGCTTCTGGAACTCGGCGGCCCGTTTGTGTGTGGCGTCGTCGCGGGTGTAGCTGACCTCGGTGGTGTCGAACTTCAGGCCCGACTGCATGCCGTAGCGGCGCATGCCGTAGATCATCCCCACCGAGAGCACGAGCGTGGTGACGATGAGCACGTGCTGGGTGTTGAAGCTCTTGCGCGCGGTGAGGGTGTAGCCGCCGGCCTCGGCGACCTGCAGCCCCGCGGCGAACGCGGCGGGCATGGACTGATTGGGGTCGGCGGGAGCCTCGCCCGGGAGACGGCGTTCCTTGTTGGCTGGATTCATGAGCCCTTCATCCCTTCGTCAACGTAGTAGATGCTCAGCGTGAACGTGGCCTGCATGTCCCCGTTCTTGTCGGTGGCGCGCTTCAGCTTCATGTCCGGGATCTTGGTGATCCGGGGCAGACGCTCCAGCTTGCGGAGGAAATCGTGAAAGGCGCGGAAGTTGCCCTGCACGCTCATCTCCAACGGCTGCTCCATGTACATAGCGGCCTTCACGGGCTTGAGGCTCTTGACGGTCGGAGCCGTGAGACCCTGCTGGGTCGCCAGCTCGGAGACCTGGCGGACGATCGAGTCCAGCTCCTTGGCGCTGGGCAGCTTGGCCTCAAAGGCGTTGATGCTGGCGGCGATGTCCTTGTTCTCCTTCTCAAGATCGGCGTTGCGGGCCGTCTCGTCGCGGAGCTTGGCCAGCCGGTCACGCTTCAGATCCACCTCGCCCTTGGCGAGCTCGATCTCGGCGTTGACGGGTCGGAAGACGAGCCAATAGCTGCTCAGCGGAACGGCGAGCAGGATCAGCACCAGCAGGAGTTCGCGGAATCCGAGTCGCATGAGATTGCTCCGATCGTGCGTGCGTGACTCTGTTCACCGCCCCGGCTCGGCGCTGGCCGAGGCCTTCTCGACGGGCTTGGCGTTGGGGGCTGTGGGGGCGTTGGGGGCGTCGGTGGGCTTGGTCGCCTTGGAATCGGCGCTGGAGAGGCGGACGTCCACGGTCGGGCTCAGGCCAGAGGTGATCTGAAACTTGCGGAACGTGGCCTGGTCGATCTTGGTGGTGTCGATGTACGCGAGGTCGGGGCGATCGAGCAGATTGCAGTCGCCGAGCCTGGAAAGAAAGTCGGTGACGTCGGTGTTCTTCTGGGCGATGCCGTTGATCGTGAGCGTGTACTCGAAGCGCGGGGCACGGACGGGCTGCTTGGAATCGGCCTTCTTGTCGTCCTTCTTGGCGTCGGTCAGAGACTTGACGGCGGGCTTGGCGTTCTTGTCCTTGGGCTCTTCCTTGGGCGGGTCAATGCGCTTGGACTTGAGCTCCATCTCGACGAACGCGATCGAGTTGTCGGGGCAGCGGCTCACGATCTGCTCCAGCATGGTGCTGCGGGGGATGCGCTCGGTCAGGGCCGTGGTGATCTCGGCTTTGTCGAGCATCTGCGCCCGCTGGGCCTCGAGGGCCTTGAGCTGCTCGATCTTCTTGGCTTCCTGGGCGTAGAGCTCGTTCACTTGGCTCTGCTGGGCCCGCACGGATTCCCAGCGCCGAGTGGTCACGAAGAACGCGGCGATCACGCCCGCCATGACCACAGCAAACAGGAACAGCGCCATCGCGTTGGCACGGGCCGAGCTCTGGCGCTCGACGTAATCCTCGGGCAGGAAGCTCGCGTTGGCTGGCGCCTCGTTGTTCTGCTTCAGAAACGGGTTCATGCGTGGGCTCCGGTGCGGTCGGGAAACGAGGCGTGCGTTTACAGGTCGGCGGGGCAGTGACAGAGACCAAGGGCCACGCCGAAGCCGGGTTGAGGTTGCTTCAGGTCCACGCCCTGGGCCGGCTCGCTGCCGGTGCGGGCGACCTTGGCGAGCGGGTCGGCGAGGCGGGCGTTGAGGCCCACCGACTGGGCCACGGACTTCGCGAAGGCGTTGTGCTTGCTCTCGCCGCCCAGGAAGACCGCACGCTCGACGCGCTTGCCGCTGAACATCGCGTCGTGGTATCGGAGGCTCATGCGGATCTCGTCGGCGAGGATCTCGAGCGGCTCGTGCAGGTCGATGCCCGAGTCGTTGGCGGACGGCGCGCTCTTGAGGAACGCCATGCCCTCGCCCGCCGCGGGCTTGGTCGGGGCGAACTCCTCGAGCTCGTGGCGTGCCTTGCGTGCCTGCGTGAGAGGGCAGCGGAGCTGCTTGGCGACGGCGCGGTCGAGGCTGCGGCCACCGACCTCGATGACGCGCTCAAAGACGATGTCCTTGCCGTGGGTGATCATCGCCTTGGTGGTGTGGGCCCCGAAGTCGAGGTAGAGCGTGGGAGCGGCGGATTCCTCACCGGCGGCGATCTCGAACGCCTTCTCGGCGGCGACGAACTCGCTGTGCATGCCGACGGGCTCGAGGCCGCCCTTGCGGGTGGACTGCACCATGTGCTGCACCGCCGCCCGGGCCGCTGCGTTCACGATCACCTCGGTCTTCGCTCCTCCAGCGGGGACTTCGATGTGACGCAGGACCAGGGCCGCGGGGTCGACGCCGCACTGCTGACCGACGGCGGCGGCGATGAGCTGGCTCAGCGGGATGCCGTCGACCTTCTGCACCTGCAGGTGCTTGCAGAAGAGCTGCCACGAAGGCAGCGAGAGCATGATGCGTTTGCCCTTGAAGCCGCCCTTCTTGATGAGCTTGGGGAGCTGCTGGAGCTGGAAGTCCAGCCGCTTGGCGTGATCGCCCTCGAGCTCGTCGGGGGTGTCGATCTGGGCGGCGGCGATGAGCGTGGGCACGGGTCCGGGCTGGACCTGGATCAGCTTCATCGAACCGACGCCGAGATCCACGCCGATCGCCGGCGAGAGCTGCTTCATCAGTCCGACGGAGTTGAGTTTGCGTAGCAATTCGAGCGACATGCGCCGCGATCCCTCCCGCGCCGGTGCATCCGGCTCCGAAGGGATCGACGGCAAGAGGTGCGCACTTCAACCCCGCCCGCGCGGCGACGGCGTCCGGAGGTTCTCAGGCCGTGCTTGGACGCCACAACCCCTATCTGCCCCACCACCCAAGCGGGAGCTGCCCCCGCGCCAGGCCGGGCAAGCGCCAAGGACCGTTTACACCGCACAGGCGTCGCGCCCGGCACGTACGGACATCCCCTTCGCTGTGGGTGACGGCCGGGAGAGACTTTGGCGCAATCTGGGGTATTTTCCTTGCGTCCTGCGGATCGAGCCGCGAGAATGTCAGCCAGAGGCCGCTTCCTCGGGAATGCACGATGTTGAAGCGGATACGACGGGCGCTGAGCGCGTGGGTTGATTCGGTGGTCAGCGACGACGGCGAGCCGACGCGGCAGGAGCCTGCGGCACACCGGCTGGGCTGGTGGCTGGCGGCCGCGGTGGGCGGGTTAGTGGCGCTGGGTGGCGTCGCCTCGGCCGTGCGGGCCGAGGTCACGGCATTCGACGTCTTTTACAGCCATTACTACTACCAATTCTCCGGCACGCCGCCGACTTGGCCGTATTCCCGCTACTTCGCCGCACGGCTCACGACCGGGCCGGGCGATGTCGCCACCGCGTCACTCACGCTGCCCAACGCCACCACCGTGCTGCCCATGGGCGCGATCGGGCCGGGGTCCTTCCTCTACCAGGAAGCCTTCTTCGAAGACGCGGGGCTGCTCGCGGCGTTTCCGGCTGGCGAGTACGTCTGCAATGCCGGCGGCGGAGCGCTCGGACCGGTCCAAGTTCAAGTGACCCGCAAGCCCGAGCCGTACTGGCCGGACGCCATCCCCGCGTACACGCCCGCCACGATCACCGCGATGCAGAACGCCAACGCGGGATTTGACCTTGGGCTTGAGTTCAACGCCTGGGCGGCGCCCGCGCCGGCGGACTTTGGCGTCAACTTTGTGATCGTCTACGACGCGTTGTCGGGCGCCGTGGTGTACGCCGTGGGATTCAACGCCGCGGACACCTCGCATGCGGTCCCGGCGGGGACGCTGACGCCGGGGCGCATCTACAACGCGTTCCTGTACTTTTCGAGCCGCTCGCAGATCTTCGACGGCGTGCTCAACCGCCTGGTCGCGTACGACTACGCGACCTACGCAACGCTCTCGACCGTGGCATGTGTCGGCGATCTCAATCGCGATTCCTTCGTCGATGACGCGGACTTCACGATCTTCGCGCCCGCGTACGACACCCTGTTGTGCGATGACCCGTTGATGCCGTTCGGTTGCCCCGCGGACCTGAACCGTGACGGCAGCGTGGACGACGGCGACTTTGTGATCTTCGTCGTTGCATACGACGCCCTGCTGTGTCCGTGAGGTCTCCGCCCCCGGATTTCGGGCTCGCGCTGTTTGCCATCTCATCCGGGCCCGGACGGCGAGGTCTGATGCCGTCCGGGCCTTTGTGGTTTTGGGATTTCCCGGGCCGGGGCCTTGATGTTTGCATGATGTTCGGATATCACAAACGCTACCATCGACGCTCACGGCCGCGACGGCCGATGTTGACCATCCGCCCCCGCACGACCGCGGGCGGCGACAGGAGTTGCGTGGAATGCTGGGACGGATCTTCAAAGCCTACGACGTGCGCGGCACCTACCCGGATCTGCTGAACGAGAACCTCGCGTGGCAGATCGGGTACGGGGCGAGCAAGTTCCTGCTCTCCGACGCCGCCGCGGGCGGCGAGACCAGCCCGATGATGAAGAACATCGTCGTCGGGCGCGACATGCGCACTAGCTCGCCCTCGCTCGCCAAGGCCCTGATCAAGGGGATCACCGACCAGGGCGGCAACGTCATCGATGTCGGGATGTGCGACACCTCGATGATCTACTTCGCGGTCAACCACCTCGATTGTGCCGGCGGCATCATGGTCACGGCCAGCCATAACCCGCCCAACTACAACGGGTTCAAGGTCTCGAAGCGCAAGGCCAAGCCGGTCGGCGAGGCCACCGGCCTGGGCGAGATCCGTAAGCAGGCTGCGATGGTCGACAAGCAGACGATGGTGCCCGCGGGGGGCCGCATCGAGCAGCGCGATCTGTGGCCGGCGTACTGCAAGCACGTCCGCTCGTTCCTGCACACCAAAGGCAAGCTCAAGGTCGTCATCGACGCCAGCAACGGCATGGCGGGGACGATGATCCCCAAGGTCTTCGGCAAGGATTCGCCGCTGGGCGCCGCGCCGGGCCTCGAGATCATCCCGCTGCACTTTGAGAACACCAAGGGCCAGTTCGTGCACGAGCCGAACCCGCTGGTGGCCGCCAACATGAAGTGGACACAGGAGGCGGTGATCAAGCACAAGGCCGACGTGGGCTTCTGTTACGACGGCGACGCCGACCGCTGCATGGCGGTGGACGAGAAGGGCAACATCGTCGGCTGCGATGTGCTCACGGCGCTGCTCGCCAAGTACTTCCTGGACAAAGAGCCCGGTGCGGCGATCGCGTACGACCTGCGCTCCACCAAGGCCGTGGCGGAGGACATCATCAAGCTCGGCGGGAGGCCGGTGCGGGGACGCGTCGGGCACGTCTTCATGAAGGGCGCCCTCGCCGAGAGCGGCGCGATCTTCGGCGGCGAGCTCTCGGGCCACTTCTACTTCCGCGACAACTTCAACGCCGACAGCGGCGCGATCGCGATGAGCGTGATCCTGACCATCCTCGCCGAGAGCAGCAAGAGCCTGAGCGAGCTCATCAAGCCCATCGCCCGCTACGCCCAGTCCGGCGAGATCAACTTCAACATCGAGGACAAGGACGGCGCCCTCGCTGAGATCAAGAAGCTCTACGGCCCCGGCTCCCCGGCCAACGGCACCGTCGACGAGCTCGACGGCGTGACGGTGGACTGCTTTAACGCCAAGGGCGACCGGTCGGCCGAGCTCAGCGGCTGGTGGGCCAACATCCGCAAGAGCAACACCGAGCCGCTTCTCCGACTGAACCTCGAAGCCAAGGACAAGAAAACGCTCGACAAGATGCTCGCGGCCCTGAGCCCGAAGCTGGGGCATCGAGTGGAGCATTAGAGGAAGAGAGGCACTTGGCACTAGGCATTGGGCGCTAGGGTCAAGACATTCGACATCGTTCATCGCTCCGCGCCTTATTGCTTTCCCCAGTGCCTAGTGCCCAGTGCCTAGTGCCTTCCTCATGACCCTCAACGAACTTCTATCCCGGTTCGGACTCGCGGAGAATCCCTTCCGTGGTGAGGAGGCACGCAACGACGCGGTGTTCGCGCGGATGACCGGGACGAACGGGGCGGGCGGCGCGAGCACCGAGCCCAAGCCCGCAGAAGCGTCCCCCGGCTCGGATCCGCTCGCGTTCGCGAAGCCCGGCACCGGCGCGTTCGCGCTACCGGCATTGACCGGCACGTTCCACTCCGACTTCGAGAAGATCCTGGGAGATCTGTCCCGACCCGCCACGGCGATCGTCTTCGGCGAGAAGGGCTCGGGCAAGACCGCGATCAGGCTGCAGCTCACCCGCGCGATCGATCTGCACAACACCCAGCACCCCGATCGGCGCGTGCTGCTCATCCCCTACGACGACCTCAACGGCGTGCTCGATCGCCTGCACGCCCGGCTCAACGGCAAGACCCCGCTGGAGAGCTTCCAGAAGATCCGACTGGTCGATCACCTCGACGCGATCTTCGCGTCGCTTGTGCCGCGGCTGGTGGACGCGACCCTCAACAAGACGGACCCCTCCGATCCTCTGCTGAGCGACGACGCGAAGAAGTCGCTCAAGAAGCTGGACGCGGGCTCGCGCCGCGATCTGCTGCTGCTCCAGGCGGTGTACGACCGACCCGATCAGGCAGACCTGCGAACAACGCAGCTTCGACGCAAGCTGGGGTTGTGGCTGCCCTGGTCGCGGGTGCTGTCTCATATGTCGGTGTGGCTGGGTTGGCTGCCGGCCGCGGGGGTGGTGTACTTGGCGAAGCTGCTGCCGGGGCCGGACGGCTGGAACGAGGTCGGCCCGGGTCCGGCGCTGTACGCGTTCCTGACGCTCCTGGGCTTGTGGCTGGTTGCGCTCGTGAAGCTCCTGGCGTGGGACCGGCTGGCGTTCAACCTGTTGGGCAAGCGGGTGCGCAAGCAGCTCCGGAGTGTGAGCCGCAGCGACACGTCCTACGCCCGCTCGCTCCGCCAGCTCGACCCGGTGCTGCGTGACGAAGACAACCTGCCGATCACAGACTCGGACGAGGTGCGCTACAAGCTGCTCGATCGACTCCGCACCATCCTCCGCGCGATGGGGTACAACGGGCTGGTGATCATCGTCGACCGCGTGGACGAGCCGACGCTCATCAGCGGCGATTACGACCGCATGCGTGCCGTGGTCTGGCCGATGCTGAACAACAAGTTCCTGCAGCAGGACGGCATGGGCGTGAAGATGCTCCTGCCGGTCGAGCTGCGGTACGCGCTCTACAAGGAATCGGCGGCGTTCTTCCAGGAGGCCCGCCTCGACAAGCAGAACATGGTGGACCGGCTGTCGTGGACGGGCGCGATGCTCTACGACCTGTGCGCCAGCCGCCTGCACGCGTGCCTGGCGCCGGGGGCGACGCCCCTGAGCCTGCTCGATCTGTTCAGCGAGGAAGTGACGCGGAGCGACCTGGTGGACGCGCTGGACCAGATGCATCAGCCGCGGGACGCGTTTAAGTTCCTGTACCGATGCCTGGCCGAACATTGCTCCAACGTCACCCGCGACGACAAGAACGTGCGGATCCCCAAGGCCGTGCTCGACATGGTGCGGAAGCAGGAAGCCGAGCGGGTGCAGCAGCTCTACCGCGGCATCCGCCCGGCGTGAGCCTCAGCCGACAAGAACGCGAGCGAGTTCGCCCACGACCACCAACGCCCGCTTGAGCTCCCAATTCTGGTCGGCCCGTTCGCCGGTGGTGTTGCTGACGACTCGCAGTTCCGCGCCAGGAACTCCCAACCGTGCAGCGGCGAGCACGGCCGCGGCACCTTCCATCGCTTCGGCGATGGCGCCGGTTCGTTGCATCAACGCCGCGGCTCTCGTGTCAGTGCCCGAGCAGGTCGAGACCGTCGCGATCACGCCGCTGTGGGTTGCGAGTTGTCGCAGGAGCGTTCCAAGTTCGGGATGACACGCGACGGCGTCGCCTTCGATCGCGGTCGGGAACCCCAGGGCCGCCATCGGCTGCCAGGTCGCGCCGCCCTCGGACTCGACGCCCTCGTCGGCGAACACGGACCGTGTGGCGAGGACGGTGTCGCCGAGCGCGGCGGGCGAGCCGGGGAGCGTGCCGCAGACGCCGAGGTTGATCACCGCGCCGTACGTCGCTCGTGCCAGCGCGGCGGCGGTGGCCCCGGCGGCGTTGGCCTTGCCCACGCCAGTGACGATCAGGTCCACGGCGTCGGCGATGGGTACGGGCGTCCAGAGCGGGAGCGGGTCGCGGTCGCCCGCGACGGCCCGGGCCTCGCTGGGCGCGGCGACCACGAGCAGCAACTTGGCATCGGGTGCCGTTTTTCTGACGAACTGACGGAGTTCGGGCGTCATAGTGCTTGGTCCGCCGGGTCGTTTCGGCTATGCTCCGATGAGACGCGGAAGCCCCCGCGTCGGAGTCAGGGTACGAGTCGTCGCCCCGGTCGGCCCGGCCGCACGAGCGATGGACAACGAGGTCCGGAACAGCCGCAGCACTTTGCTCAACGCAAGACGGCCGAGCCGGTAGGACAACACGGAGGAGGCGACGGGAGGATTCACACCAACCGAACGCCGGACAGTCGATCCAACGGCACATGCCGAGTGCAGGAGACCGCCCATGCCGCCACGCCGCCGATCCCGAAAGCTGCCGATCGCGATCGCGCTGCTGGTTGTCCTGGCCGGGTCTTACGGCACGTACCGCGCGACCCGCGGCGAACCGGGCGAAAATGCCGATGCCCGCGCGACCTCCGACACGGCCACGGTCCTGAAGACCAGCTTCGACATCACCACGCTCGCGACGGGCGAGCTGGAAGCCAAGAAGCAGGTCGAGCTGCGCTCGCGCCTTGAGCAGCAGACGGTCGTGCAGGAGATCGTCCCCGAGGGGACGAGGGTCAAGGCCGGCGATGTCCTGGTGCGATTGAACGCCGACAAGATCCAGACTCAGTACGACGAGCAGCTCCTGCAGATCGAGACCTCCAAGAGCGAGCTGATCGCGGCGGAGAACGGGTACAACATCCAGGTCAACGAGAACGCCAACAACCTCCGCAACGCGACGCTGAAGGTGACGCTGGCGGAGCTCTCGCTGAGCCAGTGGCTCGAGGGCGAAGTCAAGACCAAGCGCGAAGCCAACCGGCTGGCGCTCTCGCAGAGCAAGCTGGAGCTGGACCGACTGGCCGAGAAGCTCATCCGCTCGCAGAAGCTCCAGGAGCAGGGGTTTCTGTCCAAGGACGAACTGGACCGGGACGAGCTGGACTACATCAAGGCCCAGAGCGCGTGGATCAAGGCCCAGCTCGATGACAAGGTGTACGAGCAGTACCAGTTCCCCAAGGACGAGAAGCAGAAGAACGGCGATCTCGATCAAGCCCGCAGCGAGCTGACGAAGGTCAAGATGAACGCCGAGATTGACCTGGCGAGCAAGGCGGCGAGCCGCAACAACCGCCGGACCCAATTGACGATCCGCGAGAACACGCTCGCCAAGCTGAAGCAGCAGCTTGATTCGTCGGTCATCACGGCCCCGTCGGACGGGCTGGTGGTGTACGCGACCAGCATCCGTCGCAACATGTGGGGCGGCGGCGAGGGCCCGCTGCAGATCGGGCGCCAGGTCTATCCCAACGAGCTGCTCATTGTCCTGCCCGACACCAGCGAGATGGTCGCGAGCGTGCAGGTGCACGAGAGCCTCGCCGGCGACGTCAAGCCCGGCATGGCGGCGACCGTCAAGGTCGATGCGGTGGGCGGGAAGATGTTCCAGGGCACCGTCGACTCCATCGGCGTGCTGGCCGAGAGCGGCGGCTGGCGCGACCCGGATCGGCGCGAGTACACCGTCAAGATCAAGATCGACGGCGTCGAAGAGATCGCGGCTCTCAAGCCCTCGATGCGCTGCGAGGCCCGTCTCACGCTCGGACGCGTCGAGGATGCGATCGCCATCCCGGTCCAAGGCGTGTTCAGCGACGGCCCCGTGCGCTTCACTTACACGCTGAACTCCGGACGCTACGAGCGGACCCCGATACGCATCGGCAAGCGCTCAGACACGTACGCGGAGGTGATGGCGGGCGTGGAGCCGGGCACGACCGTGCTGCTGCGCGACCCCACCCCGGCGGAGGTGCTCGCCGGGCCTTGGGACAAGGCACGTCTCGAGCTTGCGGGCTACAGCCTTGATGAGAAGGGCAACCCGGTGGTTGGCGGCGGGCGCGGGCCGGCCCGCGGCGCCGGCGCTCCACGTGCCGCGGGGATGAAGGGCGGCGGCAAACCTGAAGTCACTGCCAGCAGCCCCAGGCCGGATACCGCCAAGCCCGACGCTGGCAAAGCTGACGGCAAGGGCGACGGCGCCGCGATCGCCACCGACGCCAAGCCAGCCGAGACCAAAGCGACCGAGACCAAGCCAGCCGAGAAACCCGTCGAGAGCAAGCCGGTTGCGACCGCCGTCACCAAGCCCGATGCGGCCCCAGCGAAATAGGGATCAACTCGCCTTGCGTCGCTCGGCCATCGCCACGGCGCGGTTGAGCAGTGCCTCGGCACCCGAGTGCAGATCGAACTCACCGGGCTTGAGATCGAAGTTGTCGTTGCCCACCGCGAAGCCGTCGGCGCGGGCGATGGTCAGGTCCTTGCGGGTGCGGAGGTCGAACTCGACCGGATCGGCGTTCTTGCCCGCCGGGACCAGGGTCTCGACCACGGGACGACAGGGCGATTCGTGGTTCCAACGCGTGACCACGCACTCGTGTCCGTTTGAGAGCATCACGATGCTGCCCGGTGCATAGGCGGGGACCACGTTGAACAACGCTCGCAGGACCATGGGATCGATGCGTGCAGCGTGCCTCGGCTCCTGGATGAGCTTGAGGGCGCGGACCGTGGGCATCGCTGGCTCGCCTTCTTCGCGCCCGTTGTTGCGGATGCGGCAGAACAGGTCGGCGGCGGCGACGATGCGTGCGAAGACATGGATCTCCGAGCCTTTGAGCCCGACCTCCACCCCATTGGCGTCCTTGCGGGTCGGAAAGCCGCTGCCGTCGTAGGCCTGGTGGTGATGCAGCACGATCGCGGCGGCGGATGGCTCGATCTGCTCGTGGATGAGGTTGAAGCCGATCTGCACGTGCTCGCGGAAGGCGGGGTCAGTCTCGTCCTGGGTGGCGTCCCAGCGGGCCCGGGCCGCTGGCGGTAGGCGGACCATGCCCACATCGTGGAGCATGGCGCCGACGCCCAGGTTGGCGACGTCCTTGGCGACGGAGGCTGGCAGTCGCGGGCGCTCGTGGACGAGGTAGAAGTCGAGCTTGAGTCCCATGAGCACGCTGAGCAAGCAGACGTTGCTGGCGTGGCGCAAGGCGGCAGAGCCGGACTCGCCGATCTCGGTCACGTACAGGGCCGCCTTGGGATGCTCGCAAAACTTCTCGATCAGGCTGGAGACCGCGCGGCGGTACGAGGAGTAGTCCAGCCGTGCGTGCGCGGTGTTCATCACGCTGTCGAGGGCGCGGCCGACTTGCCCGGCGAGCTCGGAGCAGGCGGTGACGATCTGCGGCGAGATGTACTCGCTGAGGTGGGCCAGCCGCGGGTATTTCACCCAGACCTCGCGGAGGCCGATCTCCCGCATCTTGGCGATCGTGTGGGCGTCGATCTCGGCGCCGGGGCGCAGCAGGATCACCTCCGGGCGGCGCGGGTGCAGCACCGGTAGAGCGATGACCATGCCTTCATGGGCTTGTTGGAGGGGTACACGGAGCATGCGCCGGCAGACGCATCGGCCCGAGAATCGCCCGGCTGAAGCCGGGATGGCTCTGCGTCGTCGCGCGCGAGCTGCCGACGCCCGCACAATCGGCTCGGAGTGCCGCGGCGCGGGGCCGTCCGATGCTCCGCACGCCCGAGAATCCGCACCGTACACTCGTCCGATGCCCATCCATGTGTCAAAGCTCCGCTGCGGCTGCACGCTCCTGGTTGAGCCGATGCCCAGCGTCCGCTCCCTGGCCTTCTCGTGGCTGGTGCCCGGCGCGTCGGCCGACGACCCGGTGAACCGCCTGGGGCGGGGCGCGATGTGGGCCGAGCTGCTGATGCGCGGCACGCGTTCGCTCGATTCCCGCGCCCACGCCGATGCCGTCGATCGCCTCGGCGCCTCCCGCATCGTGGACAACGGCGTCTACTTCCTCCGCCTCGCCTCGACCATGCTGGGCAACCGCATGCGCGAGGTCCTGCCGCTGTTCACCGAGATGGCCCTGGCCCCGCGCTTCGACGCCGATTCGATCGAGCCGGCCCGCGACCTGTGCCTGCAGGCGCTGGCGTCGCTCGCCGACGATCCGCAGGAGCGTGCGGTGCTCGCCGCCCGCGAGCGTCACTACCCCATGCCCCTCAACCGCAGCGGTCACGGCGACGAACCGGGGCTGACCTCGCTCACCCACGATGAGATCACCCGGGGCTGGGTCGCGATCCAGAACCCGGCACGCTCCATCTTTTGTGCCGCGGGAGCGGTCGATCCGTTGGAACTGGCCGCGGAGCTGGACGAGATCCTCGGCGACTGGACCGGCGCGGCCCCCGAGCCCGCCGTCGCGCAGACCGCGCCCCGCGGCTACGCCCACGAAGTGGACGAGACCAACCAGGTCCAGATCGTCCTGCTCCACGACGCACCCAACGAGGCCTCACCCGACGCGATGCTGGAGAAGATCGTCGTCGGCGTGCTCTCGGGCGGTATGTCGGGTCGACTGTTCACCGAGGTGCGCGAGAAGCGCGGTCTGTGCTACAGCGTCAGCGCCAGCTACCGGGGCGACCGCGACACCGGCGGCGTCATCGCATACGTCGGTACGTCCCCCGACCGGGCCCAGCAGTCACTCGACGTCCTCACCGCCGAGTTGCATCGGATCAACACGCCCGAGGGACGCATCACGCCCGAGGAGTTCCAGCGAGCCGTCGTCGGCATGAAGACGAGTCTGGTCTTCAGCGGCGAATCGACGAGCGCCCGGGCCGCGGCGATCGGATCGGATTACTTCCGACTCGGCCGGTGCCGCACGCTGGAAGAAGTCGCCCAGGCCGTGGACGCGATCACGCTCGATCAGGTGAACGACTATCTCGCTCGACGCGCCGTGGGCCGGGTGACGATCCAGACCGTGGGACCGGCGGCGCTGCGGCCGCCGCTGTAACCGCCCAAACGGGCGTGGGCTTTCCTATAGTCCGCCCGCATGTCCTGGATCACCAAGAACTCCGCGTCCGCCACCGTTGACCGCAGCCAGGGGCCGTTCCTGACGCAGCAGATGCGTCAGCACCTCAGCCAGCACATCGTGCCGCGCTACGAGCGGAAGATGGGTGCGCTGCTCCCCACGCTCCACGAGGTCCAGCACACCTACGGCTGGATCCCGCCCGCCGCGATGATGGAGGTCGCCGAGTTCCTCGAGATCAAGCCCGCCGACGTCATCGACACCGCCAGCTTCTACGAGGAGTACTGGCTCAAGCGCAAGGGCAAGCACCTTGTGAGCGTCTGCCGCAGCATCGCCTGCGAGTTCTGCGGCCAGCCCAAGATCACCCAGGCCGTCAAGGACGCCCTCGGCATCGACGTCGGCGAGACCACCGCCGACAACGAGTTCACCCTCATCGAGCTCGAGTGCCTCGGCTCCTGTGGCACCGCCCCGGCGATCCTGATCGACGAGACCCTGCACGAGAACGTCAAGCCCGAACAGATCGCGGGCTTGCTCGAAGCCGCGAAGAAGCACGCCCATCACTGATTGCGGATCAACACGCCGGGGCCTTGAAGGCCACGCCCCCACCGCAGCCCTGCCCCGCTGCTCCCCTCCTCCCCTGCTCCCCTTCCTCCCCTATGCCCCCCGAGAAATCCATCTCGCGTTCGCTGGGTGAGTTCTTCGGGCACATCTGGAAGGGCGTGCAGGAGCCCGTCGGCGAGCCGCCCTCGAAGCCCGACGGCAAGATGATCGTCCGCGAGCACACCGAGGAAGAAGTCCGCGACACGCCGCAGGGCAAGGTCGTGCTGCGGCGGACGATCGTGGAAGAGATGGAAGTGGTGCCCGAAGTCAAGAAGCGCGACGCGTAGATCCGGTGTTTGGACCTGATATCGTCGAGCCCCACGCTGAGGAACCTCCCAAGAGGCTGCGGACCGGCTGCAACCCCCGCGCATTTCGCCGCAAACACGAAATCATGTCTCATTCTCTCCCGACAACTCCGGCGGTTTCGTACGACCCAGCGGGCCGGCCGGTGCTCCGTACCGCTCGGCTCACGCTATCGGCGATGGAGCCAAGCGACGCACCAGCGATCGCTTCGCTCGCGGGCGACAAACGCGTGTTTGACAAGACGCTCTTGATCCCGCATCCCTACGAGCTTCGACACGCCCACGAGTGGATCGCGTCGCACGCGACCCAGTGGCAGCGCTGGAAGCAGGACTGGACGGCGAACTGGGCGATCCGACTGGACGGAGCGATGATCGGCGCGATCGGGCTCGTGGGCGCCGCGGCCCACAGGCGCGCGGAGCTTGGCTACTGGGTCGGGGCACCGCATTGGGGGAATGGCTACGCGTCCGAGGCCGCGGCCGCGGTAGTCGCGTTTGCGCGGGACGTGCTCGGGGCCAAGCGGCTCGAAGCGGGCGTCTTCGTGGGCAACGAAGCCTCGCGCCGTGTCCTACAGAAGTGTGGGATGCGCGAAGAGTGCATCCGCCGCGCCCGCTACATCAAAAACGGCGTGCACGTCGACGAGCATTTCTTGGCGGTTGTGTTCGATGGATGACGAACCCTCTGCGCGAGCGGAGGGCCACCGGGGCGTGGTTCAAGGAACGGACGTCGAGCCCACTCCCACATTTGCGCGTGGGGTTTGTGTTCAGCCGCCCAGCCGCTCGGTCCACCGCGACATGTGCTCGCGCCTGGTCAGGTCGTACATCAACGGCGTGACGGTGATGTTGCCCTTCAGCAGCAAGTCCACATCGGTGCCCGGATCGCTGCTGCGGAAGCCCAGGCCGCTGCCGGTGGCCCAGTAGTAGGGCTCGCCCAGCGGGCTGTGGCGTTTCTCGTAGCTGTCTTCCAGACCGTGCGTGTTCATCGGGCAGACGCGGACCGGCGGCATCGGTCCGCCGGTCTCGGTGACTGGGATGTTGATCGACAGGCACTCGTGCGCCTCGGGCAGGCCGCGGGCGAGGATCATCTCAAGCACCTTCCGTGCCCGAGCCGCCGCCACATCAAACCGCGCCCGACCTTTGCCCAACTGCAGCGAGACCGCGATCGCGGGGATGCCCAGGAACGCACCCTCGATCGCGGCCGCGACGGTGCCGCTGTAGATGACGTTGATGCCGCAGTTCGCACCCGCGTTCATGCCGCTGATGATGACGTCGGGGCGTGCGCCCTTGCCGAAGCGTTCGGGCCACAGGTTCGACACCGCGAGCTTCACGCAGTCGGCGGGGCGTCCATCGACCGCAATGCCGCTCATGCGCGGGTTCACTTGAACGTCGCTGGTCATGAGTGGTTGATGGAACGTGACCCCGTGGCTGGTCGCCGACTGGACGGTGAGGGGCGCGATGGTCACCACCTCGGTCGTCGGCCCGAGCATGGACCCGCCGAAGCGCCCTTCAGGGTCGACGAGCGCGTCGTACAGATGGGTGATGCCAGGAGCCCGGATGCCGTCGTCGTTGGTGAGCAGGATCTTCATGTCTGACGAGGATATGGACTCAAGGTCGGATTTCCGATCGGGCATGTCGGATGGCCACTCCGTTCCGGGTGCCACTGCTTGACCTGCTGAGAGGCCAAGCGATGCGTGGGCGTCCGTCACAGGCACCGCCCCACGGCTTGGCTCAGAGCAGCCAAGCCGTGGCACCGATCACATGCTTCATCTCCCCGACGCCTGCAACGCAGCTCCCCGCAACTCGGTACAAGAGTCATGCGAAACACGATCCTGCCGCTGTCAATGGCCTCGATTCTCGCAGCGTTTGCCGGGGCCCAGGCAGCGCCTGCTCCCACTCCGGCACCCGTGCCTGCCAAGGCTCCCGAAGCCCCGAAGCCTCCGGAGAACGTACGGGTCCTCGCAGACATCAGCGCGGCGGCGAAGAGCGTGCTTCCGGTGATGACGACCGACGCGGGTCGCGACTTCGTGCGCGCCGCCGATTCGCTGCCGCCGCGTGAGATCCGCACCGTCTACCGCGATCGCGAGCGTGGCATGGCGATCTCCGAAGATGCATGGAAGAAGCTGAGCGCCGACGAACAGGCGAAGTACAAGCCGCGGGCGATGGACGAGCGGATGTACTACTACACCGGCTACGGCTCGCCGCTGACGTACTCCCGCATGATCGACCTCTCGGGCAAGCACGGCGTCACGTCCTGGAAGGGTAAGCGTGTCCTCGATTTCGGCAACGCGGGCATCGGTCACCTCCGAATGCTCGCGAGCCTTGGTGCCGATGCACAGGGCGTGGATGTCGAGCCGCTTTGGGCCGCGATGTACAGCCAGGCGGACGACCAAGGCAAGGTGCCCGCCGCGACGATCAGCGCGGGCGCGGAAGGAAACGTGAAGGTGCACGTTGGTCGATGGCCCGCGGAGAAGGCGGTCGCCGACGCCATCGGCGGCGGGTACGACGTCTTCCTGAGCAAGAACACACTGAAGTACGGGTACATCCATCCCAGGCGCGAGACGGAGAAGCGATTCCTCGTGGATCTTGGCGTGGATGACGCGGGCTTCCTGAAAGCCGTGCACGATGCGCTCAAGCCCGGCGGTCTGGCGATCATTTACAACATCTCGCCCGCGCAGGCCCCGGCCGACAAGCCCTACATCCCGTGGGCCGACGGCGAGTTCCCGTTCACGCGCGAGCTGACGGAGAAGGCCGGCTTCGAGATCTTGGAATGGGACGTGGTGGACGACGAGGTCTGTCACACGCTCTGGCCGTACATCGCGGGCGATACCAAGAGCACGCCCGAGCAACTGAAGGCGACGATCTTCACGCACTACACAGTGTTGAAGAAGCGGTCCTGACGGGAGCGTGGCCTTTCACGCCCCGCCCTCACAGATCGGCTGCAAGTTGGTCCTACTGATCTTCGAACGTCTTCTTCTTTCGCAACAGATGGTGGTAACTCTGCGCGAACCGGTGGGCCTCGTCGCGGACGGCCTGGCATAGCCGCAGGCCGGGGTTCTCGCGCCCGAGCCGGATCGGCTCGCTGCGGCGTTGCACAAAGATCAGCTCTTCTTTCTTCGCGAGGCTGATCACCATCGGCGGCTTGATGTTGAGTTGCTCGAACGCCTCCATCGCGGCGTGCAACTGGCCCAGGCCGCCGTCGATCAGGATGACTTCGGGGTAGAGCTCGTGCCCTTCGCCGGCCTCGCGGTAGCGGCGGCTGACCACTTCGCGGATGCTGCTGTAGTCGTCGTTGCTCCGCCCGCCCGCGAGGTTCTTCACGGTGTCGATCTTGTAGCGGCGGTACTCATTCTTGAACGGGCGACCGTCGACGAAGCAGACCTTGCTTCCCACCGTCTCGCCGCCCTGCAGATGCGCGATGTCGATGCCTTCAACGCAGCGGATGGGCTCTTCGAGGCCGAGCGTGCGCTGGAGGCTCGCCAGCGCCTTCTCGGGATCGAGGTAGCTGATCTCCGTTTCGGGCTGCCAACCGTCGCTCTTGCTGGCCCGCTCGTCGAGCTTCTGGATCGCCTTGATCTGGTCGCGCAGGATGGCGGCACGCTCGAACTGCATGTTCTCGGCCGCCGCGTTCATCTCGCCTTCCATCTCCCGGAGCATCACGCTGCGCTTGGTGCCCAGGAAACGCACGAAGCGATCGACGTCGGCGCCGTACGCCTCCTTGCCGATCTTGGCGGCACACGGCGCGGTGCACTGGTTGATGGCGTAGAGCAGGCAGGGGCGAAAGAACTTGTTCTTCTCGTCGCCGTCGATGATGTCGAGCTTGCAGGTGCGGAACTTGAAGACCCGCTGGAGGATCTGGATCGCGTCGCGCAGCGCGCCCGCGTTGGTGAACGGGCCGAAGATCTTGGCGCCCTTGAGGTCCGGGTCGCCCGGGTTGCGGGTCACGAACACCCGAGGGAAGTCCTCGCGCTGGGTTACGGCGAGATACGGAAACGTCTTGTCGTCCACCAGCCTGACATTGAACCGGGGCTTGAGGTCCTTGATGAGCCGGTTCTCGGTGAGCAGCGCTTCCCACTCGCCTTCGCACTCGAGAATGTCGAAGTCGACGACGCGGTCGAGCATCGGGTCCTTGCGGAAGCCGAGCATGGCGCTGGGAACGAAGTACGACGACACGCGATCCGGCAGGTTGGCGGCCTTGCCGACGTAGATGACGACTCCCTTGGCGTCCTTCATCAGGTATACACCAGGGACCTTCGGCAGCCCGCGGGCCTTGGCGAGTAGGCTCGCAAGGCGATCATCGCGCGAAGATGGAGTCACGTCGTCGGACACGCGAGATCGTAGAGATCAGATCGGGTGCCACGGTCTGGCTGCTCGGAGCCAGACCGTGTTAGCGGGTGATGCACGTGGTTGCTTCAGACGTTTCTGTGCCTTCGCACTGCCCGGCTCCGAGCCACCGGGCAGTGGCACCCACGCCGGGTTCTACGCTCACGCCGCCGCCGCCGGGAACAGCCGCTTCCAGACGTAGTACACCGGCACGCCAGCAAGCAGCACGCCGATCCACATCAGCGTGGTCTTCGGATCGGCCTGGATCGAAAGCACCGTCATCGCCACGCTCGCGAGAATGAAGATCGCGGGCACGACCGGATAGCCCGGCACGCGGAACGGTCGCTCGTGGTGCACGTGCTTGGCGCGGAGGACGAAGAGGGAGATCGCGCCCATGCCGTAGAAGATCCACATCGTGAAGACGAACGAGTCGGCGAGGCTAGAAAAGTCCTTCAGCAGCGTGACGGCGGTGCAGGAGAGCGCGAGCTGCACCCACAGAGCGACCGCGGGCGTTTCGTACTTGGGGTGGATTTGCCCCAGGAATCGGAAGAGCAATCCGTCGCGGGCCTGGGCAAAGGTCACCCGCGCCCCGGTCATCACCGACGCGTGCGATGAGCCCAGGGTCGACGCGATGATGATCACCGTCACCGCACCCGCCCCGATCGGGCCAGCCAGCATCTCTAAGAGCAGCGGCGCGACGGTCTTGGTCGTGGCCATCGTCTCGAGCGGGATGTGCCAGAGATACACGAAGTTCGCCAGCATGTACAGCGCGATGACGCCCAGCGTCCCGAAGAGGTACACCCGCGGCAGGTTCTTCTCCGGGTTCTTCACCTCGCCCGCGATCGCGCCGACATCCGACCAGCCGTCGTACGTCCACATGATCGCCGCCATCACCGGCACGATCGCCTTGAACAGCGACGTGGGCGACGCCACGCTGTGCAGGCCGCCCGCGCTGCCCGGCGGAAGCGTCGTCGGGTCCATCAAGCCACGGATCATCGCGTACAGCCCCAGCGCGATCACGCCGAGGATGGCGAAGTACTTGAGCCCCGTCAGCACGATCGCGAAGCGCGTGCTGCCTTTGACACCAAGCACATTGATGAGCGTCAGGAAGAACAGAGCAACGCAGGTCAGTATCTGCTCGTTCCACGTGAACCCGGTGAGCTTGTTGAAGTGCTCGGCGAAGATGATCGCGATCCCACCCGCCGCCGCGGGCTTGGTGATCAGCATGTACGTCCAGCCGAACACAAACGCCGGGCACGGCCCGAAGCCCTCGCGGAGGAAGACGTAGATGCCGCCAGAGCGGGGGAGCATGGCCGCGAGCTCGGCGAATGTGAGCGCGCCGGCGAGGGCGATCAGGCCCGCGAGCAGCCAGAGGCCGAGGATGAGGTACGGATCGCCGAGGTTCTGCGCGATGGTCGTCGGCGTGCGGAAGATACCGCTGCCGATGACAACGCCGACCATGACGGCGAGGGCACCCCAGAGGCCGACCTTGCGGGGAAGGTCGATGATCGCGGTCGCGGGCGATGGCAAGGGGTCGGTACTCACGGGCGAGAGCATACGGGGTTCGATGCCGGACGCGATCGGATACGCTCGCGGCATGGTGACGCGAGCCGCCGAGTTCGATCCCACGGAGCTGCTTGATCGAGCGCTCTGGTTGCAGCAGGACATGCGGCATGACGCCCGTCGCGCCGCCATGCTTCGCACCATCGCCGCCGCCCTCTCCCACGTCCGCGACCGCATCATCGCTACCGCCTCTGCCGAGACATCGCTCACGCCCGACGAGCTCGCACCCGAGTTTTCCCGGATGACTCGCACGCTCGAGATGTTTGCCGGCGTGGTGGAGGATGGCCGCTGGGTGCGGGAATCGCACACGCCCGCCGCAAACAACCCCAACGACGCCCCCCACCTCATCGGCCCCAACCACGACCTTCGTTCCCGCCTCATCCCGCTCCGCGGCGTCGTGGTCGTCTTCGGCGCGAGCAACTTCCCGCTCGCCTACGGCGTCTGCGGCGGAGACACCGCCTCGGCCCTCGCCGCGGGTTGCCCGGTGGTGGTGAAAGAGCATCCCGCGCACCGCGACACCGGCCGCCTGATCGCCGACACCGCCCGCGCCGCGATCAAGGCCGCGGGGGTGGGGGTGGGATTCGATCCCGACATCCTCGGCTACGTCGAAGACGACGGCACGAACTCCGCGGCACTCGCCAAGCAGCTCATCGAGCACCGCGCCACCGCCGCCGTCGGCTTCACCGGCTCGCTCGCGGTCGGCACACAACTCCACCGGCTTGCTGCGAACCGTTCCCACCCGCTCGGCCCCATTCCCGTCTTCGCCGAGATGGGCAGCGTGAACCCGAGCGTGATCTTCCCCGCCGCCCTCGCGTCGCGCGGCGATGCCATCATCGACCAACTCGCCGCGTCGATCACCCAGCGCTTCGGCCAGCAGTGCACCTGTCCCGGCATCATCTTCCTCCATGGCAGCCGCGACGGCCGCCCCTTCGCCGAAAAGCTCGCGGCCAAGCTCGCCCAAACCCCACCGCGGCGGATGCTCTCGCCCGCCGTCGCCAGCGGCTTCGAGCGTGCCGTGGCCACCGTCGCCAGCGCACGCGGCGTCACACGCATCGGACCAGCAATCCACGGCGGCCCGGTCGTGCTGCACTGCACCGCCGCCGACGCACTCGCCCAGTTCGACACCGTGCTCGCCACCGAGATGTTCGGCCCCGGCGTCCTGGTCGTCGACGACGCGAGCAACAACGGCGACGCGATGCAGTTCCCCGGCAGCCTCACGATGTCGATCTGGTTCGACCCCGATTCCCCCGCCGACACCGCCGCCGCCCGCCGCTTCCTCGACAGCGGCCGCGCCAACGCCGGCCGCATCATCTTCAACGGCGTCCCCACCGGCGTCCGCGTCTGCGAGTCCATGACCCACGGCGGCCCCTGGCCCGCCACCAACCGTCCCGATTCCACGGCCGTCGGCCCAAGGGCGATCGAGCGCTGGTGCCGGTGGGTGAGTTGGCAGAATGCACCCGGCGTGCTCCTTGATGGGTGGAACGGCTAGCCGCGCACTTTCTACCCCTCCGCCACCCTACTCGCCGATACTTCCTCCACTCGCTCCCACGCGGCCCCGCGCCGCGGGTGGCGGCATGGCCGCGCGCCCGCGATGCGACCGCTCGGCCCGTCCCCTGTTCGCCTGTTCTCCTCTTCCCCTGTTCGTTCCCCCCACTTCTCCCCCACCCACCCCACCCCCCATGGCCCGACGCCCTTCATCCTCCAAGTCGTCCGCCTCGTCCCACTCGCAGTCCGGCCCCTCGCTCGCGATCTCGGCGGCGGGGCGACGCCTGGGGTTGGCCTTGCTCCTCTTTGTCTGGGCCTTCGTGCTGCTCAGCCTGATCGGGTTTGACGTCGGCGATCCGCCGTCGCACGTGAAGTGGCCGCCGAACGCGCCGGTGCACAACTGGTGCGGCACGCTCGGGGCGGCGCTCGCGTACTGGAACATCTATTACCTCGGCGCCGGCGCGTGGGTCTTCTACGCCCTCGGCGGCATCGTGCTGCTTTCGGGCGTCGTCGGCACCAGCCTCTCCCATCTCGCGCTCCGCATGACGGGCGTCACGATGCTGGCCCTGTGCGTTGCGGGCTTCCAGGCCCTGCTCTTCAAGCACACCGCGGCCCTGCCGGATCTGCCCGGCGGCACCATCGGCTCCGTCGGCGTCGAGCAGCTTCTCATCCGCTTCGGGCCGGTCGGCTCGGCGATCTGGATCGGCGGCATGGGCATCATCGGGCTCGTGGTCGCCGCCGACGAATGGCTGAACTGGGGCATCGGCTGGTCGTGGCGCTGGATGCGTGAGACCGGCGCGCCCGCCGCCGCCGTCGCGGGTGCCGCGACCGCGAAGTTCACCGGCGAGGTCGTCGCTCCGGCCGCGGCCAAGGCCACGGTCGCCACCGCCAAGGGTTCGGCGGGATTGATCTCGCGTTTCTGGTCGGGCCTCCGCGGCAAGAACGCCGACGGCGTCGCCGCGACCGACCTCGACAACGGCGAAGACACCGAGCTCGCCACCATCACCGAGACCAAGCCCGGCAAGCGGGTCCGCAAGCCCTCCGACGCCGACGCCGCGCCGGAAGCCATGATGCCGGGCGAATCCGCCTTCGACTCGCCGCGCAACCGTCTCGCCGAGTTCGGGTTCCTGCCCGATCCGACGCCGGAAGACGAAACCCCCGAGGGCGTCATCGACCCTGACAAGCCGGAGAACGCCGCCGCGCTGGTCGAGTCGGACACCATCGACGACGAAGACTCCGACGAGTCGGAAGAGGCCGTCGCCCCCGCTCCCAAGCCCACCGGCGCGGCCAGCGCTCCCGTCACCACCGCCGCGGCCGGCGCTCCCGCCACCCTCGGCAAGGACGAGGACGAGCTCCCCGGCGCGCCCCAGGTCTTCGACCGCGACGCCCTCCGCGACAAGATCGCCAAGCTCCCCATCGCCTTCGGCCAGAAGGAAAAGTCCATCGCCACCGACGCCGACCTCGCGTCGATGCAGCACGAGACCGAGATGGAGGGCTACCGCTTCCCCGGCCTCGACACGCTCGAGGAGCCCGAGGAGAACTTCAACGAGAAGCTGGAAGAGATCGTCCGCAGCCAGGGCATCGCGCTCGAGTCCGCGATGAAGGAGTTCGGCATCAGCGGCGAGGTGGTCGGCATTCAGTCCGGCCCCGTGATCACCCTCTACGACGTTCGCCTCGCCCCCGGCACCAAGGTCGCCGCGATCCAGGCCGTCTCCAGCGACATCGCGCGTTCGCTCAAGGCCATCAACATCCGCATCGTTCCCAACCAGGTCGGTCGCGACACCGTCGGCGTCGAAGTCCCCAATCCCACCAAGGAAAAGGTGCGGCTGAAGGAGCTGATGTCGAAGACCGAGCTCTTCGGCAAGATGAAGCTGCCGATGTTCCTCGGTAAGGACGCGACCGGCAAGCCGCTCATTGCCGACCTGACCCGCATGCCGCACATGCTCATCGCCGGCACCACCGGCTCGGGTAAGTCGGTGTGCATGAACACGATCATCATGAGCTTCCTGTTCACGCGGAAGCCGAATGAACTCAAGCTGGTCCTCGTCGATCCCAAGATGGTCGAGATGAGCCAGTTCAAGGACATCCCGCACCTGATGTGCCCGGTCGTCACCGAGATGTCCAAGGCCGCGGCCATCCTCGAGTGGGCCACGGTGAAGATGGACGAGCGCTACGAGCTGCTCATGGAGGCCGGCTGCCGCGACATCGCGAGCTACAACGACCTGCCCTGGGAAGAGCTCAAGGAGCGGATGAACCTCAAGAGCGACGAGGAGGCCGCCCGCGTCCCCCGCAAGCTGCCCTACATGGTCTTCATCATCGACGAGTTGGCCGACCTCATGATGACGGCCAAGGAAGTCGAAGGGCACATCATCCGCATCGCCCAGAAGGCCCGCGCGGTCGGTATCCACCTGATCCTCGCGACCCAGCGCCCGCAGGCGAACGTCGTGACGGGTCTCATCAAGTCCAACATGCCCTGCCGTATTTCGTTCAAGGTGGCGAGCGGCATAGACTCGCGCATCGTCCTCGATCACAAGGGCGGCGAGCTCCTGCTCGGCCACGGCGACATGTTGTTCCTGAACCCCGGCAGCAACGAGCTCATCCGCTCGCAGGGCACGCTCGTCTCCGACGCCGAGATCCGCAAGGTCGTCAAGTTCATGAAGGAAGTCGCCAGCCCCAGCTTCGAGCGCCAGCTCCTGGTCCTCCGCAAGCCCAGCGAAGAAGGCAGCGGCCTGGGCAACCTCAGCGACGAGGAACGCCTCGTCCAGAGCAAGAACAACTCGAGCGCGAGCCTCAAGGCCGCGCAGGAAGACCCGCTCTTCGAGCGTGCCGTGGAGATCGTCCTCGAGTCCCGCCGCGGCTCGGTGTCGCTGCTCCAGCGACGCCTCGCGATCGGCTACACCCGCTCCAGCCGCTTGATCGACCTGATGGGCATCGCCGGCATCATCTCCGACCACAAGGGCTCGGTCGCGCGTGACGTCCTGGTCACGATCGACGAGTGGGAGATGATGAAGGAGATGGCCAAGGAAGAGGCGGCCAAGCAGGGCATTCAGTGGCCCCCCAAGGGCACGGAGCAGGCCCAGCTCTTCAACGCCGAGGCGGCGGCCGCGGGTGGATCGCAGGGCACCGACGCGGCAGGAGCAGCCGACGACCAGGCTGAAGACGAGGCCCCGGACGCCGCGGAAGGGGACCACGACACCGAAGAGGAGGATTCCGAGGATTCCCAGGGTACGGAAGATGAGTCCTCGCAACCGGTTGTGCAATCGCCCGAGCGGGTGAACCCCAAGACATCGATCTGATCGCGCCCCTCGGAAGCTGGCGGAATCCCCGACACGATTCTCCTAAGAACGGCGGTAGGGGAACGTGCGGCATCGCTCCGCGCCGGTTCGCTACAGTGCGCGAGCCGATGAGAACAATGTGGCGAGCCGCGGCGTCTCAACAAGGCCCGCAACGCCCGGAGAAGAGCGTCCTCGCCCGCACACGCACCAATGACCCGAGCTTGCACGAAAGGATTCACGATGCTTCCGACCGCCCGCACCGTTGTCTGTCGCAAACCCTCCCGCCTGCTGCGCCTGACGCCGGTCCTCGCGCTCGCGGTCGTCGCGGGCTCCGCCCTGGCGAAGATCCCGGCGGCCCTCGACCGCGTGCCCAAGGGCGCCGTCGCCGTCATCGCCACCGAGAACTTCCAGCGCACCGTGGACCGCGTGAAGTTCTACGCCGACAAGCTCAAGGTCGAGCAGATCGAGATCTTCGATGACATGGCCGAGGAGATCGGCGACACCCCGGGCTTCAAGAAGGACGGCTCGGTCGCGCTGGTGGTGCTCGCCGAGCCCAAGGACATGCAGCCCGCGGGCGAGGCCAAGAAGAAGTCCAAGGGCGACCCGATGGAGCGCGCCGTGCTGCTGGCGCAGACCTCGGATTACAAGCAAATGGTCACCGAGATGGGCGGCGACGCCTCGGCCAAGGTCGCCAAGGTGACCGGCATGGGCGAGGAAGAGATGTACGCCCGTGACATCGGCGGCGGCTGGATCGCGCTGGGGCCGACCGAGTCCATCGTTGCCGGCTTCGAGCCCGGCACCAACATGCTCGCCACCCATCAGGAAGCGCTGGGCGTCGTGGGCAACCGTGCCGCGGATCTGTCCGACATCTTGGTCATCGCCAACATGACCGCGCTCGCCGCCGACATCAACGCCGGCATCGACGAGGCCTTGAAGGAAATCAACAACGCCAAGCCCAACGACATGATGGGCATGATCTCGCCCGAAGCGGTGAAGCAGTTCGTCGTCCCGCTTGAGACGATCGGCCGCGCGTTCGCGCGCGACGCCGAGACCTGCGTCTTCGGCATCGGCCTCGCAGAGACCGGCCTGACCATCGATGTGGGCGCGTCGTTCAAGCCCAAAAGTGAGATCGCCGGGTTCTTCCAGAGCACGGGCAAGGCCGACGCCAGCCTCGCCGCGCTGCCCAACGGGCCGTACCTCCTCGCCTTCTCGGGCGACGCGACCAGCCCGGGCCTCCGCCAGGTGGCAAAGAACGCGGCCGCCATGCTCGAGACGATGATGACCACGGCCAAGGAAGAGATGAAGCGCATCGCCCAGAAGGACGAGACCAAGGCCGAGCAATTCAAACAGGTGCTCGATCAGTTCGAGACCCAGACCGCCAACCTCAAGAGCATGGCCAAGAACATCGACAAGATCGATGGCATGGACGCGGTGTGGGGCTTCTCGCCCGCGATGCTGGCCGGAGCCGGGATCTTCAGCGGCTTCACCTACCAGGTCCGCGGCAGCGACACCGTCGCGCTCAAGACCATGTTCAAAGACCAGCTCAAGGGATTCGAGAACGCCGCGGGACCGATGAAGATCGAATCGACCTTCACCGAGAACGCCGCCGAGGTCGGGGGCGTCAAGCTCGACCGCTGGACCATGAAGCCCAAGATGGACGACAAGGACCCCATGGCCGCTCAGATGGCGATGGTGAACATGTTCATCTTCGGCGCCACCGGCCAGATGTCCGGTCTCCTGGCGACGACCAAGAACTCCGTCATCATGACCTACTCGCCCAACGAGATGGTCATGCAGGCCGCTCTCGACGCCTCCAACGGCAAGAACACCCTCGCCCAGGACAAGACCCTCGCGATCGCGACCGATCCCCTGCCCAAGAACTCGATCATCCGCGGCGTCATCGGCACCAAGAGCATCTTCGACCTGGCCCAGATGGCCATGTCGTTCACCGGTAACCCCACGCCGCTCAAGGTCCCCACCGATGTCCCGCCCGTCGCCTTCGGCGTCACCGCCGACGGCGGCGGCACCCACTTCCGCCTTCACGCCCCGATGAGCGTCATCACCGCGGTGAGCGACGCCGCCAAGCAGTTCCAAGGCGGCGGGGGCGACGAAGGCGATGACGAGGCGCCGGCCGACAAGAAGGAAGAGAAGCCCCGGTTCTAATTTCAACCGCGAGAGTGCGACACAACGGGCGCGGAAGCGCCCGTTTTCTTTTGCGCTCCATGATCACACGAAGGCCGCAGCTCGTAACGCCCGCCCGCGAGCCCCAGGCGGGACAGCAGCGGCAGCCGTGCATACATCGTCTCGAATCCAACGTCGCGCACACGCAGCGTCGCGACCAGATCGCGCGAGTCAAGGTGCACCAGCGCGGCCTCGCCGACCAAGCTCCGCTCGACCACGCCCTGGACGTCGTCCAGAGCCGCGCAGCGACCGGCGTGGCGAACAAGGACGGCACCATGAAAGCGCTCGCCGTCGATCTCGACGAGGATTTCCAGCGTCGCATCCTCGCGGTCGACGTTCACCCCGGAGTTTGTCGCTGGGTTCGCCGCAAGGACATCCGGGCACACTCCCGCGAGCGCGCGTGCGGAGACGTTCCAGCCGATCGTGTGCTCGGCCGCACCGGGCGGCGTGGCGATGGTCTCGTGCTCGCGCGACAGGATGCTCATCCCGCCTCCCGTTCGCTATCGGGCCGGGAATCCGTCTCAGCCGATCTCGAGGTGCTGGGTCGCGCCTCGGCGCGCCCGCCGCCCACGAAGCCCAAGATCTTCGCCGCCGCCTGCAAACCCCGCCCCGCGGGGCTGACGAACGAGGCCGACATCTTCTCCATGGTCTCGAGAAATCCGAGCATGGCGTCGAGGCGTTGGTTGTGGGCCGCGAGCGCGGGATCCGGGGGCTTGCGTTCGCCGCGACGCTCATCGGCACGATCGTCGCTGCGCTCGCTTCTGCCCGGCTGTGTGAGGTCGCGGATCTCGTACAGCGACGCCCGCATCGGATCGACCTCGCGCTTCATGCGCTCGCGAACGATCGCGCGGAAGAGCACCCACACATCCTGCTCGGCCTGAAAGTACTCCTTGCGATCACCCCGCCGGTGCACCCGCTCGACGATGCCCCACTCCAGCAAGGCCCGCAGCGACATGCTGGCGTTGCCGCGGCTGATCTGCAGCCGTTCCATCACATCGTCGGTGCACAGGGGCTCGCCCGTGATGTACAAAAGAGCATGCACCTCGGCCATGGTGCGGCTAATGCCCCAGGCGGTGCCCATCTTGCCCCACGCCGCGACAAAGCGATCTTGCGCTTCGATCAGTTGCTTGTGGTCGCCCGCCATCGCGTCGCTCCCGATCTCTCGCACCCACCCTCCTCCAGTCATTCGCGGATAGTATAGCAGAAGTTTCAGAAGATATTGAAAACGATTCACTTTTGTAAGCTGTTGTCATGTAAAGGCTTCAGTTCACACTGGGGGCCCGGTGTTCACCCTTCATTCGAACCCGGGCCGGTCCGAGGCCGTCGGGGCATCCAACTCGAATACTGTCCGGCGTGGCGAGGCGAGCGGCCTCGTGCCGCCGATGCGACCGCGCCGCTTTGGCACGGGCGACGGCTCTCACGGAAGAGGTTGACGTATGTCCAGCGAACCCGGTCTGACCCGAGATGAATCCGCCGCGCTCCTGGATGACAGCGCGATGCCCCGCAAAAAACCCGGGAAGAGGAAGAAGATTCTGATCGCCGCGGGCGTGCTGGTGGCGATCGCGGGCGGCGTGGTGGCACTGGCGCCGACAATGGCCGGCTCGTTCATCGCCGGCACCAAGGTCCTGGGCACCGATCGACTCGTGGGCACGGTGCAATCGGCATCGCTGCGGTGGTTCGGCGATCAGACCGCCCGCATCGCGCTGGTGGATTCCAAGAACGCGCCCGCTGGCGCCATCGACGTCGCGGTCAACCGCAGCCTGCTGGCCCTCGCGACCGACTGGTACGACCTGGGCACGATCCAGGTCAGCGGTGACGTGCAACTCCGCGAAGGCGACGGCGTGCCCAAGCCCGCCGACGCTAAGCCCCAGCCGCGGCCCCGCGGCGATGGCACAGGCAACCAGATCCAGTTGCCGAAGAACCTCAAGGCCAGAGTCGAGGTCCGCCTCTCCAAACTCAGCGTGCTCGACAAGGACATGAAGCCCGTCGCAGAGCTGAGCGACGTCAAGGCCGACGCCAACGTTGCGGTCGGCGCCCCGATCTCGCTCGAGGTCTCCGCCAAGACCGGGGCGGCGCCGCTCGAAGCAAACGTGAAAGTCGAAAACTGGACCGACTCCAACGGCCTCCTCCGACTCGACGCGGCATCGCTCGCCAAGAGCTCGCCCAAGGTGGACGCCACGGTCTCCGCGAAAGATCTGTCCGTCGCACTGCTCGACGCGGTCGCGAGCACCGCCGCGGGGCGGCCGCTCCATCTCAAGCAGATCCTCGGCGAATCGCTGACGTTCGCGGCATCCGCCAACGGCGATTACCACGGAGGAGCCGCATCGCTCGACGTGCAGAGCGCCGGCGCGACGGCGAACGCGAAGCTCTCGCTCAAGGACGGCGTGATCGCGCTCGACGCGCCCGCCGAGGTCCGGATCGTTAAGGACGGATTGAAGGCAATTGTCGACAGCTACTTGCCAGCAGACGCCTTGGCTGGAGTGACCATCAAAAGCCCCGGCTCCGGCGGAATTGATGTGAACGCATTTCAGGCGAAGCTCGGAGAGTCCGGGCTTGATCTGCGCGGAGCGAAACTCGATATCGCGGCCTTCATTCTGGGCATCGAGGGCGAGCTTCAAAGAGCGTCTCCACCCGCAAAGTTTGAGACACACCTCATCGCCAAGGTATCAAGTGACGACGTGTCCGATCGTGTCAGAGTGATGCTCGACACCGGCGTGCCAAAAATCGACCTCGGTTCGGGCATGGAGCCGATCGGCGTGATCGCTGCCGACTTCGTACTTCAGCAAGTGTTGAACGAAGGAGGACAGATCGTCGCACGTGTTCCCGGCATGATTGACGGGAAGGTCGACGTCAAGATTCTGTCCACCGCTCAGATTCAGCCCTTTGTCGCCGCAGCGATGAGCAAGACGGGCGTTGCCCTCGACTTGCCTCGCGACTTCGGTCCAAAGTTTGAGGCGCAGCTCGCAGCGACCTCCAAAAACAACGTCATCGACGTCGACCTGAACGCCCAGTCGCAGTCGCTCGGCGCGGTCGCCGCTCTGCGCGTCACCGACACCGAGATCAGCGCCCGCGAACGCGGCGTGTCGCTCCGTCTCGCCAGCGCCGGGCAGATCGCCTCTCGCATCGTGAAGTCCGAGTCGCTCTCGTTCCCCAAGACGACCGGACAAGTCGGGCTCTCGATTCCCACGCTCCGCGTGCCGATGGACGCCAAGACGCGGGCCCCGAAGCTGGATCAGCTCGAAGCCAAGGCGCGGGTGGACGCCTCGGGTTGGAACGTTCTCGCATCCGCCCCGGCGTCGCAAGGCACCGTGCCGGGCAAGGCGATCGAGCTGGACGTGCGTGACCTCGGCGTCGACGTCGCGATCACGCCCGGCAAGGCCGCGACCGCGATCATCGCGGGCAACACGGTGGCCAACGGCTCGCCGATGAAGATCGACGGCGACTTCTCGCTGCCTTCGGTCTCGTCTCTGTGGACTGGCGCCACGCCCGCCGCACCGAACCTGATCGCCAAGCTCGCCGGCGCGTTCTACGCGTTGGGCACGATCAAAGTCGACGGCGTGCCCTCGTCGCTCGCCGAGGCCCTGCCCGGCGGCGGCCCGGTCCCCGCCCTCGCACGCGAGGCGCTCGGTACTACTTTCGATACCTCGGTCTCGATCCTGCCCTCCGGCAGCGACGGCCTGTCGATCAAGGCCGCGCTCAACTCGAGCCGCACCAACGTCGGAATCGACGGCGAACTCGCGGGCAACAGCCTGGTCTTCAAGGCGCTGGGCGACGGCGTCGTGACGCCCTCCTTGCTCGACGCCGTGCAGAGCGGGCCGGACAAGGTCACGCTCCGCGCCCCGGCGAAGTACACGCTGACAAGTGACCCGGTGACGATCCCGCTGACCGCCGCGGGCGCGCCGGACTTTGCCAAGGCCGGCGAGCTCAAGGCTCGCCTCGCGGTGCTGGGCCAGGCGATCATCGCCAAGGGCGATCAGTCCTACGGCGCGAACGACCTGACGATCAATGTCGCTCTGCCGCTGTCGACGCTCTCGGACAAGGGCGCCGGCGGCGAGGCGAGCGTGCAGGCCACCGGCGGCCTCGTCACGCCCGACGGCCAGAACTTCGGCGCCGTCGCCGCCCGCGCGAGTGCGCCGCTGGGCGCGATGTACGCCCTCAAAGGCCCAGCGACGATCGAGGTCCGCGTGAACGATGTCGCGACCGCGGGGCTCGACAAGGCGATCAATCAGCCGGGCCTCGTCTCCGGCGCACTGGGACCGACGGCGCAGATCACCGCGACGACGCGAATCGATCCCCGCTCCAAAGACGGCAAGAGCCTCGCCGACACGATCGCGGGCGGCGAGATCACCGCCGACGTCACGCTGCTCGCCCCCCGCGTCGAGATCCGGCAGCCGCTGCGGGCGACGCTGTTGCCCGAGCGCATCCAGCTCACCTCTGCCGATCCGATCCGCTGGACCATCGACCCGGCGTGGTTCGATCGCTTTGTGCTGGGCAAGGGCCAGCCCTTGGCGCCCGGAGCCAAACCCACCGATCTCAGCATGACCGGCCCGGCCAAGGCCGAGGTCGTTATCAACAAGGCGGTCATCTCGCGTGCCAGTTCTCAAGGGGGCAGCAGCGGCATCGGCGGCCCGTTGAAGCCGGGGATCTTCGCCTTAGACGCGACTGCCCGTATCGATGCGCTTGAACTGGCCGACAGCCGCAACGTCAGGACCCAGATGGGCGACGCGACTGTCAAGCTCAGGCACCTGGACGGGGCGCCGGGATTGTCGTTCGACCTCAACTTCGGCAGGCTCGCGATCGTGCCCGACCCGGGCAAGGCCGGCCCCGGCGGCGGCTCGCTCACGGGCACCGTCACCGGCATCGCCGACGCTTCCGGCACACTCAACACCGCGAACCCCTCCATCACCGCCAAGGGCGACATCAAGTCCATCCCGACCGCGCTCATCGACGCCTTCAGCGTCAAGAACGGCCTGCCCGCCGACATCCTCGGCCCGAGCGTGAACCTCATGCTCGACGCCAAGAACTTCAGCAAGACCGGCGGCACGATCCGCACGGATATCACCAGCACCGAGACCAAGCTCACCAGCGCCAACGGCCCCGAGGCGCTCCTGCCTCGCGCCCTCATCCAGATCAACGGCGAGGTGCAGAACGGCGTGCTCATCACTCCCATGGTCGTCGCGTTGCGACGCATCGACGGCGATCTCTCGCGCCGCGTGGGCGCGGTGCTGCCGACGCTCGCGGACGTCGAGAAACGCTTCGAGGACCGCCAGGCCCTCATCCAGTCCAATCGCCTGGAGATCCCGCTCGACGGCGATCTCCGCAAGCTCAACGGCGTGGTGAGCGTGGACCCCGGCGAGGTTCGCTTCAAGCTCTCCGGCGGCGTCGGCGGCTTGCTCAAGCGCCTCAACGCCCGCGAGGAAGGCAAGGCCCTGCAGCGGCTCAAGCCGTTGAACGTGACGGCGGTCAACGGCGTCATTACCTACCCCCGCTGGAACTTCCCGGTCGGAGAGTTCGCGCTCGAGCTCGAGGGCATCGCGATCAACCTCCCGGCCGAGCGGATCGACGTCGTCACGTGGGTGCCCTTCGGCCAGCTCGCCGACGACGCGGGCAAGCTCTTCGGCGCGATCCCCGGCATCAGCGCCACGGGCGGCGCGATCAACCAGGCCACAATGATGCCGCTGCGCACCACCGGCACCTTCGCCGACAACAGCACCCGCCCCGATCTCGAACTCTTCGGCAAGAGCTTCCTGCGCAACGTGGGGCCCGAGCGGATCGTGGACATCCTGAAGGATGTGGTGCAGCCGAAGAAATGAACGCGCGGCGTGTTGTATCGGGAGAAGGTGTGGGTGG